>NZ_BAAJLS010000037.1:0-425 GCF_057539655.1 Alteromonas sp. 4NH20-0056 | reverse complement strand
GTTATGTGCCTTTAGGACAGAAATGAAATTTGAGGTTTTAGCAGAAATTACAGTTTTGGATTTCGTAACTTCAGATTTTAATCCAAAGATTGCTCGTGGTATCAGGCCTATAATTCGATACGAAGGGATGATCGGTAGCTCATGCGCAATAGATATGGGTAGTAGAGATGAAATTTTCCCAGGAGAAACCCTCGAAGTGGGACTTGCTTTTATAAACCCGGATATGCACAAAAAGTTACTATCTGTTGGGCATAAATTTGGATTGTATTTAGCCAGCAGGAAGGTCGCGGATGGCACCGTACTTATCGTTGATTAGCATGGCACATAACAAAACGCTTAAGACGTTCACTGCGTTCACTGGGACAATTACGTTGCGCGCCTTCGGCATTTTAGCGCAACGTAATTGCCCCTTAGCTTAAAGTTAT
>NZ_BAAJLS010000036.1:0-468 GCF_057539655.1 Alteromonas sp. 4NH20-0056 | reverse complement strand
AACCTAACACCCTAATAAGGGGCAAATACTTGTTGGAGAAAATGGCGCAGCCGCCAACGAGTATTTGTCCCAGTGACCGAAGGGAGCGAGCTTAATTTGTTTGTTATATGCCATTACCGCTGAGACCACTCGTATTCCCAACAAAAATGTTTAGCGATTTGTTTAAACATACCTTCCCAGCTAACGTCTGTACAATTTGACAATATTTTGTTTGTTTCCTCTATAGTTTTGGCCCAAGAGTAATAAGGCAAAACAAGTAAATGCTTTTTGTCGGTTATTTGCGATAGTAGTTTTTGTGTAACCACATGAACTTGAAAGTTATTAGTTCCGTCCATGCCTTCTGCGCCTACTGAAATATTGAACCAAAAATCAACTTCTGCAGGATCTTCGAATACCCATTCGTTGATTGGGTCAAAGTCTGAGCAATCGAAGCTTCTGATTATGGGAATAAAATTATTCATTTGGCAT
>NZ_BAAJLS010000035.1:0-483 GCF_057539655.1 Alteromonas sp. 4NH20-0056 | reverse complement strand
GCAATGACAAACGGAAGTTTAGCTTCGGCGCACGCCATTGCAAAAGGCATTTCTAGCCTGCCCGTCGCTTCAATAACTATTCTTTCGGGCTGATATTTTTTGAGTTGGACAATCGCTTCTTTGATCCCTCTTTCATTGTTTTCAACAGAGAAAAAGATATCCAAAGGCCGGATGTAAATATCAAGCTGTGACTTGCCAGTATCTACCCCAACGTTAATTTTTTGCTTTGTAATAGTGTTCATAATAAGCTAACTCTTGCTTGCATAATGCGGGTTCGAGACCCAGTAGACTATTCGAGTGTGGTGCTTGGAGTCCTATAAGGCGTTCTTTCTTGTTATCGGTCTCTCAATTGAGGAGCCAAAAATTAATCGAACTGCCAAATAGAAAGCTTTAGTTGCTGCTAAAGCCTGGGTCTCACATTACCCGAAATTGATGAAAAAGGATTTAAGTTAGGTGGGTAATTATCCATACAAAAAAATTAAG
>NZ_BAAJLS010000034.1:0-616 GCF_057539655.1 Alteromonas sp. 4NH20-0056 | reverse complement strand
ATAACACCCCACTAAGGGGCGCTAACACATGGGCTAAAATTAGGAACGAAGTGACGCAGCCCATGTGTTAGCGTCCCAACGAGCAGCGCGAGTGCCTTTAGTGGTTTGTTATATGGAAGAACTACCACTGAGTCTGATCGCTTGTTGGTTACCATTTTTTGAAGATCTTTCTAGCCAATATATGGCCAACTCTTTGTTCGCCACAACACCTTGTCCTTTTGAGAGCATTAGGTAAAGAATTAACTGAGCATGATCATGCCCAAGTTCTGCCGCTAACTTGTATAGCTGAAATGCTTTTTCATAACTCTGTTCAGTACCGTTGCCCTGATAATGAAGTTCTGCTAACAATGTTATTGAACTAGCGTTACCATTCATTGCTGATTTTTTACACCACTCATACGCCTTTTTGTAGTTCTTTTCTGCGCCATCATAACCGTAAGAATGGCGGTAGCATAAAGCATGGATAGCTGAAGGATTTCCTTCATTTGCTAGTACAGAAACATCTTTGTACGTCATATCGATAATGGCAATGTTGTTTGGTTGAGATGCGCACCCAAACATTAATAAAGAAAAAGCTAATAGATATCTCAATGTATGGGTCCCTCCTCCATATAAC
>NZ_BAAJLS010000033.1:0-668 GCF_057539655.1 Alteromonas sp. 4NH20-0056 | reverse complement strand
CCTAACAAGAGACTATGGCGTCAATAGTTAATTTATAGCCTTTGGCGCTTCCCACA
Organism: Alteromonas sp. 4NH20-0056; assembly: GCF_057539655.1. Classification (NCBI taxonomy): domain Bacteria; kingdom Pseudomonadati; phylum Pseudomonadota; class Gammaproteobacteria; order Alteromonadales; family Alteromonadaceae; genus Alteromonas; species Alteromonas sp. 4NH20-0056. The sequence goes on along the minus strand of NZ_BAAJLS010000033.1, from coordinate 612 downwards.
TCACACCATCTCTCAACATTGAATTTAGTACTATTACCATCTTTCTGACACAGGCTATCAAGGCTACTTTTTTAGGCTTTCCTGCGCTAACTAACTTACCGTAATAAGATTTAAATACGGGGTTTGATTGAATCGCTGACATCACAGCCATAAAGAGCACTGTTCTTACTTGGTGCCGCCCACCCTGTATTTTTCGATGCCCTTTATACCTTCCACTTTCTTTGTTGATCGGTGCAACTCCAACTAAAGCTGCTGCTTGTTTGTTTGTCATATAACCAAGCTCAGGTAAATTACTTATTATCGACGCAGCTGCAACTTTTCCAACACCATTCATACTTTGAAGCAGTTGGTCTTTCGCTTTAAATTCCGGCGTCGACTCAATCATCTTCATGATTTTTTCTTCGACCTTTTTTATCTGATTCCTCAAAGCCGTTAGTATCGGTTTTATTGTCATCGCAAGGTCTTTCGGCATGATTTGAATTCTATTCTTTTCCATTGTTTGCATGGAAAGAAGTTGGTTACGACGCGTTACCAAATCGCTCATAGCGCGCATGGCTTTGGGCTTTAGCTGAGTTAAGTCAGGTTTTATCACCTCGCTAAAATGCGCTATTA
>NZ_BAAJLS010000032.1:0-689 GCF_057539655.1 Alteromonas sp. 4NH20-0056 | reverse complement strand
CGTGTAAACGTAATTTTTGATTCTGGTATGGGCGATGATTTGTCTGTTTGGAAGAAGGTGTCAGATGAAGTCTCAAAATTTGCCAGAGTAATAACTTACGACAGGGCTGGACTTGGCTGGAGCGACGAAAGCCCGAAAGAAAGGACAAGTGAAGAAATTGTCCGAGAGCTTCACTCAATGCTGGAGAAAAAGAAATTAATAGGGCCGATTATTCTTGTTGGTCATTCCTTCGGTGGCGTGAACATGCAGCAGTTCGCTCTGAAGTATCCCGACGAAATAGCTGGTTTGGTATTAATTGACTCAGCTCATGAAAGCCAAATTGATAACATGCCCAAGCCAAGCTTTATAAAAAAGTACCTTTTCAAATTTGGTATGTGGGCTGCGCCAGTTGGATTACCAAGATTATATCTTTCCAATTCTAACCCTGAAGAAAAGGCCAAGAAAAGTACAACTAAGCATCAATATACTAGCTTGGATGAAGCGAATTCATTCCAGCAAAGCCTTAATGAACTACAAGCACTAAAACCTAATTTTGGAAACTTACCGCTGATAGTGATTGCGCGAAATAAACAATCCTCTGAAGTATCTGCTTCAGATACAAGAAATTATGTGTGGGCTGGGCTGCAAGAAAACATCACAACTCGTTCGTCCAACAGCACAATTATCTTCACTGGTGAGCGACAACACTC
>NZ_BAAJLS010000031.1:0-775 GCF_057539655.1 Alteromonas sp. 4NH20-0056 | reverse complement strand
TGCGTGCTTTCCATGAAATATCATATTTTGTACCGTAGGAATTTATGTGGTCCCTTGCGGCGAAATAAGTACTAAATGTAGGTGACGTACTTTTGCGCCCTTTTCCTTCAAATTGCCAGAAGTATAAAAAACCCTCATCACTAATAGAGTAATCGATATAATCCAAATTATATGGATGAACGGCCATTTCTATTGCTGGTAAATCGAAAGATGTGTAATCGTATTTTTGCCTAAGTAACTTAGCATTAAACGGTATTTGGTCATCGTAAAACCAAATGCCACTAGCCAAAATTTCTTCTTGCAGCAGCGTTGGTTCCCATTCCGATATAAACCTATTTTTCACCAAAGCACCTAACTTCCAAATATGGGGCGCAAACACGTGTGCAAAAATGGCGAAGCCGCGCACGTGTTTGCGTCCCAGCGAGCGACAGCGAGTGCCATAATTTGTTTGTTATGTAGCGTTTTAAAAAAGAGCATGCCAGATAAATCCGTAGAGCACAAAAATCCCGAATACTTGAAAGTACTGTGTTTTGCTTACGCTACCACTTTTAGCAGACATGTAGCCAAAGTGTGTTACTACCATAGCCATAACTAAAGGGAGAAGATAAAAAAACATCCCGGATTGATAAATTTTAGGAGATGGCGCAGATGCATGGGTAAAGATAGAGAGCACATACGTAAGAAAAAACAACTGAAATGCTAGGTATCGAGGAAGAGTTCCTAAGGCTTCGACTAGTTTATTCTGCATTGTGAATGTCCATATCCTTCAAGCTAC
>NZ_BAAJLS010000030.1:0-820 GCF_057539655.1 Alteromonas sp. 4NH20-0056 | reverse complement strand
TAAGCTTGTCAATCTCAACACCACCGAGCCTAAAGCTTCTTGGGTGTTGTATGGTTAAGCCTCTCGGGTAATTAGTACAGGTTAGCTTAACGCCTTACAACGCTTCCACACCCTGCCTATCAACGTCATCGTCTTTAACAACCCTTCCGGACTTTAAAAGTCAGGGATGACTCATCTTTGGGCCGGCTTCCCGCTTAGATGCTTTCAGCGGTTATCCGTTCCGAACGTAGCTACCGGGCAATGCCATTGGCATGACAACCCGAACACCAGCGGTTCGTCCACTCCGGTCCTCTCGTACTAGGAGCAGCTCCCATCAATCATCCAACGCCCACACCAGATAGGGACCGAACTGTCTCACGACGTTCTAAACCCAGCTCGCGTACCACTTTAAATGGCGAACAGCCATACCCTTGGGACCGACTTCAGCCCCAGGATGTGATGAGCCGACATCGAGGTGCCAAACACCGCCGTCGATATGAACTCTTGGGCGGTATCAGCCTGTTATCCCCGGAGTACCTTTTATCCGTTGAGCGATGGCCCTTCCATACAGAACCACCGGATCACTATGACCTACTTTCGTACCTGCTCGACGTGTCTGTCTCGCAGTTAAGCTAGCTTATGCCATTGCACTAACCTCACGATGTCCGACCGTGATTAGCTAACCTTCGTGCTCCTCCGTTACTATTTGGGAGGAGACCGCCCCAGTCAAACTACCCACCAGACACTGTCCACAACCCCGATAAGGGGCCAATGTTAGAACATCAAACATACAAGGGTGGTATTTCAAGGACGGCTCCACACAATCTAGCGACTGTGCTTC
>NZ_BAAJLS010000029.1:0-870 GCF_057539655.1 Alteromonas sp. 4NH20-0056 | reverse complement strand
TTTAAGCTAAGGGGCGCAGATACGTGGGGCATAATGGCGAAGCCGCCCCGCGTATAGGCGTCCCAGCGACCGAAGGGAGTGAACTTGAGCGCTTTGTTAGAAGCAGAGCCTGTTCCCTTGGCCTTTTTAAAAACTAATAAAGTCAGCATACGATTGATTATTAACACAAACAAGTAAAACGACAGCGCTGTGATGTTTTTGATTTGACTGAAGCAAGCTGCCATTTGAGCTACCAAGTGCAATGGCGCTTGCTAAATTGAATTAAGAACTTGGCGATAAAGCGCCTATTGCGCAACCTTTGAAGTTAATGTGGCGAAGTTAAAACCACCAAAAGCCAGAGCGATTTTTGAAGCAGCAGGTGAGGGCGGTTGAACTGTTATTTGTATTAAGCGAAACGCAGTTTAGGCTGACGCCTTCTAACTTCCAAATATGGGGCGCAAACACGTGTGCAATAATGGCGAAGCCGCGCACGTGTTTGCGTCCCAGCGAGCGGCAGCGAGTGACATAATTTGTTTGTTAGGTTGCGGTCTATATACCAGAGTAAATGACTTCAACTTTATGAGCCTTATATCTTTGAGTGTTGTCAGTGTAGACTTTTATTAACACTGCACAATCATATAGAAAGTAGCGTACACAGTTATAATTTTTATCTTTAAGAGACGCATCAAATAGCCCTAAGTCACTATCGTAGTGATAGCCAATGTGTAGCTTATTTAAAGAAATTTCTATTTTTTCTAGTGAGTCACCAACCTTTAAAGCGCTACTCAGTTCTTTATCAATTTCTGAGGCAGTTATACCTCCAATATTTTTTTGGCAATAGCTTAGTAAAAATATTATTGGTACCAAGAAAACCAGAAATTTCTTCATAGC
>NZ_BAAJLS010000028.1:0-1039 GCF_057539655.1 Alteromonas sp. 4NH20-0056 | reverse complement strand
TTTTTATGTGGGAAGGACCATTTCAGCGGCAAAAGCTTTGAGCACCGAAGGCAATGGGTAGAAAACCGGTTGCTTCGTTTAGCGAAGGTGTTTGCGATTGACGTATGTGCTTACGCGGTAATGAGTAACCATACACATGTTGTACTTCGCATTGATAGAGATAAAGCCCTGTCATGGACAACTGAGACGGTTTTAACACGGTGGCATTCGCTACATAAAGGTACACAACTTACCCGTGACTACATGCAGCCTCAGCGGCGCACGGCAATGTCAGATATTCAAATTCAGTCGGTAATGGCAACGGTCGCGGTATATCGTCAAAGACTCTATGATATCAGTTGGTTTATGCGCCTCTTAAATGAATACATCGCACGTCAGGCCAACAAGGAAGATGCATGTACCGGCCGTTTCTGGGAGGGACGTTTTAAGTCTCAAGCGCTATTAGATGACGCTGCCGTGATGGCATGTATGGCGTATGTCGATTTAAACCCACTTCGCGCAGGCATTGCCACAACACCGAAAGCGTCCGCGTTCACTAGCATTAAGCGACGTATTAAGGCGGCAATCAACAATGAACAACCTCGGTGCTTATTTCCGTTTCTGGGTAACAAAAGTAACACCGCCGACGGGTTACCGTTTTCTCTTTATGACTACCTAGCACTGATTGAGGACACCGCGAGGCAACTGCGTGTAGGTCAGTGCGAGCATGTAGACGTCAGTCACTCACCTATCACAATACAAACCGGCTTACCGCACAATCAATGGCACGCCATGGTGCAGGGCATAGAAACACATTTTTCGACGACCGTGAGTTTATCACTTGCGGCGCGCAGGTGTCATGACAAGTAAAGAGCACGATTTCGCCATTAAAACACATACTTTTTAATGAAAGCGCAGCTTTAAAAACACGCTAAATACGTACCAGAAAAAACCATAAAATCAATAATTATCAGAATGTTAAATAAAACTCGCTGTCACCCGCGCATCAGTAAGCGTATTATTTTCTATACCTCGTTATTGCCCAGTATGTTTTTCACTT
>NZ_BAAJLS010000027.1:0-1245 GCF_057539655.1 Alteromonas sp. 4NH20-0056 | reverse complement strand
AAACAGACACAAAAAAGGCGCTCTATTGAGCGCCTTTCTTTTATGCATTGGTTTGCTTAGATTAAAGAATCTTAGCTACAACACCAGCACCTACAGTACGGCCACCTTCACGGATAGCGAAGCGTAAACCTTCGTCCATCGCGATTGGTGCAATAAGTTCTACTACGAACTTAAGGTTGTCACCAGGCATTACCATCTCTACGCCTTCTGGAAGCTCTACAGCACCAGTTACGTCAGTTGTACGGAAGTAGAACTGTGGACGATAGCCTTTGAAGAATGGAGTATGACGGCCACCTTCGTCTTTGCTTAGTACGTATACTTCAGCTTCAAATTTAGTGTGTGGGTTGATTGAACCAGGCTTCGCTAGTACTTGACCACGTTCAACGTCTTCACGCTTAGTACCACGTAGAAGAACACCAACGTTCTCACCAGCGCGACCTTCGTCAAGAAGTTTACGGAACATTTCAACACCAGTACAAGTCGTCTTAACTGTATCTTTGATACCAACGATTTCTACTTCTTCACCAACTTTAACGATACCTTGCTCTACACGACCTGTTACAACTGTACCACGGCCTGAGATTGAGAATACGTCTTCAATTGGAAGGATGAACGGCTTATCGATAGCACGCTCTGGCTCTGGGATGTATGAATCAAGCGCTTCACCAAGCTCGATGATTTTCTTTTCCCATTCTGCGTCGCCTTCAAGGGCTTTAAGTGCAGAACCTTGGATAACTGGAAGGTCATCGCCAGGGAATTCATATTCAGTAAGAAGTTCACGAACTTCCATTTCTACTAGCTCTAGAAGCTCTTCATCATCAACCATGTCACATTTGTTCATGAACACGATCATGTAAGGAACACCAACCTGACGACCAAGTAGGATGTGCTCACGAGTCTGAGGCATAGGGCCGTCAGTCGCAGCTACTACTAGGATCGCGCCGTCCATCTGTGCAGCACCGGTGATCATGTTTTTAACGTAATCAGCGTGTCCTGGGCAGTCTACGTGAGCGTAGTGACGAGTAGGAGTGTCATACTCTACGTGAGATGTAGAGATGGTGATACCACGAGCTTTCTCTTCAGGCGCGTTATCGATTTGATCGAATGCCTGAGCTGAACCACCATATGTCTTTGAAAGAACAGTAGTGATTGCTGCAGTAAGGGTAGTTTTACCGTGGTCAACGTGGCCGATAGTACCCACGTTTACATGGGGTTTCGTACGTTCAAACTTTTCTTTTGCCATTT
>NZ_BAAJLS010000026.1:0-1254 GCF_057539655.1 Alteromonas sp. 4NH20-0056 | reverse complement strand
AACTGGTCTTACCCACTAAAAGTGGACATCCATGTTAAGCGTATATCGCTTCGTATTCATATGGGCTTACATAACCCAGTGTTGAATGCTGGCGTACGCGATTATAAAAAATCTCAATGTATTCGAAGATACAAGATTTGATTTCCTGAAGCGAGTTGAATTTCTCTCCATAAATGAGTTCGACTTTCATGCGACTGAAGAATGACTCCATTACAGCGTTGTCCCAGCAGTTGCTTCTTCTGCTCATACTGGATACGGCACCGATGCTCATTATCAGGTCTTGGTATCGCACGGAACGATATTGAACACCTCTGTCAGAGTGAATGATTAACCCAGGCACTATATCTCGTCGGCTAATCGCCATATTGAGGGCTCGTATAATAAGCTCTTCGGTCATATGACCATCAAATGCCCAGCCAACAATGGCTCTTGAGTACAAGTCCATCACGGTAGCCAAGTAATGCCATTGGCCTTTGAATCGAATGTAAGTAATGTCCGTAACCCACTTCGTGTTGGGCTTTGTCGCCACAAATTGCCGGCGCAATACGTTTTGACTCACGCGTACATTACTGTGGCTATATTGCGAATATCGAAACGCTCTACCGTTGCGAGCACGTAACTGTAGCTGCTGCATGATTTTCGCTATCGTATTAACGCAGCAGGGCACGTTTTCAGCTTTTAATGCACGCGTTAATCTGGGCGCGCCATAGCGCTTTTGAAATTTCTCAAAGAGCGCCATGGTGTGCTCACGAAGCTGTTTGCGTCGTTGCTGGTGTGCAGATATATCGCGGGTGAGGTACTTGTAATAGCCAGAACGAGACACTTTAAGTGCCCGACACATCACAGTTATTCTGAATTGCCCCACATACACTTTAATGAGTGCGTACTTTACTCTTGGTCGCTCGCAAAGTACGCGGCAGCCTTTTTTAAAAACGCATTCTCTTCTTTAAGGTCGGCCAACTGGCGCTTAAGCGCTTGCACTTCATCAGCGTCTTCTTGGTGAAACTTCACACCTTGAATGGTTGAGAACTGATTGCCGCCACAGCGCTTGAACTGTCGACGCCAGTTGTAGATTTGTTGCGCGGAAATACCCAGCTCTGCGGCTACGGATTGGTTGGAGTTACCCTTTTGATCTGCTCGACGAACAGCTTCCTTACGAAACTCTTCAGTATAAGCATGAACCTTCTTTTTATTAGCCATAAGTCACCTCTTATCTAACTATAGGAGATGTCCACTAAGTTTGGGTAAGTCCTC
>NZ_BAAJLS010000024.1:0-1344 GCF_057539655.1 Alteromonas sp. 4NH20-0056 | reverse complement strand
TAATGCCAGTCAGTTAAGCTGACTGGCATTTTTCTTTTTAGCGGGGTACTTACTCGGTTTGGATTTAACACATCGCGGATATAACCTGTCTTCCCGCCGTGTCGGAAGCTCATAATAAGTTAGTTGATTGATGAGGTTTTCATATAGCACGGGCAGCTTCCCTGGGCTTGTAAGTCCTGTTGTAAGTAGGAATGCCACAACCGCGCTTGAGCACCCGCTGAAGCTTAGCTGATTAGGCCAGATGCCTTTGCGTAGTGCAGCTTCAGTCATTGCCACTCGTATCAGGTTATAAGCCAGCAGTAATCCCCATAACTCCTGCTCAACCATGTCAGGCCGCTTACTACGAAGCGTGTATTCACTATTCAGTAACGTCTGCTTCATCTCTCGGTACCCTAATTCAATTTCCCAGCGATAACTGTATAAGTCTACAACCTCGTCACTGGGATAACGCATGACATCGGTAAGAGATGTAAGAATTCGACACTCTTTTCCTTTAATTTTCTTCGTAATTAGTCGCGCTTCAAGCTCATTGGGAAGCGTGGGGAATTTCTTTCTCGCTTGAGGTGTGGTTTTTAGTTTTATCCGTTTATCTACGCGGCTATAGCTTTCTAGTACTTCAAATTGGAGATCTTTTCTGGCGGGTATCATCCAGTGTCTTTCTTTTCCCGCCTCTTGCCATTGATGGAGTAAGCCCAAGGAATAAAAACCACGGTCAAACATAGTGAGCGAATTATTAGGCGTATCTTCAATTAGCTGCTCTGCTAGCACCATTTCGTTAGACTTATATTTATCGAAGGTACTGTTTATAAGTTGATGACTTGTCAGCTCCATCTGGCAGACCATGCGAATCTGAGGAAAGGCTGTATCACCATGTTGCGTGCTGCCAGAGCCATATTTTTCACGGTTCTCCGCAGTATCAGCCGTTCGCCAAACGACACCATCGACACCAAGTAAATTCAGGCCGTTCCATGTTTCGAATTCGTTTTGTTGATACCAATGTTTCGCCATCTTTTTAAAAGACTGTTCAACGGCCTCGGTTCCCAAGCGCTGTCGCGCCTGAACCATAGCGCTTGGCGCTACCAGCGGTGCTTTACCTGGTAATGCAATATCCATCTTAGTGGCAATATTCCACACTGATTCTTGCCTAAAAAGACTCATGCCCATGACGCACCACATTACCGACTCGAGCGGTAAGCGACGCTTTCTAACGGTTGCCACACCTGCTTCAACAAAGGCCTCATCGATAATTGAAGGGTCTAAGAAAGTTGAGAGTTTTTCAAATGAGTGAAACTGGGTACTGGCATTGAAAGCAGTATCTAATGCTGTTTTGATATCCATAAAAAA
>NZ_BAAJLS010000023.1:0-2137 GCF_057539655.1 Alteromonas sp. 4NH20-0056 | reverse complement strand
GCCAAACTCAAGGCTTTTTAGGGTTGTATGGTTAAGTGACTAAGCGTATACGGTGGATGCCTTGGCAGTTAGAGGCGATGAAGGACGTGTAAGTCTGCGTTAAGCTGTGGTGAGCCGACAAAATGCATTTGAGCCACAGATGTCCGAATGGGGAAACCCACCTGTTTACAGGTATCGTTACATGAATACATAGTGTAACGAGGCGAACGAGGGGAACTGAAACATCTAAGTACCCTTAGGAAAAGAAATCAACCGAGATTCCCCTAGTAGCGGCGAGCGAACGGGGAGCAGCCCTTAAGCTGTTTAGTGTGTAGTGGAATCCTTTGGGAAGAGGAGCGATACAGGGTGATAGCCCCGTACACGAAGCGTGCTTTACAGTGAAATCGAGTAGGTCGGGACACGTGTTATCTTGACTGAATATGGGGGGACCATCCTCCAAGGCTAAATACTCCTAACTGACCGATAGTGAACCAGTACCGTGAGGGAAAGGCGAAAAGAACCCCTGTGAGGGGAGTGAAATAGAACCTGAAACCGTATACGTACAAGCAGTGGGAGCACCTTCGTGGTGTGACTGCGTACCTTTTGTATAATGGGTCAGCGACTTATATTTAGTAGCAAGGTTAAGCGAATAGCGGAGCCGTAGCGAAAGCGAGTGTTAACTGCGCGTTTAGTTGCTAGGTATAGACCCGAAACCCGGTGATCTAGCCATGGGCAGGTTGAAGGTTGAGTAACATCAACTGGAGGACCGAACCGACTAACGTTGAAAAGTTAGCGGATGACTTGTGGCTGGGGGTGAAAGGCCAATCAAACCGGGAGATAGCTGGTTCTCCCCGAAATCTATTTAGGTAGAGCCTCGGACGAATTCCATTGGGGGTAGAGCACTGTTAAGGCTAGGGGGTCATCCCGACTTACCAACCCTTTGCAAACTCCGAATACCAATGAGAACTATCCGGGAGACACACGGCGGGTGCTAACGTCCGTCGTGGAGAGGGAAACAACCCAGACCGCCAGCTAAGGTCCCAAAATATTGCTAAGTGGGAAACGATGTGGGAAGGCCTAGACAGCTAGGAGGTTGGCTTAGAAGCAGCCACCCTTTAAAGAAAGCGTAATAGCTCACTAGTCGAGTCGGCCTGCGCGGAAGATGTAACGGGGCTAAGCAATATACCGAAGCTGCGGCAGCACAGTTTACTGTGCTGGGTAGGGGAGCGTTGTGTAAGTGGATGAAGGTGAGTTGTAAAGCTTGCTGGACATATCACAAGTGCGAATGCTGACATGAGTAACGATAATGGGGGTGAAAAACCCCCACGCCGGAAGACCAAGGTTTCCTGTCCCATGCTAATCAGGGCAGGGTAAGTCGGCCCCTAAGGCGAGGCAGAAATGCGTAGTCGATGGGAAACGGATTAATATTTCCGTACTTATATAATCAGTGATGGAGGGACGGAGAAGGCTAGGCAAGCTTGGCGTTGGTTGTCCAAGTGAAAGCGAGTAGGCCGAGAACTTAGGTAAATCCGGGTTCTTAAAGCTGAGACGCGAGACGAGCTCCCAAGGGAGTGAAGTTGTTGATGCCCTGCTTCCAGGAAAAGCTTCTAAACTTATGATTATATAAACCGTACCCCAAACCGACACAGGTGGTCAGGTAGAGAATACTAAGGCGCTTGAGAGAACTCGGGTGAAGGAACTCGGCAAAATTGTACCGTAACTTCGGGAGAAGGTACGCCCCTGTTTGTGAACGCTTCGCGCGGTAAGCAGATGGGGGTCGCAGTGACCAGGTGGCTGGGACTGTTTATTAAAAACACAGCACTCTGCAAACTCGTAAGAGGACGTATAGGGTGTGACACCTGCCCGGTGCCGGAAGGTTAATTGATGGGGTTAGCGTAAGCGAAGCTCTTGATCGAAGCCCCGGTAAACGGCGGCCGTAACTATAACGGTCCTAAGGTAGCGAAATTCCTTGTCGGGTAAGTTCCGACCTGCACGAATGGTGTAACCATGGCCACGCTGTCTCCACCCGAGACTCAGTGAAATTGAAATCGCAGTGAAGATGCTGTGTACCCGCACCTAGACGGAAAGACCCCGTGAACCTTTACTACAGCTTGGCACTGAACATTGAACCTACATGTGTAGGATAGGTGGGAGGCTT
>NZ_BAAJLS010000022.1:0-2279 GCF_057539655.1 Alteromonas sp. 4NH20-0056 | reverse complement strand
CTAAATTGTTAAAGAACGTTGCCGTTTCCGGCTGCTTCATCTCGAAGCGAGGCGCGTATTATACGCCTTAAGTTTTTAGTGTCAACACTTTTTGAAAACTAATTTTCGAAGCGTGTAACTCTTAAAACTGCTTCTGTGTCGTTGTTGCCAACTCCCCGAAGCGAGGCGCGCATTCTACGTGAATCTTTTCCTAGATCAACACCTTTATTTAAGTTTTTTTCTAAGTGATTACTATTTGATTAATTTGCTCATAAATACCGCTTAACGATTAAAAATAAGCCATTAAAAGAGGGGCTACTTCACTTAACCTTTATAGATTGATGCGTGACAACGCAAAACCGATTTCAAAATATTGTCCATACGCTTATGCTTTTTACCTGTCTATTAATGAATAGGTACCGTGATTCGTTGTATTTTTTGATAACTGGTACGTTGACGCAAACAAAAACGAATAGGTCGTGCGCTAATACCAATGAAAATACGCAACGCCTTTGTAAGAATAAACGCGCGTTATGCGTCATATAGTTAAGTTAGCTTATCTACTTAGACTTGTAATGCACTTCATCTCTATACACATATAGACAGTAGCGTTGACAAATATGGGTGTAGGAAACTAACTTCAATAACACACCAACACCCCAATCAATAAGAACCCAGGTATACGGTATAGTATGGTCTTGTTTGCATGTTGTTATATAAAGGTGCAAGGCATTGATGTTTTAAGACCTAGCTATTTTTATTCACGAGTTGCTCTAGTAGCCGTTCAATTCGCTTAGTACTTTCTAATAAAAGCGCCATGTCATTACTCGGGGCTGCACTGTGTTGCATTGGTACACTTTTATTCGTCGTAACCTTGTCTTTTTGACTTAATATCGTCTCGCGAAAACCTATTGCATCGTCAATTCCTATCAGCGAGACCAATGCGCCATCAGATGACTGACCTGCCGTTTCAAACGATAGCCTATATAGATTAAACATACGCATAAGCGGGCCTTGTATAAGTGCGACGTCTGTAATCTTTTCTAAAGGAATGGATTTCTCTTCTTTATTGAAGATCCCTCTTTTTACTACCAATTTGCGTTCGGTAATGATGGCAGACATGGCCGCGATGGACCTTCCCGCTATAATATAAAAAAGAGGGATAGAAATAATAAGTAGTGGTATACCGACAACGGTTAACGTAGAAAATAATAAAAGGCTTATTAGCCAATATGTTTTAACCGACGGATTAAACGTGGCTTGTAATACGATATTGTCAGACATGCGCGTCCTTGTGAATTTAGCGTTTGATAATAGAAAGGTTATTTCTATGACCATAGCGAGATTTAAACACGTTGTCATACACTATATGTAACAGAGTATAGTCAACCACAGTATTAGCGATAGCCTGGTACCCAACATAAATAATGCGTAATCACTGGAGCTGTAATTTTAGCTTTAGTGAACCCGTAGTTCATCAAGGGTTAATACCATCCAACCACTTATATAAATATTACGAGGCCTTCTTGCATTATATATGGCGCCTGATCTGACAAATGCGTTAATTGCATCCTGCGTTAACACTAACTCATCTTTGCGGTAATAATTTCTAAGTAGCAATGCTTTATCGAATTTTGCATGTTCAGCTGGCGACACAGGGGTGCTGTGAGCAATATTGCCAACCTTAAATGTATAGTGTCCATCGTTAATGTTTAACAGTTTTAGTGGTACGTATCGAAAACGCATGTCGGATTCACTATCAATTGCACGGTAATCTATATAGAAAAAATCGTTTACTTGTGGCGCTGCCAGGACACGCTCTTTTTCGTTAACCTCTATGATATGCGTACTGATATAGAACATTGCAGCAAAAACAATCAATACTATTTCTATGTGGGCTTTAAAACCGTCTATGAATAACCGAACGTCGTGGTTACCTTTTGCATAGTGAGTTGAGTGTACTGGCGTTACTGGAAGGGTATTCATAGTTAACCTTTATCAATCCGTGATCATTGACTGATAGTAGTACAGGTTTTATGCGTAGTACAAATTACTAAGGTGGGGAGATAAGCGCGCTTATGCCAATTTGACTTGATTCATTTAGCATAAATGGCAACGAACATGCGCCGTCTTCGATATGAATGTTATTGTTCGTAAAAAAAAGCCCCTGTCATTAGACAGGGGCTTTTTTTGCTTGTTTTATGCTTAAGCCGTATGCTCATACCGGCAAACAGTAGACATTTATGATGATCTCATGCCCACTTTTCTTTAACGCCTAAAAGCAAAAAACCCGCCATAAG
>NZ_BAAJLS010000021.1:0-2412 GCF_057539655.1 Alteromonas sp. 4NH20-0056 | reverse complement strand
AGAAACTTTGCTAGTGAAACAGCGCTTCACTACATTTCTGTAAGACAAGATGTGCTCTGTAAATCGAGCGACCTTATCCTTACTGAAATTTCCGTCCGAAGTTAAAAAACTTCAGCCTATTCAAACTGCAACATCGAGTGCTGTTTGGTGGAGCCAGGCGGGATCGAACCGCCGACCTCCTGCATGCCATGCAGGCGCTCTCCCAGCTGAGCTATGGCCCCGTATGTGTCTCAGTCAACTAGTGTGACTCTTCCGTGACAGCGGGGCGCATTCTAGGCATCCCCCCCTGTCATGTCAACGGTTTTTTTATGAATTTTCTCTGTTTGCTATAAAAGTAAGCGCTTTGTCGATTCTCTCGCCAACTTTCTCTTTTGAGAGCAAATTAAGCGTAACATCAAGTGATGGAGAATTTCCTCCTCCCGTCACTGCTACGCGTAACGGCATACCTACTTTACCCATACCCACTTCCAACGCTTCCGCGGTCGCGTTTATCGCTGCCTGAATACTTTCAGGGTTCCATGCATCAACTGCTAAGAGCCTTTCTTTCACCAATTCAAGCGCATCTTTCGCCACAGGGCGAAGGTGCTTTTTAGCTGCTTTTTCTTCGAACTCTTCGTAGTCTTGATAGAAATACGTCGAAATTTCTGCAAGCTCTTTCAGCGTTTTTACGCGGTCTGCTTGTATTGCAATGATAGATTCTAATGCAGGGCCTGCAAGTAAGTTAACGCCAAGTTGATCGAAATGCCATTTTGCGTGTTCTGCAACCTCACTTGCAGGAAGCGACTTAATATAGTGCTGGTTTAACCAAATAAGCTTCTCAGTGTTAAATGCAGAAGCTGACTGTCCGATAGCATCTAAGCTAAACAACTCAATCATCTCGTCTACTGAGAAAATCTCTTGATCACCATGAGACCATCCCAGTCTAACAAGATAATTCAATACAGCTTGTGGCAGGAAGCCATCATCGCGATATTGCATAACACTAACTGCGCCATGACGTTTGGAGAGCTTTTTACCGTCATCGCCCAAAATCATAGAAACATGCGCGTATTCAGGTATCGGCGCACCTAACGCTTCTAAGATATTTATCTGACGAGGCGTGTTGTTGATGTGGTCTTCACCACGAACAACGTGAGTAATGCCCATATCCCAATCATCCACAACAACACAGAAATTGTAAGTAGGTGTGCCGTCGGTACGTTGAATAATAAGATCATCAAGCTCGCTGTTGCTAATTTCTATCGTTCCACGCACATGATCTGTGATGACAACGGTACCCTCAGTAGGCGTTTTAAAGCGTATTACGAACGGCTGACCTTCAGGGTGATCGGTGCGTTCGCGCCATGTTCCTGGGTAGCGAGGCTTCTCACCACGTTCTTTTTGCGCTTCACGAATTGCATCCAGCTCTTCTGCACTCATAAAGCACTTGTATGCTTTACCTTCATCCAGTAACTGTTGAATTAGCTCGTTATACCGACCAAAGCGATCTGTTTGGTATACAGGACCTGTGTCCCACGTAAGGCCAAGCCACTGCATGCCGTCTAAGATAGCTTGTTTAGCTTCCTCTGTAGAACGTTCAATATCAGTATCTTCGATACGAAGAACAAATTCGCCACCTTTATTCTTAGCAACTAACCATGAATAAAGCGCAGTACGAGCGCCACCTACGTGAAGGTACCCGGTTGGGCTGGGAGCAAAGCGTGTAACAACCGACATGAATACTCTCTATAAATATATGAAAATTAGATTTGCGCGCATTCTACCAGTGTTAGCTATATGACAAAAGTGGCATCCCCTATTCACATACAAGTATTCAGCAAAATAAGAGATTAATTCGGTTCATTCTGTGTAGCGCAAGCTCGAGCTATCGTTGACACAACGAATAAATTGTTTTTCTTTTATCCAAAATTGACAAAAACCGGTCAAAATGTTCACTTTTCAGGCATACGAACATTTTTATTTAATTTTGTTATTGACACTATCGGAAGCGACTCTATAATACCGCCCCACTTGCTTAGGCAAGTAATTAAACAAGACGGACGCTTAGCTCAGTTGGGAGAGCATCGCCCTTACAAGGCGAGGGTCACTGGTTCAAGCCCAGTAGCGTCCACCACTTCTTGTTTAATAAATGAAAATAAACGGACGCTTAGCTCAGTTGGGAGAGCATCGCCCTTACAAGGCGAGGGTCACTGGTTCAAGCCCAGTAGCGTCCACCATTTTCATTGCATTCTAAAACGGACGCTTAGCTCAGTTGGGAGAGCATCGCCCTTACAAGGCGAGGGTCACTGGTTCAAGCCCAGTAGCGTCCACCATCTCCTTTAAATAATTCAGTAGTTCATAAGACTCAATGGTTCAACAACGTCGTTGCGAGCCAGCAGCAGCGTCCACCATCTCCTCTAAATAATTCAGTAG
>NZ_BAAJLS010000020.1:0-3202 GCF_057539655.1 Alteromonas sp. 4NH20-0056 | reverse complement strand
GTTAGGCGTCATTTACTTACAGCATTAAAATGTGGGTTCAGTCGTGACATTCCGGCATA
Source organism: Alteromonas sp. 4NH20-0056 (assembly GCF_057539655.1). Taxonomy (NCBI): domain Bacteria; kingdom Pseudomonadati; phylum Pseudomonadota; class Gammaproteobacteria; order Alteromonadales; family Alteromonadaceae; genus Alteromonas; species Alteromonas sp. 4NH20-0056. The sequence goes on along the minus strand of NZ_BAAJLS010000020.1, from coordinate 3,143 downwards.
TAGGTTGTTTCGCTAGGTTGTCTTTACGGCTTGCTTTTTCGGTAGTTTCAGTAGCTTTAGCAACGCGCTTTTCTTAAACACCGCAACGCCAACACTCAACATCACCAGTTTTCTAAACTCGCTCTTTTATCCAGCAATACCGTTAACATCTAGCTTTTCGCACAGGGTTGTTTTATCTTAATTTCAATAATTTAAATACGCGGTCTAATCGGCTAGTGGTGGCAGCAAAGCTGCGTACTTTCAGTTGTACGCCTAACAAAACGCTGTTGGCACTCCCTTCGGTCGCTGGGACGCAAACACGGGGCCGCTTCGCGATTATAGCCCCGTGCCTGCGCCCCAAAGCTTAAAGTTAGATTTCTTTAGGATAATTCAAATGTTTTTCAAAAAAAATAAAAACAATTCAGAACCAGAAAACACAAATACAATTAAAGCTGTATTCTGGGGCGCAAGTGATAGAATGATTTGTTGCAAAGGAATCGATTGCGATACAAATGAATTCAACAATACATCTGAAGAAAATCTAAATGAAATTGGGTATATAGGTACCTTGGAAATCAAAACACCTAATTCTGATGATGGAATATTTATCCATGCTTTTTACAGTGGCCAATGGTCTTTTGCAATTAGTCCTTCTGACGAGGAAAACGATGAATTACCTAACTGGAAAATAACTCGCGAGTGGGGTTCAATTAATTCTCACTCTGAAACAGTAACAATAGAATGTCCTCCAGATTCAAGAGTCGACTTAATTAAGCCCATCGGCACAGAAATCTAACAAGGCAATTAAGTCGGACAGCTAAACGTTGGTTGCTGTTCGTTCCTCACAACAATTATAACCAACGTTTATCTGACCGCTTATTGCGGGCGTTATGTTGCAAGGAGGCTCAGATTGAGAATTATATTTGTCGTTATTTTATTTATGTTAGGTGGTTGCTCAAGTACTGATAACGAGGAAAGTAAATTTAGTAAGATGAAACACGTAAGCGGTAACACATACGTAGACTCGGAAGGGAAATACCATCAAAAGTTATCTTCAGTGCAACAGTCGAGACTTCTTAAAGCCATTGAGAAAAGAGACAAAGAGTACAACTTACCGAGCAAATCAGAATACAAAACTTGTCTAGAGTTGATTGATTTATTAAAAAGTAGAAAGATAGAAATACTCTCGATAAAAGAAAAAGAAGTGGAAATCAAAATAAAGCATAATGTTACTACTACATATGGTTTTCCAACTCCGTCATGTATTGAGGGTTCAGCAACATAACAAGGCGCTCAAAAGGACAAAAACAGTTGGTTTTTGCTCCTTCGTCGCTTATTTTAACCAACTATTTATTGCCTCTTAACGAGGCGTTATACATCTCGTGGGAAACGTTGAAAATGTTCGTTAAATCTCCTTTTTGGGACGCCGTTATTCGTAACACTGTATTCATTCAGTTCGCAATTTTGTTTATTGGATTAATAAAAGCGTGGGGAGATGGCGGGTTAGGCAACATTTCTCTGGGTAATTTTTTATACGCAATGGCTATAACAATTCCTTTATCTATTATTACTAGCCTACTTATAGTTATGTATGAATCACGTAAAGCTAAAAGCGATGTATAACAAACCAATTAAGCTCGCTCCCTGCGGTTGCTGGGACAGTTACTCGCCCGCGCTGCCGCTATTTTCGCGGGCAAGCAACTGCCCCTTATTGGGGCGTTAGCTGCCTTTGGAAATATTCATGGATGTAATAGATATAAAAACATTTGTTCCGAGTAAGGATTACGAGGTTTCGAAATCTTTCTACTCGGAAATTGGATTCAAATCAGAATACGTAACCGATGACCTCACGCTTTTTGAAAACGGAGATTGCCTTTTCTTTTTACAGCGCTTCTACAATGAAGAACTTGCCAAAAACTTTATGTTGCAAATATGCGTTTCAGACATCTACGATGCGCATGAGATATGTTCTAATTCGGAATGTAAATCCAAGATCACGCCAATACAACAAGAGTCTTGGGGTAAAGTGTTTTATTTATGGGGACCAGCAGGTGAGCTGTTGCATATTACGCAGTTGGGCAGCTAACAAAACGCTCAAGCCACTCCCTTCGGTCGCTGGGACGCCAATACGCGGGGCGGCTGCGCCATTATGCCCCACGTATCTGCGCCCCTTAGCTTAAAGTTAGCTGCACTTAGGTCACTTCAATTTATCTACATGGACGACAGGAAAAGAAACTTGAATAGTATAAAACTACCAAAAGAATTCGATACAACATCGCCAGCAGGTGCAAACGTGCGTCTTTTAGCCGGCAATGAAACAGGAGGAATGATTCACAGCACCGTCCCTCCATTTCAAACAAATAGAGCCGTAGTCCATTCAACTGTAGATGAACTTTGGTATGTTTTAGAAGGACATGGTGAAATATGGCGAAAAAATGGGAATGAAAGCAGTATTACTACGCTTACTCCAGGTGTATCGATTGAGCTGCGCAAAAGCACTAAATTTCAATATCGTAATGTTTCTAATAGCGACCTTAAATTTGTTTGTATAACAATACCAGCTTGGCCAGGAGAAGAAGAGGCAACATACATTGAAGGTATTTGGGAACCCAGCCTCTAGACACAGGTGCAGCTAACAAACAACTGTTGGCACTCACTGCGTTCGCTGGGACACAAACACATGGGCTCCCTTCGCTTTGCTCGTTATTATAGCCCATGTATTTGTGCCCCAAAGTTGGGCGTTAGGCACCAAATGGACATCATTAGCCTTTTAGGCAGAAAGCTTAAATCAAGTCTTATTAATGACCTCTTTGAAATGTATGATGTTGATGTGTCATACCAATACGAACGACGAGGTGAAAACGAAGCTGATCACTACTCAGCTTCGATTGACGAACTTGGCTTAGAATTCTCGTTTAATTCCGAACAAGTTCTACAAACAATTTTCATAACTAGTAAAAGTTCTTTCGAAAAAGTTAATAGTTTTAGTAGTATCAAGGAAGTCGAGTCCTATTGCCACGAGCAAGCTTTGAGTTTTGAGAAAGGAACTTCTAAATTTCTGGGGACTTTCCGTGAATGGATAAAATTGTCTTATTTAAATCACTCCATCCACTATGAATTTCAAGACTCAACTTTGCACATGGTGACATTGGAGGCCGTTGGTG
>NZ_BAAJLS010000019.1:0-4177 GCF_057539655.1 Alteromonas sp. 4NH20-0056 | reverse complement strand
ACACCACTGTAATTAAGTAGGTTAAATGGATTTTATCACCAATAAAAAACCAAGCGCTGGGTATAAATCTGGTGTTGTCCTTGTTGCTTTATTAGCTACATTGCTTATGGTTTTTCTCATCGTGTCCGGAACAGTCACTCTTACTGAAGGGGCGTTTTATTTTTGGTTGCTGGTTAGCATTGTTTTTTATATGGCAGGGCCAGTGCTCGGCAGGCGTAAAGAATATCTCGGTAACGAGCCATCTACACAAATCATGCGGGTAAATTTGTTACCCTATGTTGTATTCTGTTTTCTGTGCGGAGGCATCGCGCTTTATGGCTGGCTATCTGGTGTATAACAAAAAAATAAAGTCACTCGCTATCGCTCGCTGGGACGCAAACACGCAGGGCGGCTTCGCCATTATGCCCTACGTGCCTGCGCCCCTTATTTAAAAGTTATATGCCTTAAGGAAAAGGATAATGAAGTTAAATTATCAAGCTATTGGAATCGGTGGTCTGGTAGACCTTGGTGGCACCATGCTTTTGGGAACAATTCTGACAAGCATGTATGCTTTGTTTGTTAATTCGCCTGCACTAGAGCCATACGAACTCTATGAAAAAGTCTTCTTTGCACCAACTTTTATTTTGCTTTCTATTGCTATAGGGATAGTTTTTAACTTCATTGGCGGCTTCGTAGCAGCAAGAATCGCAAATAACTCTTTTGTAACTTATGGGGTGCTCTCTGCCATTCCATGCATTATTGTTGGTATTTTTACACATAAAAACCCATTAGGTTCGCCTTACCCCGACTGGCTCATCTATTCGGGTAAAGTTTTTGCTGTTGTTTTTGGTGCACTAGGTGGTTATTTTTGCAAACGGCATATAACAAAAAAATAAAGTCACTCGCTGGCGCTCGTTGGGACGCTAACACGCAGGGCCACTTCGTTATTATGCCCTACGTGCTATCGCCCCTTATTTAAAAGTTAGGTTTCTCCATGAATTTAGATGAACTGATTCATCATTATTCAAACTTAGATATTGAATTGATCTCAGTGAAATTGGTTGAGATTTTGAATGAATGGAAAGCCGATTATTCAAACGTTCATGATTTAGAGATACTAATAGAAAAGTATTTTGGGAATATTTGGCTCCCGACAAACGATATTCATGACAGATGCTATCAGCAATGGAGTAAATTTAGGTTAAGTGCAATCGGCCAAATAAATGGAATGACAATGAACGAGAGGTTATATTGGTTCAGCCTCTTCGAGCGTTTTGATAACTGTAAAACGGAGAATCAGAAACAGGATGTTTATTCAAAATTATACGCTAAAACCTAACAAGCAAATCAAGCTCGTTCCCTGCGGTCACTGGGACAATTACTCGTTGGCGGCTGCGCCATTTTCGCCAACGAGTAATTGCCCCTTATTAGGGTGTTATGTAACACGGAGAGTTTAGTGAAAATTATATCTATAGCATTCTTGAGCGCATTAATCGCTTTTCCATCCTTTTCCTCTGAAAGCAGCTCTATCGGGTATAAAACAGTCGACCTCGCTCTTCAAGCACTGAAAAATAAAGCCGGAACAAAACTAAGCGTCCAGGGTGGCTGGACTATTATCGAAGATCAAGAAGATTCAAATTTGGTTTTATGGTCATTTACTCCTGAGTCTCACTCTGCACACCCAGCAGCGATAAAGCGTAAAGTCCTTGAGAAAAACCAAGCCATTTACATTCAAATGTCAGCACTCTGCCAAGCTAAAAAAACAGATTGTGATAAATTAATGGAAGAGTTTGAGCAACTAAATAAAAACATCATGAAAGGTTCTGGGTAGGTGTTACATAACAAGTTGCTCAAGTTCGTTCGTAAACTCACTGGGACAATTAACAGTTGGCTTGGCGCTTCGCGCAAGTTTAGCCAACAGTCAATTGCCCCTTAGCAAAGCGTTAGGCTTCTTGGAGAATTGGGGAATTGGAAGATTGGAACCAGATTATTCAAACTACTCTATACAAGAACTAGAAGAGGCTTTGGCCTCAATTGATAAAGATGCATACCCAGACCGGACAAAAATACTTGAGAAGGAGTTATCCATACGGCAAGGTTGGTCGGGCCAGCGACAAACAGAGGTATCATTCCCATACTATTGGACTTCGACAGGTAGAAACCTTTTTTTTGTTATCTTTTTTAGCGGCCTCGCATTTCTTTCTTATTCAAGTTTTTCGGACAAAAGCCTTGAAGGTGCAATAGCTTTTATTATTAGCACTGCTTGCTTAATTTTTTATGGGACTGTCCTTTACCAAAAAAGTGGTTGGGTTCACGTGGACGATAATGGGATTTCCTATCAAAATATTTGGGGTCATAAACAGGTTCCATGGAGTGACATCTCTGGCTGTTATATTAGATATATACGATTTACTAAAATCGTATATATCGTGGGTAAAAACGGTAGCGAAAAAATGTTACCCATCGTTGGCTGGAAAGCACAAGAGATAAATAACATTGTAAATACCGAAATTCAGCGTAGAAAAGCCTAACAAGTGCCTCAATTCGCTCGTAAACTCGCTCGGACAATTAACAATGGGCTATTGTCGCTGCGCTCAATATTTTAGCCCATTATTAATTGCCGCTTAGGCAGGCGTTAGCTGCCTAGATATGACACCAAGACTTTGGCATAAAATAAGTAAGAGTATTGTCACTAGTAAAAAGCGAATTTTAGTTTCTTGCTTTGGCACTTTTTTGGCATTGATGGCTATTAACGTCATAAGATGGTTAGGTGTTAACAACGACCTTTTGACTTTATTGAGCATTGTCTTCGCTTATACTTTTTTTGTATCTGTCAGCTTATTTATTCCTTGGTCTTGGTTTAGAAAAATAGCTATACCCAACAAAGAAAATAAAGGGATATTCAAAGCCAGTTATTGTGCTGGGACTATTCTAGATTGGCTTTTTTCAATCATTCTCACACTGTGGTATTTTGGGATTTTGGTAATGTTTGCAGTAGCGGTTTTAACAAATGTCGGCAGCTAACAAAACACTGTAGTCACTCGCTGGCGCTCGTTGGGACACAAACACGTTGGCTCCCTTCGCTCCGCTTCGTATTTTAGCCAACGTATTTGTGCCCCTAAGTGGGCTGTTAGGTGCTAAAAGGAAAAATTGTGAAATCATGGAATGAATTAACTAATCTACAACGCGCAGTTATCGGCATCGCAATGGTTGTTGCAGCCGCAGTTTTGCCAGAGATAGCCTTCTTAGTTCAATTAGGCGGTGTGGAAATCGCATTTGCTCTCGTTTTTGCTAGCCTTGCTCCAATCATTTCTTGGTTCTCAGCTAAATACCAAGCGATTAATGAATGTTTAAAAACCTCAGTAGTAGCTCTTAGGCATAGTGCATCCGCTAAACCTTCCGTCTTTTTCGTTCAAGCTTCTTTTTGTGCCGTCGCACTTCTATTTACAGGTTCGGGCTTATTGGCTTTTTACTTTTTTATGCCTAGTATGCTGCTAAATGGGGTCTTGGCATGAGCGCACCTAACAACCCAATCAACACACTCACTACGTTCGCTGGGACGCATACATGCGGGGCGGCTTCGCCATTATGCCCCACATGTCTACGCCCGTTATTGGAAAGTTATACCTTTTGAAGGAACTTCAATTTGGCTAGTAATTTCGAATTAGGAAAAGTAGTGGAAATCCGCCTACCAGATAATTCCTTTGCATACGGCTTAGTTCTAGAATCTCCACTTGTAGCATTCAGTAATAGAACATTTAAATCTCGCCAAACTCAGTTTTCGGATCTTTTTAATGATTCTATTTTTATTGTCTGGGTTATGAAATATGCACTGGGTAAGAAAGGCTGGCCTAAAGTCGGGAAACTAAATAGTCACAAACTGTTCGGCAGATCGCACACATTTTATAAATTTGACTCAATCAATAAGTCATTCTCAACATACTGTAATGGTATCGAAACTCCTGCTAAACGGGAAGATTGCGTTAAGTTGGAATGCGCAGCAGTTTGGGATAGTTTACAGGTGGAAGATAGGATTTTTGCAAATAGCAAAGGAGAGGTTTGCAAATGGAGCAAATCGCTCTCCGCAGAAGAACAGGTATAACAAAAAAATTAAGTTCGCCCGCTGCGCGGGCTGGGACGCATACACGCAGGGCGGCTTCGCCATTATGCCCCACGTGCCTGCACCCCTTATTTAAAA
>NZ_BAAJLS010000018.1:0-4719 GCF_057539655.1 Alteromonas sp. 4NH20-0056 | reverse complement strand
GATAAATAGCTCCACCTCAGATTCACAAACCCACGGATTCTTTGCATATATTGTTTTATCTGAGTCTAGGCTATGTAGTTGCCGAGTTAGTTCTATTATTCTCATGATGCATAACGCCCCAGTAAGGGGCACATACTTACCGGCGAAAATGCCGGAGGCGCCGGTGAGTATGTGTCCCAGCGAACGGAGTGAGCGAGCTTGACTGGTTTGTATGGATAATTATTCCCTAAATTCATCTTCAATCCTTTTACAAGAAGGGTAAAGTGAGACCCAGACTTTGGCTGCAACCAAAGTAGGCACAGTAGCAGTTCGATTGATTGGGGGTTCCTCTGTTGAGAGACCGGTAACAAACGTGAACGCTACTGAGCACTCCAAGCACTAATCTCGAATAGTCGACTGGGCCTCTTGAGCTCGCATTTAGCAAACCAGAGTAAAGCTTATTATGAAAACACAGCACGCGCAAAAAATAACGGTAGGCGTTGATACCGGTAAGATCCTTTTGGACGTCCACGTTCGTCCATTGGGGGTAGAATTCAGGGTTACGAATGACTCTAAAGGTATTGAGTCTGCGATTAAACAGCTGAAGTCCTATTGTCCTGAACGAATAGTGATTGAGGCTACCGGTCGTTATGAATTCGCTTTTATCCTTGCATGCTCAAAAGCCAAATTACCCTTTGTAATATCCAATCCAATTCACATCAAACGTTTTGCTGGTGCGATTGGCCGTCGGGCGAAAACCGATAAGTTAGATGCGCAATTGATAGCGCATTATGGTGAAGCCATTCAACCCAAGTTTTCTCATCTCAAACCAGAGACGATGAGGATGATGGCTGATCTAGTGGCTCGCAGAAATCAGCTACTGGTGATGCGCACCATGGAAAAGAATCGGCTGAAAATAATGCCTAAAGGCCTGTCTTCCATGATAAAGCCCATTCTAACCGCACTAGAGAAGCAGATAGAAAAAAGCGATACGAAGCTGCTCAAACTAATTGAAAGTTGTCCTGACTATCAAACAAAAAGTGAGCTTGTACAAAGCATGCCAGGTATCGGCAAAACAGCGGCAGCGACCTTAATAAGCTATCTGCCAGAGTTGGGGTATATGAACAATAAACAAGCGGCAGCACTCGTGGGTGTAGCACCCATCAATAACGAGAGTGGTCGATTTAAGGGTAAGCGCAAAGTCCAAGGTGGCCGAGCACAAGTGCGAACCGTGTTATTCATGGCCATGATGTCAGCGATACAATGCAATCCGGTTTTCAAGCAAAAGTATCAGCACTTATTGGCGCAAGGTAAGCCTAAAAAAGTGGCTCTAATCGCCTGTGTCAGAAAGATGGTTGTTATCTTAAATTCGATGGTCAGAGACGGTAAGAAGTGGGCTGTAACAACAGCGTAACTTGGGTGATTTGACACCATAGTCGTTTGTTAGCTGTACTTTTCCTTTTTAAACATCTTAGGTGCACGAATAGCTATAACAACTGAAAAAGCTAAAACACTTGCTGCATAAGCAAACCAAGATATTTGATACAAACCTGCTAAGTTACTAACTGTGTGTGACATTAGAAAAGCAAATAAGGCTGAGAAAGCTAAGTGCTTTATCAATAAGTCCTCTTTCGATTTTAACTGCCCTAAAAAAAAGCCAATTCCCGAAACAACACTTGATGCTAAACAGCTTACTAAGACTGACAAAATACTTAAATCTACTTGAGTGCGGTAAACAGCATATGCTCTGAAAATTAGAGCAACAGCAAAAAATAACAGTGCAAAAATAATAGGTTGTTTATATGTGTTCACATGTTTCCTTGTACAGCTAACTTTAAGCTAAGCGGCGCAGTTGCGTGGGGCATAATGGCGAAGCCGCCCCGCGTAAAAGCGTCCGAACGACCGAAGGGAGTGACTTGAGCGCTTTGTTAGAAGCAGAGCGTGTTCCCTTGGCCTTATTAAAAACTAATAAAGTCAGCATACGATTGATTATTAACACAAACAAGTAAAACGACAGCGCAGTGATGGTATTGATTTGACTGAAGCAAGCCGCCCTATGAGTTGCCGAGTGCAATGGCGCCTGCCGGATAAAATAAGAACTTGTTGGTAAAGCGCCTATTGCGCAACCTTTGAAGTTAATGCGGCGAAGTTAAAACCACTAAAAGCCAGAGCGATTTTTGAAACAGCAGGTGAGGGCGGTTGAACTGTTATTTGTATTAAGCGAAACGCAGTTTAGGCTGACGCCTTCTAACTTTTAAATAAGGGGCGCGGACATGCGGGCTATAATGCGAAGCAGCCCACGTGTATGCGTCCCAGCGAACGAAGTGAGTGACTTAATTTTTTTGTTAGGTGACATAACTTAAAACTACCCCAAAACCAAAGGAATGATAACTAAAAGACAAAAATAGAATATTGGGAACATGTCCCAATACCCATAGTTCCCGCACCTAGAAAAACGGCGTAATGATGAGAAAGTGCATAATACAAAAACAGCTAAGTAAGAGGTCGCAATCAGAGTCGCTTTAAGACCTGATAATGTTGGGTTATCAGTAAAGCCAGCCCCAAGCCCTAGATAAAAAACAAGCATAAAAAAGGCTACAGGTAAGAGTACGATGCCACCAACCAATAGACTAAAATTTCTAATGAACCATGTGCTCACATTTGTCACCTAACTTTTAGATAAGGGGCGATAACGCGTAGGGCATAATAGCGAAGCAGCCCTGCGTGTTAGCGTCCCAGCGAGCGGAGTGAGTGACTTTATTTTTTTGTTATGTGCCATTAGCCGTTTACATCATAGTTGTTGTCGGAAAGGTCTTTGGCGCTGTACTCATTGATAATGTTGAATTTTGCCTTTTTAAAAATGCGAGTGAAACACATTAGTAGGGCAACCAATCCTAGGGCAGCAAACACAATTGAGATTGGATTGAAGATGTACATGCTTTCACAGTCGAAACAAGATACATCTTCGTGTGAAGTAGAAAAAGCGAGAATTGAGAGAATGACTCCCAGAAACAAGTACAAAACAGCCAGTTTCATTTAATTCTCCTTTGGCACATAACACCCCACTAAGGGGCGCTAACACATGGGCTAAAATTAGGAACGAAGTGACGCAGCCCATGTGTTAGCGTCCCAGCGAGCAGCGCGAGTGCCTTTAGTGTTTTGTTAGTTGCCTAGCCGAAAATATTAGCATATGTCACATATAGCCCAAACGCGATATAGCCTAAAGATATAATGGCGTTGAGAAACCAAACAAAGCGCCAAAACAAACCTTTAAAGTTAAAAGTCTTTCGTATTTTAGGACTTAGTAGCGCAACTGTCGAAGTGATAGAGCCCAAAGCTGAGCAACAAAATAGTGGAAGCACTATAAACATTAATAAGAGGCCAGCAGCACCCGCAGATGCCCCGCTTGAGTCAGGTTCTATTGGAGCTAAGATCCAATACGATAAGCAGACCGATATAAATAAAGATAATAAACTAAGTAATTGAAGGCTTCTCATATGACCCTTGGCAACTAACAATTTAGTGTACGGAAAAAATCCTTTATGCAAGGCGGACTAATTCCATATATCACGTTTTATAATTACATAACTTTCGCACGTAAATGCTCTTCTATCAACAACCTATACTTTCTATCTGAAGTTACTGGGCTTAAGTACGGAATATGTCCATTTTATTTTACCTGTGCCTCAAAAGCCGCAATGCTGTCTGCATTTACAGTTAATGAATTTTATAAAAATGAAATCAATGTTTATGCAAATGGTGGTCGAGCATATGCGAAATCGCCGCTATGCGAAGCGCACAATTGAACTTTATACCACGTGGATAGTTAGCTTTATCCGTTTTAACAATAATAGGCACCCCTCTGAAATGGCCGATAAAGAGGTTGAATTGTTTTTGTCCCACTTGGTGAATGCTAAGAATGTCGCACCTGCTACCCAAGCGAGTGCGCTTAATGCATTGGCATTTCTTTATCGCGATATCATAGAGCGTCCACTTACATTAGAGCTAGATTTTGTTACTAGTCGAAGACGGGCGAAGTTACCTGTAGTACTTACGCAAGAGGAAGTGGTTTCATTATTTGCGCAAATTCCAGCAAACTTGAAGCTGCCTATTTCGTTACTTTATGGTAGTGGGTTGCGCTTAATGGAGGCGGTACGTCTTCGTGTTAAAGATATCGATTTTGACTACAATGCTATACGTATCTGGGACGGCAAAGGGGGTAAGCATCGCATTGTCACCTTGGCCGCCGAGCTAAAGCCTGGGCTTACTCGTCAAATTGGTGTGGTTGAAAACTATCTGGTGGCTGACCTACAAAACCCAAAGTACGAAGGTGTCTATTTACCTCACCGGTTGCGCGTAAAATATAAAAATGGTCCGCGTGAATTGGGGTGGCATTATCTTTTTCCTTCGGCCCGGTTATCTGTCGACCCCGAAAGTCAGAAGGTGCGTAGGCATCATATCGATGAATCTAGCATTCAAAAAGCCATAAGAAATACCGCTAAAGCGTGCGACATTAAAAAGAAGGTCACGCCGCATACGTTGCGCCATTCTTTTGCAACGCATTTGTTACAGGCGGGGGCTGATATTCGTACGGTACAAACCCAGTTGGGCCACTCTGATGTGAAAACCACGCAAATTTACACCCATGTGCTTCAGCAAGGTGCGCAAGGTGTGGTAAGTCCACTGTCGCGTGTGTTGAAATAGCATCTTGACTACCTAATAAAAAAGGGCCCGAAGGCC
>NZ_BAAJLS010000017.1:0-17878 GCF_057539655.1 Alteromonas sp. 4NH20-0056 | reverse complement strand
CTATTATCCCAGCAACGTTACATTAAAAAATTTTGAAATTTTACAACATGAGCTGGGGAGAAAAATGGTGCTGATAGGCAGATTTGAACTGCCGACCTCACCCTTACCAAGGGTGCGCTCTACCAACTGAGCTATATCAGCACTGATTTGGAGCGGGCAGTGGGAATCGAACCCACATCATCAGCTTGGAAGGCTGAGGTAATAGCCATTATACGATGCCCGCAAATCTTAATTCTCTGGCCACCTCATAAAGAAAGTGGTGGAGGGGGCAGGATTCGAACCTGCGAAGGCTGAGCCGGCAGATTTACAGTCTGCTCCCGTTGACCGCTTGGGTACCCCTCCAGGATTGATGGTGCCGACTGCCGGAATCGAACTGGCGACCTACTGATTACAAGTCAGTTGCTCTACCAACTGAGCTAAGTCGGCACTACATCAAGTGGGTGCGCATTCTAGAGTAATGAATTACTCAGTGCAAGTGTCTTTTTGAAAAATTTTCATTTTTCTTTTTTAACCGACTTTTCAACCAATTAAAAACTTACGCTTTCTACTAACTAAACAGTTCGTGTCGGGCGTAGCGGGCAAGACCTTGCACCACCAAATGAGCGAGGCGCATGTTATCAGCAGATTTTAAGAATGCAAACACTTTTTTGTCTCCACCCCCTAAAATAACGTCAAAATCGGTTTGTTTGCTTGATATGTAATCAACGGCGCTCAAATAAACACCATATACGGCGGCATGGCACCCTTGCGCCACACATTCCTCAGTATCGGTCCCCACCCCAAAAGTGGTTGGAATTTCATTATTCGCGAAGACTTTTTTAGTCGATGACACTAATGCGTCACGCATTACTTGAAAGCCGGGCACTATCCAACCGCCTAAATGTTGACCACTTACCACAAAATCCACCGTTATTGCCGTACCCACATCGATAACAAAAAATGCTTTTTTTGTATTTTGTGCAGCACAAATCATGGCAAGCCACCGATCGACGCCCATTTTTTGTACATTGGCGTAACTATTTTTTATTCCAAACGCTTCTTTCTCTGTGTGCTTTTCTACAAATTTTATTTCACGCGATGCACACATGGTTGAAATTTCATCAACCACCTCCTGATTTCTTACCGAAGCGAGATAAACATGCGTGATATTTTTTTGATTATCGATGAAATTAAATAGCGCCTCGGCGCTATTACACACTAAAGGTTCGTTTTCAGCCTCACAAAGCAAAGTGTATTTTATTCGGGTGTTACCAATATCAACTAGAACTACCGATGTTTCAGTTACCACGTAAGCTAACCTCGCCACCATGAAAACGCGTTATGCCATCTTGGGTTTCAACTAATAGTGCACCACTGGCATCTACCCCTCGGTCGATACCTGAAAAGCGCTTTTCGCCCATTTGCAGCACAATTCGTTTATCAGCATATAAGTCTAGCGCTTCCCAATGCGGCACGAATGGCCCAAAACCTTGCTGTGAGAACGTAGGAAGATAGCGCCACATCGACTTTATTATAGCAGCCGCTAATTCATTCCTATCTGGGGTATGCCCCAAGTATGCGGCTAAGTCGCTGTGCGGCTGACCCACATCATACTGACCGTCGGGCATACATACATTAAGACCAATACCAATAACCGAGTGCGCGGTTGCGCCAATCTGCCCTTCAACTTCTATTAATACACCTGCCAGCTTTTTGCCCTGCAGGTAAATATCGTTAGGCCACTTTAGCTCTGCATCATTAACACCAAACTCTTTTAATGCATTACATACGGCTAAACCGACTAACAACGAGAGCCCTGCCATGCTTTGGTATCCATCAGGAAACGACCAATACATTGAGAACGTTAAGCTTCCCCCCACCGGCGCAAGCCATGTTCTTCCATGGCGCCCTCGCCCAGCGGTTTGAATTTCGGCGAAAATTACATCACCGTTTGCCAGCTCATGACGCGCATTAGCAATACGCTTTTTTAATTCAGTATTAGTAGAAGGAAGTACCGACTCGACATCAATCATCGCCCGCTTGGTATTTCCAAGGTGTTTTTTTATGTTATCCGCGCTTAACAATGGAAAGCCTCTCTCCAAACGATAACCCTTACCTTTAACTTTAAAAACATCGAGCCCCCAATCGGCTAACTGCGAAATATGCCCTGCAACAGCGGTGCGAGACAACCCGACTTCTTGTGCAATGACTTCGCCTGAATGAAATTGTCCATCTGAGAGTAAGGCAAGTATATGTTTTCTTATAGCCTTAGATGCTTGTCTCATGGTGTGATTTATCCTTTTATCGGCCGACTACATATATGTGAGGCATAACATAAGCATAACGCCTTATTGGTTTGCCACTATATAGTGTCGCCATATCAACAGCCTTTACGCGTGGTAATGGTTTGTAAAGAAACCCAATAGTAATCGAAGAGCACAAAAAACCAAAAGTAGATAGAGCTGCAAACATATCCAGAGTGGTAAGCATTGCGCGCCAGCGGATTACATATTTGCCAATGGACATGAGTTAAAGCTCTAGAGGTAATTGCAACAGCGCGCATGTGTGTTGCGTACTGTCATTGTTGGTTCAATGGTAGGCGAAGTGCGGTAAGAATGAAAGCCGTAATCCCGGCTTTCACGTTCTGTAGTATCGGCGAAAAAATAGGATACGCCGTCGCATCAACGCTGCTTTAGTACAGCGGATAGCGATAAAAATGACCTAGATGCGCTAGTCACACGTTAGCTAAATATTATGTAGCGCCTCATAAGCTTTTATCCTGTCATGCTCTTGAAGCGTTCTTCCAATTTTATCAACGCCATTGAGTAAATTGGCACGATGATGTTCTGGGATGCTGAAGGTGATGACCGATGAATCAAAGCTTACGGTTTGCAATGATAAATCAACGGTCACCTCTGCCCCTGGTGTGCTTTGTGCTCGAAGCGCCAACGCGTTTACCACCTCATCGGGCAATACAATGGGCAAAATTTGATTATTTAAACAATTAGCATAAAAAATATCGGCAAAGCCTTTGCCAATAATGACGCTAATACCAAAGTCTGCCAACGCCCATGGCGCGTGCTCTCGGCTTGAACCACAGCCGAAGTTTTTCCCTGTAATTAATATCGCCGCCGTTTTATAGGCCTTCTGATTTAACACGCAGTCAGGGTTAGGTACGCTTTCATGTTGATCAAGATAACGCCTGTCATGTAATAGGTGCTTTCCAAACCCAGCCCGAGAGATTTCAGTCAGAAACTGCTTTGGGAGTAATTGGTCCGTATCAATATTATCTTCCAATAACGGAATAACGTGGGATACCACTTTATTTAAAGGAGTCACAACTTGCCTCGCTTACAAAGTTCGAACATCGACGAAATGGCCTGCTATTGCGGCGCCTGCTGCCATAGCCGGGCTAACCAGGTGAGTTCTAGACCCTCTACCCTGCCGCCCTTCGAAATTGCGATTGCTAGTAGACGCGCATCTATCACCTTCATGAAGCACATCGTCATTCATTCCCAAGCACATAGAGCAGCCTGGTAAGCGCCATTCAAAACCTGCGGTTTTAAACACCTCATCTAGCCCTTCCGTTTCCGCTTGCTCTTTAACTTTCGCTGAACCGGGCACAACAATCGCTTTTACGCCTTTAGCCACATGGCCTTTTCTGGCGATATCAGCAGCCGCTCGTAAATCTTCTATTCGGCTATTGGTGCACGACCCAATAAATACATGTGAAATAGGAATATCAGAAAAAGCGGTACCTTCTGTTAGCGCCATATAAGCCAGTGCTTTTTGGGCTGACGCTGTCATTAACGCATCATCAAAACTATCAGGAGACGGAATAACCTCATCGATGCCGGCCACCTGACCTGGGTTTGTTCCCCACGTCACTTGCGGCGCAAGACGTGATACATCGATATGTACTTCTTCATCAAATACCGCATCGGCATCTGAATGCAGTGCTTTATACGCAAGGCAAGATGCTTCCCATGCCTCACCTTTTGGTGCAAAAGGTTTACCTTTTAAATATGCTAGCGTGATGTCATCCGGCGCAATGAGACCGGCTTTAGCGCCAGCTTCAATACTCATATTGCATATGGTCATGCGCCCTTCAACAGAAAGGTGCGATAGCGTGTCGCCGCTATACTCAATAACATAGCCTGTTCCGCCAGCGTGCCCTATTTTACCTATCAATGCCAAAATAAGGTCTTTCGCCACCACACCAGTACCGGGCTTTCCGGAAAACACCACCCGCATATTTTTTGCTTTCGACTGCCTGATGGTTTGTGAGGCCAGCACGTGCTCCACATCTGACGTGCCTATGCCGAACGCTAACGTTCCTAGTGCGCCATGTGTAGCGGTATGTGAATCGCCGCACACTACCGTCATGCCCGGGTGAATTAATCCAAGCTCTGGCCCCATAACATGAACAATCCCCTGATTAGCGTCTCCCACAGGGTAAAGCACAATACCGTGTTGCTTACAGTTCTCCACCAGCGTTTTTAATTGCAGCGCATTTTTAGGACCACACGCATCAAGCGATGTCGAGCGAGTAGAAATACTGTGATCCATGGTTGCTATCGTGAGGTCTGGCCGTCTTACACGCCTGCCATATTGGTTCAATCCGTCAAACGCTTGAGGCGACGTAACCTCGTGAATAAGGTGGCGGTCTATATATAAGAGGCCATCACCATCTACATCGCCTATATAGTGTTTATCCCATAATTTGTCGTACAGGGTTTGTCCCATCTAAATACTCACTTATTCTTGCTACTTTCAAGAAACGCAGTTGCATCACTCAACGAGACAACGCTGGCATATTTAGCGTTCATGTCATGAAGGTTTGCGTTGTGTGCTGATACATTCCGATCGCCACAGGCTTGCTCTACAACCCAAGTAGGATAATTGTACTGAAGCGCATCGACTACTGTTGCGCGCACACACCCACTGGTAGTTAGTCCACACACCATAAGGCTGTCGCATTTCTTTTGTATTAACTGCTCAGATAATGGCGTGCCAAAAAACGCACTCGGCCCGGTCTTCTCGATAATCGTGTCGGTAGGTAACACTGAAAGGCGTTTGTCTACCTCTACCCACTTAGAATGAGCAGTAAGTATATTTAAGTCGGGAAGTTGGCGGCGAAACACACTTTGCGTATGGTCGTCTTTATACACCACGGTTGAATAGAAGACCGGGAAGTGACACGCATGAAACCACGACACTAACGTTTGCGCGGCATCAATTTCACTATCGAACACACCACCTAATGGGCTATCAGGTGATGTGAAACCATACGTCATGTCTACAACAATAAGGCCCGGACGGCGGCCAAACGGCACGCCTCCGATTGCCAAGTCGCGATCTTCACTCATTACGCTTTTTCTCTAAACGTGGGTGATACAGGAGCTGGCAAGCCTGTTTCCTCTTCACAGCGCGCAAGAATTTCTTCGATAGTGCCGCCGCGATTAAACACTTGTACATCGCCTCGTGCTTCGTTCAACGCCGCTCGCATTGCCGTAGTTTCGGCGTCATTAACTACACCATCAACAATAACAACACCATAGCGTTTAGCGCCTTCCACGCTGACCAAGCCTCGGCGAACATCATCAAGTACACTTTCAGCTGGACGTTGGTACGGGTCGCCCCAACCGCCGCCGCCCCACGTGTCGAAATAAAGGAGGTCACCTTCGCTAACTTCAATTCCTTCACACTTCGCCGGTAATGTGACGCTTTCACCGTTACTTTTTACTAAACGTTTGGTAGAACGTTGACCCGGCTCACCGCCATTTACGCCCCACGGATACGTTAACCAACGGTCATCGTGTATGGCAATGCTGCCATCACACAGGAATCGATATGCCACTGATAACCCGTTACCGCCACGATGCAAGCCTGCACCACCTGAATCCACAATGGTTTCGTAAGATTCAATACGAAGTGGGAAGTAGGCCTCGACAAATTCATTAGGTACGTTAGTAAAGCCTGGCCATAGCGAATGCCCGTCTGGGCCATCTCCCACAGGGCGACCTGGAATACCACCAAAACCAATTTGAAAGAGTTGGAACCACTCGCCTTTTTTGTCATAACCTGAGAAAAACAGGTGAGGCGAATCTGAGAACCCTGCCGCGTTCATCGCATCAGGCGCACTTTGACCAAGCAACCCGCCCATGACATCGAAAATACGCCCTAATGCATGAGTACGACCTGACAGCGCTGCCGGGTAATTAGGCTTTAATAAGCTACCTTGCGGAATTCTTACGTCGACCAAATCATAAAAACCGTCGTTAAACAGAATTTGTGGATCAACTAAGTTAATGGTGAATGAGCCAAAGAACATCTTGAACATATCTTCGTTCAAGAAAAAGTTAATGGAGCTTTTTGCCTGAGGATCAGTACCGGCAAAATCAAAAATAGCCTTGCCGTTTTCTCGCCACATGGTGCAGCTTATTTTGTATGGCCCTTTTCCTACGCCATCATCACACAAGTAGTCTTCAAACGTACGCGGCTCTTCAGGCACAATCATGTTGATAATGGCTTCCATCGCCACTTTGTTTCTGTCCAACATAATTTCCATGGTGGAGTAGAAGATATCATCACCAAAGCGCTCGGAAATTTCAACGCAACGTTTCGCCGCGGTTTTGCACGACGCCACTAACGCGTTTAAGTCAAAACGGTTCCATTGCGGAGTTCGTACGTTATGAAGGATCAATTCCAAGATATCGCTTTGCAGCACACCTTTTTTATACAGTTTAGTCGGCGGAATACGAATACCTTCTTGGAAGATGGTTTCCGCTTTGATAGGAATGGACCCGGGTACCATACCGCCATTATCTGACATATGACCAAACATCGCCGACCATGCAATATGCCGCCCTTCTTTGAATACTGGCACCAATACAATCCAATCCGGTAAATGCGATACCGCGGCATTTGTCATGTATGGGTCGTTAGTAAGAATAATGTCACCTTCTTCTAATTCGCCTTCAAACGCATCCATAAACCCATGGATAAACGACCCAAATTGGCCAACGACCATTTTGCCGTCTTTGTTCGCAATCATGGGGAAACAGTCGCCTTGTTCACGAATACCTGGGCTCATTGCCGTTCTAAACAGTACGGCATCCATTTCCTCGCGCGCATTGCGAAGGGCGTTTTCAATAATGTCCACGGTAACCGTATCAACATCAACACGATTAAGTGGTGCACTGTTAGTTTGTTTTATTTTTTCGTTCATGGTGCCACCTATTGCTTGGATGCTTGTGGGTTAATTAAAAGATTTCCAACATGGTCGACCGACGCTTCATAGCCAGGTAGTACCACGGTTGTAGAATCCATCTCACAAATAATGGCTGGGCCATTTACCGTTAGCTCTGTATGCAGAAGGTTACGATCGTAAATAACCGCATCGTGGTAACGGCCTTCGTAATAAATCTTTGACGACGTAATTTCACATTCTTTCAATGTTGCTTGTGTACTAGGCGCAGGAGGAGCGGGTAATGGCTTGCTCTTCGCGGTTGCAACCGCCCTTACCATGACAATTTCGTGTCCGTCTTCAAGGGCAAACGTGAACAATTGTGTATGTTCTGCATCGAATTGACGTTTCAATAGCGCCAACCCTTCTTTTTCCAACTCGTCACGACTAAACTCGACGCTTAGTTGGAAGGCTTGGCCGGTATATCGCACGTCTGCTTGGTAGGTAATGACTTGTTCGTCATTATCTATCCCATCAGCATGAAGTGTTGACGATGCTTTTTCCGCAAGTTCATCAAGCAAGGTATTGAAATCGTTAATTTCAATATTATCAAGCAGGGTCACATAGGTTTGCGATGCCTCATCTCGTACTTGTGTAGTGGCATCGCCGTAGGCGCAAAGCACACCTGGCCCTGGCGGTATAATGGTTGGCCATGCATTGGTTAAAATACCTAACGCATTAGCGTGTAAAGGGCCCGCGCCGCCAAACCCGACTAAGGCAAATTCGCGAGGGTCGAAGCCTTGCTCTACCGAAACCAATCGCAATGCACCAAACATCGCTTCGTTGGCAATTTTAATAATGCCTTCCGCGGCTTCTTCTACACTTATTCCCATTGGGTCGGCAACCTTCTTCACCGCATCAACAGCAGCATCGCGGTTGATAGACATACTGCCACCTAGCTGTACGTCGGCCGGTAAATAGCCAAGCACAACGTTGGCGTCGCAGACAGTAGGTTGGTCGCCTCCTTTCATATACGCGGCTGGGCCTGGCACCGCACCCGCCGATTCTGGTCCAACGCGCAAGGCTTTAGTGAGTTCAGGTACAAAGGCTAACGATCCGCCACCTGCTCCCACCGTTCGCACATCAACCGATGGCGCTCGCACGGTAACATCGCCAACACGTGTTTCTCGTCTTACGCGAGCAGACGCATTTTGAATAAGGGCAACGTCAGTTGACGTTCCTCCCATATCAAAGGTAAGAATGTTGTCGTGACCACCTTGCTTACAGAAGTGAATGGCACCAGCCACACCACCCGCAGGGCCCGACATCAGCAAGTTTACCGGGCTATCTGCCGCAGAACGTGCCGATGCCAAGCCCCCGTCTGAACGTAAAATAGAAAGGTGAAGGTCTTCACCCATTTTCTCGGTTAGTGCGGCATAGAGGTTATCAACATATTTGGCGACTTCAGGGCGCACATAACTGTTTACGACGGTTGTTTCTGTTCGCTCATATTCTTGAAGTTCAGGCACCACTTCAGAAGAAATTGAAATGGGCATATCGGGAAATACTTCACTGGCAATGGCTTGCGCTTGCTTCTCATTTTCGCCATTTACGTAGGCATTAATAAATGAAATGGTGATGGCTGCGAACTCACCACGAGACTTCAATTCTTGCAGTGATGCTCGTAGTGCTTGCTCATCGAGTGCTTTGTGCACGGTTCCGTCTGCATCAATACGTTCGTCAGCTTCAATGGTAAGTTCAAGTGGCGCAAGCAGTGGTTTTTTTACATAGCTTACCCAACCGCCAAGGCCCCCTGGGCAAAATGAGCGGGCGACTTGAAGCACTTGCTTATAACCTTTCGTGGTGATGAGTGCGACTTTTGAGCCCTTGCCAGTTAATACTGCATTGGTCGCTACCGTTGTACCGTGCATTACGCGGTTAATCTGTTTAACATCAACCCCTGACTGTTCGCAAATACGGTTAATACCGTTTAGTACACCTACCGATGAATCTTGCGGCGTTGAAGGCACTTTTGCCGTGAAGGTTTCGCCTGAATCTTCATTTATCAGTAGTAAGTCTGTAAAGGTTCCACCTACGTCGACACCTAATCGATAACTCATAATTCTATCCTCTGTCGCATTCATTGCTTGCATGTTGTTGTTTCAGCCATGTCTTTGCATGACCACCACGAGCTGTACCAGTAAGTTCTGTTGCTAAATCGGAGGCAGCGAGCAGCGCAGGCATATTAATCCCGGTGCTATACCCCATTTGTTCAACCAGTAGCACTACATCTTCGGTTGCTACATTGCCCGTGGCGCCAGGCGCAAACGGACATCCACCTAAACCACCAATCGAGGCATCAAATTGACGAATACCCGCTTGGATAGCGGCGTAAACATTCGCCACGCCCATGGCTCTGGTGTCGTGAAAATGACAGGATAAATGCTGCGCCCCAAACGCATCCGATAAGCGTGTCATCAGTGTGAACACAGCATCTGGTGCGGCAGCGCCAATCGTATCGGCAATAACAATGTGGCTTGCGCCTGCGGTAAGCAGTTCATCACATAATCGCATAACTTCATCAGGCGATGCGTCCCCTTCAAAGGGGCATTCCCATGCCGTTGCAACGTAAGCCTGCACCTTACTTTTGCTCTCCTTTGCTATCGACAAGACGTCTTTACACATCACCATAGCGTCGTCGGTAGACATACGAATATTTTTCTCATTCATGGTTTTACTGGCTGCCACCACTAATGACATGAGGGGAACCTGTAATTCTTGCCCCGTTGTAAAACCGCGCTTGTTAGGAATAAGCGCCGAAAATGCGACATCGCTAATGTGCGTAAGCTGCGTAAAGATGTCCTCCGTACCGGCCATTGCAGGCACGGCTTTTGGTGAGACAAAAGCGCCAATCTCAATGGCTGGAACGCCTGCTTCAACAAGCGCATTAATTAACGTTAATCGCTCGTCTACGCTTAAATGTTTCTTTTGATTTTGCAATCCATCACGAGGACCAACATCGTTGATAATGATTGATTCTGCCATTACCCCACCACCTTCTTTTCTCTTAGCGCAGCGAGCGCTTCTGGGCTAAGGCCTGCAAGTTCGCGAAGGACTTCGTCGGTATGTTCACCAACACGGGGCGCGGCAGAGAAACTCTCTTCATCAGAACGTGAAAACTTAATCGGGTTACCGGGCCCTTTAGTGATATTGCCGTCAGCACTTGAAAGGTCTACCACCATATTTCGGTGTAGTACTTGTTCGTCACTTAAGGCTTGTGAGAACTTATTTACCGGTGCACAAGGAATGCGTGCTGCCTCTAACTTCTGTATCCAATAGTCAGAGGGCTGCGCTTGAAGAATGTTGTTGAGGGTATCGATAATGAAATCTTTCTTTGCCCAGCGACCCGGCTGCGTATCAAATTCGGGTAAATCTAACTCAGGAGCATGAACGACTTCTTTAAGGTTTTGCCAGAAATTATCGGTGATAACTGCGATAACAATAAACCCATCGGCAGTTTTAAAGGTGTCATAAGGCACATGCACAAAGTGAGAATTACCAATGGGAAACGGATCTTTTCCTGACAGGAAATACATGGTCGCCATATAGTTTAAAAGCGAGATTTGGCAATCAAGCATGGATATATCGACATCTTGCCCTTCACCGCTTTTTTCACGTTCAAGCAATGCTGCCTGAATGCCCATTACGGCAAACATACCACCGCCTAAATCGCCGATTGGTATTCCCGCACGAACAGGGTTTTGTGGGTCGGTACCGGTAATCGACATACCGCCCCCCGTTGCTTGTGCAACTTGGTCAAACGCCGGGCGCTTAAAGTTAGGCCCATTGTTACCGAAGCCGGTAATTGAACAGGTAATAATACGCGGATTAACTGCTTTTAGATGTTCATAGTCTATCTTAAGGCGTGACGGCACGCCGGCCCCGAAGTTATTGACAACAACATCAGCCGACTTAACCAAATCGTAGAAAATGTTTAATCCTTCAGGGGTTTTTAAATCAATGCATACGCTTTTTTTGTTGCGGTTCAGCGTTATGAAGTAGGCGCCCATGCCGTCCAACGAGTTTTCTGGATCGGTGGCGAGTAATTTCCTTGTTCCTTCACCGCTAAGCGGCTCTACCTTAATGGTTTCGGCCCCTAAATCGGCCAAGATCATCCCGCAATAAGGGCCTGACAACATATGTGTCAGGTCGATAACCTTTATTCCTGCCAATGGTTTGTTCATTATTTTTCTCTCGAACGGTGTCCCAGTGCACCTAAGTGCACTGGTAACATCAAACTATAATGGGTTGTCTATTTCGGTGTTTACTGCACGTAATACCTAGAAGTTGTAGGTAAAATCTATGCCGTAAGACCTAAGTGCTGATGGATGAATAAACGAGCCACCAAATTCAGGCGCAGGAATAACCTCTTGCAAATATTGCTTATCTGCTAGGTTTTTACCCCATAGCGCCACTTCCCACATTTCACCTGCAAACGCGATACGAGCGTTTACTAGACCGTAAGCATCACGCGTTGCGTTATTGAAGTTTTGTGGGTGAGGACCAGGAGGTACGCCGCCGCCTAAGGTGCCAAAGAAGTCCCAAATTGTTGGGGTCTCTTCACCTTGTAAGGTATGGAAGTTCGTTTCACCAACGTATTGATAGTCGACGCGAGTAAGCATGAGTACATCGCTGGTGATGGCGTACTCGTGACTAAAACCAAGCGTAAACGAACGGTCTGGTGTTTGTGGCGCTTCGTTACCGACCGATAACGGACGGTTTCTATTTTCTTTAATTTCACTGTCGATGAAGCCTGCACCACCAAATAGTGTCAGTTCATCTGTTACGCGATAGTTAAAGTCAACTTCAAACCCGCGAATATCGAGTTCGTCGATAGTGGTTACTGCACGCAGTAAGCCAAAAGGACCTGCGAAGAATTCAAAAAACTGATTATCTTCAACATTGGTGTTAAACACCGCAGTGTTTACCTTTAATGCGCCATCTAACCAACTCGACTTCGCACCAAGTTCAATGCTTGTTGTTACTTCTTTGGCGTAATCGTCAGTAACTTGAAGTTGAGCATTAACCGCGTCGCCCGGTGTACCGGTTCCTGATGCATTAAACCAGAAGTCGAGCGTCGCTTCGGTACCGATTGAGTTAAAGCCACCACTTCTAAAGCCAACGCCATAACTACCGTATAAATTGAGTGAAGATGATGCCTCATAGCTTAAGGTTACTTTAGGCTGCCACTGGCTGAAGCTGGCGTCACGACTTGGAATACCGTTCGGGTTTGAATTAAATGCAGGGTTGATAGGACCAACCTGCCCATTAACAATGGTGTTCACATTTAACCCAGACGCTAAAACATTAGGTACGTTGTTTTCTACTTCTCGAGATTCATTGTCATAACGAACTGCAACAGACAATTCCCACTGCTGAGTAAGATCGTATTCAACCTGACCGAAACCCGACATCACTGTAGTATCGAACGTGTCACTAAAAAGCAAATCAGTAGGGTTTGGGCCTGTTGGTGGTACGTACGACTGGCGAAGGAAACCTTGCCCTTGGTCAGCACCATAGGCAACCACGACATCCCTTTCAATTTGGGCAAAATACAAACCCGCTATCCAGCGAAAATCTGAATCGTCTTTCGACGTTAAACGAATTTCTGCACTGTAATCACGTTGGCTTCGCTCTTGATATTGATAACCATCACATGAGGACGGTGTATAAGGACCGTATACACCGGCGAAGTCTTGACCCGGTGGCAGAACAACAAAGGGAGAAAGGAAATCGCCATATAAATCGCTTCGGCCCGCACCGCCTAATTCCGTAGGAAGGTTATTGAGCGTTTGGCGGTCGGTTTGACATTGCGGTGTGACTTCATAACCGTAAAACGACGCGCTAGTTCCATCAGACAGCAAGTACTCATCTAAGTCGTTGTAAGCCACTATCGCAGTAACGTCAAAGGTGTCGCGTTCCCAATCAGCTTTTAGTGAAAGCTCTGTGGTTTCTTGTTCGTTTTCACCTGGCACGTTAAACGCAAAAATAAACTCGTGATCGTTCACGTCTTTGTTAAAGGCTTGCTGACCGAATGCATCAACGAAGCTAGGCAGTGCAAACGCCGCATTAAAGTTAATCGCCCCGCCTTCTACTTCACTGCGTGACGCGCGAAGATCAAATTTAAGATCATCTGACGCTTCCCAAATAAGACGCCCTTTCATAGTAGTATCTTCTAAGAAGTCGACCGCATCATCACGCCCTAAAAATACATTTTCATAAAAGCCATCGGTTGTATTGTGGCTTATTGCAAAGCGCCCAAAAACGGTGTCACTTAACGGGCCGGTTACCATTGCACTGTAACGCTGGGTATTATTATTGCCGATTCCGGCTTCTACTTTGGCTTCAAAAATATCTGAGGGTGTTTTGGTTGTCACAAGAATGGCACCAGCGACAGCATTTCGGCCATAAAGCGCACCTTGCGGCCCTTTCAACACTTCAATTTGTGCAACATCGGTGAGGGTTTCGTTAAAACTATTCGGGTTGGTTTGGAGTACACCATCAACAACATAGGCGAACGTCGATTCTGCATCTCGCGTTGAAATAATACCGCGAATGTTTACCTGTGTATCACCCACGTTAGCGGCATCAACAATACTTACGTTTGGAATTAAACCAATAAAATCCCCAGTGCGTTCTACACCGGCAGCTTCTAGTTGCCTTTCAGACAATGCCGTTACCGCGATAGGCACTTCTTGAATACTTTCTGGACGCTTACGCGAAATACTGATCACTTCAATCAGTTTTTCGTCTTCAGCGTTCGTAGCTTCTTCTTGCGCAAAAGCTTGAGTATGAAATACAGACGTTGATAGCGAAAACGCTATGGCAACGCTGCTGGCGATGAGGTGCTTGCGTGTGTTTAACATTGGGTTTCTCCAGACACTAGTCATTATTGTTGTGTTGAATATCTTTGAGCCTACGCCACAAAGTGGTTTGGCTTATACCTAACGCTTGCGCAGCTCGACGTTTATCACCACTACATTGTTCGAGCGTCGCTAAAATCATTTCATACTCTTTATTTTTAAGTGCGCCACCTTGAGCCGCCGCCACTTCATTAGTGTGGGAAAGCTCTGGTGCAATCTGAGAGAGCACACTGCCTACACGGTCAAGGCCATTCATGGCTTTCACGTAAGCAACAATTCGTTCTAGTACATTCTCAAGTTCACGGATATTGCCTGGCCACTGATAAGCCAGCATGGGTTGCTCGATAACACTCCACACGTCTTCTGGTGTATGGTCTAAGGCGTAGCGTTTGTTAAGTGACGCTAATTTATGAATAGCAACAAGAGGAATATCGGCTATACGCTGACGAAGGGGCGGCAGCGTAATATTGAATACATTAAGGCGGTAAAATAAATCTTCTCTGAATGCACCGGTTTGCACCATGTCTGACAGGGAACGGTTCGAGGCAGCAATAAGCTTAAGGTCGACATCACGCTCTTGGTTTCCACCTAACGGGCGATACTGACGCTCTTGTAAAAACCGTAACAACTTGGCCTGTTGATCTAAGGCCAGCTCGCTAATTTCATCAAGGAACAACACGCCATGCTGGGCTTCCTCAATTAGCCCTTTGCGACCGCCTCGTCGCGAACCGGTGTACGCGCCGTCTTGATGACCAAACAATTCACCTTCAAAAAGCTCAGAAGGTATTGCGCTGCAATTCAGTGCAACGAACTTGCCCTTCTCATACGGGCTAAACTTATGCACCTGGCGCGCAACTAACTCTTTACCCGTGCCCGATTCACCGAACAACAACACATTACTTGGCGAAGACGCAAAAGCAGTAGCTTGTTGAATTACCGCTTCCATTTCGCCTGATTGATAAATAAGTTCGTGGCGTTTAAGCGGGGCTTTTTTCTTTGCTTTCGCGGTAGGGAGTTTGCTGTAAAGTTGATAGATATATTTTTGATTAGGGGCTTGGTCTACGGTGTCTAGGTGATACCACCACTCTTTACCGTTAATTTCACACTCTCCATCGGTGAGGCGCTTACCATCCTCGGGATGAATGAGCGTTGATAAATCGCTCGTAAAATCATTTGTTAGTTTTAAATCGTGCTTAGCAGCATTATTTAGCGTAAGTGAATCATCCATTCCATCTATCATGATAATGGGGGTTTTAGACTTATCCATTAACCACGACATAATAGCGTGTTCGCGATTACGCTCGCGCCATTCGCGTGCTTTTTCAAGCGCGCTTTCTATGGTCACAATACACGACGATTCTGAATACACTAAAAAAGACGGAATATCTTTGCTTGCGGCCAGCCCGCATACTAAGCTTGCCCCCACCATAACAATGTCTGTTTTTTTAGAGGCGATGTAGAACTGTTCGCGCGCTTGGTCAGGTGTGAGATAGACAGTTTGGTCTACATGCGCATTTAACTTTGGCCCGGCCAGCTGGGCAGCAATGCTGGTATGGGCAAAAGATATGACATGGATATTGTCAGAAATTTTTGAGGCTTTCTCTATTGCCTCATACACGTCTAATTCAGTAGTAGCGAGTGATGCAACAGGAATAGATAGCGAAGATTCTAAGTATCGAGCGTTTGAGCCTGCACTGACCACAACATCAGGACAAAACGCCGAAATATGCTTTTTAATCTCAAAAGTCGTTCCGACAATCGCATCAACAATACGAAATTCCGCTTGTTCACGGAATCGCCCAAGCACACTACTCATCAATTGGCTAAACTCCTTGTAGCCAAAGATAAGTACGCGTAATTTGCTTGTTTGTAATGCGTTATTATTCAAGTCGTTATCACTCATTTTTTCACCTACTCATTGTTAAGCAGGCGTAATGGTTAATGACTTGTTAGCAGGTGCTATACCAACTTTGCAAAAAACACGTTAGGCCTTACTTTTACTGCCTTTGATTAAACATTGCTCAACCTTAGTACGCTTGAATAAATATTGAACGATCACTTTTTATTTCAAAATGAAATAAATTATTTCATTTTGAAATGCTTTGGCATAACTGAAGAACGACATCGAGTGAGTAAGGAAGGCGGATATCTTGAACCTCCCAGTTGTCTGCCCCCTTTCGTTTTGTTGAATCTGAAAATGCAATACTATCTCGTGTTAAGCGGTCGATTTCCGCATCAATATCCGTTGATTCAAATGACAAAAGAAACACGCCCTCCCCTCGTGTTTCTATTATCTGTTTAAGGGGCGACTGCGACGTTAACGGGCTTACTAACACCAGCCATACGCCATTACAATCGAACCGTGCCGATATAGCCTGTCTAATTGGGAGCGCTTCGATAATAGGAACAACATCTAAAAAGCGGCTAAAAGACGCGGATGCTTTTTCGATATCATCGACAAGAATATTAATATGGTGGATGGTTTTTGGCATGATAAAGGCTGCTCAATAGAGATAGTCTATTTGTGAGCAGCAATTTGTTTGCCAAGTGATGATCGTTACTGTGGATAACGACAATAAGAAAGGTGATGCATAGCGTAATAAACGTTAAGCCCTTTTATGTAAGGGCTTATTATTATAGAGAGACTAGACCTTGGCTACCAACCAAGCGAACTTCGGGCTCAAGCGATATTCCAAATGTGCTGCTAACGGCAGTAATGATGTTACTGGCCATAGCGCGCACATCATCGCCTGACGCATTACCCAGATTGGTTAACACAAGCGGCTGAGTAGGGTGACAGCGTACCCCATTTACCGCTTTCCCTTTAAAACCCGCTTGATCAATTAACCAAGCCGCAGGGACTTTCATCAGCTGGGGCGACACAACATAGCCCGGCATACCCTGATATTGTGATATTAGCGTGTCGAAATGCGTTTTTGAGATTACTGGGTTTTTAAAGAAGCTGCCTGCATTACCAAGCTGTGCTGGATCGGGTAATTTACTTTTACGAATTTCAATAACCTTGTTGTATACATCAAAGGCACTTGGGGTTGATAATGCAGCGAGCTCACCGTATGAAGTGGCTAACGCATAGTGCTTAGGTAATACAAAATTAACTTGGGTAATAAGCGCTTTACCTGCCAAATCATGCTTGAAAATGCTATCGCGATAACCAAACTGACAATCATTTACGGTTAAACGAACCTGCTCCCCACTATCTATCATTATCGCAATCACTGACTCTATGAACTGGTTTATCTCAACACCATAGGCACCAATGTTTTGGATTGGCGCTGCACCAACAGAACCAGGAATAAGCGCCAAATTTTCAAAGCCGTACCACCCGTTCTGCATGCACATACTCACCAAGTCATGCCAATTTTCGCCCGCACCTGCGCTAATGTAATGATGTTTATCATCATCAAAATGGCTTATTCCCTTAATATTATTAACCAGTAGCACACCGTCGAAGTCTTCAAGGAAAATAGAATTACTGCCTCCCCCTATAATGTAATTAATAGGGTGTTTGCGATAAGCATCAATAAATTCATCAGCAGAAGAAAAGCTAACCACAGATTGGCAGGCAGTTTGAAGACCGAAAGTACTATAGGGCTGTAAAGAAGGCATATCTCATTATTAGTGCAGAGAACAGTGGCGGTTATGGTAGGGGAATGCGCGGTGAATGAAAAGCGAATTACATAGCTTCATAAGCTTGGATTGATCTTTGTTCTAATATTTATGGCGCACAAAGTAAAAAAGCCCCTGTCGTTAGACAAGGGCTTTTTTG
>NZ_BAAJLS010000016.1:0-21965 GCF_057539655.1 Alteromonas sp. 4NH20-0056 | reverse complement strand
TCCTATGCCGCTATCTTCTGTATAAAGGCTGTAGCCACCAACATCAATCATCTCTCCAGTTTTGATAAAAGTGCTAGAGTCGATATATTGAGAGTAGGTTTGATAAACAAAACCACTCGACACAAGGATTATCATACCGATACATAAATATTTGAAAAAAAACCTCATTCGTAAAGTCCTTTTAGCTCATGATGTTAGCTTTAATTGATTGCAGTCTGTCCTATACCTGATGGAAATTCAATCTATTATGTACAGAGTTTTGTTCGCTGAATATGCATAGTCTATAGCGCTTTTTCTTTTACTTTCTGGTGTCCGCTATTGACCGATGGCAGAAATCCGGCGTCACAAAACTGACCGTCTGCTCTTTGTCTTTTTGATCCAGAGACTCTAGGGGGTTGAAACGTACGTTTTTCGGACCTAACAGCTAGGGTTCTCAGTCTAAAAGAACACAAGGAATTGTTACTGTGCGTTTTATTTTATTGTTCTGCCTAGCTTTTTTGGCCTTTTGTGATGTGTTCGCTAGCCCTATATTCGATAATATACCTGACAGAATTGATCCGAACGCGAAATACATTTTCTACTCTCATGGCTACATAGTTGAAGGCGAGGATCCGTCGCCTGTTCATCCGAGATGGGGCATGTACGAATATCCGGCGATACTAGAAAAACTGGCTAGTTTCGGTGCTGTGGTCATCTCCGAGCATCGAAAAGCAAAAAGTAGCCCCACCACACATGCTGAAAAATTGAGGAACCAAGTAAGCACGCTTTTAGAAATGGGAGTTCCTCAACGTAATATCACTTTGATAGGGTTTTCACGTGGTGGCTACATTACTGCTTTAGCGTCAAATGCCATTCAGAAAACTGATATTAATTACGTGCTCCTTGCAGCTTGTACTACGAGCATGAGTCGAGATGAAGATATTGTGTTGACTGGTCAAGTATTGTCTATTCACGAAAGCTCAGATACTGTCGGTTCTTGTGATGAAGTCATTAAGCGAAATCCAAAGGCAGTAAGTTCATTCAAAGAAATCGAAATTTTTACGGGATTGGAGCACGGCGCTTTTTATCGTCCCACTGAGGCTTGGATATTGCCCATTAAGTCATGGCTTGAGACACATGTCTCATCTGTGCCATATAGTCCGCAAAGAAGCTTTATAATCCAACTAGAGGAATCGGCTACCGGACGAATTTATCCAATATATGTGCAACTTCCGCGTTCTTATAGCACTTCGCCTAGCAAACAGTACCCTGTTATCTACGCGACCGATGCTCCATATAGCTTCCCTACACTTGTCGGAGCTACTCGAAATCCAATGTATTCGGGGGTTATGGAAGAGGCAATCATTGTCAGTGCTTCATATTCGACTGACTCAAGAGGAATTCAAAGCAGAGTAAGAGATTATACGCCCGTAAAAGCTAATAGCTGGAAGATGGAAACAGGAAATGCAGATACCCACATAGAATTCTTTAAGTCTGATATCTTTCCTTTCATCGAGTCGAAATACAGAGCTGACCAGAACAGTCGCATATTTATAGGCCACTCACTGGGTGGACTATTCGGCGCGTATATTTTATTTCGATCCCCAGATGTATTTTCTTCTTACATTCTAGGTAGCCCGTCAGTTTGGTTTAATGACAACTATTTGCTGAAATTAGCTCCGCAAAAAGCTCCTTCTAACACAAAGGTCTATTTATCAGTCGGTTCTTTAGAAACTCCTGAGTTCGGTGAGGGAGAAAATATGGTTCAAGGGAGTAGCATGCTTGCCGAAAAAATTTCTGAGCAATCAGATGGTAACGTTCAAATTAAGTTTGTCGTTGTCGATGATGCTACGCATGCAACTGTCTTTCCTACCATTGCAATTCAAGGTTTAGACTGGATACTTGGAAAAGATAAGCGACAATAAACGTCTTTTTAATCGCACTCGTTATTTGGTTGGACGAGACAAACCGAACAAAATCTCTGTTTAAGCCGTCAACAATGCCTGTCCATTCATCGTCATTGATTGCAGTCTGTCCTATATCTGGTGCGTGGCCCTGTCCAGAGGCTGTTAGTTTTATTGAGCAGGCAGACACTGCGTTGTACCTTGCTAAATCGCAAGGAAGAAACTGTGTAAGCGTTGTGAAGGCGA
The DNA here is from genome assembly GCF_057539655.1 of Alteromonas sp. 4NH20-0056. Taxonomy (NCBI): domain Bacteria; kingdom Pseudomonadati; phylum Pseudomonadota; class Gammaproteobacteria; order Alteromonadales; family Alteromonadaceae; genus Alteromonas; species Alteromonas sp. 4NH20-0056. Next base: position 19,836 of record NZ_BAAJLS010000016.1, on the reverse strand, counting down.
GCTGAATTCTCTCGCCACTGCTCTAAGCGCGTTAATTTTATGCGTTTGGTGCTTTTAAAGTGTCTTGTGCATTGTTGAAACTAATGGGCCAGCATAGACGCTGATTTACATCCCTCTAAACAAGGTTCCCAGCTCTTTCCAAATGCTGCGAGATTCAATGGCTTTTTCCCTCATTTTTCTTAACGCTTTTTTGGGATAAAAGTGACCATTTTTGACGACTGCTTCCGGCCTTTTAAGTGTCGACAAGTCATCTAATGGAGACGTTTTAGACAAGATAAAATCCGCTTTATAGTTCTCAGAAACTTTACCGATTTGGTCGCCCATCTTTAGTGCTTTCGCTGGGTTGATAGTTGCAGCTGCTAGTACATCGTATATTGCCATACCAGATTCGTGCATTAATCGCATTTCGTTATGCGTAGCTAAACCGTGGGGGGAAAGCAACACGCCAGAATCAGAACCGACCAAAAGCGGGATTCCAGCATTATGAAAAACGTTGGTGATATGTTGTAGAAACGAAAGTGTTTTCTGATTATGTGCGGCCATATTGTCTGATGCAGTTAACCACCGCTTAATTTGGTTATTTGACGCCTCGAGCGCGATGATGTCGGAAGTGTATTCGGTTGGAACAGTGTCTAAAAACGCTTCTTTCTCGACACTAAGTTGGGTGAGTTGATAGTAAATGTTTAACGTTGGGGTAACGGGAACGTGTACTGCTTTTATTCTCTCAGCTATTGCGGGGATACGGGTAGAATCAAATTTGTAATTAAGGGGGCCTTGATAGATATCTTCAGCATGTTCTAATGATTGAAGCCCAAAAAGCGATGATATCGGCATATTGCCAGACGCATGTGGGCCATGTTTAGCAATCGGTATATTGAGATTTTTACCTGTTTCGATTGCCGCTGTTAACGCTTCTTCGCTAAGGTTCCCATAGAGTTTAATTAAGTCATAACCTTCAGATTGATAACGCTTAACAGCTGCCTCGGCTTGTTTTGCTGTGTGCACAGTGTGATGCAAGTTTGCGTCGTAAGCGGATAGAATAGGGCTACTCACAGTGGCGCTGCTACCAATAAGTTCGCCTGCTTCAATTTGGTCTCGCCACTTCAATTGGTCAGGAACACCATTCATTATGCGAACATGAGTAATTCCATGACTAAGGGCTAAAGCGAACGCCGCCTCTTCAAAAATGTGAACATGCATGTCAATCAGCCCAGGTGTAACGTAACCACCATTCCCGTCAATAATCGTAATACCGTTTGATGGTGCAGGCATGGGGGATTGCGCAATGTTGAGAATTTTACCCTTGTTAACAAGTATCGATTTATTAAACTGAATTTGTCTGTTTTCGACATCAACAATATTGATGTTATTTAGAATAAATGAGTTCCCCATCTGTTCTAAATTAGGCGCCGCGCGACAAGCAGTGGCAGAAACTAAAATGAGTAGAGCAATAAAATATTTCACAGTTAACTCCTAACTAATAAGTTAACGGTATCGTAACGGTGACCCATGGGGCGGTCGTCCAGTTACATGTGTTTAGTTGTCTACTATCTTGTTGTTAGACGTATTTTCTATGCGGACTTAATCTGAGCCTTATATTCACTGGGAGTTTTGCCAGTATATTCTTTAAAAAGCTTATTAAACGAAGCTTTAGAGCTAAAGCCCGCATCGGTATAAAGCCTGGAAAGTGAATGAGGAGATTGCGCATCAAACGCAGAACAAATGTGGTGAATACGATATTCATTTATGTATTCGTTAAATGACTTATTAGCCACGGTATTGATTGCGCGTGAGATATCTCTGGGTTGCAACCCACTTAACTCACTGACGTCACTTAATGTAAGTCGGGGTGTTAAAAACCACTTATTATTAATAATCAGCTTATCTAATTCATTAAACGTAGAGCCATAATTTTCAGGTTCAGATTTCGCTTCAGAATGAACGTTGTTCAGCGTGACTTTATGAGGTGTAGTTAATACTTTTTGGTCGATTAATTTGATTGTGATGATGGTAGCGGCCACTAACCAAACCATATTATTCAAGGCTTGGCCGATGAGGTTTAGCTCATAGGGGAGAAACTGCTGACTATTGAGCCGTGCCAAGTCCACTAGGTTGAACAAAGCCGTAATGACTAACACCCAAACTAACCAAGTGAACGAAAAGTCATCAGAGTCAGAACGTTTTTCATCCAGCGCTACCTTGTGTTTCATGAGCAAAATGGCAGTGAAATAAGCGTAAACGACTCGCCATATACTCCCTATCACGATAACCACCGCAACATGTGAGGTAAAGAACAATACCGGGGCAACAGGCAGCAGGTGCATCCAGTCGCTGGTTTGAAGTGTTTTATTGGTTATATGTTTTGCCGCTAGGTAACTTGCAGGACCGAACAACATAATAAAAATAGGGCTAAGTAAGTAAATATCTCGCGTGATACCCGTTTCTTCTAAGATGTTTACTGTAGAAGCAAAGGCGATTAAGCCGAGGAGGAGGGCAACTTCAACAAACGGACTTTGTCGCCACAATAATAAACCGCCTAATATTGAAATACCAACAGTGGCAGCTTGAATTAAGTTAACGAAATTGAGTGAATCCATATTGTTTTATTTAATACACAGCTTAATTCCTTTATACGATAGCTTCTCATGGATCCAAAAGTACGTAAACGTTTTTAAAGGGAGCATAACCTTGTAAATTGATTCCCCCAATCGGGTTGTATCACTACGATCAGCGACCTAATACCTGTTGAGTAATTCTTTCCAAATGTCTCAAGAACATGATTTGACCGTTCGCCCTGTGACTTTTCCGCCATTTAGCATTTTTAGGTGCGCCGCAGCTTCTTATGTGTTGCGGGTATCTAATTGTTGGTTTTAGTGAATCGTCTTACAAGAGCATAAATGCTACCCATTAGACCAAACAACATAAACACCAGCCCTAAATAGAATACACTACTATCCAATTGCTGAGATTCGGTACTATTTGCTTGCACAACAACCCAATGAACAAAGCAGAGAAATACTGCCATACCAGCTGAAAAAAACTGAAGCCAATTTGAAATGTAATTCAAAGATTCATTTTTTCTTTCCGGCGACAGCCAATAGGCTTTATTAGGAAGATTAATTGAATCTTCTGGTAGTGATGTTAGCAGCCTACCCATTCCCCCAACAACAAGCGTAGAAAGACAGACGACTAAAACCATTAACGTTAGATAAGTATCGCGTGATAAAAAGGAATCTGCCTGTCCCGACGCATTGAAGTGTGATGCAACTACAGCTGGCATGTTACTGCCAGTTGACCAAACAAAAAGACTTGCGGCTATTGCTGTTGGTACAGTAATTCTCATTTAAAATTCCTTAATGAATTTTCCATCTCTATTTACTTATTTTTTTATTAAGCCTAGCTCTGCAAATTTAATAGTATCGAGTGAATCAAACTGAATTGCGCAGCCCTTTTCAATCATGGTAAGCCACGCAAAGCGCAACGCATCTGCTCGCTTTCCTATCCAGAAACCTTTGGTTTTATTGAGATAGGCAACCACTGGATGAGTATGCCCATCGCGATAAATACGGCGAATAAAGGTAAAGTCAGGCCCAAATGATTCTAATACAGCTGAATTACTCACATCAATTGACGTTACTAGCTCATTGAAAGCCTCTTGGTTACGCCCCTGCCGGTAGGCCACCCACGCTCTGGCTATTCCAACAAAATGCGCTTCCTTGCTAAAATTATCAAAAACATTACCGGCTATTTGCTGGTCTCTGCTCAGGCGCTCTCCGTGCTGGAACATAAGATTAATTTTAGCATTAACGATTTGTACAGGTTCAAGTTGGGCACTGTAGATAAGGTGTCGGCTTAAATCTCCTATCACCTTATAAGGATTGCTATTCGTCTGGCTGCTTTGTTCATAGTCTCGGAATGTGCTGTTCAGCAATCTTTTATTTTTTTGTTCAAAATAGGCGAGCCGCTCTTTAACAAACTGCTTGTATTTGGGGGCGTTGCAGTCTGTTGTTTGGTTCTTAACGTGCTTCTTCTCAAAAAGCGCGAGGGCAGGCTGACTGAACGCCGCTGCGCTAGCACTTATCAACAGGGCGACGCAGAAAAAATGCGTTAACGAGCGCACTGACATTTAACTTACCTTTTGAATTATCATCAGATGAATACGCAGAATGTGTATAGATTGATCGAGAGTAAATTAGCGAATGGCTTTGATAATGGGAAAATTACTAGTGCTATAAAAAAGGCCTGCCGAGTGGCAAGCCTTTGAATTGGTGGAGCTGGCGGGATTTGAACCCGCGTCCAGAAAATGTCTACCTTTGGTACTACATGCTTAGTTTGTCTTTTATTTAACTACTTTAGACCCCGACAAACAGGGTTCTTGGTAGCTGGTCCGATACTATTTCGCGGTTCACCCTCAGACAAGGTTCCCTCGCTATCCTACTTGGATGACCTTCCGAATCCCCGCTAGCAGGAAAAGACTAGGGTGGAAGGGCCTATGCCGGTTATTAAGCGGCTAGTGCGTATGTTTCGTCGTTTGCGACTATTTAAATGCGGCTTTTTAAGAGGCAAACCGCTCCTCTGCATGCACCTCCAGCTTCCTAGATCCTGTCGAATCCTAATCAGCCCCGAGTGTGAACGAGGATTATAACATAACTATAGCGCGGTTAAACGTTTCTTTTAGTTTTTGGCTTTGAAAAGATGCATTTATACCTAATAACCATTAAAGTGGGCGTGCGTTTAATTACTCTGAAGTGCCAATGAGTTGTAATTCTATTTTATATACACCCTATACCTTACCGTGCGGGGTTGAAGTACGAAACCGCCTTGTAAAAGCAGCGATGGAAGAAAACATGTCAGATACGGGTAGCGTACCCGGTGACGCGCTGTTTAGCCTGTATCGATACTGGGCGCATGGCGACTTAGGTATGATTATTACGGGCAATGTCATGATTGATAGAACTGCCATGACAGGTCCTGGTGGTGTGGCATTAGAAAAGCACACGCCGCTTACACCGTTTGAAAAATGGGCAAAAATTATTAAGTCTAATGGTGCGTTAGCAGTTATGCAGATTAACCACCCTGGCCGGCAGGTATTTAAAGCTATGCAGGGCAAAGCCATTGCGCCTTCTGCTGTACCCCTTGATATGGGTAAACATTCTAAATTGTTTGCACAACCAAGAGAGATGACATGTGCAGAAATTCACGACGTGTGTAAGCGTTTTGTTGAAACAGCGAAACAAGCAGAGAAAGCGGGGTTTGATGGTGTTGAAATACACGCCGCACATGGATATCTACTTACTCAGTTCCTGTCACCATTAACAAATCAGCGCCAAGATGAGTGGGGCGGCTCTATCATTAATAGGGCGCGTCTTTTAATCAATATCGTTAGTCAAATTAGAGCGATATGCGCTTCAAACTTTATTGTTATGGTGAAATTAAATTCAGCCGATTTTCAAAAAAATGGGTTTTCATTTGATGATGCGTGTGAAGTAGTTAACCGCTTAGAAGCGTTGGGCGTTGATGTTGTCGAGTTATCAGGTGGCAGCTATGAAGCCCCGGCAATGCAAGGGCAAACCCGCGACAATACCACCTTAGCCCGAGAGGCTTATTTCCTAGAATTTGCTCACGCGTTGGAAAGTAAAACCGATATTCCGCTAATGACCACAGGGGGAATAAAGCGAGCCTCGGTAGCTGAAAACGTGATCAATGAAGGCTGTGCGCTGGTTGGCTTAGCAAGTGCGCTGGCTATTACTCCCGATTTGTCGAAAAAGTGGCAACAGCAGTGGGAGTACTCTGGCACAATACCGCACTGTACATGGAAAGATAAGTCTTTGGCTAGTTTAGCAAATATGTCTATGGTACGTCGTCAGTTACGCCGGTTAGGTAATAACCTTACAACGATGAATCGGCCATCACCATTATGGAGCCTCATACTCGATATGTTGCATCGAAAGTCGATGACCAAGCGAGATGTTGCTGCCATGAAGGCCGACTCTTAAATTAATTAGTGCACAAAAAAATGCAGCGTAACGAACGCTGCATTTTTTATATTCTGGTTTTACAAACAGTTATCTGGGCGTTTATACGCTTTTCTTCATCACTCTTTCTTTTTGGCGCTGCCAGTCTTTATCTTTTAATGTGTCTCGCTTATCGCGCTCGTGTTTACCTTTGGCTAGGTAAATCTCAAGCTTAACCCAACACTTTTTCCAATACATATTGGTGGCAACTATTGAGTAGCCTTGACGGTCTCTAGCGCCCATTAAACGGTCCAGTTCACGTCGACTAAGCAATAGCTTTCTTGCGCGCTCTGGCTCGGCGATAACGTGCGACGAGGCTTGGTTTAGCGGCGAGATGCGACAGCCCACAAGATAAGCTTCACCATTTTGGATGATGACGTACGTATCAGTGATATTTACTTTACCCGCACGGATGCTTTTTATTTCCCAGCCTTGAAGTGATAAACCCGCTTCAAATTTGTCTTCAAGAAAATAATCATGGCGCGCTTTTTTATTCTGCGCGATGTTACCCGTGGTGTTTTTATTGGCTTTATTCTTTTTCATAGCCTCTATTATACTAAATATGTGTTGAAAGTCTTTACCCGCTAATAGATTAATTATGGTGGCAAATATCTGTATTTAAACGGGTAGTAAAAAAATAAAAACATCGTTGAAAGGTCAGTTTCGTAGATGAGAACGCAAGATTTTATGTGGTACACTAATGAAAATGATCCAGTAATTGTAAGACAAATGCCGAGTATCCAACGAAGCGCTCTGGTAGCGCACAGTGCACAAGCCATGTTCGACTTAGTGAACGATGTTGCCTCATACCCTCAGTTTTTGCCCGGGTGTACAGACAGTAAAGTGTTGCATGCATCTAATGAAAGTATGAAAGCGTCGTTACTTGTTGCCAAGGCGGGGATTAAACAGTGGTTTACCACACATAATGAACTCGTCGATGGCCAAAAAATTAATATGGAATTGGTTGACGGGCCGTTTCGTTCTCTCACCGGAGGCTGGACCTTTTCTTCTCTGTCCGAAAATGCGTGTAAGATTGAGCTTAATTTAGAGTTTGAATTTAGCAATAAGCTTGTAGAGATGGCGTTTGGTAAAGTGTTCAATAATTTGGCATCGAGCATGGTAACGGCGTTTACCGAGCGTGCAAGGAGCGTTTACGCGTGAGCCCCGCCCTTATTAACATTGAAGTGGCTTATGCACTGCCAACAAAACAAGTATTGATCGATGTTGCGATTGCCGACGGTGCTACCGTTGAGCAGGCAATTGAGGTATCTAACATTCTTTCTCAGTTTCCGAGCATCGACCTTAAAAAAACCAAAGTAGGTATTTGGAGCAGAGTAGTAAGGCTAACTGAAACCTTAAAAGACGGTGACAGAATTGAGATTTACCGACCGTTAATAGCCGATCCTAAAGAGATTAGAAAGCGTCGAGCTGAAAAGGCGAAAGATGAGGGAAGAGCCGATAAAGTAACTGGCGGACGTCCCAACCAACCTAAACCACAAACTAAATAAGCAAAAAAATGCCCACGCAATGTTGCATGGGCATTTCGTGTTCTCAGACTTAAAGCCTTTTGTTTGGCTGCTATCAGCTGTTACCTTTCTCGATAATGCTACCAAGTTCTAATAATGGCGAGGCATCTATATTGTTCGCATCCATCATGGTGGCGATGCGTTGAACGGTAGCCACCATTTGGCTCTGCTCCCATTCTTGCAGTTGCCCGAATCGCTCTACAAAATGTTCTTGAAGGGGGCGGGGCGCATCAACAACCGCTACCTTACCTTTCTCGGTTAAGAATACGCCCACTTTGCGCTTATCTTGCGTACTTCGGATACGCGTGGCCAAGTCTCGGGTTTCTAAACGGTCAAGAATATTGGTGATAGTTGCGGGACTTAAATTAATATTGTCAGCTATTTCCCGCACCATGATACCAGGGCGTTCTTCAATATTTTGCATAACAAGTAGCTGCGGGCCGGTTAAGCCAACATGCTTACTTAATTGTTTGCTGCGTAGGTCTACAGCACGAATTATGCGTCTCAGGGCGACCAATAATTCTTCTTCTTTTCTCATAATTATTCCAACTAGGTGAATGCCCTGATAAAGGCTACTTCAACAGATGTATAAAGTGTTGGTGTTTTTGAAAATGGTCGATAACATCATTGATGACGGCAATTTTTGACCAGCCCATGATGTCATAATTCTGACCACCTTCACTTAAATGAACCTCGGCGCGATAGTACGTCGACTTTTTATTTTCGTCTACTGTTTGTGTATCGCTAGAGGCAAATTCAGGCTGTTCTGACTTTGTTGGGTAAACAGAATAAATAAAATCTGGGTCGCTACCCATGGTAACTTTAAGCAATAACGCATGCTCACTTTTTTCTATCGAGGCTGAGAACCCTTGGTTTTCAAAGGCTTTGCTTACATCAACAAACGCTGCGTTCACTATTTTTTGTACATAGCGATTAACCACCTGTTCATTAGGGAAGGTGACGATATTTTCTAAACGCTCTCGCCAGTTTGTGTCCATATCACTGTGAGGAGGGTTGCCCCCCATCACTTGTAAACTTTCACGTTTTACCGCTTCTATCCGAAGCGCCTTTAGCAAGCCCATAATTGCAATGAGTAAAACAAGCGCAAAAGGGAGGGCTGCAGCAATTGTCATTGTTTGCAACGCACCTAAACCACCCGCGTAAAGTAATACCGCGCTAACGACACCGACGCCTATTGCCCAATATACCCGTTGCCATAGGGGCGTATCATTACGACCATGTGAACACAACATATCGACTACCATGGCTCCAGAGTCACATGACGTGACAAAAAAGACTATTACCATTATGACAGCAATGAAATTGAGGATAGACGAGAATGGGAAATGCTCTAAAAAGACAAATAGGGCGACAGAGGTATCTTCATTAACCATGTTTGCCAGTATGTTGTTACCGTGTACCAAGACTTGGTCAATGGCGCTATTACCAAAAACGGTCATCCAAAATAGTGTAAAGGCGGATGGAATAAGCAATACGCCAACCACAAACTCTCTTATGGTTCGGCCGTAAGAAATTCGTGCGATAAATAGACCGACGAAGGGCGCCCACGCTAACCACCACCCCCAATAAAAAATAGTCCATCCGCCAATCCAGTCTGTTTTTTCATAGGCGAACAGGTTGAAGGTATTACGCACAATGTCAGAAAGGTAGGCACCGGTATTTTGCATATAGGCTTGAAGTAGAAAAACGGTGGGGCCAAGTACTAATACGATGACAAGCAATACCACAGCCAACACCATGTTAGTCTCTGAGAGGCGACGAACGCCTTTCTCTAGCCCTGTGCTTACAGAAACAACAGCTAATCCAACCACGCCCGCCATTATGCAAATTTGCACAAACGTGCTTGATGGTAACCCAAACAAATAGTTTAGCCCTGCGTTGACTTGAGATGCGCCAAGGCCCAACGAAGTCGATACGCCAAATACCGTAGAGGTAACAGCGAAAATATCAACAATATGGCCAGGCCACCCATAAATGCGGTCGCCTATTAAAGGATACAACGCTGAGCGAAGCGTTAATGGTAAGTTTTGTCTGTATGCGAAGTAACCGAGAATTAATGCAACTACAGCGTAAATTGCCCATGCATGCACTCCCCAGTGGAAGAACGTGGTTTTCATTGCTTCTCTTGCCGCGTCTATCGTTTGAGCATCTGCAGTGGGAGGAGCGAGAAAGTGCATAAGCGGTTCTGACACGCCAAAAAACATCAATCCAATACCCATACCGGCTGCAAAAAGCATACTTAGCCAAGTAATAAAGCTAAATTCAGGTGTTGCATGGTCGGGCCCTAGCTTTATTTCACCATAGCGAGACACCCCGAGATAAACCACAAAAAGCAACACAATAGCAACGACGAGGACATAGAACCAGCTGCCATTGGATACGATATTAGTTTGAATGGTCTTGAATAATGCGTCTGCTGCGTTTGGCATGGCAGCAGCAAAAATTAACAAGCATACGATCAATGCCGAGGAAGTTATAAAAACCGACTTGTTCAGCGGGGAGTGATTTGCTTTATCATTCACGCAGCGTTAATCCTTTTTTCATAAAGAGTTATTACTATTAACGTAGAATATCACGCCTATCTGGCCGTTAATAAGTTTTCATAGTAATAATTAGCATTAGAAGGTTTTTTTGATTAAAAAACGTGCTGACTCGTTTATTTATCTCATTAATTAGGTTATTTTCGCGAAGATTCTGGCTTAAAATTACTTAGAGTAAAAATCATTTATTGTTTATGTGTTACCATAAATTGATCTTTTTGATATGTGTTTCAAGTAAACAGTGTCCAAAGAATAAAACTACCTAAAAGGGAAAACACACATTATGCGTAAAACTCAGCTAAGCTGTGCAATCGTTGCTGCGTTGGCATCAACAACCATCGCTGCACAAGAGTCTAAGGCACCAGCCCAATTAGAAACCATCGAAGTAACCGCAACTAAGCGCGCAGAATCAATTCAAGACGTGCCGGTTTCCGTTACTGCGCTAAACGGTAAAGCATTAGAAAACTTGGGAATTGATAATTTTCAAGATTATGTCGAGTTCCTTCCGAATGTTGTTTTCCAAGGCACTGGCCCAGGGCAAAACGAGATTTATATTCGAGGCGCTGCCACAACACAATCTAATATCATGTTGTCGTCTGTACAGGCGCTTCAGCCTTCAGTTGCGTTTTACGTTGATGAAATGCCAGTTTCAATGGCTGGCCGTAATCTTGACGTTTACGCTACAGACGTACAGCGTGTTGAAGTACTTCCAGGGCCTCAAGGCACGCTTTTTGGTGCAAGCTCGCAGGCGGGTACTATTCGTTTGATAACGAACAAACCTGATTTGACTAGCTTTAGTGCAGGTTTCGATACAAATATCGGTTTCACCAAAGGCGGTGAAATGAGTAACTCGGTAACGGCGTATTTCAATTTGCCACTTACCGACAAGTTAGGTTTCCGTGTTGCAGCTTACAACGACAAGCAAGGCGGCTGGATTGATAACGTGATGAACGTTCCTGGCGAGGGTGGTTACATTGGAAGTGCGGTAGTGATCGACCGTATCTCGGGCGGCCCACTTGCTGATCCGGTTGCAATGGACGCAAATCGCATAACGAGCCCTGGGGTTAATTCGAATGAAGAAGCCTCTGTAGTATCACCACAAAATGATGCGCTAGTTGAAGATGATTTCAATGACGCAACTTACACCGGTGCGCGTTTTGGCCTGTTGTATGAATTTAATACTGACTGGGAATTGTTAGTTCAACACACACAGCAAACATTAGATACTGAAGGTGTATTTGCCTACGACCCTACGCTTGAAGGTGACAGTTCAGCTATTCGTTTTCAACAAGAAGAAAACAAAGATGAGTTTGGTTTAACAACGTGGACACTAGAAGGGCGCTTAGACAAGCTAGACCTCGTGTACACCGGTGGTTATTTAAATCGTGAAATCGATACGTTAGCCGACTACACGGGTTACACCAATGGCGGAGCTTTCGCAGCATATTATGTGTGTAACCACTATGAAGCGGGTGTGGAAGCGGAAGATCAGCGTTGTCTCGATCCTACTAAGTATTTTAAAGAAGACACTACAACAACACGTAATACCCATGAACTACGTTTTACGACAACCATGGATACGCCTTGGCGTGTAACTGCTGGGTTGTTCTACGACGAGCAAGAAATAGCAACAGTAGGACAATTTAAAATTGCTAATACTGATGGCGAACTCACGCGCTTCGGCTTCGACAACCTACAAAGAAACTTAGTAGGTACTGAAGGCATTAACAGCAACGGTGGCCCGTTCCCATCAGAAATTAGTTTTATTAATGATATCACGCATACTATTGAACAAATCGCCGTATTTGGTCAGTTAGAGTATGACCTTACCGATACACTAACGGCTAGCTTGGGTGCGCGTTGGTATCAAATTGATGATATCTATGTGGGCTCGACGTCGACTGTCGACGTTACCCGTCGAATTCGTGCATTTGGGACATTGGACCCTGATGAACTTGCTGCGGTAAATCTAGACCCAGCTGCAGTAAACGAGGCGATTCAAAGCGGTCAGCTTGAAACCGACCTACTCGACAGTAACGGTGTATTGACAGTTGACGATACCATCTTCAAGTTTTCACTAGATTGGAAAGTAAACGATGATGTTCTGTTGTTTGCTAATTATTCAGAAGGGTTCCGTCCGCCAGTTACTAACCGTGTTGGCGGTGGTTTGGCGAAAAACCAAAGCGGCGCGTTTGACGGTTTCCGTATCCCTGTTTATTCAACAACTGATACATTAGATAATTACGAGTTGGGTATAAAAGGTGACTTTCTTGACGGTATCTTGCGTGTTAACGCAACAGCATACTATTCAGAAATTGAAGACCTACAGACCTCTCGTTTCGACCCAACCAATATCTCGTTCCTTGTATTTACCGACAACGTAGGTGACGCGGAAATTAAGGGTATCGATGCTGATATTACATGGCTTGCTACTGATGACTTGGTTATCAATGCCGCATTTAGTTTGCTTGATACTGAGCTAACCCGCATTAATTCGGAACTAGAGGGAATTGCAGCAGGTGTAGGCTCTGAACTACCTTATTCTGCAGGGTTCTCTGGCAACGTGAATGCACGTTACTTCTTCGAATTAGAAGGTGACAAGCGTGGTTATGTGAACGGTTCGGTTAGCTATACTGGCGACCGTTTTGCTGGCATGATCATGGATGCTTTCGTAATGGAAGATGCAACGCAACTTATCTACGGAACAGGGTCTGGTCTTAAAATAGAAGAAGAGGCATCTGTCTACGAAGGCGTAACCTATGCAGACTCGAACGGTGCAACGTTCCGTGGTGGTCGTTACATTCAAGAATCATACATGTTAGCTAATTTGGCTGTTGGTGTTACAAACGATGTTTGGAAAGCTGAATTATATATTGATAATGTATTCGACGAGAGTGCAATATTGAACATAGATACTCAGCAGTTTACGCCTAAAGTTGTGACAAATAGACCACGTACTATTGGCGTTCGCTTCTCTTACGATTATTTCTAATTAAACCGATGTTACAGCGTAGGTTGAACACTGAACGCTAAACCAAATATAAAACGGCAAATTCAATGAATTTGCCGTTTTTTCTATTTACAGGCATGCTGTAAGAATGAACGAAGAAGAACAAAAAATTTTAGCATCTATTAAACAAGCGCTAATGCAATCGCAATATCGCGTGGTTGTTACCCAATGTCAGAAGCTTCTAACATCTTCAAGCAACGACAATACCCGCAGAGAAGCGCAGTATTTGCAGGCGGTCGCTTATCGTTTATCAGGCGATGCCCACAACGCTATTCAATGTTTAACAACACTTGTCGCTGCGTTTCCAGATTACGGACGGGGTTTTCAAGAGTTAGGCTACTGTTATTCAAAACTGGGAAACCATAAAGACGCAGCGCACGCTTTCTTTCAAGCAACGCGTTTCAATCCAGCTTTACTTAGCGCGTGGCAGCAACTAGAAAACGTGTATGCACGCGATGATCAGCAAAGCGCCCTCGTATTGTGTAAACGACAAATAATGTTTCTTACCTCGTTACCTAAACCTATTTTAGGGGCGACGGACCTCATGCATGAAGGGCAGCTACATAAAGCTGAACAAGTGTGCAGACAATTTTTGCAAGCGAATAAGCACCACCCCGAAGCCATGATGCTACTAGCTGAAATTGGGATGCAGTTAAAAGTATACAGTGACGCGGAGTTTCTACTTGAAAGTTGCGTATCGCTTTACCCAGACAACGACAGAGCTGCTGCATCGTATCAAAGCTTACTAGCGAAACTAGGAAAATTTCCAGAGGCTGCCGACGTTGCAAGACGGCGTTTAGAGGTGTCGCCCAACGATTTCACAGTAAAAGTGGGGTTAGCGCACGCCTTAGTTGGTATTAGTGCACTGGATGAAGCTATTGCTATTTACCACGAATTGTTAGGTGAAAATGCCGATAGGCCTGGGCTATGGCTTGCACTTGGTCATGCGCTTAAAGCCAAAGGCAGTACGCAAGAGGCTGTAGAGGCTTATGAAAGGGCCACACAGTTTGCCCCTGACTTTGGTGATGCGTACTGGAGTTTAGCGAATACCAAAACATATCGCTTCAGCGAGCAAATGCTTGCCGATATGGTTGCACAGGAGCAGCACGCTACCACCAAGCTAGAAGACAAAATTCATTTATGCTTTGCGTTAGGTAAAGGATATGAAGATGCAGGCAATGCGAATACGGCATTTCACTATTATCAGACTGGAAATAGTCTGAAACACCGTACGCTACGTTTCGATATAGCCCGAACCGAAGCTTCACTTGAGGCACAAGCCCAAGCTTGTGATACATCATTGTTTTCTCACAAGGTTGGCTATGATGCGCCAGACCCTATATTTATAGTTGGGCTTCCTCGTGCGGGCTCAACGCTACTTGAGCAAATACTGGCGTCGCATTCTATGGTAGATGGCACCATGGAGCTTCACAATATATTGGGTATCGCTTCATCTATCAGTAATGATAAAACGCCATACCCATTTAATCTAAGTGAATTAAGCGACGATACGTGCATCGCATTAGGTAAGCAATACATTGAACAAACCCGAGCATATCGTGCTACCGCGCCATTTTTCATTGATAAAATGCCGAACAATTTTATTCATATTGGTTTAATTAAACGCATTTTACCCAATGCTAAAATTATTGATGCACGCCGGAATCCTATGGACTGTTGTTTTAGTGGCTTCAAGCAGTTGTTTGGCGAGGGGCAAGAATTTAGTTATGGCCTTGAAGACATTGGTCGCTACTACATGGCGTACGAAAAGTTAATGTCGCATTGGCATAAGGTATTGCCGGGTGAGGTGTTAACTGTGCAGCATGAAGACGTGCTCGATGATTTAGAGGGGCAGGTACGACGCCTGCTCGATTTCTGTGACTTGCCATTTGAAGAAAGTTGCCTCTCGTTTCACAAGACAAAGCGGGTTATTAAAACGCCAAGTTCTGAACAAGTAAGGCAACCCATTTACAAAACGGGCATGGATCAGTGGAAGCCTTTCGACCAGCATCTTAACGACCTTAAGCGTGTGCTAGAGGGCTAGTTGTAAAACACATTCAACAATGTATTTGCTAAAAGTGATTGTAAGCGATGTTACATGCTCTAGGGTATCCAAGTTGGTGAGCTATAAATGCGATGTAAAAAAATAATAAGGCATTGGATTGGACTTACATGGATTGTTTTACTGCCGATGGCGAATGCGTCGGATGTCTACTTAGTATGTAACCAAGACCCAGTGTCTTGCTTGTCGGCGGCCGAACTTCAACAAGCGCGGCTATCTGACACATCATTGTTGTGGTGGCGATTTGAAGAGCAGCGTCTTGATGCGCTTTTTGATTTGCAGCGCATTGATGAACTGTATGCTTCACTTCGCCCCTGGGTAGATAACCCCTC
Organism: Alteromonas sp. 4NH20-0056; assembly: GCF_057539655.1. Taxonomy (NCBI): domain Bacteria; kingdom Pseudomonadati; phylum Pseudomonadota; class Gammaproteobacteria; order Alteromonadales; family Alteromonadaceae; genus Alteromonas; species Alteromonas sp. 4NH20-0056. Next base: position 4,331 of record NZ_BAAJLS010000016.1, on the reverse strand, counting down.
TGTACCAGCGAAATATAAACCCATTGTTACGTTGTATTTAGGTAAGTGGCTAAATGCCAATGAAAGAAGGGCAGAAGGGCTCATCGAATTAGAAAAATCCCTAGCGGGTTTTCAAGCTCAGTACAAAGCAACGCCTTCACCTCAGCTGGGTATTCGAATACTCAATCTATTAGTGTCTGTCGATAAATTCGACGAAGCTGAATTGTTTTCTTCATCGTTTGAAAGTGCCAACTACGATGCCCCTCTATCGTATCGAGAAATGTTTGCTGAACTCGGTCATGTTGCATATAGAAAAAAAGATCACGAAAGGCATATTAAATACAGACTAAAGTCGCTTGAGTGGGCTAAACGAGTGCCAGATTTGCAGCAGCAAGCTATTGCGTTTAACAATTATGCGGTTTCCCTTCGAGAAAACAAAAACTACACGATGGCCGAACAGGCGTTTCATGACGGGTTAACCTGTGCGGAGCAAGCCAACGATAAAGCACAGGTAAATAATATACGTCTTAGACTAGCTGAGGTGGCCTTACTTCAAGGTAAGCTGCAAAAAGCACGCGAACGGTTAAAGTATGTATCGTTAAATGAATTGCCGGTTGTGCAGATACCGAACTATCGCAGGATATCAGATGAGATATACAGTCGGGAGTAAATGAATGAAGATACAATATGGTGGCTTAACATACGTAGGCCACCACGGTATGAACAACACAGGTTAAGTAGGTGAGTGTTGTTAGCGTTGGTAACAGGCTAATATTTACGGCGCTTCAACCCCGTTTCTGCAAGGATCTTGGCAGAAATCTCTTCAATAGAGTATTTAGTGCTATTTAAAAACGAGATTTTTTCTTTTCGGTATAAGTTTTCTACCTCGCGCAATTCCATTCTGCACTGTTGAATAGAGGCGTATTTGCTGTTTGCGCGTCGTTCAGAGCGAATTTGATGCAGCCGTTCTGGGTGGATGGTTAATCCGAACAACTTATGTTTATGCCGGCGAAGCGCTGCAGGAAGTTTTAGCATGTCTCCCATGTCTTCCTCGGTGAACGGGTAGTTCGCGGCTTTAATGCCGTACTGTAACGCAAGATATAAGCTTGTTGGTGTTTTTCCTGAGCGTGATACACCCGTTAATATAATATCAGCCTCGTCATAATCTTTAAGGTTCGAGCCGTCATCATTTGCTAATGCGTAGTTTACCGCTTCAATTCTTATATCGTAGGTGGTTTCGTGAATACTGTGCGTACGGTGCTTTTCTGGTTTAGACGGTACGCCCAATACTTTTTCAAGCGGAGCAACAAACTGATCCAAGAAATTATAATTAATGCCCACCGATTTAGAGATTATTTTGCGAATATCTACATTCACAATTGTATAAAAAACGAGCGGTCTTTCTCCGGTGTCTTGAAAACTTTCAGAAATTTGCTCCAAAACTTTATGTGCTTGCTCTTCAGTTTCAACGAATGGGATGGTGTTGTGGTTGAACTGAACCGGGAACAGGGAAAGCAGGGCGTGGCCAAACACCTCTGAGGTGATGGCTGTGCCATCTGAAATATAGAACGCTGTACGCACAACATATCCTTAACATTGTTGTAATTTAATTACAAAAGTAATTAAGAGTTTACTTTATGAATTCGTCCATTCTAAGATGATTTTGTCGAAAAGCTACCTAGTTCGCACAAATCACGGCGTTTTATATAACAATGCTGTCAAATGTGATGAACAGGGAGTGTGCGAAAAACGCATCGACGAAGAATTTGTTTCATTCAGGTCATACTAATTATAACGCCTGAGTGTAACCTCATACCCTACACAAGAAAAAGCTGGAGGCTTGGGCTGTGCAAGAATACGTATTGTGGTATCAAGAACTGGGCATGCATGATGTTAATCGCGTAGGCGGTAAAAATGCATCATTAGGCGAGATGATTTCAAATCTAGCGAATGCGGGCGTGCAGGTACCGGGAGGTTTTGCCACGACTGCTGAAGCATTCAACGAATTTCTAGACCAAAGCGGTTTAGAAGCAAAAATTCATGACGTGTTAGACGCACTAGACGTAGACGATGTAAACGCCCTGGCTGAAGCCGGCAAAGATATTCGTCAATGGATCATAGATACACCGTTCCAGCCAGCACTCGAAGAAGCGATTAAAACCGCTTTTGTTACGTTGCAAGGTGATGCGGGTGAAGAAGCGTCTTTCGCAGTTCGTTCATCTGCAACTGCTGAAGATATGCCAGATGCTTCGTTTGCGGGTCAGCAAGAAACGTTTCTTAACGTAAAAGGTTACGATTCGGTAATGGTGGCCATTAAGCACGTGTTCGCGTCATTGTTTAACGACCGTGCTATCTCTTATCGCGTCCACCAAGGTTACGACCACAAAGGCGTTGCGTTATCTGCGGGTATTCAGCGCATGGTTCGCAGTGATATTGCATCTTCTGGCGTTATGTTCACCATCGACACCGAATCTGGTTTTGAAGATGTTGTCTTCATTACAAGCTCTTACGGGTTGGGTGAAATGGTAGTACAAGGGGCCGTTAACCCCGATGAATTCTATGTTCATAAACCAACGCTTGATAAAGGGTTGCCTGCTATCGTTCGCCGTAATCTAGGTAGCAAGATGACCAAAATGATCTATTCAGATGATGAAGCGCATGGTAAGCAAGTATCAATCGTAGATATTGATAACGCAGACAGTAAAACATTTTCACTGAATGACGAAGAAGTCATGGAGCTTGCAAAACAGGCTCAAATCATTGAAAAACATTATCAGCGAGCGATGGACATTGAGTGGGCGAAAGACGGTGTTGATGGAAAACTCTACATTGTTCAAGCACGTCCAGAAACGGTAAGAAGCCGTGAAGACTCTCAAAGCATTGAGCGTTTCCAGTTGAAAGGTCAAAGCAACATTGTGTGTGAAGGTCGTGCAATTGGTCACAAAATTGGCGCTGGGGTAGCGAAAGTACTTGGCTCAATTGAAGAGATGGATAAGATTCAAGCTGGCGACGTCCTAGTTACCGACATGACGGACCCAGACTGGGAGCCTATCATGAAGAAGGCGTCTGCCATTGTAACCAACCGTGGTGGAAGAACCTGTCACGCGGCCATTATTGCTCGTGAGCTAGGTATTCCGGCAGTGGTTGGGTGTGGTAATGCGACTGACAGTATTGCGACGGGAGATAAGATTACCGTGTCTTGTGCCGAAGGTGATACAGGCTTCATTTACGGTGCAGAGCTTGAATTTGACGTAGTTACTTCTCGCATTGACTCAATGCCAGATATGCCGCTTAAAGTAATGATGAATGTGGGTAACCCAGATCGCGCGTTCGACTTCGCAAGGCTTCCAAACGCAGGTGTTGGTTTAGCGCGCTTAGAATTCATCATTAACCGAATGATTGGTGTTCACCCTAAAGCGTTGCTTAATTTCGATAGTCAGCCAGAAGAGCTGAAAGAAGAAATTGGTGACATGATGGCGGGTTACGAGTCACCTACAGAATACTATATTGAGAAGCTGGTAGAGGGTATTTCTACGATTGGCGCTGCGTTTTCTCCAGAGAAAGTTATTGTTCGTATGTCTGACTTTAAGTCGAACGAATATTATAACCTAGTTGGTGGTTACCAGTACGAGCCTGATGAAGAAAACCCAATGCTTGGTTTTCGTGGTGCAAGCCGCTACATATCAGAAGACTTCCGTGACTGTTTTGCACTTGAGTGTGAAGCGATTAAACGTGTTCGTAACAAGATGGGCTTAACGAACGTCGAGATTATGATCCCGTTTGTTCGCACGGTCGAAGAAGGCAAAAAGGTTATTGAGCTGCTTGAAGAGCAGGGGCTCAAGAAAGGTGAAGACGGACTGCGCGTTATTATGATGTGTGAATTACCGTCAAATGCACTACTAGCCGATAAGTTCTTAGATATTTTTGATGGCTTCTCAATTGGCTCTAATGATTTAACGCAGCTTACGCTTGGCCTCGACCGTGATAGCGGGCTAATTGCCCACTTGTTTGACGAGCGCGATGAAGCTGTTAAAGCGTTACTTTCTATGGCTATTCGAGCGGCGAAAGCTCGTGGAAAGTATGTAGGAATTTGTGGTCAAGGCCCATCAGACCACGAAGATTTTGCAGCATGGCTATTAGATGAAGGTATCGATTCGGTATCGCTTAACCCAGATACCGTTGTTGAAACATGGTTGTACTTGGCTGAGAAGCACGGTTAATCGTTAGCGCGATTAATATTTATAAATGAAAAAGGGACCTTCGGGTTAATGCCGATCAGTTAAGAAATATTTTAGCGATCGGTTGACCGATCTTTTATAGATGTGAAAATCCGATGAGCATTCGCCATCGGA
>NZ_BAAJLS010000015.1:0-53322 GCF_057539655.1 Alteromonas sp. 4NH20-0056 | reverse complement strand
CCGCCTTAGCGGTGCCTCTCTCGAAGCGGATGCGTATAGTACAGCGCATCATTTTTTTGTCAACATTTTATTTAAACTATTTCGTTTAAACTTTTTGCTGAACACCTTAACTTCAGTTGGCTTTCGCTTCCTGTCTAAGGAGGCGCGCATTCTACTTATTTCCTTCGCATGGTCAACAGTAAATTGAAGATAAAAATGAAAAAAGCGACCGTTCGGTCGCTTTTTGTTCAATCTTGCGTTTTATTGCCGTTAAAAACGGTATTTCTTCATCAAACGCTACTTTTCCTGCTCTTTTTCAGTAGAGAAGTCTGCATCTTCTTCGTGATCACCAACAACATCATCGAGCGTTACTTTATCTACCGTTCTAAATGTGTTGATTGGCCCTGCCAATGCATAAAGTGCAAATACTATAAACAGTACAAGGGCGGGCTCAGTCGCTACGATAACAAACACCAGCAATATAAGTAGCAATGCAACAAAAGGTACCTTACCGCTCCAGTTCACTTCTTTAAATGAATTGTATTTAAAGTTACTTACCATAAGAAGCCCTGCGATACCGGTCACCGCTGCTACTAAGAAACCATAATCGTTACCATTGGCTTCATATTCAACACCTACCCAAACAAAGCCCGCCACAACCGCAGCTGCAGCTGGACTCGCTAAGCCTTGGAAAAAACGCTTATCGGCAATACCTACTTGCGTATTGAACCTTGCTAATCGAAGCGCGGCTCCAGCAACATATACAAACGCAGCGAGCCATCCAAACTTGCCTAGTTCGGTTAACCCCCAGTTATAGGCGACTAAAGCGGGGGCCATGCCAAACGACACCATGTCTGCCATAGAATCATATTCAGCACCGAAATCGCTTTGCGTGTTGGTCATTCGAGCAACACGACCATCTAAGCCGTCAAATATCATCGCAACAAATATTGCAACTGCCGCAGCTTCAAACTTTCCGTTCATTGAAGAAACAACTGCAAAGAAGCCTGAGAATAACCCAGCAGTAGTTAGAAGATTGGGAAGTAAGTAAATCCCTTTTCGCTTTTGTTCAGACATATGTTCTCATTAATTAGCCTAGTTCTTTGTTAATTATTTCATATATAGGGCGCTACGCATAGGAGTACCGAAACTCACCTTCTTGTATACGAAAGATAACAAGGTATGCGATCACATACCGAACAATGTCTGCGTTGCCTATATCCTCAATGAACCATGTTGAAGTTCCTCGTGCAACGCGCAGAGAGAACTTGTCCCTATCAATTTATTTTTGGAAGATTGAAATGCGATTAAGTTCGATATTAAAAATGTCGTTAATGGCGACAGGGCTGTTTGCAGCAAATGTCACAGTGGCAGGTAGCTATTACCATAACAACTACTCACATTGCGGAGGGACCACGCAGACTACCGCTGCAGAGTGCAACTCGCCTCTTGGCGAAAATGTCTACAACCTAGTTGATAACGGTACCTATGAAGGCACTAATGCATCGTTGTCAGATGTATCCATAGGCGGCGTGAACATTTCTATCAGCGGATGGGCGGATACTTACGGTAATAATGACGACATCGTCGTTGGTGCTAGTACTTACAAAATCTCAAACTACTATGGCTATGGTGTAACCAACAGCGACTGGGAATCTGCCAGTAATTCACCTGACCATGCCATAGACAACATCAATACAAAAAGCGGTAACTGGCAAGATTTCGACTTTGTTCTGTTTTCGTTTGATGAGGCCGTGTCATTGACTGGCGCCAATTTCTCATGGGTCTACGATCAAAGTGATTCGCAAGTATCGGTTGCAGCACTTAATGATATAGGCGCACTGTCTTCGGGTTCTAGTACGTGGAGCGATATTGTGGGAAATGCTATATCGGCGTCTTATGACATTGAAAAGTGTGATACCACAGACGAGCACCTTAAATACAAATCGGAATTTGCTATTAACGATTCAGCTAAGTATTGGTTAATTGGTGCTTATAATACGGTATTTGGCAACATAGGCGGCTCTTCTCACAATGACGCCTTTAAACTTACCAGTATTGGGTTTTCGATTGATGATAATTCCCCTCCCCCAGAAACCACAGCAGTAAGCGAACCAGGCGCGGCTGGGTTGCTTTTAGCATCAGGACTGCTTGTGATGTGGCGACGAAAACGCCATAACCTATAAATATAGACCAAAGACTAAAACTGACAGGTAAGACCTGTCAGTTTTTTTTACACCGTGCTGGAAATGAGAAACAAAAAACCAAAAAACTCTTTAGAATCAACACTGTAAATAGTGGCACGGTAAATGCTAAGAGGTATGTAATATTTACAATCCTTACTTCTGGTACCGTATTAATGAATGTAGTTAAGTCTATTGTTTCAAGCATCGCTCTAATCGCGGCAACTAATGCCTTTGCCGATACAAGTTTACATGAAGCAACTGTGTCGTTGAAAAACGATAACATATCGCATACTTCAACGCCTATCTTACAAGGTACGACTGTTGATATCGATGGAGTCTCAATTTCGATGGGCTTTTCTGGCTGGTCTGATAACGAAGGGGCTAACGATAACATTCTAGGTTCGGGCGTTATAGACGGCTGGTACAACTGCGATATTACTAAGACAGGATGTACGAGCCAAAATAGAAAATACGGTTACGGGATAGAAAATGATGTAAGCGGCGATAGCCACTCAGCAGATAACTTTTCTGGCGGCGGTGACTTCGATATGTTCCTTTTCACATTCAGCGAAGCAGTTACCCTAAAGGGTGCCGGATTTAGTTGGATGCACGGTGATAACGGCAACAAAGAAGTCACGGTAGCTGGTATAGATAACATTAATTCTTTCTTTTCTGGCACAAGCGCTACATGGCAGAATGTAAAAGGCGATATAATTTCTGGAACGCTTGGTCATTTTGGTGTTGGTTCGAAAGGCAGCAATGGTCTCTACGAATCTAGCTTCACAAATATCACTGGTAAGGCAAAATACTGGTTAGTGGGTGCTTACAACAGCATTTTTGATAGTGTAGGTAGCACATCAGGCGATGGCGTGGGCCTCAAACTTTCAACATTAGACATCTCTATCAGCAAAACTACACCTTCAACCGAAGTCAGTGAGCCAGGTATGCTTGCGCTTATGGGCTTAGGCCTTGGTATGTTAGCGTGGAGACGTAAACGTAGCGTTTAATTGTTTAAAAACAGTTAGAAAACACGTATCTTTAGAAGGTGGCTTTGGCCACCTTTTTTTATGCTTATTGTAAGCTATTGCTAGAAACCCTTAAGGTAATTATGGACGCTGTCACCCCTAAAAAACGCTTTTTAAAACGCACATTCTTTTTTGCTGCACTGTCATCGCTGGTTGCTTTTAATAGCGCAGCAACCACATCTGAAGATTATGAGAAAGCCCTCACGGCCTTTAAGAATAATACATACGACGAAGCTTATATCCACCTTAAAAACAGTTTACAAAAAGACCCAGAAAACCTGGCAGCAAAGCTTTTAATGGGTGAAATCCTTCTAATTAACGGTTATTTGACCGCCGCAGAGTTAGAGTTTACAGAAGCTCTCGAAATGGGTGCAGATGTAAACTTGTTAGCTGAGCCATTAGGAAATACATGGCTTTTCCTTAATCAATATGAAGATATTATCGCGTTTTCAGATGCTGATAAGCTTTCTGGCAATGCCGAGCGAGAATGGCTATTAATTAGAGCCACTGCCTGTATCCGCCTTGAAGATGAGGCATGCGCGTTAAAAGACTACAACGCCATTGTGGCCAGGTGGCCCCAGTTTGTTCCAGCTATTAACGGCCTTGCATCTATTGCCTTACAAAATGAAGAGTTGCATAACGCGTCAGCCTTAATCGATAAGGCAATGTCAATTGAGCCAGAAAATGCCATTACATGGCGTTTAAAGGGGCAGCTTGCTTATCGAAACGGTGACAAAGAAGGCGCAACCGCACACCTACAAAAAGCCCTTAGTTTTAATCGTGACGACCCAATAGCGCTGAGAAACTTAGTCGACCTTTATCTTGAGGCAAAAGATTACGACACGGCGAAACTGTTTGTTGATGAAATTATTGAAGACACCCCTAACGATCCGCTGGCCATTTTGTTAGACAGCTGGCTATCGAGTCGAGACGGTGAGAAAGCGCTGGATAACGAGAAGCTCAAAGAATTAAACGACTTCATGGCGCAGCTTGATCCAGACTTGATCACCTCGCAGCCTATGCTGTTATATATCAGTGGCCTCACTAATTTCTTTAACAACAACATGGAAAGTGCGGCAAAAGATTTCAATACCTATGTTCAGCAGCAGCCTGATGACCTGCAAGCGGTTCTGATGCTTTCGCAGGTTTACATGGCGACGCAACAAGATAAACAAGCGCTGCTACTACTAGAGCGATATCAAGACGCTTTAATGGAAGACGTAGATTCAGCGTTAATGCTTGGCGACCTGTTTATTAGAGAAAATAAAGCATTCAAAGCCGAACGATTACTGCAAGTATTAGAGGAAAAGTACCCCGACACGGGCAAACTTCAACTGTTTAAAATTAAGTTAATGGCTGCACGTGGCAAACAAGACGAAGCATTGTCTATTCTCGAAGCAAACTTGCCTAACTATGAAGACAACGCAGGTTTTCTATTTACCTACGCCTTGATGAACCTTCAGGGAGGGCGTTTCGATAAAGCGATTGCCGGCGCAGATAAATTGGCAGTGATATTTCCTGAAGAGGCTGAAGTGTTCAACCTTAAAGCGGGTATATTAATCCGTCAGGGCAAACTTGAAGAAGCGAAGGTAAATATAGAACAAGCACTCGCGATTAACCCTACGTTATTCCCTGCGAAGTTTAACTTAGCCGCTACGGAAAGCCGGCTGGGGAATGATGCCCGCTCTTCGGTACTAGTAGAAGAATTACTTGCGTTGTCGCCACAGCATAATGAAACCTTGATGCTAAAAGCTTTCAACCTTACCAAACAAGGCGATGTAGATAGCGCAAAACAAATCTATTTAGACGTGCTTACGCTAAACCCGAAAAACAAGACCGCAAGAGAGCGCGTATCGGCGTTATATCAACAGCAAGGTGATAGTAAAAGCGCACTGTATCATCTTGATTTATTGCTAAAAGACGAGTTCGATAATGGCGACTATTTATTACGTAAAGCCGCTTTGTTGATTAACGCTAATAAACAAGACGATGCTGAAAAAGTGTTAAGCGTTGCCAGTAACTTTATTAAGACTGAGCCAAGCAAACTTATGACTTACAGTGATTTACTGCGCAGAGTAGATAAATCAGATGCTGCCCTTGATGCAATGCAACAAGCCTATGAAACCTCAAATGAGGCACCGTTTGTGGCGTTTCGTTACGCTAGCTTGTTACTTGATTTCGAAAAAGTCCCCGCGGCAGAGCGTGTCATTAGAACGTTACCTAAGTCGCAACAAGAAACGCCGTTGTATTGGTTTTTAACCGGTAGGGTGTTTGCGAGTAAGTCAGCGGATGTAAACGCTGTTGATGCATTCAAAAAATCACTCGAGATTGAGCCACGGTTTGCTCAAGCTTTTATCGCGCTTTATAACTATGCCTTGAATGAAGAGTTCGTTGATACTTTCTTAGATACAGCGCGCTCTTTGATACAACAAAATGAAGATAATCTCCTGGCTAAAAATTTATTAGCGCAATACCTCTTTTTTATAAGGGAGTTTGACGAATCGATTACGCTATATCAATCGTTGATAAACGAACCTGACTTGCTTAATCCAGCAGAAGCGTTAAACCGGCTGGCGATTATGCACATTGATACATCGTTGGTTGAAGCATACAAGTATGCTGAACGCGCTTATCAAATACAGCCAAATGCATCGCGTATACTTGATACGTTTGGATGGATAAAAGCACAACAAGAAGACTACGAAGGAAGCCTTAAAATGCTACGCGACGCATTTTCTCGTGATGCGCAAGATCCGAACATTCGATACCACCTTGGCTACACGCTTTCTAAACTCGGCAGAGTAGAGGAAGCCAAAGCTGAACTCACGTTCGCGGTCAATGTTGAGCGCCCGTTCTTTATGCGTCCTAAAGCACAGGCGTTGTTAGACGGTCTCTGACAGCGATACCTATACGAAAAAGGCGTCTTTACCGGGTAAAGGCGCCTTTTTTATTTAGCACGAGTGCAAGAAAATATTACTGATTAACGATATATAGTTGTTCGTTGTCTACGTCAATTCGAATAGTAGACTCAGGCAGTAAGTCGCCCGCTAACAGCTTCTGTGCCAATGGGTTTTCTATCTGAACCTGGATGGCACGCTTAAGCGGTCTTGCACCAAACACCGGATCGAAGCCTGCTTCGGCAATTTTATCCATTGCGGCAGCTGAAAGCGTAAGCTTGTAGCCCTTATCTACCAGACGCGCCCGTAATGTTGCCAATTGAATTTTTGCAATAGACTTAATTTGCTCTTTACCTAACGGATGGAACACCACGATATCGTCCACACGGTTGATAAACTCAGGTCTAAAGTGTTGACCAACAACATTCATGACCATCTCTTTCATCTCTTCGTACTGGCTTTCACCATGTTTGTCTTGAATGATGTCAGAGCCCAAGTTAGACGTCATGATCACAACGGTATTTTTAAAATCAACTGTACGGCCCTGCCCGTCAGTTAAACGGCCGTCATCAAGCACTTGAAGAAGTATGTTGAATACGTCGGGATGTGCCTTTTCAACCTCATCAAGTAAAATAACCGAATAGGGTTTTCTGCGCACCGCCTCAGTAAGATAGCCACCTTCTTCATAACCCACATAACCAGGAGGAGCCCCAACTAAACGTGCAACAGAATGCTTTTCCATAAACTCAGACATATCTATTCGAATCATGGCATCTTCGGTATCGAACATGAAACCCGCCAATGCTTTACATAACTCGGTTTTACCCACCCCGGTCGGGCCTAAAAACAGGAATGAACCTATGGGTCGGTTAGGATCGGCAAGTCCCGCTCTTGACCGTCTAATAGCATTCGATACCGCGTTAACCGCTTCTTGTTGCCCGACAACACGTTTATGAAGCACATCTTCCATTCTAAGTAATTTTTCGCGCTCGCCCTCAAGCATTCGCGCTACTGGAATACCAGTCCAACGAGATAATACGTCTGCAATTTCGCTGTCTGTTACTTTGTTTTTAACTAAGTTGGTTTCAACCGTTTCCTTTTCAGCAGCCTGCTCTAGCTTGGCTTCTAACTCAGGTATACGCCCGTATTGCAATTCAGACATACGGTTCAAATCGGAAGCCCTACGAGCAATTTCTAAATCAAGCTTTGCTTGCTCAAGCTCAGACTTAATGGTTTGGGTGCCTTGCATCGCATCTTTTTCGGCTAGCCACACCGTTTCAAGCTCAGCATATTTACTTTCAGCTTGCTCGCGCTCTAGCTCGATCATTTCCAGGCGTTTATGACTTGCATCATCAGTTTCCTTCGCTAACGCCTGTTCTTCAAGCTTTAGCTGGATAACTCTTCGCTCGAGTCTGTCCATGTCTTCTGGTTTTGAATCGATTTGCATGCGAATACTAGACGCGGCCTCATCGATTAAATCAATGGCTTTGTCGGGAAGCTGTCTGTCGCTAATATAGCGATGAGATAGGGTCGCAGCAGCAACAATCGCTGGGTCGGTAATATCCACAGAGTGATGAAGTTCATACCGCTCCTTAAGGCCCCGGAGAATAGCAATGGTGTCTTCGACACTTGGCTCCTCAACCAACACCTTTTGGAAACGACGTTCAAGTGCAGCGTCTTTCTCTATGTACTGACGGTATTCATCTAACGTTGTCGCACCGACACAATGTAGCTCCCCTCTAGCAAGGGCAGGTTTAAGCATATTACCAGCATCCATTGCCCCTTCGCCTTTACCGGCGCCAACCATGGTATGCAATTCGTCAACAAATAGAATAACCCGGCCTTCTTCTTTAGCCAGCTCGTTCAATACCGCTTTTAGGCGTTCTTCAAACTCTCCGCGATATTTGGCGCCCGCGACCAACGCGCCCATATCAAGCGATAGCACGCGTTTATTCTTAAGCCCTTCTGGTACTTCACCGTTGATAATACGCTGAGCAAGCCCTTCAACAATAGCGGTTTTACCCACTCCAGGCTCACCAATTAGAACCGGGTTGTTCTTAGTTCTACGTTGCAATACTTGTACGGTGCGTCTTATTTCATCGTCACGCCCAATAACAGGGTCTAATTTCCCTTGCTCGGCACGTTCGGTTAAATCTGTTGTAAACTTTTCTAACGCTTGTCTGACGTCTTCTGCGTTAGGATCGGTTACAGTCTGTCCGCCTCGCATATTATCAATGGCTTGTTCAATCGTTTCTTTTTTAACATTTAACTGGCGTAGCACATCGCCTAAACGCCCTTTGTCTTGCAGCGCTGCCAAAACAAATATTTCAGATGTGATGTAATCGTCTTTTCGTTGTTGAGCAATTTTGTCACACAAATTGAGCAATATAATGCTGTCTTTGCTTAGCTGTACGTCCCCGCCAATCCCATCTATTCGGGGAAGGCGGTCTACGGCTTCACTTAGTGCCGAGCGCAGTGCGTTCACATTGACATGAGCTTGATCTAACAATGGACGAAGCGAGCCACCTTGCTGATTGAGCATGGCGGTCAACAAATGAACAGGTTCGATATATTGGTGATCACGACCAAGTGCCAGTGATTGTGCATCGGAGATTGCAAGCTGAAATTTGCTAGTAAATCTGTCTAATCGCATGGTTACATCCTGAAAGTATCAAATGACCTATGCTTCATTTATGGGCGCTTAATGATGGCTATTCAAGTGCGAGAACAAAAAGAGTATAAATTGTTTGATTTAGCGCAAACCAATCACGCTGACGATCCTACCTGTTGGCGTAAGGCATTTATGGGTGGCGTAACGGTGAGAATAAAACGTGTCATTGTCACAATACGTGCAAAGCTGGCTTAACGTAACGTTACTTACGCCTATTTCGTTTAGCTGTAACTTTGCAATATGTGGAAGGTCGAGCAGATATTTATTTACGTTTTCACTTGGCGTTATTGCACTTGGATATTGGTCAAATTTTGTCATAAGCGTGTTGTCGACCTCATAACACCTTTTACAAATAGCCGGGCCTATCCAAGCTGAAATTTCACGCAAGGGAGCACGAAAACGCGTTATTGCGTTTTCTAGTATACGTAATTCTAGCCCTTTCCAACCTGCATGCACGGCAGCGACCTGAGTCCCTTTCGCGTCACACAGTAATATAGGTAGACAGTCTGCGGTCATGACCGCACAGTGATAATCCGCCGAGCAACTAAAAGCCCCGTCAGCATCGGGAGGAGCTTGCGATTGCAGCGTGCTATCAAGCTGCACTATTTCATTACCATGCACTTGATTGAGCCAGACTAGCTTGCTGCTATTAGGCAAAAGCGCTCTGTTTTTACTTACTGTATCGGTGTTATCACCAACGTGCATTCCAACATTTAGACCTTGATAGTTCGCCTGGCTAAAACCGCCTAACCTTGTTGTCGTATAGGCAACAATATTAGGCGGTACAGACCAACAAGGTTTGATGAAATGAGGTATGGTACTCATAGCAAGTCTGGCGGGTTATCCTTTGTATCTTGTCTTACGGCCACGAGAAGATTTTGCATGTCTTCAGGTAATGGCGCTTTCCATGTCATCCACTCTTCAGTCTCGGGGTGAAATAATGAAAGCTGTGCAGCGTGAAGCGCCTGTCGCTGAAATTGCCTTAGCGTTGATACGAACTCGTCTGACGCCCCTTTTGGTAAGCGTGGACGACCGCTATAGACTTGGTCGCCAAGCAAAGGGTGCTTGATATGCGCCATGTGAACACGGATTTGATGCGTACGGCCGGTTTCTAGCTTCAATCGCAAATGGGTATAAGCGCGAAACTTTTCAATCACGCGAAAATGGGTAATCGCTGGTTTGCCATTTTCTCTTACCGCCATGTGAGTGCGCTTTGTCGCGTGACGACCTATTGGTTCATCAACAATACCACCCGCTACCATCGTGCCCAACGCTATCGCTTCATACTCTCGGCTCATTTCACGGCGTTGAAGTTGGTCAACCAGATAGGTTTGAGCCGGAACCGTTTTAGCCACGACCATTAGGCCAGTCGTGTCTTTATCTAACCGGTGCACAATCCCTGCGCGGGGCACCTTGTCGATTTCTGGTACATGGTTAAGCAGCGCGTTAAGTAACGTGCCATTTGGATTGCCTGCACCTGGGTGCACGACCAAATCGGCAGGCTTATTAATGATAAGAATATGATCATCTTCGTAAACGATATTAAGCGCGATATCTTGCGCCTCGCTCGTTACTTGAATCTCCATTTCGGCATTTACCGTTATATGCTCATCCATCTGCATTTTGTGGCGAGGAATAGTCACAGTTTCACCGTTTATGGCGACATTGCCCTCTTGGATCCACGTTTTTAACTTAGAACGTGAATATTCAGGGAACAAATCAGCCAAAACCTGATCTAACCGTAAACCAAAATGCGAAGCTTCCGTTGAAGCTTCTAAATGTATTGTGTTGCTCGGTTGCGTCATAACACCAAAGATTGCATGTAAAAAGGGTATTATAACAAGCTTTCTCGCTGTACACTGCGTTGTTTACTATTTTGTATAGTTTTTCTTATAAGTAGTACGTTAGAATAGTCTAATCGTGTCGAATGAAAGCACCAAAGCGTAGACAGCAGAGCAATAAAACTGTTTAGCAGGAAAAAGAATTATTATGAAATCACTTCGTTTGTTGGCCCCTGTATTGTTTGGAGCCATGGTATCTGTATCAGGTTGTAGCTCTTCTGACTCTAAAGAAGAGAAAGCCGTATTGGCCAATATGGGTGCACAACAACTATACGACAGAGCAAAACAGAGTATGGAAGTTGGCAATTTTAGTGCTGCGGCACAAACTCTCAGCGCGCTTGATTCTCGGTATCCGTTTGGACCCCTTTCCCACCAAGTGCAGCTTGACCTGATTTATAGTTACTATAAATCGGGTAAAACATCGGAAACACTCGCAACAATAGATAGGTTTGTTCGCCTCAACCCTAATCACTCCGATGTAGACTACGCCTATTACATGCGTGGGCTAACTAACATGGAAACGGACAGCAACTTATTCCAAGAGTTAATGAACATAGACAGAACTGACCGCGATCCCTCTCAGTCACGAGAAGCATTTGAAGATTTCAGACGTTTAATACAGCAATACCCTGACAGTAAATATGCCGCCGATGCCAAGAAGCGAATGCTTCACATTAAAGACCGTTTGGCTCGTTACGAAATTGCCATAGCGCGCTTTTATATGAGAAGACAGGCTTACGTCGCAGCAGCGAATCGCGGCAGATATGTTATTGAACACTTCCCAGACACCACGCAGGTGCAGCAAGCGCTAGAAATCATGGTATCTAGTTATGAACAACTTGGTTTGAATGACTTGAAAGATAATGCAATGAAAACATTGAAATTAAACTATCCAAGCAGTGATTTCATTAGCTAAAGTAAGATGAGCTGAGAACAAAAAAGCGCACAATGTGCGCTTTTTTTATTTGAAAAATAAGTGGCTAAATGGGTTTAATAACCGTGCCAAGCCTGACGTAAAGTGAAGTGGCTGATCTACGATACTAAACACCAAACAGCCTTCGCTTTTATCGGCGCGAGGCGTATGAGTGTGGTTACCATCCATATAGATGAAATCACCCGTATCATAATTATTTAGGCCGTCACTGAATTCACCGTCAATAACCAACGTATACTCGTTACCTCGATGAGTATGCTCAGGTACACTTCCGCCCTGCCCCATGAAAATAAAATTCGCAACGCCTTTGTTGCCTACTTCTACCGGGGCTTGCCACAGTTTTCCAACTAAGCTCGACCAATTTCCCGTTTTATCGGTGTAACGGTGAAGCGTTCTCGGTAATTCGAATTTTCTACCGTCGAGTTCTATCGCAACGCTTTTTCGCGAAGCCTTCTTGGCTACCACAATGTCGCCTTCGTTTGACGATGGCATTTGTGTGATGAAGGACAGCATAGAGTCGAATGACATTGTGTCATGCATTTCTTGAGACTGGCTATCATCGACATCACTGCTTTCTAATATACTGTTCGCCAACAACTCAGTTTCTGTCTCAATTCTTTTCTGGCAAGACGGACACATATCACTGTGCGCCGAGACCAGAAGAGATACAGCTGGAGGTAGCGTGCCTTCTACAAATTCTGAAATTTGCTGAGAGCTTGGGTGAAACTTAATCATTGTCGTTTAGCATGCCTTTTAAACGTTGAAGGGCAAGACGCGTTCTTGACTTAACCGTTCCTAGAGGAATGGCTAGCTGATCAGCAACTTCTTGCTGCGATTTGCCGTCAATATATATCGCCTCAATCACCGCTTTTTGTTTAAGCGGTAGCGCATCAAAAAGATGACCGATTTGTTCTAACGTAACCTGGTCGTCCAAAGACGTTTCGTTGACGTCTGCAGTCTGCTCGCATAGAACAGGCCATAAATCGTCTGAACAAACATCTTCTTTTCGGTTTTGCAGCTTACGAAGCATATCAAAGCGGATGTTGCGCGCTATTGTGAAAATCCACGTAGAAGGCGACCCCTTCTCTGAATTGAATAGATGCGCTTTCTGCCATACGTTTGACATCGTATCTTGAACAAGCTCCATCGCTAGTGCTTCGTTTCCCATTTGCTTTAACGCGTATGAACGCAATCGCGGTGCAAAATAATTAAACACTCGGGAAAACGATCGTTTACAGCGGTTTTCAGCAACTAGCACAATGTAATCTGACATTTCAGTGGCGCACTCTTTAGGCTTCACTGTGCTATTACTTTGTTCCAAAGGAATTCCAACTAACATAGGTTTCGTCCGCTCTTCCGTTATTTAAGTTTATTCTACGACGTTACAGTAAAAAGAGATTGCTAGAATTAAGCGAATTAGATTACGATTTTGTAATAAAACGATACTGTCACTGTCGTCTGCCTCACGGAATTAAGGCTGACAGATAATTAAGTAGCATTTTACTGTCGTTGTTCGCTATAAATTGTTGCTTTTGTTCACCGTCGACTGGCAATAATTCTAACCAGCGATTAAGTACCCACTCTGGGTCGTCAAACTTAGGCGCCTCATAGAGCGACTTAAGTTCACCATAACGGTCAAAAATCTCTTTTAATCTTTCGTCCATAGGCATTATCTGTTTCGGAGAAATGTCACAACGGTTCGGCGCTACAGTTTTACATATACCTGTTCTTAAGCCATCTCGCTCTGTCTCGATTGAAGACACTTCAACAATATTAATACCAGCAACCTTTATGCCAAGCAGCCCATCGTCGAGCATATCAAAGTCGATGACTTTGGCGAACGTGCCATACTTCAAGATATGTTCGTTCTTTTCCTTGTCACCTCTCGCGTTCAGCATACACATGACAAACCCTTTATCCGCGGCACATGCCTCTTTCACCATGCGCACATATCTTGGCTCAAAAATGCGTAGCGCCATCCTACCTTCGGGAAGCAAATGGGCTGAAAGTGGAAATAAAGAAAAACGGTTTTCGCTCATACAATAACAATCCTCATAGACAATTTACATTACGCTGGTGTGAGTAAATTGGATCGAATCGGAAAAATTTTCACACTACATTAAATTAACCGTCTTGCTGTTTGATCCACATTACGCAGCAATAGGTAAAACCTTGTATGCGTACAACACGTTAGTTGGCGCGGAGTCTAGCGTGTAGAATTTACAACAACGGGTTGTGACTCGCGGGTAATAAAACGCAGCTTCGCTAGCAATTGACAGGAATTTAATGCATCTTGAGGAGCAAGGATTGGTTAAAAATCAAAGTTCTATGAATGTAATCGAGCGTTTTTGTAAAATTTACACGGATCTATGCAAGGTATCGTCGGATGACTTAGCCACTATCTATGGTAGGGATGTCGTTTTTATCGACCCTATTACCACGCACAAAGGGTTGGCAGACGTGCAGCATTACTTTTCCAATCTGCTTACCCAAGCGCAGAGCTGTTCATTCGACATTGCAACGATCGTAGCGTGCTCAAATGTGCATAGTTCTTCTTCCGAGACTTCCTTCACTCATGTGGCGAACTGGACAATGACGCTCACGTTGAAGAAAGGACGAAAAGTCATCACTCTCGATGGCACGACGCAGCTCAAAGTAGAGAATGATATTATTACTTACCATAAAGACTATTATGACCTTGGCGAAATGGTCTACGAGCACATCCCCGTCCTTGGCTTTGTTATCAAAAAGATAAAAAAGAGTATGTCATCATGAAATCTCTATTAATCACAGGTGCCACATCAGGTATCGGTAAAGCACTTGCATTACATGCGGCAAAAAACAACTATCGTGTTATTGCATGCGGTAGAAACGAAGACGCATTAAATGAGTTAAGCAAAATAGAAAATATCGAACCTCTTCGCTTTGATGTTTCTTCTCTAGAAAGTGCGCGAGATGCACTTAAAGAGGTAAACGCAGATTATTACGTTTTTAATGCGGGAACGTGTGAATATGTCGACGTAGAACACTTCGAGTCGGACATGTTCCGACGTGTCTTCGAGCCAAATTTTTTCGGTGTCGTGCATTGTGTTGAAGCGGTGTTACCCAACCTTAAAAAAGGCGATTCCCTCGTGATAGTAGACAGTATGGCTAGGCTAATGCCATTTACTCGTTCACAGGCCTATGGCGCGAGCAAGGCTGCGGTACATTACTTCACCAAAAGCTTGGAAGTAGATTTACATGATAAAGGTGTAAAGGTTCAAGCGGTATCGCCAGGGTTTGTGGAAACACCACTGACTGATAAAAATGATTTTGACATGCCGATGAAGATAACAGCTGACGAAGCAGCTGAGGCAATGTTAAAAGGTATTGAGAGCGGTAAAAGCAGCATTTATTTCCCGAGAATGTTTGGGTATATCTTACGATGCATGAATACGTTAACAGACGGCCTTAAAAAGAAATTGTCGTTGGGTATGCGAAACGAGAAGTAATAATAATGACAAAGAAAATAGCAATTATTGGAACCGGCATTTCGGGTTTAACGTGCGGACATTTATTACACAGTGAAAATGATATCACTGTTTTTGAAGAAAATGACTATATCGGCGGCCATACGGCGACGAAAACAATCGAGGATGGCGGTGAGACGCACCGAATAGACACAGGCTTCATTGTTTTTAACGATTGGACTTATCCTAATTTTATCGCATTAATGAAAAAGCTAGGTGTGGCGTATCAACCCACTGAAATGAGTTTTTCTGTCACCAGCAAAAAAGCGAACCTTGAATACAATGGCAACAATCTAAACAGCCTATTTGCGCAAAGAAGAAATATTTTACGCCCTAAATTTTGGCGAATTGTTCGTGATATTCTGAAATTTAACAAAGCCTGTAAAGCAATGGTGGCTGAAAATAGAGATACCTCGGGGTTGACATTGCAAGACGTTATTGAGGAATTATCGCTTAGTGAAGACTTTTCTAAGTACTACATTTTGCCCATGTGTGCTGCGATATGGTCCGCGAGTCTTGCACAAACACGCCAATTCCCACTCACCTTCTTTCTACAATTTTTCAATAATCATGGGTTGTTAAATATCACCGATAGGCCCCAGTGGTACACTATTAAAGGTGGCTCTAGTACTTATATCGATCCAATGATTCAAGGCTTTCGAGAAAATATTAGAACGAGTTGTGGCGTAAAACACGTTGAACGGGCCGGTGAACAGTGGGTTATTACCGACTCCACTGGCGCACAGAACACGTTCGATGAAGTCATATTCGCTTGTCACAGCGACCAAGCGCTGGCCATGCTGAAAACCCCAACGGATACCCAGCAAGACATTCTTGGCGCCATCCCCTACACACCTAATGACGTAGTAATGCACAAAGATATCGGCCAGTTGCCTGACCGCCGCCTTGCGTGGGCAAGTTGGAACTATCGTTTAAAAGAAGACGCGACAGAAGAATCACGACCTGCTTCTGTCACTTACGACATGAACATTCTTCAGTGCCTTACCGCAAAAACGGAATACTGTGTAACCTTAAATAACACTGCTGAAATCGATAAAGCATCGATATTAGGTGAGTACAACTACTCCCACCCACAATACAGTGCGCCCATGGTTAACGCACAACAACGTCGCCTAGAAATATGTGGCGTCGATCATCTGCATTTCTGTGGGGCATATTGGTACAACGGGTTCCATGAAGACGGCGTAAGAAGCGCGCTTGATGTATGTAAACGATTTGGAGCTGCGCTGTGACAGACAGCGCCATTTATCAAGGCAAGGTGTATCATGAACGCTTTTTGCCAACCCAACACAAGTTTAGCTACGACATTAACTTGTTCTGGCTACAACTTAACGACATAAATACAATTGCGTCCCAAGTAAATCGCTTTACGTTAGATAAATGGGGCCCCGCTCAATTTAAGCGCAGTGATTACTTAGGCCCGGCTACGATGCCTTTAGAAGACGCGGTACGTGAGAAAATGAACACGTTGAGCGAAACGGAGCTTGAAGGCGATGTGTTTATGCTCGGTCAGCTACGAACATGGGGAATTTATTTCAGCCCGGTAAATTTTTACTACCTCAAAGGCGCCAGTGGAACGTTTACCCATATGCTTGCTGAAGTGAGTAATACACCATGGAACGAGCGCCACTATTACTTGGTCGATTTAAACACGCAAGCAGACACTCAAAAAGCGTTTCATGTATCGCCCTTTAACCCTATGGATATGCAATACAAGTGGCGAATTACCCAGCCAAGTACCACACTTTCGTTAGTGATGGACTGCGTGCGCCAGGACAAAGAGTTTAGCGCGGGAATAAATTTATCACGAGTACCGTTAGATAATGCGAATCTATCTAAAGCAATTAAACGTATACCTAGTATGACAATTAAAACCGTGATTGGTATTTATTGGCAAGCGTTGAAGCTTTTTATAAAGCGAACGCCCCTTTATTCACATCCAGAAAAGAGTCAGGAACAATAATAATATGTCTTTTGGTGAATCTGTACTTACTTCGACTTCAGACGCGTCTTTTATAGATAAAACATGTAGAAAGATATTCTTGCAGTGTCTTCAAAGTCTGCCCTTAGGTTCGTTAACCATTCAGGAAAACGGTAGCACTATTGCTCAGTTTGGCAACAAGAATGATAGCCTTCGCGCGACCGTCAACATCCTTAGCCCTAAAGCCTATAAGCCTCTATTACTTGGTGGAAGCGTTGGTGCTGGTGAGGCATATATGGATGGCTATTGGACAAGCGACGATGTCACCTCTGTTGTGCAGGTTTTTGCTCGCAACCTTCCAACCCTTGACGAGTGGGAAAACAAATTCAAATGGCTAACCATGCCCATTATGAAAGTGCAGCATTTTGCCCGTCGCAATACCGCGGCGCAAGCCAAGAAAAACATCGAAGCGCATTACGATTTAGGTAACAAGCTCTACACCCGTTTCCTTGATAATACCATGATGTATTCATCGGCTATTTATCCTGATGTAAATAGCTCGCTACATGAAGCACAGAACCATAAGTTAAAGACTATTTGCGACAAGTTAATGCTGAATGAATCCGATCATTTGTTGGAGATTGGTACCGGTTGGGGTGGTCTAGCAGTATATGCCGCCAAACACTACGGCTGTAAGGTGACTACGACCACCATTTCCGAAGAGCAGCACGCTTGGGCCCAAGAATGGATAGCAAAAGAGAACCTCAGCGACAAGATTACACTGCTAAAACGCGACTATCGCCTGTTAGAGGGCAAGTATGACAAACTTGTCTCGATTGAAATGATTGAAGCCGTGGGTAAGGAGTACCTTGGAAACTTCTTCGACAAATGTTCTTCGTTACTAAAAGATGATGGATTAATGCTGTTGCAATCAATCACTATCGATGACCGTCGATATGACAGCTATGCAAGCAGTGTCGATTTTATTCAAAAATATATTTTCCCAGGTGGCTTTCTTCCCTCACAATATCAGCTGAATTCGCACCTTAAGCGCTACAGCAACTTAATGATAAGAGACCTTCATGATATCGGGTTGGATTATGCCAAAACGCTTAATCATTGGTATGAGGCATTTATCGACGCAAAAGATGCGTTGTTAAAAGATGGGTATGATGAAAGGTTCGTTCGCATGTGGACATACTACTTAAAATATTGCGAGGGAGGGTTTCTTGAAAGAACCATTAGCACCGTCCAACTCGTGTTGTCCAAACCACACCACAGAGATGAACTAGCGCGTTAACACTACTGATGTCCTATTCTAAATTTAAAAAAGCGGCCTGTGCCGCTTTTTTATTCTATCCAGTATGATGTCGCTCTAATGGCGATACCCATCGACGCTTTACTCATCCACAACCGAGATGGGTTTCGACAGCATCGGTTTACCCTGATTAATATTAATCTCTACACGACGGTTTCGTGCGCGGTCTTCAGGCAATACAGCGTTTTCAACAATAGGGTTAGTATCTGCCTTACCTACCACTGACATTCGGCTCTCATCAAAGCCAGGCGCTGTTCTCATCGCCTCTGCCACGGCAACCGCGCGTTGAGAAGACAGATCCCAGTTCGACCGATACAGCTCATTAGCGATATGTTGGCCATCGCTATGACCCGATATTTCTATTTCGCCGGGCACATCAGCCAACAAGGTTCCTATTTTTCTCAATATAGGCTGAAACTGCGGTTGTAAAAATGCAGAGCCTGCGGAAAATGAACCGTTCTCTCGAATACGAATAGTAATCTGCTGACCTAGCGACTCCATTTCAATAGAGCCATCTAAGATTTGCTTTTGTAATTGCTGAGCAACTTTTTTCATCATCTCAGCGGTTTGCGTCTGGTCGCTACTTTGTGACGCAGAGGAAGACTGGTCGGTTGCCGTTTGCTGTGCTTGACCACCGCGTTGCTCGCCGCGCTGTTTTTGACGGCCGCCAGCAGAGTCTTCATCACCGGCTTGAAACTCTAGCATCTGCTGCGTCATTTCAATGGTTTGTTGTTGAATGGTCTCGATAGGTGTAGGGTCCGGCTTACCGGGTCTAAACTCCATGGCGATAACACTGGTACCCTTAGGTATATCTTTTACTTCTATTTTGTTTTGTACCCCAAAAGCAAATTTCATTGAACCTGCTATTTGCTTAAACTTCAGTACATCCATTTCAGAGAATGCTAACAAGAGTACGAAAAAGCACATAAGTAGGGACATTAGATCCGCAAAGGTCCCCATCCATGCAGGAAGGCCTTCAGGGGGACACTTAGGGCATTCTTCTTGTGCCATTATTCTTCCTCTGCAGTGCCGCGCTTACTGGCTGCAAGGTAGTTTTTCAAAATACCTTCGATAACACGAGGGTTTTGGCCATCCGCAATACCCACTATTCCGTCTAGCACTAAGCTTTGGTTAAGCTTTTCTTCAGCAGCACGATTAGCCAACTTAACTGCCATGGGGAGACAAATAACGTTCGCAAGAAACGCTCCATACAATGTTGTAAGTAGTGCAACGGCCATCGCTGGCCCGATGGCTTTCGGGTCGTCCATGTTCGACAACATGGCAACCAAACCAATCAACGTACCTATCATTCCCATTGCGGGCGCAACATCGCCCATACCCTTAAAAATAGAGATCCCGAAGTCGTGCCTGTCGGTAGTCATCGAAATATCTTTGGCCATGGTTTCTCTCACCACTTCAATATCGTGGCCATCGACCAACATATCGACTCCCTTTTGCATAAAAGGGTTACTAATTTCTGCTTCTTCCAGCGCTAAAAAGCCCCCTTTTCGCGCAGCGTCTGCCATTTCGACAATTTTTTCAATAAGTTCTTCAGGGGTGTCGATTTTGAACATGAAGGCTTTGCCTGCCACTTTCCCCGCGTTAAAGAACTGGCCTAACGTAAACTGGGATAATACGACGAACAAGGTTCCACCAAATACAATTAGCGTAGAAGGTACGTCGATAAACATACTCATACTGCCGCCCATCAACATGGCCATAACCACGAAACCGATGGCGCCCAACATACCTATGACGGTTGCTAAATCCACTTACTCTTCCCCATATTGCGCGGTAGGTGTTATTACTCTTCGTTAATTCTATCGGCAAACGATAGAATTTCTATAACAAGTTACGGATAAATTAGCATATTTTTATGATAACCATCCAACGGATTACGTTGTAGCAGCCCGCACACGACACGTATAGCGTAAAAATAAGCCTGTAAAGATAAAATTATAGCCTTTATCCCTCAGGATGGTGGTCTAATGAAGGCCATAAAGACAAACCATTTGACCCTTTCACGCCCCTCAGTTAATGTGCGCGTACCTGTGACTTCCTACAAATAGGCGCTATTATGACCGACCAAAAAGATTCTCCTTCATTCGAAGAGACCCTTAGTGAATTAGAGGATATTGTAAGTGATATGGAAGGTGGCGACCTACCACTTAACGAAGCGCTCGCTAAATTTGAGCGAGGAGTGGCACTCTCTAGACAGGGGCAGGCGTGTTTAGAACAGGCAGAACAAAAAGTAAAAATTTTACTTAGTGAAAATGGCGAAGAAACACTGACTGCACTTCCCGAAAGTAACCAGACTTAAACTGAATTATTAACCTTTAGGTAAAGTATGAATTTTACTGCACTGCATCAGCAGATAAAGCACAACACTGATGCATCTTTATTGTCTTTGCTAGAGACACTTCCAAACCATGCGCCTCGGCTAAAGGCCGCTATGCAACACGCGTTGTTAGCCGGCGGTAAGCGAATGCGACCTTTGCTTGTACAACTTGTAGGCAACATTCTTGATGTCCCTAAAAAAGACCAAATAGCAATCAGTAATGCCATCGAATGCATTCATGCTTACTCGCTCGCACACGATGACCTTCCAGCGATGGACGACGATGACCTGCGCCGCGGCAAACCTACATGCCATATTGCGTTTGATGAAGCCACCGCTATTTTAGCCGGTGACGCATTACAATCACTTGCCTTTTCTTCATTAGCAGATGCAGAGCTAAGCGCTTATGCGTCATCGCAGCGGGTTGCACTAATATCAGTATTAGCCAAAGCCGCTGGCTACCAAGGCATGTGCGGCGGACAAGCAATTGATTTGTCCAGTACCGGTCAGACAATTGATATCGAGCAATTAAAAGAACTTCACAATCTTAAAACCGGCGCATTATTACGCGCTTGCGTTGAAATGATAACGGTCGTGTGCGATGGGTTAGAGGAAGACGACAAAGCCCACTTGCTCGCCTTCGCTGACGACATGGGGCTTGCATTTCAGGTTCAAGATGACATTCTGGACGTTGAAGGTAATAGCGAACAACTTGGAAAGCCGGCCGGTTCGGATGAAGAACTTGGCAAAAATACATTCCCGGCTGCCCTAGGTATGGATGGTGCTAAACACGTGTTATCAAAATTGCACCAAAATGCGCTTCAAGCGCTTGCCTGTTTGCCCTACAATACCGACAGTTTAGTCGCTTTTAGTGAGCTGTTAGTGAAACGTAACCACTAGCTCCACCATCATGTTGAAAAAGATAATTAATAAATGAGTTTAGATCTCCAACATTACCCTACGCTTGCCAATGCGCAAACGCCGGAACAATTACGACAGTTACCTCAAGAGAAACTGCGCACTTTAGCGGATGAACTTCGTGAGTACTTACTTAACAGCGTAAGCCAAACCAGTGGACATTTTGCTTCAGGGCTTGGCACCGTAGAACTGACGGTGGCGTTACATTACATTTATAAAACACCGTTTGACAGATTGCTATGGGATGTAGGCCATCAAGCCTATCCCCATAAGATATTGACAGGGCGCGCACAGCGTATGTCTACCATACGTCAGAAAGACGGATTGCACCCCTTCCCTTGGCCGCCCGAGAGTGAATACGACACTTTTGCCGTAGGCCACTCGTCAACGTCAATTAGTGCGGCCCTCGGCATGGCTGTCGCCGCAGACAAAGAAGGCGCGGGACGAAAAGTAGTTGCCGTTATTGGCGATGGCGCCATGACCGCCGGCATGGCATTTGAAGCAATGAACCATGCAGGTGATATCAATAAAGACATGGTGGTTGTATTAAACGACAACGAAATGTCAATCTCAGAAAATGTAGGGGCGCTTAATAGCCATTTAGCACGTCTACTCACCGGTAACTTCTTCAATTCAATTCGCGACGGGGGTAAAAAGCTGTTAAGTAACGTGCCGCCAATCAAAGAATTTGCCAGTCGTGCCGAAGAGCATATTAAAGGCATGGTGGTCCCCGGCACAATTTTCGAAGAGCTAGGATTTAACTACATTGGCCCTATTGACGGCCATGATGTTAATGCTGTCGTCGATACTCTTAGAAATATGCGCAACTTCAAAGGGCCTCAGTTACTGCATGTCGTTACGAAAAAAGGTAAAGGCTATGCCGTTGCAGAAGAAGATCCGATAAAATTTCACGCTGTCCCTAAGTTTAACCCTGCGGATAATGCTTTACCAAAAGCCAAGCCAACAGCCCCCACGTTCTCAGCAATCTTTGGCGATTGGCTGTGCGATATGGCAGAAAAAGATAACAAGTTAATGGCAGTAACCCCTGCTATGCGCGAAGGATCGGGTATGGTTAAGTTTTCGCAACAATATCCTGACCAATATTTTGATGTAGCCATCGCAGAACAACACGCCGTTACCTTTGCGGCAGGGTTAGCAAAAGAAGGGTTCAATGCCGTTGTCGCTATCTACTCTACCTTCTTGCAACGTGCATACGACCAACTTATTCATGATGTCGCGCTACAAGACCTTCCTGTACTTTTCGCCATTGATAGAGCCGGTATTGTGGGCGCCGATGGCCCGACGCATCAAGGCGCGTTCGACATTGCGTTTTTACGCTGCATTCCAAATATGATAGTTATGGCACCAAGCGATGAGAACGAGTGTCGTCAAATGCTCTACACCGGTCACATAGCACAAAAACCGGCAGCGGTTAGATACCCCAGAGGTGCTGGCATGCATGTACAGCCCGACGAAGACATGACGGCCATTCCATTAGGCCAATCGCGTACGTGTCGCTGTGCAAGCGAAAAGGCTGACAAACGTGTTGCCATCCTCAATTTTGGTACGTTACTTCCATATGCACTGGAAGCGGCAGAGAACCTCGATGCAACCGTTATTGATATGCGGTTTGTAAAACCATTAGATACTCAAGCCGTGGAACAAGCCGCTGCAAATCACGACATGCTTATTACGCTTGAAGATGGATGTATAATGGGCGGGGCCGGTAGCGCTGTAGCCGAACACTTAATGCAAAGTGGCATTGCCATTAAGATGAAAATGCTTGGGCTACCCGATAGCTTCATTTTACAGGGCACACAAACCGAAATGTACAAAGTGCATGGCCTTGACGCCGACGGTATCATTGATACCGTCAACCAAGCGCTATCTAATTGATGAAATAACGCTTAGCACATCGCTAGTAACAAAAAGCCCGCATTCAGATGCGGGCTTTTTGTTTAAGTTTACTGGCTCAATACTAAAAGAGGCTAAATACCGCAGGCCAAAAGGTAAAGAGCAAATGCATACATCCACATGCCATCGCACCTGCGAGAATGTCATCAAGCATTATGCCGGTGCCACCGTGGAGTCGCTTATCAATGAGACCAATTGGCCAAGGTTTAAGAATATCGAACACCCTAAAAAGGATGAAACCGACTACAAGTGTCGGTAGGTTGATTGGAATAAAAAGAAACGTGACCAACATCCCTGCAACTTCGTCCCACACAATAGCGCCATGGTCATGCACCTGCATGTCTCTCGCGGTTTTACCACACAAGTAGACACCAACAAGTGAACATAACAGGGTAATCGCTATGAACAGAGGCATTGTCGCTGATGATAGCAACGCGAGAAGCGGTATTGCAGCGAGCGAGCCAAACGTGCCTGGCATAACTGGAATTAACCCACTACCGAACCCTAGCGCCAGAAAATGTACTGGATTTTTCATACTGACACGTGTGCGAAATTCTGGCTGCATAGCTTCCTACTTTTTAAAACGTGTGTTCATAACCCTTAGCGGTTTTGGGTACGTACTTTTCGTTGGCTTTCAATAATTTCAAAACACCAGACTGCCCGGTAAGCTGCCCAATACAGGTCGCTTTAACGTTGGTGCTGGTAAGCGATGTTTCTAAACTACCTTTTTGCTCTTCACTGGCGGTAAAAAGAAGTTCGTAGTCATCGCCAGCAGATAGCGCGTATTCTATTGCCTCTTCAGCCGACACCGCTTGCGTAAGTGCGCGTGACAAAGGCAATCTGTCTACGTGAATGTTTACACCGCAGCCAGAGGCCTTTAGAATGTGGCCAAGGTCAGACAGTAGACCGTCTGAAATATCAATGCACGATGTCGCCAAACGTCTAAGTGCTGTGCCTACTGCAACACGCGGCGTTGGAAAGTAATGACGATTAATAAGTACATCTCTCGCTTCGCCACTCACCTTAAGGGTGTTCTGAAGAATATCCAGACCAGCACCTGCATCGCCCAACGAGCCAGTCACATATACCCAATCACCAGGTTTAGCGTTACTGCGGGTTAGCTCCGACCCAGGTGGAATGAACCCCTGCGCCGTGATGGTCATCGCCATAGGCCCTTTTACCGTGTCGCCTCCAATAAGCTGCACAGAATAATACTGCGTAATCTCATGAAGCCCTTCTACGAAATCGGTAAGCCATTGCTCATTTGCTTCAGGCAGTGATAACGACAAACTAATCCATGCAGGCTCAGCCCCCATCGCTGCTAAATCACTTAGATTTACAGCAACGGTTTTATAGGCAATAGACTTCGCCGGCGCATCTTTAAGGAAATGTACGCCCGCCACTAACGTATCAGTGGTCACGGCTAGCTGTTGATTTTCTGGAACGGTGGTAACAGCGCAATCATCGCCAATACCAATAACAACATCTTTGCGTTTATGGCCGCTATCAGAGAAATATCGGCCGATAAGATCAAATTCTTTCACGGTAACTCATTAAACCTAATTGTGACATCCATTGTCACAATTTATCGGTTAGTCGCGCTCGTTCTTACGTAAAGTACGAACTGCTTTGTCTAATGAACCATTAATAAACTTATGACTTTCTTCAGCACCAAAGGCTTTAGCAAGTTCAATAGATTCATTAATGATTACACGATAGGGTACGTCCATTCTTTCAGTCAGTTCCAGCGTTGCTATACGCAAAATCGCTTTCTCTATAGGGTCTAACTCTTCAGGCAAGCGACCTAAATAGGGCTTGATTGTCGCGTCTAACTGGCTTGCATTTTTTGCAACACCACGAAGCAGCGCCTGAAAATAAGCCATATCAACCTTCTGCATGTCATTACTGGTCGCAAGGGCCAGTTCAACCTGCTGAATATCGTTATGACTCATTTGCCATGAATATACACCCTGCAGGGCAAGTTCACGGGCTTTACGACGAGCTGAAACTTTCACTTAATGTTTACCTTAAAGCTTTTCAACAGCATCGATTACGTTAACCATTTCAAGTGCACCAAGTGCAGCTTCAGCGCCTTTATTACCGGCTTTAGTTCCCGAACGTTCGATTGCTTGTTCAATTGAATCTGTTGTAATTACGCCAAACGATAGTGGTATACCATGCTCTAATGATACTTGTGCAAGGCCTTTATTACACTCACCTGCAACAAAATCAAAGTGCGGAGTGCCACCACGGATTACCGCACCTAGTGCAATAATAGCGTCAAATGATTTTTTCTCTGCGAGTTTTTTGGCCACTACAGGAAGCTCGTAAGCGCCTGGCACGCGAACAACTGTAATATCATCGTCACTTACTTCACCGTGACGGTCTAATGTATCAAGCGCACCTTCAAGCAAGCTTTCAACGACAAAACTGTTAAAGCGAGACACAACGATAGCAAACTTTTTACCCGTTGCTCTGATATTACCTTCAATAACCTGCATGGTTTCATTCCTTCAGAAAAAACGGCGCGAAGTATATCACAACTGCGCGCAAACTAAATCGATTGTTTACCTGCTCTTTCGTCTTAATCTCGTTGTAAAGAGCAAGATATAAAAAAGAGGTGTTTACACCTCTTCATGATAAAACATTAATCGTGAACGTATTCAACGACTTCCAACCCATAACCAGACAGAGCGTGGTACTTGATAGGCTTACTTAACAAACGCATTTGATGAACACCTAATGACGCTAAAATTTGGCTTCCAACGCCAACCGTGCGCGAAGAGCCTTGCCAATCTGCGCCTGCTGGGCGTTCGCCCCTATCTTCAGCTGAGAAACGACGAACTTGATTCTCAATTTGCTCATCTTTACCCAACAACACAAGCACTCCGCCCTCATCAGCGATCTTTTGCATACCTTGCGCTAACGTCATTGAGCGGTTGATACCGCGGGTAGAGCCTAAAAGATCACTGAATGTATTGTGCAAATGCACCCTAACTAGTGTAGGAGCGGCTTCGTTTACCTCACCCTTTTGCAACGCATAATGAAGTTGATTATCAATACTGTCTTTGAAGGTATGAAGTTGAAATTCACCGTATTCGGTTGGCAGTGTGCATACCGCCACTTTTTCAATAGTGGTTTCGTTGAGATTACGATACTCGATAAGATCTGCAATTGTCCCAATTTTTAGGTCGTGTTTTTCGGCAAATTTTTCAAGCTCAGGACGGCGCGCCATGGTGCCATCTTCATTAAGAATTTCAACAATAACGCCAGCAGGCTCTAATCCCGCAAGGCGCGGCAAATCGACACCAGCCTCGGTATGCCCTGCTCGATTTAACACGCCACCTTCTTTGGCAATAAGAGGAAAAATGTGACCAGGTTGAACGATATCAGTGGCTTTAGCGTCTGTGGCTACTGCCGCTTTTATCGTCGTCGCGCGATCGCTCGCTGAAATCCCAGTGGTTACGCCCGTTGCCGCTTCGATAGACACCGTAAAGTTTGTAGAAAACTGCGCTTCATTCTTATCAACCATTAGGGGGAGATTCAGACGTCGACAGCGCTCTTGTGTCATCGGCAAACAAACGAGGCCTCTGGCATGTGTCACCATAAAGTTAATCGCTTCAGGGGTCACGTGCTGTGCCGCCATAATAAGGTCGCCCTCATTTTCACGGTCTTCATCGTCCATTAGGATGACCATTTTACCTTGACGAATATCTTCAATGATCTCTTGTGTGGTGTTAAATGCCATAATTTATACTTCTTGTAGGGTTATTTTTTTAAAAATCCGTTCTCGGCAAGAAATGCCAAGTCGATATCTTTCTTTTCAGAATAAGCGGCTTTTTCTCCAAGCATTAATCGCTCTAAATACCGCGCGATGACATCAACTTCTAAATTCACAGCGGTACCTACTTTATAGGTACCCAATACTGTTTCTTTTAGTGTATGCGGAATGATCCACAACATAAACTCTGCACCGTTAACCTTATTTACGGTTAAACTAACGCCATCCACTGTGATACTGCCTTTGTGCGCAATATACTTGGCAATATCATCCGGCGCTTTGACCCAAATTTCGACATAGTCTGTGTGCTTAATAATTTGGCTTACGTGCCCAACACCGTCAACGTGGCCAGAAACAATATGCCCGCCAAAACGATCCGTTGGGCGCATTGCCTTCTCTAGATTAACAACAGAACCAACGCCGTAATGGGCAAAGCCAGTTAACTTGATAGTTTCTGCAGACACATCCGCACAGTAAAAGTCGGCTCCCATATCGGTAACCGTTAAGCAAACGCCATTGGTCGCAATACTGTCGCCTAATGCCACATCAGACATGTCTAGCGCGGGTGAGTTAACCGTTAAACGAATGTCATTGCCACGGTTATCTAATTTTTGAATACTACCAAGCGCTTGAATAATACCAGTGAACATACACTTCCTTTTTGGCGTTTAGCCATTTAAAGGCTTATAGATAAGCTTAATATCGTTACCCACCTGCCGGTTTTCAACAAGTGATAGAGAAATAGTTTCGTCGAGCGATGTAAATGTCGGCAAATTCACCATACTGACACCTTTATCACCCAGTAATTTGGGGGCTTGATAACAGATAAGTTCGTCGACCTCTTCGTTAGCAAGTAGCGCCCCAGCAAGCCCAGGCCCTGCCTCTACCCAGATTTCGTTAAACTGCATCTCACCGAGTTTTTCTAATAAACGAGATAGATTTATTCGACCATCCCGTTCTTCTACGATGATGATGCTGTCGCCTGTGCTATCTGGGCTAGCTAATGCGTCCGCCTCACTCAACTTATCAGGACAACATGCCACGTAAGTGGTAAACCCATCGTTAAAGCATTGGTGATGCTTTCCAACTTGCCGTTGACTATCCACGATCACTCTTACCGGTTGGCGCAATGTGTCAACGGGGTACTCACGAAGTTGTGCCTCATTAGGTCTTACCAGCAAGCTCGGGTTATCCGCGATAACTGTGCCGGAGCCAGTCAATACCGCACAACTTTGCGCTCGATATTGTTGTACGTCTTTTCGTGCCATTGGACCTGTTATCCATTGACTGTTTCCATTGCCAAGCGCAATTTTACCGTCGAGGCTTATGCCTAACTTCACACGCACATAAGGCTTTCCGCTTAGCATGCGCTTTATGAAACCTTTGTTCAGGGCTGCCGCTTGTTCTGCCAATACACCAGAAATAACCTCAATGCCTGCGTCACGCAGTTTTTGAATGCCGCGCCCACTTACTTGAGGATTAGGATCGGTCATTCCCACAACAACGCGGCTTACTTTCGCATCTATGAGTGCGTCTGCACACGGTGGCGTTTTGCCAAAATGACTACATGGTTCAAGCGTAACATAGGCGGTTGCATCTTTTGCAAGATGCTTTGCGTGACGAAGTGCATGGACTTCAGCGTGGGGGGTACCGGCTTCTTTGTGGAAACCTTGACCAACGACCTGATTATTTTCATCGACAATAATACAGCCGACGCGAGGGTTCGGTGATGTGGTAAAACGCCCTTTGTCGGCGAGTTGAATGGCTTTCGCCATCCAGTAGTGATCAACGTCTTTAATAGAGTGGTCCACTAAAAGTCCTGTGGTTAATCTCCCAGTCTGGCAATCTCTTCGCCAAACTCTCGAATATCTTCAAACGAACGATAAACCGACGCAAACCTAACGTAGGCTACCTTATCCAGCTCTTTTAGTGCTTTCATAATAAGGTTGCCAAGCAACTCACTGCTGACTTCTCTTTCGCCTGTGGCGCGTAGCTGAGACTTCAGTGACAAAATACATTGCTCAATCTTTTCGGTGCTTACTGGCCGTTTTTCTAATGCGCGCTGCAAACCCGCTCTAAGCTTATCTTCATTGAATGGCTCTCGTGAACCATCACGCTTAATCACACGTGGCATAACAAGCTCAGCGCTTTCAAATGTAGTAAAACGTTCGTTACAATTAATACACTCTCTACGCCGACGAACTTGATGCCCCTCAGCCACTAAGCGAGAGTCTATCACTTTCGTTTCTTGTGCAGAGCAAAAGGGGCAAAACATAAAACTTCCTTACTCATCGCGTGTGCATCTATGCTGTTTTTAAAGCGAGCGTAGACGCACATGCAACATTTCGCAAAGCGTGCGATTAACCGTAAACAGGAAACTGCTTACATAGTGCAACTACTTCACCCTTAACACGTTCGATAACAGCGTCATCGCCCATATTGTCAAGTATATCACTTATCCATGTAGCCACCTGCTTCGCTTCGGCTTCTTTGAAACCACGACGCGTAATTGCTGGGCTACCAATGCGCAAACCGCTAGTCACAAACGGTGAACGTGGGTCATTAGGTACCGAATTTTTGTTCACGGTGATGTTTGCAGAACCTAGCGCTGCATCGGCGTCTTTACCTGTAATATCTTTATCGATAAGGTCGAGTAAAAACAGGTGGTTATCTGTACCGCCAGAAACAATGTTGTACCCGCGCTCTTGCATTACTGACACCATCGCTTTTGCGTTAGCAACAACCTGTTTTTGGTATTCTTTAAACTCTGGCTGTAGCGCTTCTTTGAATGCAACCGCTTTTGCCGCGATAACATGGCATAACGGGCCACCTTGATTACCTGGGAATACAGAGCTGTTAAACTTCTTATAAAGCGTCTCATCACCACATGAAGATAAAATCAAACCGCTTCGAGGGCCAGCGAGCGTTTTATGCGTTGTGGTCGTGACAACATGAGCGTGTGGTAACGGGTTCGGATATACGCCAGCAGCTACTAGCCCTGCAACGTGCGCCATATCGACAAGAAGATAGGCACCAACACTGTCAGCGATCTCACGGAAGCGAGCCCAATCAACGATACCTGAGTATGCAGAGAACCCACCGATAATCATTTTCGGCTTGTGCTCTTTTGCTAGCGCTTCAACTTGCTCGTAATCAATTTCGCCGGTCTCGTTATTTAACCCGTATTGCACCGCGTTATACGTCTTACCAGAGAAGTTTACATGTGAACCATGAGTTAAATGACCACCTTCTGACAAACTCATACCTAGTACGGTATCGCCAGCGTCTAAAAGCGCCATAAACACAGCAGTATTTGCCTGTGAACCAGCGTGTGGCTGCACGTTCGCATAATCCGCACCGAATAATTCTTTTGCACGGTCAATGGCTAACTGTTCTACTACGTCAACATGCTCACAACCACCATAATAGCGCTTGCCAGGATAACCTTCGGCATATTTATTCGTAAGTTGTGAACCCTGAGCTTCCATAACACGAGGGCTACAGTAGTTTTCAGACGCAATAAGCTCAATATGATGTTCTTGACGCTCAACCTCTTTAGCCATCGCATCGGCTAATTCAGGATCAAAGTCTGCTATGTTCATTTCGCGAGGTAACATGGGGGCTCCTTAACTGCGGTAAATATGGGCGCTGTATAGCACAATGTCGCATCGATAATTTGAGGCCATATTCTAGCCATTTTCGACTGCTTGTATACCGCTTTATCACCAAATTTAGACAAATGACGTAGGTTTAACGTAACACCTACCCTTCAGCGAGATCAGACCTGTTTCTCTAGGGCCTTCACTCGGTCAAATAAACTGCCAATTTTTTGTAGGCGTACCGTATTTTTGCGCCACGCTAAATTTGTTTGTGCAGGTTGCCCTGAAGAATAAACGCCTGGCTCGGTAATATCTTGTACGACCATGGTATACCCCGTTATCTGTACATTATCACAGATAGAAATATGACCATTAATACCAACCCCACCTGCAACGACAACATGTTTACCAATATTACAGCTTCCTGCAATGCCGGTTGAACCACAAATACAAGAATGATCGCCGATAATACAGTTGTGTCCAATTTGTACTTGGTTGTCGATAATCACGTTCGTACCAAGAATAGTATCGTCCATCGCGCCACGGTCAATGCTAGTATTAGCACCAATTTGGCTGTCGTCACCAATACGCACGGTACCGGTTTGTGGAATAGGCAACCACACTCCCTTATCGTTTGCGTAACCAAAACCTGCAGAACCGATGACCGTTTGGCTCTGCACCATGACTCTTTTGCCGATAACAACATCATTATAAATAGTAACGTTGGGGTGTATAACGCTCCCTTCGCCAATTTTTGTACCGCGACGAATAACGGTATTAGCACCAATTGTTACCCGATCGCCCAAGACAACGTTATCTTCAATGATAACATTGTGGCCTAATGCAATATCGCTCCCCAAACGCGCCGATGGGGCAATTACAGCAGAATCCGCGATACCACTTGCGACAACAGGCGTGGTATCGAACAGCTGAGATATTCGGGCAAATGCAGCGTGAGGGTTATCCGTGACTAACGCAGGGCCCATTGCTTCATCCTTTAATTTTGGGTGAATGATTACTGCGCCAGCCGACGTATCTTTAAGCTGAGTTTTGTACTTGGGGTTGGTTAAAAATGAAATTTGATGCGCAGCCGACTGTGAAAGCGTGCCAACGGCCGATAACGTAATGCTGCCGTCGCCTTTTACCTCGCCTCCAACGTGATCAGCCAGCTCTGAAAGCGTGTATGTGCGTTTGTTTAATGCAGTCATACCAAAAAACACCTGTAAATATAATATCCGTCGATTGCATGAAGTTTACCTTATTTCCAAGCGTCTACCGATGCAATATTCGCACTTTTCACCCTAAGTGGCGAAAAAGCCATCAGTTATTCACTGGTATAGCGTAACGGACTAGCACAGGCTATAGTGATGCGAGTACAATACCGCTTTGTTTTTATACCGCTTGTCAGCGAGGACACAGAATGTCTCAATACGTTTACAGTATGCATCGGGTGGGCAAAATCGTTCCCCCGAGCCGCCAAATTCTTAAAAATATCTCACTAAGCTTTTTTCCAGGCGCAAAAATAGGCGTACTCGGGCTTAATGGTGCGGGTAAGTCTACCTTATTACGTATTATGGCGGGAATCGACACCGATATTGAAGGTGAAGCACGCCCCCAACCCGGGTTAAAAATTGGTTACTTATCGCAAGAGCCTCAGCTTGATGAGACCAAAGATGTTCGCGGAAACATAGAAGAAGCAGTAGCTGACGTTAAACATGCGTTGACGCGCATTGATGAGGTTTATGCCGCGTATGCCGACCCAGACGCAGACTTCGACGCGTTAGCGAAAGAGCAAGGCGAATTAGAAGCAATCATTCAAGCGAAAGACGGGCACAACCTAGAAAATGCGCTAGAACGTGCAGCTGACGCACTACGCCTTCCCCCTTGGGATGCTGACGTTAGTAAGCTATCAGGTGGGGAACGCCGCCGCGTAGCACTTTGCCGCCTGTTGCTAGAAAAGCCTGAAATGCTGCTACTAGACGAACCAACTAACCACTTGGATGCAGAATCTGTTGCGTGGCTAGAGCGCTTCCTACACGATTATGAAGGCACTGTAGTAGCCATTACCCATGATAGATATTTCCTCGACAACGTTGCGGGTTGGATTTTGGAGCTTGACCGCGGTGAAGGTATTCCATGGGAAGGCAATTACTCTTCTTGGCTCGAGCAAAAAGAGAATCGCTTACAGCAAGAAGAACGCGCTGAAACTGCTCGCCAAAAAAGTATGAAACAAGAGCTCGAGTGGGTACGCTCAAACCCTAAAGGAAGACACGCAAAAAGCAAAGCGCGTATGACTCGCTTTGAAGAAATGTCTACCAGTGACTATCAAAAACGTAATGAGACGAACGAACTCTTTATTCCACCAGGCGAAAGACTGGGTGATAAAGTCATTGAAGTAGAAAACCTCAAGAAGTCGTATGGCGACCGTTTACTCATTGACGACCTTTCATTTAAAGTGCCAAAAGGCGCAATCGTAGGGATCGTTGGGCCAAACGGCGCGGGTAAATCAACCCTGTTTAGAATGTTGACAGGTGCTGAGCAACCTGATTCAGGCGCTATCAGTATCGGGGAATCCGTTCAGATTGCCAGTGTTGATCAGTTCCGCGACCACATGGATGAAAAAAACACGGTGTGGAAAGAGATTTCCGACGACCAAGATATTATTCGAATTGGTAACTTTGAAATAAATAGCCGTGCTTATTGCAGCCGTTTCAATTTTAAAGGAAACAGCCAGCAAAAATTCGTGGGTGACTTATCTGGAGGTGAGCGCAACCGTGTTCATTTAGCGAAATTGCTCAAAGCGGGCGGTAACGTGCTATTACTCGATGAACCAACCAACGACTTGGACGTTGAAACGCTACGTGCGCTAGAAAACGCGCTGCTAGAATTCCCTGGATGTGCCATGGTTATCTCGCATGACCGTTGGTTCCTTGACCGTGTCGCGACTCACATTATGGATTACCGTGATGAAGGCAAGATCAACTTCTTTGAAGGTAACTATGCTGATTACGAAGCATGGTTAAAAGCGGAATATGGGCAAGATGTCGTTGAGCCTCACCGTTTGAAATACAAACGTATGTCTAAATAACCATTACGTAAAAGACCCTTCGGGGTCTTTTTTTTACGATTAAAACATGGTGGCATACACCTGAACAAAACCAATTATTGATTAGCGTTGCATATTCGCTAATACTCAATAAATACATTAAGCAGTAAATAGGGCCTATCATGTCAGATAAGCGAAAATTTAGCCGCGTGCCGCTGCGCGTCCATGGAACTTTATCGCATGGCGATAAGCAGGTCGATGTCATTATAACCGACGTGTCATTGCAGGGCATAAAACTGAGCGCTAATGAGCAATCGCTTGATTCTCTTCCCTTCGATAGCCACGACGCCTATGTGGCAGAGTTTAAAGTAAATGAAGATAGCCCGCCGATTGTCATGTATATCGAACAACTGTATCGCCAAACGGATAGCCGTGAAGATATGATTAATCTAGGGTGTAAGGTCTCAACAATGAGCGTAGAAAGTATTAGTGCATTAAGACGCCTTATCATGTTGAACAGCAACGACGCTGACTTAAATGATAAAGAGCTTAATGCACTTATAGATGCGGTTTACTCTAGCGCATCCAATGCGTCAGAAAGCTGAGCGACCGGCACAACCGTCATACCCTTAATCGATTGCTTCGGCGCATTCGCTTTTGGCACAATAGCACGCGTAAAGCCATGCTTTGCCGCTTCTGTAATGCGTTCGTTTCCATTTGGCACTGGCCTAATTTCTCCGGCCAGACCGACTTCTCCAAATACAATCAAATCCCGTGGTAACGGGCGGTTTCTAAAACTCGATATCATGGCCATGAGCAATGCTAAATCAACACTGGTTTCTGATACTCGTACCCCACCGACTACATTCACAAACACATCTTGGTCGTTCATTTGCACATTACCATGACGGTGTAACACCGCCAGCAGCATCGACAATCGGTTTTGATCAAGCCCCACGGCAATACGCCTTGGATTCGACATTTGCGAGTAATCTACCAATGCTTGAATTTCGACAAGTAGCGGGCGCGTCCCTTCCCAAATCACCATAACGCTAGACCCTGGTGTTTCATTTTCACCACGGCTTAGGAATATGGCAGATGGATTATTGACTTCTTTTAATCCACGCTCAGTCATTGCGAACACGCCAAGTTCATTTACTGCGCCAAAACGATTTTTATGGCTTCGCAGTGTTCGATATCGACCGTCACTGTCACCTTCTAACATCATTGAACTATCAATACAGTGTTCGAGTACTTTCGGGCCTGCTAGATTCCCTTCTTTTGTGACATGCCCTACGATAAACATGGCAATATGATGTTGCTTTGCAAAACGTGTTAGGTACGCTGCGCTTTCTCTTACTTGCGACACGCTACCAGGCGCCGAGGCAACGTCAGCAACGTGCATAACCTGTATAGAGTCAATCACCATAATTCGAGGCTTTTTGGTTAATGCAAGGTCACAAATAGTTTCGACATTCGTTTCGGCAAGCATCATAAGCTTGTCATCGGGTAAATTAAGTCGCTTGGCACGCATAGCAACCTGCTGCAACGACTCTTCCCCCGTAACGTACAGCGCACTTTCTGTTTGTGCCATTTGGCACATTACCTGAAGTAACAAGGTACTTTTACCTGCACCTGGCGACCCGCCAATCAGCATAGCTGCCCCCGGCACAATGCCCCCTCCAAGCACCCTATCGAGCTCTTTAAACGTAGAGCTAAAGCGCGGAAGTGCTTCTAAATCTATCGTATTTAGCGTTTCTATTTTAGCTACGGTTTGACCCGCATACCCGCTATGAGCGGTTTTCACTGCTGATTTGGGCGAGCTTATCACGAACTCGCTGATGGTATTCCACGCCTTACATTCAGAGCATTGGCCTTGCCATCGAGGAAATTCTGCACCACAGTCTGAGCAGACATATGCGGTTTTTCTTTTCGCCATATTTTGGTTTTATCCGGTTGATAAAAAGCGTATTCTACCACTATACATTACGGTCATTAACGTTGTTGGCAATATCAGATTAATAATATAAGTAAATACATGTCTTTTGTTCAGTAAATAATCAAATATTAATCAATTTCATGCACTTGCCGATAAACTGTCTACAATATAACGAAACACTACTTTGCGCATTTAGATGAGTCAGGATTTAGAGCAATACGCTGATGTTATCGATCAGCTAAAACCCATGGTGAATGAGCCTGAATTTAATCAGGTACTTCTTCAGCTTGCGGGCGACGTTCCAAAAGAAAAACGCTTTCTCATTAAAATGGAGGTGAAGCGTCTTGCTAAGCCATGCCTGCGTACTATCGATCTTAGAGGTAACGTATCAGGCAAATGTCGAGAGTACACCCACGAAGGCCGAACGCACTACATGGACGATGTGGCCGTTGAAGTGTTTGAAGAACAAATACGCATCTTCAAAGCCTACACATTCGGTGTGTACGAAGCAGTTCAAAACACCGAGAATAACTTTCGGGTTATCCAAGAGAAGCAAGACTCGCAAAATTTGCAAGAGCAACGGCAAAGCAGCAGCAAGAAGTCGTCTGTTGTTTTAGAACAGTTTAAAGTTCCCACGGTTAACTTACTTGACTACAGACAGCGCAATACCGAGCGCATGAATTTCGCGGTGGCGGTCGAATTAATTGATAAATATGATCAGTCGACTCGCGGACTGAGTGTAGACATTTCGCTTGAAGGCCTTCAGGTCAAATTAACCAAAGACACTCATTTAAAAAAAGACGATGTATTCGAGGTGTTT
This sequence comes from Alteromonas sp. 4NH20-0056, assembly GCF_057539655.1. Taxonomy (NCBI): domain Bacteria; kingdom Pseudomonadati; phylum Pseudomonadota; class Gammaproteobacteria; order Alteromonadales; family Alteromonadaceae; genus Alteromonas; species Alteromonas sp. 4NH20-0056. Next base: position 16,665 of record NZ_BAAJLS010000015.1, on the reverse strand, counting down.
TTTCGAGGCCTTGAAGATGAATTTGCTATGGATAAAAACCACGGCATTTCTTATAAATTAGTAAAAATAACACACAAAAACGATGTGGTGTATTTGGCGCTTCAACGAGATATGAATAAGCCAAATGCCGCTTTTGATAAATTTCTCGAAAGCTTCATCCATGGAAACAAACGCCGCTATAAAGTGAATATGAACAACACGATTGAGGCGATTACTAGCAAAATCTGCGAGCAGTATTTTTCACCACGAAGCCCAACACTGCCCGTTTTTTTTAGTGAGACAGAAGGCGTTTTCACTGCACGCTTTGCCATGGTCAATGAAGTTAATAGAGAAATCATCAGTTACTGGCAAGACGAAACCGACGCATTGCGACTTAGTTTTTTGCTAACACAGCCTCGCCTTACTGCCTTGTTAAACCGTTCGCAAAGCCAGCGCGAAATATTTGTTTATAGTTTTACCCATCTACAAGATGAAAAAGTTTATTTTTATTCAGCCTCGTACGACGAGTTGATGAAGAAAGATGTGTTAAAGAACGTATTTTTTGGTTTTGGCTCCAAAAAAGCAAGTTGGCGCGTGTTTAAATTGACGCTCACTGACATGTACCCAGAACAAGCGCACACGCCGCTTTCTATTCCCGATTCTGTCGGCAATAAGGTCAAAAAGCAAAACACGCCTCCAGCAGCGCGTTTAATGGCGAAGCTCAACGACCTTAATTTTGTTGCGCATGTCACTGATGTAACATCGGTCATCGGTCAACAAACTTATAACAATGTTAAATTTAATCGTAGCAACCTCACCCACATGCGCATATTCGGCCACCCTCGTAATCGCGCCGCCTCAACAATAGAGCTTTGCCGTTTCAAGTATGAAGAACAGCGCCTAGAGACTCGCTATCGTTTGCGTTCGCAAATTCAACTGCAACTGGCAGATGATGACACGCTTCACAACGGTGTCAGTGAGGATATATCTATTCACGGGTTAGGCTTGCGCGTTGAATTGAATAAAGAGTATCACGGAGAACTTGAGGGCGCTGTTAAGGTTGCTTTCCCGCGCTTGCAAGAAAAAACCAATAGCTTTGATGTGATGAACTTAACGTATCAGGTGGTTTATCACAACGTTGATAAAAATATATTACACCTTAAAGCGATGCCAGGTGATGAAGGCAAGAGCGCGCGTACCTTTTTTGAAGAGCTAATCAAGAAGAACAAGAAAAATCTTGAAGCGGATGATGGCGATGAGCCTATCCCGGGTATGGGACAAGCACTTCGCTGCATAAATGCAAGAAACGCTACCTCAATATCATTCTTGTTAAGCAAAGAAGGCGTGCGCTACACACCAAAAGCATGTATGACGGGAAAGCAAGACAATCGCATGTTGTCGCTAGTAAGCTTCTTAGCCAAAGAACGCGAAGTAAACCTTGAGTTTTTATTCAGAGATCGGAAGTTAGATGTTCCCTTCATGCAAAGCGGTATTAAACAAGTCAAACTTGAAAACATGCCCATACGTGAAGAATTATTTATTTCTTTTGATGCGTCGAAAAAAGACCCTCGATTTGCCATACTGCCGCGCTACTCGGATAAATTTGAAGACGATGTTAAACGCAAAAGCTTTATCACCGAAGCCATCACGCGGGGACAATTTATTGCGGTTCATGTAATGGTGACCACTACCGGAAAACCAGACTTATCCATGCTGCAAACAGAGATTAGTTACGTGAGTATGTACGCAGTGCACAGAGCGAGAGAACTTGAGAAACAACTTTGGAGTATTGCGGCGTGTGCTCACCTCGTCGACGTTACCGATGAGGTCTTAGTTCGCTATGGGTTTGACGTCGATACCATTGCAGCGAACAAGCAAGAGCAAAAGCCAGTACGCCTCGTTAACTAATAGAGGCGTATTCAGTCTAAAAGACTGTACAACTCAGGCATAGTGCTCGGCGTAATGTAACGTATAGCGCAGTAACGAATTGCTATTTTAAGAAATACAGCATGGCATGTAGACCGCCAAAGCGTATCGCAACATCTGCTTGTTTGTTCACAACAGGCTTACCGTGACACGCCACACCCAAGCCAGACTCGGCCATCATAACAAGATCGTTCGCGCCATCGCCCATTGCAACAGTTTGAGACGTATCAATATTCCATTTCTCAGCAAGTTCTTTAACGGTGCGCGCCTTCACCTCAGCGTTTACCACTTCACCTGCTACTTTACCTACTAGCTTACCGTTATCTTCAACAAGTGTATTAGATATGGCAAAGTCTAGCCCTAGGCGTTGTTTTAGGTGGTCGGCAAAGTACGTGAAGCCACCCGATGCAATAGCCAACTTCCAGTTGTGCTGTTTAAGCACACTTAGCAGACGTTGAATCCCCGGCATAATAGGAATGCTGTTACGGATGGATTCTAAATGAGCCACCGGCACACCTTGTAAACACGCAACACGATGGTGCAAACTTTCATTGAAGGCAATTTCTCCGCGCATAGCACGAGCCGTGACCTCTGCAACCTCTTCACCAACACCCGCCAATTTAGCAATTTCATCAATACACTCAATAGCGATAACCGTGCTGTCCATGTCCATAACAAGAAGCCCGCCGTCGGCCAAAATAGGTTGAGATGTTTGCAGCCCTACATCAACATGGTAAGTCGCAGCAATATGGTCTAATTGAGACTTCACGAGGGCGTCATCGCTTTCTAAACAGTCGCCATGCAACACAACAACATCGTCACCAAACGCTTGGTGTAGTGCATGCGGTGCGATATGCTTAGCAACAAATACGCTCGTTAATGCCTTTATTACATTAGATACTAAAAAAGGAGTAAGTGCCTGCCCAACAATGGTAAGAACGTGGTCTTGGTGTGCGGGTAAGGCTTTGTGTGTTGCTAACGTCGAGTACAACGCCTCGCTTGAGTGATACTCATTGGCATGAAGATGTTGAAAAAAGGTAGTCACGTAAAATAACTCTAAGCAATGTTTGCTAGTATGCTACATAATTGAAGCGCATCTTGAAACATAACCGTTAAAATTTAACGCATTTACTTTAATGCCTTTAACGTCACACAGCGAGAGCATGAATGCCTACAACTACGCAAAAACCTAAAGACAGCATACTGGAATCACATTCGTTTTACACTGCGATAAAACGTCTCGTCCATACCGTTATGATGAGCCTAGGACTAGTATTGTGTATTGGCATATTTGTTTTTATTCAACAATACAATCAACTGTGGGTAAAGAACCATACCCTTGAACCTCGAAATAGTATTTCTAAGCAATACGCTGAACTTATTGCCGAAAGCGTGAAGAATGAAAATAGAGCAGCGTTAGAGAGCATGTTAACTATTGCTACCGACGACCCCGCGATTATTGGGATGGCAGTATTTGACATTAAGGGTAAGTACCTTGCCCCCCTTCCTCGTGTAAGCAGTATCGCCACACTAACAAAAAGCCTCTCGCTTCCTCCGACAACACATGTCAATAATATTTATAGCGATGGTGAGCACATTGGGTATTTACATACCTATATTGATACCGCAACCCTCATTGCAAAACCCAATGGACTTCGAAAAAAACAATTTGTATTGCTTGGGTTATTTGTTACGTTAGCGCTGATTATAGGAATTTACCTTACTCGAGGCTTTTATAAGTTTCGGCCTTGGATAAAAAGTAAAACCGGACAGTAAGCACTTTACCGCAAAAAGCAGTGATGGTAGTTTTCGTTCGTAGTGTCAATAATCGCCGCTTTACTACTCCCCACCAAGTGAGCGAGTACATCCACAACGTCGCTGATGTTCGCGGGTTCGTTGCGCTTCCCCTGTCGCCCCATCATCGGCATATCCGGTGAATCTGTTTCTAGTAGTAATGAACAAGGGTGGTGCTTGTAAAGATAACGTACCGTCTCTCTCGTTTTATGCGCCCTTTCGTAAGTAATGGTTCCGCCAACACCAATATAAAATCCCCTCTCAATATACTGCATTGCCACCTCTATGCTGCCAGAGAATGCATGAATAACACCATGGCCTGCATACCCTACTTTTTTGAGCGAAGAGAAAATATGATGATGGCTTTTTCTATGATGTAAAATTACGGGTAGCGAAAACTGCATAGCCATCAATAACTGTTGTTCAAACGCGCGCAATTGAAGCGTAAAGTCTAACGAAATATGACCATCGAGACCTATTTCCCCAAGAGCGACAATCTGGTGTCGATGGCTGGCCACATACTGCTCGAGAATTGATAGTTGCGCGCTAAGCGGCGTAGTTTCGATATTAAGAAAATAAGGGTGCAGCCCTAGCGCCACATCAATTGGAAGCGTATCACTGCATTGTGATTGAATAGCAAACTGCTGCTTAAAAGAAGCGCTAGTGGTGCCTGGAATAAGAAGACGCGTAACGCCTGACCGTGCAGCGCGAGACACCACCGCTTGCCAATCAGACTCAAATGCGGGCAAATCTAGGTGACAGTGGCTATCTATCACCGTTTATTACTCTTTGTTGTGTAAACGCTGCTAGGTTTCATTTGGCCGAAACACACATCAGCGCTAAGGCATAAGGCGCTGTGTTGACCACGTACCGTTATCTTGAAGGTTATATTCAAACCTATCATGTAGTCTGTCTTCGCCTCCCTGCCAAAATTCTATCTGGTGTGGAACAATACGAAAACCGCCCCAAAAATCAGGGGTTGGTAATGCTTTGTTAGCGAATTTGTCTTTCATTTGCTGAAATTGAGTAAGCAATAACGCTTTGCTGTTTATTGGCTGGCTTTGTTTCGATGCAAATGCTGCAAGCTGACTATCTTTTGGACGGGAGAAAAAATACTGCGCATTTTCTTTTAATGATAGCTTTTCAGCAACCCCACACACCCGCACCTGTCTCTCCATAAAGAACCATGGAAAATGACAGCTTACTTTAGGGTTTTCGCTTAACTCTTTCGCTTTACGACTACCAAGGTTCGTAAAGAACACAAAGCCACCATCGTTAACTTCTTTTAACAGAACTATGCGTTGCGATGGTTGGCCTGTGGCATCAACCGTGGCAACCGTCATTGCTGTGGGGTCAGGAATATCGGCATCAATAGCGTCTTTTAACCATGCGTTGAACAAATCGAAAGGCGTATCTGTTAGCGCATCAGCGTCTAACGAGCCTTTAGAATATTGCCTGCGTAAATCTGAAATGGCCATATCTACCTCTTAAACAAAACACTAAACGTAGCAATGACTAAAAGCTATTCTCGTCACCATATCCTAGCGAACGCAGTGCTCTTTCATCATCAGCCCACCCCTGCTTAACCTTAACCCAAAGCTCAAGAAACACTTTGTTGTCAAACAAGTTTTCCATATCTCTTCGCGCCTGCTCACCAATGGTTTTTAGGTGTTTGCCACCTTTACCAATGATCATGCGCTTTTGGGTTTCTCTTTCTACCAAAATTAACCCGCTGATACGGTATATACCGTTTTCCGCGAGCTTAAATTGCTCTATTTCTACGGTAGTCGAGTAAGGAAGTTCATCTCCGGTAAATCGCATTAGCTTTTCCCGGATAATTTCAGCCGCCATAAAGCGACTTGAACGGTCTGTAACGTACTCTTCAGGAAAGAAAAATGGATTTTCCGGCAACGACGCTGCCACAAGGCTTCGAATATCGTCGACCATTTTGCCCTGCTTAGCGCTGATGGGGATAACATGTTCGAATTGGTGTTTTTCCGCCAACGTCTTAAGATGGTCAATAAACCCTTCTTTATTTTCTACCTTATCCATTTTATTAACGATAAGGTAGCAAGGCAGGCCTGAATTTTTTACCTTAGACAACACCATTTCATCGTCGCTATTCCAACGATCACCCTCAACAACGAATAGCACTAGCCCTACTTCTCCGAGTGAACTTGATGCTGCACGATTCATATAACGATTTATTGCGCGCTTTTCGTCTTGGTGTAGCCCTGGCGTATCGACATATATCGCTTGGTAATCGCCTTCTGTATCTATTCCAAGAATACGGTGTCGCGTGGTTTGAGGTTTACGAGAGGTAATGGATACCTTTTGGCCTAGTAATCGGTTAAGTAATGTTGATTTGCCAACATTCGGTCTGCCCACTATGGCGATTAGGCCACAGCGCGTTAAATTATTTGCTTCCATTATCTTCAAGCTTCTCCAGAGTAAGGCGTGCGGCTTCTTGTTCCGCTTTTCTGCGGCTATTCCCTGTCGCATTGACAGGTACTGATAAGTTGTCCACCGTACAACTTACTTCAAAGGTTTGAGCGTGGTCTTTTCCGCTGATGGCAATGACTTCATAGGTGGGGAGCGGAAGCTTTTTGCCTTGAAGAAATTCCTGCAGTCGGGTTTTACTGTCTTTAGGATGCGCATTAGGGTCAAGCTTCTCAATCCGAGAGGCCCAAAGCCTATCAATAACGCCGCGCACCGCGTCCATGCCTGAATCTAAGTAAATTGCACCTAATACTGCTTCAACCACGTCTGCGAGTATTGAGCTTCGCCTATGGCCACCACTTTTCAACTCACCCGGCCCAAGTTTTAGCAATTCTCCCATGCTTGTTTCTCGTGCCAACTCAGCCAAGGTGTCACCCTTTACTAATGTTGAACGCATGCGAGTTAACTTACCCTCAGGTTCCTGTGGAAAGCGTTTATAGAGGGTTTCGCCTACGATCATGCCTAAGATAGCATCGCCCAAAAACTCAAGACGTTCATTGTGTTGCTTAGCCGCACTTCTATGCGTGAGCGCCTGCTCAAGCAACTCTGTATTAGAAAATGTATAACCTATCGCCTTATAAAGGCGACGATATTTGTCGATACCTAGCATTAACGAATGCCACCTGCACGCTCAAAGCGAACTCCAGTAGGTATCCATGTTGGAAGCATATCAGAAGCGTTACGTTCGAATTCAAACGATATCCATATAGCAACCGCCTTACCCACTAGGTTTTCATCAGGTACAAAGCCCCAAAAGCGGCTGTCTCTACTATTGTCACGGTTATCGCCCAGTACGAAATATTGGCCTTCAGGCACAATCCACTCATTACTTCTTGTGCCCGGTTGGGTGTAAAAGTTGGCCGGAGAAATCTCTCGCATTGGATGACGAAGAATATCGTGCTGTTTTCCGTCCAAATCTTCGGTGTAACGCATCAGCTTTGCCATGTCTTGAACAAACTCGCCACGCTCTTTAAAAGTAAGAGGAACGGCTTTCAATTTGCCACAATTTTTAGTGGCATCAGCACATTTTGGTTTAATGTAAACCTGTTTATTTTGATAAACAACGGTATCGCCTGGCATGCCTATCACGCGCTTGATGTAATCAACAGACGTATCTTCTGGGTATTTAAACACCACAACATCACCGCGCTCTGGTGCACCGGTTTCTACCAACTTACTTCTAAAAACGGGGTCTTTAATACCGTAAGAGAACTTCTCAACGAGTATAAAGTCACCGACTAATAATGTTGGCATCATTGAGCCCGAAGGTATTTGAAATGGCTCATAAATAAAAGAGCGCAATACTAATACAAACGCAATAACAGGAAATATCTGCTGAGACGTATCAACCAAATAAGGTAACTGCGGATCTTCGCCATACGATGCACCCGACGCGTCGACTTCAGCCTGCAATCTTGCTTTGCGTTTCTTCGCAAAAAATAGACTATCAAACAGCCAAACTAAGCCCGTGACAAGCGTAAGCGCTACTAAAATCAGTGAGAAGTAGTTCGCCATTACTTACCTACCTTCAATATTGCGAGGAATGCGTCTTGAGGCAATTCAACGTTACCCACTTGTTTCATTCGCTTCTTCCCTTCTTTTTGCTTTTGAAGTAGCTTTTTCTTACGGCTCACGTCACCACCGTAGCATTTTGCAATAACGTTTTTACGTAATTGCTTAACGGTACTTCTTGCTACAATATGGTTGCCGATAGCAGCTTGAATTGCGATATCGAACATTTGACGAGGAATGAGTTCGCGAAGCTTTTCGACCAATTCTCTACCGCGGCTTTGCGAGTTCTCTCTATGCGTAATGACTGCTAGTGCATCAACACGTTCACCATTAATAAGAATATCAACACGAACCATGTCTGACGCTTGGAAACGCTTGAAGTTGTAATCTAACGATGCGAAGCCACGACTTGTTGATTTAAGTCTATCGAAGAAATCAAGTACTACTTCCGCCATAGGTAATTCGTAGGTTACCGCTACTTGCTTACCATGGTAGGTCATGTTGGTTTGCATACCGCGTTTCTCAACACACAGCGTAATAACGTTACCTAGGAACTCTTGTGGTACCAATATATTTGCTTCTACCAAGGGCTCGCGCATTTCGGCAATATCGTTGACCGGCGGCAATTTTGCCGGACTATCGACGGTCATGACTTCGCCTTTCGTCGTTTCTACTTCATATATTACCGTTGGAGCAGTAGTAATGAGCCCTAGATCATATTCACGTTCTAACCGCTCTTGGATTATCTCCATGTGAAGCATACCGAGGAAGCCAATGCGGAAACCAAAACCAAGGGCTGCAGAGCTCTCTGGTTCATAAAACAATGACGCATCGTTAAGGCTTAGTTTTGCCAGAGCATCTCGGAAATCTTCATAGTCGTCTGAACTTATTGGGAAGATACCGGCATAAACTTGAGGTTTAACCTTTTTAAAGCCAGGTAACATGTCGGTAGCAGGGTCTCTTGCAAGCGTTATTGTATCGCCCACAGGTGCGCCCTGAATATCTTTAATACCAGCAATGATAAAGCCCACTTCACCTGCGCGAAGCACGCCTGTATCTAGCGCTTTCGGTGTGAACACCCCAATTTTATCTACTTGGTGTGTTTGCCCGTTGGACATAATCTGAATTTTGTCTTTCTTTGAAAGCTGCCCTTCCATGATACGAACTAACGACACAACACCCTGGTAGTTATCAAACCAAGAGTCGATAATAAGCGCTTTTAATGGTGCTTCTCTGTCTCCGCCTGGAGGGGGAATTTTGTTCACGATAACTTCGAGAACTTCGTCAATGCCAATACCCGTTTTTGCTGAGCAGCGAACGGCGTCTATTGCGTCGATACCAACGATGTCTTCAATTTCTTCCGCAACGCGATCTGGGTCGGCTTGCGGTAAATCGATTTTGTTCAATATAGGAACGACTTCCATATCCATTTCAATGGCTGTATAGCAGTTCGCTAGCGTTTGCGCTTCTACACCTTGCCCTGCGTCGACCACTAACAATGCTCCTTCACAGGCCGCTAGCGAGCGAGATACTTCGTAAGTGAAGTCAACGTGTCCTGGCGTATCGATAAAGTTAAGCTGATACGTTTCGCCATCTTGTGCGTTGTAGTGTAACGTCACGCTTTGCGCTTTAATGGTAATTCCACGTTCTTTCTCTAAGTCCATTGAGTCAAGAACTTGCTCGGCCATTTCGCGATCGGATAGCCCTCCACAATGCTGGATTAAGCGGTCAGACAACGTTGATTTACCGTGGTCGATGTGGGCGATTATACTGAAGTTACGAATGTGCGATTGTTGCATAATGCTGGGAATTACCTGCAGAAAAATTCATTAAACCAAAAAATACTGACAAACCAACTTTTAGGTTTGCGTGGCGCGTGCGGATTTTACCCATTTCTTAAAGGAAAAGCGAATTACCTAGCGGGTTATCTTCGACTACACCATTAAATAATAAGATTAACGGTAAAATCAGCGTTACTGCGCTGATAGGTACTCCGTTTATCTCATAGTCTTTATCTTGCGCTAAGGTGCAGTTGGCCCGATTAAAAGTACGGGCTGAAACTTACTCTTATCCAGTGTGGCTAGTCTTGAGGCAATGGTGCGATAGGCAATTAGCGTAAGCAGCGAGGACGGAAGCACCGCCCAAAGTTCATGCGTCAACGATAATAATGGCATTACATAGCTGGATACCGAAAACCCTAGTATAAAAACCACAAGAGGAAGTAAATAAAGCCAGGCTGATGCTGTAAGTATACCCTCTTCAGGAATACCTACTGTTACTTGCTGACCAATACGAACCGGCATGGGAGAAGTGAGCGCTAACTGTTGCGTTTTTGGCGCTAGCGCACGAGAAATAACGCCTGTCCCACAGTCACTTTGTGACTGACAGCTGTTGCATGTAGATTTTATGGCCGCCTCAACAACAATGGTGTCTCCATCAATTGCCACAACCGTTGCAGTCTCTTTAATCATTTGTCTGTTCTAGTGCCTTTAACGATGTTGCAATTGCATTTGCCGTTTGCAAAGGAATTTCCCCCACCACGGTTACTTGCGCTTTGCCGTCAGTAAGCGTTAAAAACGTACTCAAATCGTTACGTAATACCATGTCCTCGCCCACCGCATCCTGAGCTCGTTGAACGTACACCGAAATATCAACTAAGCCGTCGCTGAACATCTTGTACTCAACGACCTGACCTGTAAGCGCCAGCCTACGCGTATCATGCCTGACTTCTTTCATTCCCACCGGCAAGTAACCAACATCCCATTGGTGTTCCCTTGCTTGCTTTCGGGTAAGCACCATGGGCCCGGGTAACAGTGCATTGTTAATACGTGAAAAGTACTCGTTTGGCTCGGGTGTCACATTCAATGACGTAACCTGGATTTGCTCTAACACGACGCCTTTTACGTCTAACATATTAAGCTTAAGCAGCATGCCGGTTGCTTCATCAAGCCACAGTTGGTAGCTAAAGCGGGTATTATCCCGGCTAATGATCCTAATTTGCTGTGCTGGCCTTCCCGCAATACGTGCACGTCCTACCGATATAAATTCATAAGCCGCCTTCAAATTTTCAGGCGAGTATAGTAATTCACTAGGAATAGGCCCGTTAACAAACTGAGAGCGAAAGCTGTAAGGAGAAACGTCGGGCTCAAACACGCTCACAACATCGTTTACCCTTATTTGCTCTCTTCCAGGGCCGTTTTGTAAATTCAATTGTTCAACTTGTGTACCGTCTTCTAAAATGCCATGACGCCACAAAAAGGGAGTTGTTTCACTGCCTGCTCTACTTTGCACAAAACTGAGTTCAAAATTGGTTGTTCGTACTACATTACTGAGGCGAGCAAGCCATTGTGATGTCGACATCACCTCACTCGGCGGCGGCTCACTAGTGACTGAAGCATCAGGTGATGCAGATTCTGCTGACATTCCCGTAACACCAGTCACCGCCGGCGTTGATAATTCAGGCGACCCTGCGTCAACGTCTTGGGCTATACTGGCTGTTGAGCATAAAGCAAACAACATTGCGCATGCGCAACTTTTCACATTACGCATGCGTTTTAGTGAGGGTAAAAACAAACGTACCAGCGCGATGGCTGGTACGTTTTTAACAGTGATAACTTTCATCAAAATCCACTTATTTAGGGGCGCTCGTTCTCAGCAGCCTCTTTTTTATCTTGTTCAGAACCGTCAACCTGCTTCAATTTAACTTGTTGCTCATGGTCTGCAATAAGCGCATTTATCTTGCGCTTTTTCTCCAACACTTCGTTCATATCATTACGAGGAAGCGTACGTGTTTGCTCAAGGCTAACCGGTGCTAGACCACCCTGCGGATTTCCTGTAGAAAATGTCGAAAAGGGCTCTGAAGGAACCGGCTGATTGAAGTGCTGCACACCAAGAATAACCGCCACCGCGACAGAGGCTGCCATCGCAAACTGTCCGCCCTGCTTAGCAAATGGAATAACATTGCTAACACCTGGGAGAGCACGCCAGCGTGAGCGCTTAGGCGCCACAATGGCAGGCTCATTATCAAGCGCAGCAGCAACACGGGCTGTAATATCAAGCTGAGGCGCTACGCTTGCTTCTTTTCGCATTGCACTGCGAACCACATGGTAGCGCTGCCATTTAGCTTGAAGTTCCTCATCCTTTTTGATCGCATCAATGATTGCGTCGCCGTCTAATTCACCATCCATGAATGCGGACATTTTTTCTTGCTGTTGCGTCATAAAATTTGATTCCTGATCTTCAACGATCATTTTTATACCTTAACACAGCTGTTAGTCATCTCAATACTAAGAAAGTTCATCGTATTTGAAATTAATTTTCTAACAAAGGCTGAATAACCTTATCAATCGCCTCTCGCGCTCTGAAAATACGAGACCTAACCGTACCCACAGGGCAAGACATTACATTTGCAATCTCTTCGTAACTTAGCCCCTCAATCTCACGCAGGGTAATGGCCATACGCAAGTCGTCAGGTAACTTTTCTACTACTTTAAATAACGTTTCTTCAATTTCGTCTGACAACAAACTACGCTCTGGCGTAGTTTGCTCTCGTAATGCATCACTTCCTTCGTAGTAGTCTGCGTCCTCAGCATCTACATCACTTGCTGGCGGTTTACGCCCCTGAGCAACGAGATAATTCTTCGCACTATTCACAGCGATGCGATACAGCCATGTGTAAAATGCACTATCGCCTCTAAAATTCGGTAACGCCCGATATGCTTTTATAAAAGCGTCTTGAGTAACATCCGCGACATCACCCGTATTTTTCACATAACGCGAGACCAAGTGCATCACTTTATGCTGATAACGTGTTACCAGTAAGTTGAACGCATTCTTGTCGCCGTGCTGTACTTTTTCAACCAATTGTTGGTCGGTAATCTGCTCGCTCATTCGAGCTTGTACTCCCTACTTCACATACCCATAAGCTCTAACAAGCACAGATATAGACGTGTTCTAAAACAAAAAGTTCTATTCAAGTATTAAAAATATTAAAAAAGCGAGGCGTAACACTTTTGAATCATTGTGTTTTACCCCCCATCCTTTAGACTTGCCGAACGATTGTTTATATTAATTTGTGTAAAATACATGAAATCTGTTTCATCTTCACTTACTTCAACATCTAACGCAATAGAACATCGTTGTGATGTTCTCATTGTAGGCAGTGGCGCAGCAGGGTTAAGCCTTGCGTTAAAGCTCGCCGATCACTGCCAAGTTATTGTACTTAGCAAAAGCGATAGAAATGAAGGTTCTACGCGATACGCGCAGGGCGGCATTGCGGCAGTGTTCGATGAACAAGATTCGATAGATGCACATGTAAAAGATACATTGAATGCCGGCGGCGGATTGTGTGATGAGCCAGCAGTACGGTTTACCACCGAGCGAGCCAAAGCAGCATTAAATTGGCTAATCGGCTACGGCGTTCCGTTCGACACTGAAAAAACCGAAAGTGGAGAAGAGCGTTTCCATCTCACCCGAGAGGGTGGACACAGCCACAGACGTATTCTGCATGCGGCAGATGCCACCGGTGAAGCGCTTCAAATCACACTGAATGATGCAGTGTCATCACACCCTAACATCCACGTATTTGAGCGCTATAACGCCATTGACCTTATTGCTTCAAAAGAAAAGGAAGGCCACTGTGTGGGAGCATATGTCTGGAATAGGCAGCAAGAGCATGTAGAAGTTATTCGTGCCCCCTTCATTGCGCTTGCCACCGGCGGCGGCAGTAAAGTATACCAATATACGTCTAACCCTGATGTTTCCAGTGGAGATGGTATTGCCATGGCTTGGCGCGCGGGATGTCGTGTGGCGAATATGGAATTCAATCAGTTCCACCCTACTTGTCTGTACCATCCACAGGCAAGAAACTTTCTGATAACCGAAGCGCTTCGTGGCGAGGGTGCAAACCTGTGCCATGCTGATGGCACCCGGTTCATGCATAAATTTGACGAACGTGGCGATCTGGCACCACGAGATGTTGTTGCGCGCGCTATCGATTTCGAAATGAAGCGCCTGGGCGCCGATTGCATGTATTTAGATATCAGCCACAAACCTGCAGACTTTATTGTTAAGCACTTTCCTAATATCTACAGAAAGTGTCGTTCGCTAGGTATTGATATTACCCGTGAGCCTATCCCTGTAGTTCCCGCAGCGCATTACAGCTGCGGCGGTGTAATGACAGACTTTAACGCAAAAACAGACTTACATAATGTCTATGCCATCGGTGAAGTCGCCTACACCGGCCTGCACGGTGCAAACCGGATGGCATCTAATTCACTGTTAGAGTGTATTGTTTTCGCTGGGGCGGCGGCGGATGATATTGTTGCCAACTTAAATAACATCGCGTTAGAAGAGCCAATTCCGCCTTGGGATGAAAGCCAAGTATCTAACTCTGATGAAGAAGTTATTATTCAGCATAATTGGCACGAATTGCGTTTATTTATGTGGGATTACGTTGGCATTGTTAGAACCGATAAGCGTCTAGAGCGAGCTATGCGAAGGATAAACTTGCTCGAGCAAGAAATTGCCGAATACTATGCTCATTTCCGAGTGAGTAATAATTTGCTTGAATTGAGAAACCTTGTAACCGTTGCTGAACTGATTGTTCGGTGTGCCATGCAACGTAAGGAAAGTCGGGGCTTACATTTCAATCTTGACCATCCTAATCAGCTTGAAAATGCCGGCCCAACAATACTGACACCAGAAGAGCAACGTAATCGGGTTGTCGCAGGCAGTCTCATTTAACCGCTATTCTATTTAGGGCTGCGTTATCTAAAGATAATGCAGCCTTTAATGTGTGTTTATATTAAAAACTGATGGAACACTCGACATGCGGCTCTTTGTTTTTCTGACCGACAATGGAAAGTTTTACGTTTTCCTCGGTGAAGCACTCGGTTATCACATCAACATTAGCGGGTAGAAAAACGGGCCGTTTAAAACGACAGTCAATACGATAGAATGACTTATCCGTGGCATTCGCTAAGCTTGACACTGCGTTTGCCAGCGTCCACATACCATGTGCGATTGGCTTCTTAAAACCAAATAATTTGGCCGTAAGTCCATACAAATGAATGGGATTGTAATCGCCTGAGATTTTGGCGTACTTTCGTCCTGTATCGTTAGTTATACTTAGCGTATCGATGAGTGCACTGTCACTTCCGTCACAGACGAATTCATTACTGATCACAGGAGCGCGCGGTGCAACGTGCACTGCTTTTACCTTTACAAGGTAAGTACTAACAGCCGTGTAAACACAACTCCCACCTTGCAAAGCAGTAAGCTCGATATCGACATCCCACCCTTTACTATGCGGTCTTACGTCGGAAAACTTCACGCGGCACTCTAGAGGCTCACTGATATCAATATCATCATGAATGATAATATTGTTTGCGGCATGTATCAGACCTAACAGTGGAAACGGGCTTTTCTTATCAAGAAGGCACTGCATCTGCAGCGGCAACGACAGCATTTGAAGATAAAGCGGGTGCAGCGTGTCAACGCGTCCCCACTTTACTTCCTCACAGTATTTACCGTAATGTGCGTTATCAATACACAGTGTTTTTGTATAGATTCGAGAAGGTAACGTGGGAGGTTTAAACTGCATCAGTGCTCGCGTATCAACACGTTTTGTTAATGCTTTGGCGTACTCGCGCAACATTCTATCTTTTCCTTTATTAAATCTGTTTCTGAGCAAAAATAACCGCTCTGCATAGCCGCCGGTAGTCAGCATTGGTGCATTCACTCTTTAACACCCAGCGATAATGCATAGACCTTCTTGACCATAAATGATGCTTTACGCACGCTACATTCAGCGCTATTCCCCAAGGAAACATTAACGAACTTCCATGGATTTGCATGTCGGGAGCATCAATATCTTTGCCGCAAACAATGAGGGGGCGCAGTTTAGCATTTGAGGTTAAGGTAAATACATCATTATGGCGAAAAGTTTTGTAACCATATGCGTAATAAAAACTGCCTAAAACAAACGCGATGAGGGGAAATGCATGCCACGGGGAAATTATTAACCAGAGTTGCTCTGGTAACACCGCTAAACTGAGAAGAATGACGCCCACGAAACCTAACATTGCGTAACGTTTTCTGTGGGCGTTCGTCGCTATTTCTATTCTATACTTTGACACGGTTGACTACGGTAGCCACCATATCAGCAAGCGCAGGATCGTCACACTTCTGATGACCCATTATCCATGCAAACAAATCAGGATCGTCACTGGTGAGCAAGCGTTCAAACGTTTCTTGCTGTTCATAGTCTAATGAATCAAACGCTTGTTCCACAAAAGGAAGTAAAAGTACATCAAGCTCTAGCATACCTCTTCGACATGCCCATTTAAGTCTTGCTAATCGTTTTGGTTCAAACATAGTCAACTTCATTTTTTTAACACGTTACAAATAATACCACGGTATTACGTTTGGGATCACTGACCTTATTAGCAGGTTTACATTTATTCATGTATAGCAATGGTTGCCGCACCTCTTTATCTAAATGATTTTTTTAATCACTGAGCAACGTGTAGGTTTACAGAAAAAAATATCATACTTTCCTATTCGTTATTTCAAAGGCAGCTTCAGACAAAGAGCAGACGGTCAGTTTTGTGACGCCGGATCTCTGCCATCGGTCAATAGCGGACATCAGAAAGTAAAAGAAAAAGCGCTATAGACTATGCATATTCAGCGAACAAAATTCTGTACATAATAGATTGAATTTCCATCAGGTATAGGACAGACTGCAATCAATTAAAGCTAACATCATGAGCTAAAAGGACTTTACGAATGAGGTTTTTTTTCATTTATTTATGTATCGGTATGGTAATCCTTGTGTCGAGTGGTTTTATTTATCAAACCTACTCTCAATATATCGACTCTAGCACTTTTATCAAAACTGGAGAGATGATTGATGTTGGTGGCTACAGCCTTTATACAGAAGATAGCGGCATGGGG
>NZ_BAAJLS010000014.1:0-57768 GCF_057539655.1 Alteromonas sp. 4NH20-0056 | reverse complement strand
ATAGCTGTCCAACAGCGAGCCTTGACGGGAATCAAAAGACAAACAGCAGAGTTTGATAACAGTCAGCAGTCAAATTCTTGTTCCAATTAAAAAGGAGCAGTTCTCGGGCAAGCTCCCCGCATTTAAAGACACCAGCTCCATAAAATCTATTTCACTTACTTTGTCAGCGTCCCTAAACCGCTTTATTTCAAAATAATAGTCTGCATAAGTAACTCCTTTCTTTTTCAATTCTAAAAAAGGGTACTGCCTATATTTCCACACACCAATAACCATGTCAGTGCCCGTGCTTTTTGTAGCCATTTCAAGAGTGAAAGAGCCATCCTTATTAAGATATAAAGAAGTAGCTTCACCGCAGTCTTTAGCCTTGTATTCGTTCACTAAATCTTGTTGGAAAAACATTCGTTTATCGTCTTTGTTTTTGGGCAATAGAAATAGAGCCATTGAATTTTTTGTATACCAATGATTTCCTTTACTCAAACCTTCAATTCGCTGTATTGTGAAGCCGGCAGTAGCTGATATGTAAGAGGCTATATCAATAGCTTCAGGTTCAAGTAAAATTAATGAGTAGAGAAGAGTATTTTCGGTAACACTCGCGGGAAAGTCGAATTCATTCAGTTGAACGCGATATCTTTGAGACGAATCAAAAGCGTTGCTAATTTCGTCTCTTTGAGTGTTATCTAGGTATTTTGCATAAACATGAACGGTAGTTTTGCTCGCACACCCCGATAATAAAAGCACGAAGAAAACCAAAGTATGTTTTAAGATTTTCATTCATGAACTCTGACGGCGAAGTTGATTACAAGTGTAATCAAAATTTTATGATTAAACAATAATGCTATTTTTGCTTACAAACTCCGTTGTTCCCCAGTGTCCGCTACACGAGAAAACCGCTGCTATTTCAATGCCAGCGCGTGAACGGCAACTACTGGCACTAATAGCCTCTCAGCGTTGATAGAGCTCTTTTAATCAACGCTAGTTAAACTAAGTAGGTATCGTACAACCAGTGCTAAATGCACGGATTGAGTAGGATTAATTAACGCTTTTTTCTTAAATCGCCTTACAACGATTCAACGCTTGCAGATAATAGTAATTTCCCTAGTGTAACGCCGAATTTAATTCATCATCGGCAGAAAAATTACCCGCCACCTGTTTTAACAGGAAGTGGCCGTTTTCGCCAATATCAGCGAAAAGCACAGTGATAATATGGTGTATCTAATAAACTAATTTGCGACTTTCTGGCCTTAGGCATCAGGACTTTTTAACGTTGGTTTACTCCTGTAACAGTGTGAATAGCAAACTAACTTAGAGAAAGTGTACTGCGGTACAGTTTTGATATCGTCGTGTTGTGCCTGTTTAATAATTCAATATGCGTGCTGGACTAATTGGCCTTACTAATTGTCACAAAATATGTCGATGTGCTTTCAGGTATTGCACTACACGACGTTTTAATTTAATTTCACCGCCCTACTAAAAAAGCATTTTTGGATGCTCATAAAAAATAAGGATATTGCCTAATGTTACGCTTAAGCGCGTGTTTACTCGCTATTTCAACCCTTCCTGTTTTTGCCCAACCAACAGATATTCAGCATGAAGTTGCGTTAGGGTTTTCTGATGTACGTGATGCCGACGACAATTTTATTGGAGCGAGCTACCGCTACTATTTCGAATCAGTGAACATTGACCAGCAACCTTGGTCGATTAGCCCTTATCTTCAAAGAACGAACAATGTTTCTGTTGATTATTTTGGTATTGATAATATCGACAGTATGAATGTACGAGGTGAGTGGTTTTACTCAGACGCGTTAGTTATTCGAGGTCGCTATGGGCGTGTAACCAACGATAGTAGATTCTTTGACGAAACGTTAAATCGCTATGCTGTAGAAGTGTCTACCTTCGCGAATCAAAATTGGGAATATGGCATTGGCGTTGAGTATTTTAACCTTAATGAAGAGCTTTTCAGTTCCATCAATGCTGGCGTTAGCGAAAAGCGTTCTGATTCAGAATTCAGCTACAGTGCATTTGCAAGATATACGAGCTTTGGACAACGTTCTGGTAAGTTTTCTCCGGGGTGGGATACCAAATTGAAAGCAACACAGTTTGATGGTGAGTTCTCTGTTGAGCTAGATACAGATTATTTCTTCCGTCCTGATTGGAGCGTGGGAGTGACCTACATTCACGAAAGCAATGAAGTAGTAGGCTCTGACAACGTTATTGAATTAGGTACGCACTACTGGTTCAACCCGCATTCATCTATCGAATTTGGCTTAGGTTATGATACCGACGAGAATCAGTTGGGCTCGGCTACGTTGTTAGGAACGTTTAGATTCTAATACGCTACTTAAGTGAGCAAGGGCCTTATTTCTAACAGGCCCTTTTTTTATACTTCATCCATATAGGTGAGACAGCTTAAAGTAACAACTCGAGGGCTTGAGCGGTGCTGTTGTTCTATTGAAGTAGTGTTGATAATGAGCCTGCAGGTGCTGCGTCTAGCGTTGCTTTAGAGAGGTGGGAATTGTGGGGGTTTTGCTTCAATATTTTCATGCAATAGGTGCATTTAATGCGCTGTTACTGAGTGTCGTCTTGTTTTTCTCTGGCAAACTCAATCCAGCCGGTAAAGTACTGGTAATATGGCTTTTGGCATGGTCCATATACGCTGTTAGCCCCCTTATCTTCATTAACGCTCCCGCTAGTTTTTTGAGTGCTTTTCACATCATTGCCCTTTGGCTTCCGGCTTCATTTGGTGCATTGATGTATTTATATCTCTCACTATCAATAAGAAGAACCGCACTTTTGAAGCGGGATATTATAAAATTCATCCCCTTAGTCGTGTGTTTGTTGCTAAACGCGGACTATGCGTTTATGTCAGAAGTTCAATTGGCTGATTTTCGTAATAGAGGTGTTGAGTTCGATATACAACATCAAATAGCTATGGTGTTTCTATATGGTCAGGCATTCTATTATTTTGCTAAAAGCTTCAGGCTTATAGTTCGCTATAAACAGCAAACTGAGTCCGAGTTATCCAATTTTCAACCAGCTGTTTTTCAAGGGCTTACCGTTATTATTGGTGTAAATCTCATCCTGTGGTTGTTAGAGATTTTGTCAGCATTATACAGCGGCGTTTATTTCCTCGCATTAGCCAGTGATATCTTCTTTACCTTATTTTTGTGCTTTTTAGGGTTATTGCACTGGAAAGAGCCTCATTTTTTTAGTGTAACTCATGGGCAAAAAATACCGGATGAAAGTCATAATGGCGAAAAGAAAGACGATAGCTCTGCTCTACTGGACGAGACATTGGCAGAAGTTTTTCAATCAATCGATGTTTTCATGCGCGAACAGCAACCGTATCTTGATAGCAAATTAAGTCTTACGTCGTTGAGTGATCAACTGGGGTTGGGTAAACACTGCGTGTCTGAAGCTATCAACGCAGTATCCGGTCAAAATTTCCATCAGTATGTCAATAACTTTAGGGTCCAATGGTTTTGTAAGCAGCTAAAAGAAAATCCTAGTTCTAAACTGTTAGATTTGGCAATGGATAGTGGTTTTTCTTCAAAAAGTGCCTTCAATGCGGTGTTTAAAAAGCTTACTGGCAAAACACCAACACAATATAAATCTTTGGTGACCCCTCCCCTTTAACGCACCAAAAATGCGAATGGGAGAGTATGATGTTTCGATTGTTGAGCGTTCAGCAATTATGAGGGCAAGCAAATCACTCCCAAAAAAAATAAACCTTGTTTTCTAGGATACCTATTGGGTAATGGTCAAATTTATTCACTTTTCAATGAATGCTCACGCTTAGAAGTTCCATCTTTTACGTCCTAACTTATCAGTTTGGACGTTATATCTTCCCGTTCCAGTAAGCTTAACGCTTTATTAGTATGCGCTTGTTTAGCATGTCATTTCAAAAGACAAATTGGCTAATGTCGCAGCATTCAACCACGAGGAATAAATATGGGGAACAATCCCGCTAGTCTTTCTAATCTAATTGTCATGTTGGTCTCAATACTGTGTTGCTGCCAAATAGCACAAGCCACAACTTTGGATACCAGCGACGCCGATCGGTTTGCTCTATTGTTTGATAAAAATCAGTTTATTAGCGCTGATACGTTGCAAGAAAACTATATCGAGAAAGCAGGTCTTGGCGTTAAATATATTATGGGTAACATCCAATCATCTCAAAAGATGAGCGAATCAATCAATCGTGCATCTGAGCACTACGAACGCGCAATCCGTGTGTGTCTTCCTGCGGTCAAGGCGATTAAATCGGATGCGATAGACATGGTATCTAAAATAGCACACGGTACCAATACAAAACCTGCACAGTTTATTTCCATTGTGTTTGGTGCAAATAACGTGGCAGCGACGGCTACACCAAATGGGATCATTCTTGCCTTCGAAACTTTGTGTCAGCAAACGCGAGATGTAGAACATGCCAAAGCCGTTCTACTCGAATATATTGCCCATGAAATGGTACATGTAGCACAGTATCAATTAACACAACGAACCAGCTTTTCCTTCAATTTACTTGAAATGTCGCTTATTGAAGGAACCGCAGATTTTATTTCTTCGTTGTATCTAAATAAGCAATCAATGCTACAACATCCTCGTAATGTCTGGGGAGAAACTCATGCATTATCAGTATGGCGCAGTTTCGTCGCCAACCAACATGATAAACACTACGCGTCTTGGCTGTATAAGCCATCAGCAAGCGGGCAGCCCGCAGACATGGGCTATTGGATTGGCAGTCAAATTGCAGAGCATTTCTACGATAGTAGTGCTAACAAAGAAAATGCTATTCAACAATTATTGATAATGGAAGATGCCGATGTGATTTTTCGCAAATCAGGTGTTCTCTCAAGCACAATAAGGCTGAATATAAATGGTGTTGAATTAGAATATGAAGACACGGGTATGGGCCAGCAGGTCGTGGTTTTTGACGCTGGGTTTGGCACCAAAAGCACGGTATGGCAGTCAGTCATCAACCGACTTCCTATGAATATTCGTACTATTACTTACTCGCGCTCTGAACTTAATCCCGTCAATGAGGATAAAGGGGTAAGAACAGTTGAAGAACACCTGGCTGATCTACGAGGCCTTTTGGATAGGCTAGAAATTGATGTGCCTATTCTGTATGTGACACATTCATACAGTGGCATGATTGCAGCTCGATATGCTCAAACACATCCAGATGAACTAAGCGGTATGATAATGATTGAGCCGGCTACTCAAGCACAACGCAAGCACTTTCTTAAGGTCGATGCCGCACTTGTGCACAAAGAGGACGAGATGATTTTGTCGTATCTGCCAGCCCACTTAGGCGCGCAATACTCTATTATCGTTGAGCACATGGAGCGAGCTTCAGATACGGTGCAAGGCATTCCCGCGGATATTCCAACCGTTGTGTTTTCTGCGGGTAACGCCAGCTCTGAGCCATTTTCTATTAATGAGACCGAACAGGGTAAGCCTGTGTGGTTGGCTCTACATGCTAAGCTAGTACAAGGTAGTGAGCAGCACAAGCATCGAATAATTGATACTGTATCCCATAATATACACAAGCGAAGCCCTGAACTTATTGCATCACAGATAAAGGCTATGATTGCTATGGAGTGAAGAGCGGAAAGAATCAATTAAAAAAGAGCAAAGGAAGTAAATCAACGCGCTTAGAGCAGTGGCGAGAGAATTCAGCTCGCCTTCACAACGCTTACACAGTTTCTTCCTTGCGATTTAGCAAGGTACAACGCGGTGTCTGCCTGCTCAATAAAACTAACCGCCTCTGGACAGGGCTGCACACTGAGCGAAGCGACACCAATGCTAACCGTAAGTTTTTGGTTAAACGGAGACCATTCATGGTCAATATTAAGGTTAATCACATTATTTACAATACGCTGCGCGACCCTTACAGCAATGCTTTCCTCGGTTGATGGTAGAATAACCGCAAACTCTTCTCCCCCAAATCTTGAAACAAAGTCATCAGGCCCTGTGCAACTCTTTGTTAGTGTCTCGGCAATACTAATTAACACTTCATCACCTGCAACATGACCATAGGTGTCGTTGTAACCTTTAAAGAAGTCAACATCCAGTAAAAGTAAACTGAGTGGTTTGTTAGCCTTCTGATACCGCGCCAAATCGCGTTCAAGGGTGCTGTCAAACAAGCGTCGATTGGCAATACCGGTTAAGCCATCCATATTGGCCAACCGCTCTAATTTCTTATTTGCTTCGATAAGTGCTTGCTGTGCATTATTTAATGCTAATCGGTTATTCTCATTTTCTATTGTGTTACCTAGCATCTCACTTATGTACTTTAAGTAAGTGATATCGTAATCTTGCCACGCATACGGCTTACCAATTATGTCGCAGCCTACGAAGCCAAACATATCTCCGTTTACGAAAACAGGGATGCATAGTATCGACGCGATATGTTCACGCTCAAACTCCTCACGCTCTTTTTCTGCCTCTTCGGGTAGTAACGCTACATCATTAACCTTAAATACATTCTCGTGTCTCAATATTTTCATAAGAAACGAAATATGACTTAATGGCATGTTTTGTAGTTCATCTTTATAAGGTGTAACACCCGTTGCCACCCACTCATGTGTATTTGAGGCATGCTTCCTATCATCAGAAAATGCGAACAAATAACAGCGGTGAACACCACAGAACTCTCCAAATGCCGCAAGGCTTCTATCGATAATAGGATCGATGCCATCTGATTTAACATTAATGAGCTTTGAGGAAAGTGTTGCTAGTAACTGTGAAAAGGTAAAGTGGCGGCTAAGTGGAGAATCTATATGAGATGCCTCTAAGGCTTCACATTGCACATCATATACAACAACGCCCCCATCAGAACATTTAATGGCGTTGCTTTTGATAAAACAACGGGTTTGTACTCCCTTAACTTGAATACATAACCATTGCCCAACATCATCGCAATTTTCACCCTCTAAAGGGTGAGCGCTGCCCGTAAGTTGTTTTTTTCCATTTGAACTAAAAAAGCACAGGTCGTGACTTACACTGTCAACACTCTCAGGCAGGCCGAACTGACTATTAAAACCATGGCTTGAAAAACATTCATTGTCTTGCTCTCGCCTAACTAAAAGACACGAGGGAACATGACGTAAGACTGAAATGACGTCTGCTACAAACAAATTTATACCAAAAAAATACCGCAACTAGTTAGAGCGTAGCACCTTTTCATGAAAACGCTATTTTAAATGTATGATAGATAGTCTGTTTTCCCGCCTTTCAATAAAATCTTTCTTATCGATATGGGCTAGGATTTGTCCGCACTATCGAAAGGCATTTTTAGCAGCGTTGTTAGTGAGGCATTATTCGAGGTTGGAGGATAAGATTTAAGGCCAATTGGCAGTACTTCATCACTCTCTTTTGCCTGAGATTTGTAACTTCCAAATAGTTTGTCCCACCACGTTACACTGAATCCAAAGTTGCTATTAGACTCACTCATGCGCTGGCTATGATGAATACGATGCAACCGTTGAGTTACAACAAAAAACGCAAGCCTATTGTCCCATTTTTGTGGCAACCTGATGTTCGCATGGTTAAACAGTGAAAAACCATTAAGCGCAACTTCAAAAATTACGATTGCCACTACGGGTGCACCTAATGCAATTACTACACTGGCCTTGACCAATAAACTAATAGCTATCTCGATTGGATGAAAACGTAAGCCTGTGGTGGTATCGACATGACTATCAGCATGGTGCATTTTATGCACTCGCCATAACAACGGAATTCGATGAAACAGTCGGTGCTGCCAATAGATAACGATATCAAGAATTAGTACGCCAATAACAATAGCTAACCAAGACGGTAGCGTGAATGAGTGAAACAACCCTATTTGATTTTCGGCCGCCCACAACGATACACCCAACAAACTGGCGGGCAATAATACGCGAGAGACACCCGCGCCAATGATCACTAAACACAGGTTAGCGCGCCAACGCTCAATACGCGATATCGACGCACCTCGGGCAGGCCAGTACGCCTCCCATAACGCCATTAATACGAATATCGCCAGAAATGCCGTGATGCGGATAGTGCTTACTGCTTCCATATCATTACCCTAGAGTGATTTTGTTAAGACTCCACACGTTTTAACGTAAGAAACCCACCTACCACGCGAGTTACTATGGTTAATGCGCATGCTGCCGCGAAAAGGTATGCCATTACTGAAAAGTGCTGAGGCCACAGGCAGAATGCGATGAACACCAAAATAGTTTCTGTACCTTCTGTTAAACCGTGCATGTAGTAAAAGCTTTTATTTGCGAATTGCGGCCTATCAATATTGAATTTTTCAGCAGCGATAGCAAACGCTAGAAAACTACTGCCTGTTCCGATAAAGGCCGCGAGTAATATCAAAGCAGGTGCGCCCCACTCGGTAGGGTTCGCCAAACCAAATGCTAAAGGTACCGATGCATAGAACAAAAAGTCGAGGCAAATATCTAAAAAGCCCCCTGCACTCGTGCTGCTTCGCTGATATCGAGCCAATTCACCATCAATACCATCGAAAATGCGGTTCAAGATAATGCATAGCAACGCACTGTGCCAATATCCCATGATAATGAACGGAACCGCTATTAGCCCCACTAAAAAGCCGACTACGGTAACGTGATTCGGGCTCACATTCATGCCATCTAACGTTCTTATTATCGGGCGTAAAACGGGTTTAATGAACGGAGTAATTTTTGCATCTAACATGATGATAACTCGACTATTTGGCCACCAGCCGCCATTGCATCATCTTTATCATGCGTCACTAAGATAGACGGAATATGGCGCGACGAGAGCTGTTCAAAGGTCCACGTACGTATTTGCGCGCGTAAGTGGGTGTCTAACTGACTAAACGGCTCATCAAGCAATACCACTTTGGGCTGTGCTGCAAGGGTACGCAGCAACGATACTCTCGCTTGCTGACCACCAGACAACGCACTTGGCGCTCTATTTTCTAAGCCATCCAGCCCTACCGCTGACAGCATGTCCATCATGGTGTGTTTCTTTTCTTTTGCGCTCATACCTTCTGGCATAGCAAAAACAATGTTTTGTCCTACTGTCATGTGATCAAACAACAATGCGTCTTGAAACATCACACCAACACCTCGTTCATGCGCGGGTGTATCCGTTATTAAGCATGTATCAAGGGACAGTCGACCGTGAAGGGTAAAGGGCGCGCTTAATTGGCCTGAAATGGCATTAAGTAACGTTGACTTCCCCGAACCACTGGGGCCCATTATGCATAATACTTCACCATTATTAACGGTTGCGTTGATAGACAACAGCGTTCTATCAGAGCGTTTAATTGTGACGTTGTCTAGCTTAAGCGCCATGTTTGTCCCCTTTGTTACGGGAAAGTATTGGTTTTTGTCGAGGTGTGAAGAGTATTCTTGGCAAGTACCATGCAAGTGCAAATACAGGCAACGGTAACCCGGCAAGCAAAAACACATAAACCGCAGAAAGCCGTTCGCTGCTACCCGATACCGATGCTACTGCTTCGGTGGTTAATGTCGGAAGTGCACCACCACTTGGCAAAATGGTAGGTAAATACTGGCTAAAACTTATCGCCAAGGCTAACGCAAACGCTACTGCAATAGGTGAAAACATAAGGGGCAACTTAACCTTAAAAAACACTTCTGCTGGAGTTTTGCCTAAACTAAGTGCCACCTTCACATATCGCACATCAAACTTTTTATAGGCTATTGCTAACGATATATACACATAAGGCAGCACATAAACCATATGGGCAATGAAGGTATTCAGCCAAATAGCATTACCGGTAAGCATTTGCTGAAGCCAAACTAACCCATAAAGAAATGCAACGCCGGGGATAAGTAACGGTAAAAATAGCGTAAAAGGCAGGGCTTTATCGATGCTCGACCGATTGCCACGAGCATTACTTAACGACTCTAGTGTTAACAGCACAAGCGTGATAGAAGAAAGACCCACTGCAACCCCAAGCAGGAGCGTATTCGTCAGTGGCGCACTAACTGAGGCAATGGCGGTCTGCCAATGAAGCAACGTTACGCCATCTGGTACAATCTTGGGAAACGCCCAATGCTGCGCTACAGACCACATAACAACACTAACCATAACTCCAACAAACAAGACGCTATACAGTGCGACGATGACATATCCTGCACCGTTAACAACGGTGTCGGCGCTATGTCTTCGCCCCGACTGTCGCTGACGCCGCGCATACCATGCCACCGCATGTTCAATCACGATATAGGCACCGACTGCAACCATCGACACCACTACCTGCAATAATGCAGCCGCACTGCCAATCATTCGCATCGACAAATCAATATGATTAAACCAATACAATACTGCTACCGCCAACGTGTTAGGGCTATTGGGGCCAAGTAACATTGGGATCTCAACGCTTGACGTTGCAAAAACTAAAACCGCTAAAATAGGAAGCCTCACTTGAGGGTATACATGAGGCACAATGAGCTTAAAAAATATCGCAGTACGCGAATAACCTAGTGCGGCCCCAATCCGATAATACCCCGTTGTGGTGCGTGCCGTTTGTGGCTGCGCCAGCACACTCAATGCCATAAGCAAAATAAAAGGCAGCTCTTTTAAAATCAAGGCCAATATAACGCAGAGACCTGCGCTGTCATAAGGAAACCACCAGCCCGCACTTGGTATGGCGTCGTTTGAAAACAGCGATGTAAAAACGCGGGACAACATACCCGAAGGACTTGCTATAAATAGAAGCGCCATTGCAGCCGCTGCATGAGGTAAAACTAAAAACGGACTCAATAACTTTTGAATCGACTGTAACCATGAAGAGCGATAAAAGCGGGCTAGTAAAACCAGCGCACCGCCCACTGCCAACAACGTAGACAATAGCCCAGTAAATAAAGAGAGCAAAACCATTGTTGATAACGAAGGTATCTCAAAAAGACTAACAAAAATATGCCAACCAAATTGTGATTCGCCAATAGCTGGAAAATAGCCTAGTGCAGGAAACACAGCCCCCAACGTCCCGGCGATGACAGGAGCGCTTAGCATAAGCACGAGGCACCACTTTGCTATACGGGTTACCGTGCTAAATGAAAAAGTATCCACTAGTAACGGGCTCCGTAACGCGCAAACCAAGCTTGTCGCAATGCATCGGACCAACTGCTGTGCGGCTCTGCAATAAGGGGGCCTGTTGAATCTGGCGCAATAGCAGAAGGGTGTATTTGGTTTTGAGTAAATAGCGCCTGTTGCTCATCCGTAAGCACCGTCATGTCTAATACGGTGTCATCTCCCCACACGGTCAATGTCTTTTTCTGAGCTTGTGCACGGGGTGATAACATAAAATCAACTACCTGCTTCGCCGCATCAAAATGAGGCGTGTTGAACGCGATACCAATAAAATGAACGTTGGCAAGGCTTCCGTCCTGCATGGCATAGGTACGTATATCAACCGGCAAATCAAATCGCTCTACAGCGCTGGGTATTTCAGCAGCGGTAAAGGAAAAACTCAAAGAAAGCTCTCCATTACCAACCAAACGCTGTAGCTGAGAAGCTTGACGAACCATATATTCGCCTCTGCGCCACATTAGCGGGTGCAGTGTGTCGAGGTATGCCCATAACGACGGCGTAATCAGGTTTAATGCGTCTGTAGACACCGGTTTATAAAATACATCACGATCACTCTGATTAAGCGCCACTGCCGCGTATTTCAAGAAACTAATTCCCAAATAGTCGCTTGGAAGCGGATAGGTAAACCGTCCTGGCATTGCCTTCGCAAACGATAACAATGAGGTAACAGTGGTGGGAGGCGTAATATGATGTTCATTCAAGTGATTTTTTCTATAGTAAAACACCATAGAGGCCTTACCCCAAGGCGCCTCCATGCCTTGTGTGGGCTCGCCAAAATCTGTCTGCATCGCGGGGTTATGGGCGGGGTTTGTCAACGCAAAGTTAGGTACATTAGGCACCCAGTTTGGTCGTAATAGCCCATGTTTTTTCATGGCAGCGAAGTTCTCACCGTTTATCCAGATGAGGTCGACACTACCACTATTCGTATTCCCCGCCGCCTTTTCAGCCAGCACCCGCGACACCGCATCACTGGTATCGGCAAGCTTGACATGTTGTAACGTAATGCCTTGTTCACTAAGTTGGTTGGCGACCCACTGCAGGTAACCATTTACTTGGGCACTTCCCCCCCACGCATGAAAACGTACCGTGTCAGCGTGGCTTTTCCCGCCTACTAACAAAGCGCTTACCACCAAGGTCATTACGACGGCATATTTACTAGGGAGAAGCCACTTCTTACTCATCAAGGCGCTACTTAGATGTGCTGTTAAGCGACCAGTTGTAGTCTAAAAATTCAACATCAGCCTCATCATCAGCGAATTGCTTTTGCTCACTTTCAGTAAGATTAAGCGCATTTTTATACAACAAGAGAAAGTCGTTAAGCGAGTTCGCCCCCTTCCAGCCGGTCGAAAAATCGTCGCCATACCAATCAAAGATTTTTGAGATATAAAGCGTGTCACCTTTCATATAATTGCGCGATGCATCAGACAAAAATCGAACAGTTTGCTCGTGTAGCTGCGATTCAAGCATACTGCCAAGATAAGCCTCTTCGCGCAGAGCAGGACACCCTACACTGGCACAGTTTACGGCAAAATGAATACGGGGTTCGTTGTACTTATTTCCCCCTCTAATCATAGTGTGTTCGATTTCATCAAGGGTTCGCGTGTCGCCAAGTAGTGGCGCAACTTCTTGCTTCCACGGTGACGAGAAAAAACCTCCCAAGTCACGAATAGAGTCCAAATCAGGATAACGGGTTAAAATAAAATTGATGGTATAGGCGTTGTAAGCATTAATAAGAAATGCCAATTGGGTATGGCTATCCCAGCTATCGAAGGTTGCCTGACTTACCGATGCGAGTGTAGCAAGGTACGTATTAAGTGAAGACTTAGACGCGTTAAACCCTGCATAGTCTATTTGTGTGCTAGCACCATTGTTAATGGTTACCACGTATTCGTTAAGTAACGCAGTGAAAGGCGCATGCATTTTATCGCTCGCATGCGACATACCTAATACCAGCAACAGAGAAGAAGCGAGCAGCCCCTTCCCCCACCAGCGCACTATGCATTTTTTACCTAGCGACATAACTAGCCTCTCCTGAAGGTGTGGAACTTCTCAACATAGCTAAGAAGCTTCTCAGGGGCGTTAGCACGTTTCCAATTGCCGGCTGCATATTTTGCTCCCTCAGCCCACGTCGGGTAAGTATGAATGGTGCCCAATATTTTATTGAGTCCTAAGTCATGCTTCATGGCAATAACAAACTCTGCAAGCAAGTCGCCAGCGTGTTCCGATACTATTGTTACACCTAATATCTTGTCTTTGCCTGGAGGCGTTAATACTTTGATGAACCCTTTGCGTGCGCTTTCGGCCA
This sequence comes from Alteromonas sp. 4NH20-0056, assembly GCF_057539655.1. Taxonomy (NCBI): domain Bacteria; kingdom Pseudomonadati; phylum Pseudomonadota; class Gammaproteobacteria; order Alteromonadales; family Alteromonadaceae; genus Alteromonas; species Alteromonas sp. 4NH20-0056. The sequence goes on along the minus strand of NZ_BAAJLS010000014.1, from coordinate 44,360 downwards.
CCGCGCGGTCAAGTTCAGCAAACTCGTAACGGGTTACTTCCACTTCAATGCCCTGCTCAGCAGCATCCGCCTCATTGAGACCGACGCGCGCAACTTCGGGGTCGATAAAGGTCGTCCAGGGGATCACACTGTAGTCTACCTTGAACTTTTTAAACGTACCAAAGAGTGCATTAACGGCAGCGTACCAAGCTTGATGTGCCGCAACATGCGTAAACTGATAAGGCCCAACCACATCGCCTGCCGCAAATATATTGGGCATCAACGTTTGTAAGTACTCGTCGGTTTCGATAGTACGGTCAAAACGAATACCTAATTCTTCTAATCCAAAGCCGTTTAAGCGCGCTTTTCTTCCTACTGCAATAATGACTTCGTCGTATTCAAGCGAAACTTCTATGCCTTCCTTACTTACGACAAGGAATTTCTTTTCATCTCGTTGTTCGAACCTTAGCGCATCGTGTTGTGTAAGTACGTTCACACCACTTTCTCGCAGCACCGACTCAGCAAATTCTGCAACGTCGGCATCTTCGCGCCCCATTAAACGTGCAGTTCGCTCTACCTGCATAACCTCACTGCCTAAACGGGCAAAGGCTTGCGCTAACTCACATCCAATTGGACCACCGCCAAGCACTATGAGCTTTTTAGGCGCGTCGTCTAATTCTGCGAACTTCGTCCACAGGGTATCGGAGGTAACATAGCCACTGCCCTCAATACCCGGTAATTCAGGCACAAAAGGGCTGGCGCCAGTGGCAACCACGATATTTTTCGTCGTTAAGGTTTGAACAGCCCCATCGTTTGTTTTTATTTCAACGGTCCAAGGGTCGATAATTTTTGCATAGCCTTTTACAACGTCCACACCCAAGTTGGTGTAGCGTTCAACGCTATCATTTGGCGCAATGGCGGCAATAACCTCATGAACACGCGCCATGACTTTCTTAAATGAAAGCGTGGGTTCAACGGCATCTAAACCATAATCGTCAGCATGGCGCATTTGCTTTGCGACTTTTGCGGTTTTAATAATCGCTTTGCTTGGCACACAGCCATAATTAAGACAATCGCCTCCCATCTCGCCAGCTTCAACGAGTGTAACTTTTGCCTTTACGGCAGCAGCGATATAACTAGTGACAAGCCCACCGGCGCCAGCACCAATAACCACAAGGTTACGGTCGAATTTGCTTGGTTTTGTATACCCCTTGTAAACCCGACGACGATTAACAAACCCAACAATCGCTTTCGCTATCCAAGGGAAAATACCAAGTAAAACAAATGAAAGAATAAGACCTGGTGAAACAATGCCTGACAAACTTTCGATTTGCGCTAGCTGCGTACCCGCATTCACATAAACCACGGTGCCTGCCAACATACCTACTTGGCTAACCCAATAGAAGGTCCAGGTTTTTAGGCTGGTTAGGCCCATTAAAAGGTTAATTAAGAAGAAGGGGAATACCGGTACTAACCGTAGCGTAAACAGGTAAAAAGCGCCCTGTTTTTCAACACCTTCATCAATTTTCTTTAGTTTTTCTTTAAATTTATTGCGTACCGTATCTCGTAAAATAAAGCGCGAGACTAAAAACGCCAACGTTGCACCGACACTAGATGCGAACGACACAATCACTAAACCTTGCAGCAGGCCAAATAGTGCGCCCGCCGCCAATGTTAGAATTGCTGCACCAGGCAGCGACAGTGCAGTAACCGCAACGTAAATAGCGAAAAAAGTACCGATACTCAGTACCGGGTTTGCCGCTATTTGCGATTGGAAAGTATCAAGGGAACTTTTCATTCCCTCTAACGTTAAATACGTATTTAGGTCGAAGTAAAAAAAGCCAAATATCGCTGAAGCAATAACCGCTAATAGCGCGAGTTTTCTTATCATAATATTTATCCTAAGCGCTTAAAATGCGTATTGCATGGTGACTTGAGCATGACGTGGTACGTTTGGCATAACCAACGTCGCACCAAAATATCCACCCTCAAACAACGGTTGCCAGTTCTCTTCATCCGTTACGTTAATAATATCAAGGCGCAAGCGCAATTGATCATTAACAGCATAGTCGGCATTCACGTCAATTGAGTGTTGATCGCGAATATTAACCGTCTGTAGAAAGTCCAGTGGAAATGACTTCGTGTAAAGCGCACTGGCTCCAACTTGAAGATCGTCTGTTAGCTGCCAACCCGCATTTAACGATACCATTTGTGGCGGTATGCCTTGAACACGACTATTCGAAGGCGCAAACGCAGCGAACGAAGGTGAGCCTACTCCTGATCCGACAATAATATCAGGACGGCTATTATCAAACGCGTCAGACACCTGTGCTGTCCCTTGAAACGCAGCGGAGTTATCGAATCGTGCATCAAGGTAACTGTATGCAGCATTCACCCACACATCATCACCTTGATAAAACAATTGCAGTTCAGCACCTTGCGTTTTCACGCCGCTGTTGCTGCCATCGCGATTACGTAAACTACGGGTCTGATCAAACACAGACGCTTCAGCATACCATGTGCTGTTTGGCGCATATTTCACCCCAACTTCATATAGCGTATTTTCGGTCGCGAAGTTAAGTGGATTTATTTCGTTGTTACCGCCTAATACAGTACCGCCTGCCATACTGTTTGACGTAGCGTCATTTTCTGAGAACGCCGCATAAATATTGACGGCGTTAGTGAGCTTATATACCGCACTTAACTGAATACTAGTAAGCGTATCACTGTAGCTATCAGACGCAGCATCGACGCCCTCAGGGGCTAACGGATCGCGCGCTTCCACATCGTAATAGTCAACACGCGCTCCCGCTATGGTCGACAGTTTGTCTGTCCAGTTAGAGCGCTGCTGTACAGCGAATCCTGTCTGCCATGATGTTGAGTCTGTCGTATCTGACAAATTAAAGTCACCTGCGCCATCTCCATCGAGGTCGTATTGTGCACCCGGCGATACAAATACGCCTGGTCGTAATTCAATCAACCGCGCTTTTTGCGCATCGGTAAGTGGAATCTCTCTGTTAGACAACGGCCCAGTTAAATCAATAGGGTTATCGGCTTCAGTAGTGAACTGGCTATAACCCAACACGTCGTTGTAGCGAAATGCCAGGCCAAATGATGTGGTTTGTTCGTCTGACCACTTGTAATCGACCTCGGTACGATTTTCAAATGTATCTGCACCATCGATGATTTCAACAAAGCTGTTTTGTGCAATTTCTTCGCGTTCAAGGTACTGATAATAAGTAATATTTCTTAGGGTTACATTATCGGCATATTGATAATCCACACTGCTTCGTAATACTGTTGTTTCTGCACCATTGATATCGTTTGGATTCGTGAATACACGATTACGGGGAATACGCACTTCACCCGTTGGTGAAATAACCGCACCCGCTCCTGGCACCAGACTGCCATTAGGCTGCACGCCTTGCCCAGTAATATAAAGACCGTTATCAATCAGGTTTTGTGTCGGGCGGTTAATACCCGCATTGTCGGGGTAATCTGTATCGTAATACTCAGCGCTTATGTCCCACGTCAATGCATTACTTGGTGCATAACGGTAAGCAATAAATACATTGGTGCTTTCCCGTTCTGCGAAGTCATAAAAACTGCCATGGTCGAGGTATTCAGCGCTAAAGCGTATACCGCTTTTGCCTTCGTCGATTGCTGTGCCGTAATCAACTTGGGCAGAGTACTGATCCCACCGACCGGCCCGCAACGTTACTTTGCCTGATGAATCGGTGATTGGCGCCACTTTCGTTTGCAAGTTTACAAAACCGCCATTGCGTTGCGTACTTCCGAAAAGCACCGGCGACGGCCCTTTTACGATATCTATCTGTTCTACGCTATTAAACGATAATGGAAGACCGAAACCATTGTTCCCTGCTTGTCTGCGAACGCCGTCTTGGAATAATTCGCCTAACTGCCCACGAATGCTGGGTAAGCTGGGTGTACCGAAGCCGCTCGATGCATAAGCATTAGGTGCCGCTTTTACAATGTCATGCAAATCGACAATATTAAACGCTTCCATTGCTTCAGAGGATAGTGATGTCACCGAGCGAGGCGTGTCAGCAGCAGATAGCCCTGCACCGAAAATACCTTTTAAAACATTATCGCCGGGGTTTAAATCACTTAGTGACGTTTTGTTGCCAGTAACTTCAACAACTTCAATATCGCGCTCTGCACTGTCTTGTGCATAAATACCTTGGCTTACCGCTAGCGCGAGTGAACTCACAGCGAGAACAACTACTTTTTTCATTACCACTTCCATCATTATTATTTCTTGTTTGAATAGACCGATACGTTATAAAAAAAATTTCAGAACATCTTTTTTTTCATAAAAATATTTTCTTATGAAATTTAATTCATGAACGACCGTTCATATAGGTTCAACTAAAGACAAACGGAGCATACATGCAACATTCGACCGCCTTAACAACACGCCTTAGCTGGGCACTACTTTCTCTTCGCATAACAATTTTCATTGTTATGTTTGTATGGACACTGGATAAATTTGTTAATCCAGCCCACGGCATGAAAATTTTTGAAGTTTTCTATGGTATTTCAGGCGTACCTGAAATGGCGGTTTACCTTCTTGGCGCCCTTCAACTTGCATTGGTTTTGTCGTTTTTAGCCGGCCTTGCAAAACGTTACACTTACGGCGCTATATTTATACTACACGGTGCATCGACGTTATCGTCTTTTCCACAATACCTAGACGCATTTAACAACCTACTCTTTTTTGCCGCATGGCCAATGTGGGGGGCGTGTTTTGCGCTATTTTTGTTACGCGAAGCCGATACCCGCTTTACCTTAGGCAAATAACGCCAAAACTAGTGTTGAGTCGCGGCAGCGTAAAGCTGCTGCCACTCTTGTTCACTTACCGGCATAATTGACAGCCTATGACCCCGCTTAACCAGTCCTAACTCAGTTATCTCAGGCATCGCTTTAATTACCTTAAGCGGCAGTACCGATGAAAACTTTTCCTGAAACTTCACATCGACACGGAACCAGCGAGGCTGTTCTTGGCTCGACTTAGGATCAAAATAGTTCGACTCAGGGTTAAACTGTTCACTATCTGGGTAACCTTCTTTCACTACTTTAGCCACCCCAGCAATACCTACCGTTTTGCAACTAGAATGATAGATAAACACGTAGTCTCCCTCTTTCACATCATCACGCAAAAAATTACGCGCTTGGTAGTTTCTTACCCCATCCCAGGGTTCGGTTTGATTAGGTCTTGATGCTAAATCGTCAATGCCAAACGTGTCAGGCTCTGTTTTAAACAACCAATAGTTCATGTTTATCTCTAAATTGCTATGCGTATCAGTACGTTGTTAAACGTTAATTGCCCAAGTATACAAGCAGATTAAATTATTGATACCACTATACCGTCATATTGATTGAACTGTTATAATATTGAATCTTGTCTTGGTTCTTCATGTAAGCATTGCGCACTAACAAAACGCGTTTTTTACATGGGCTATCCCACAGACCCAACTCTTTTTTTCAATGTGTGAATGTTATGCAAGCCACCATAAAGGCCGAACGCGGTCTATTTTCTTATCCAAAATATTGGCCGCACTGCTACGGCACTGCGCCCTTCTTACCCATGTCAAAAGAAGAAATGGATGCGCTCGGCTGGGACAGCTGTGACGTTATACTGGTAACGGGTGATGCATATGTCGACCATCCCAGCTTTGGTATGGCGGTTATTGGGCGCGTATTAGAGGCGCACGGCTTTAGAGTCGGTATTATTTCTCAACCAGATTGGAAGAGCAAAGACGACTTTATGAAGTTAGGCAAGCCTAACCTCTATTTTGGTGTAACGGCTGGCAACATGGACTCCATGATTAACCGTTATACGTCTGATAAAAAGCTTCGCCACGACGACGCTTACACCGCAGGAAATGTAGGCGGAAAACGTCCGGATCGAGCGGTAAACGTTTATTCTCAGCGTTGCCGAGAAGCGTTTAAAGGGGTGCCGGTTATTGCAGGTGGTATTGAAGCAAGCCTTCGTCGCATTGCGCACTATGATTACTGGAGCGAAAAAGTACGCCGCTCAGTACTGTTCGATTCAAAAGCAGACATGCTATTTTTTGGTAACGCAGAGCGACCACTAATTGAAGTTACACACCGTTTAGCCGCGGGCGACAACATTGCCGACATTCGCGATGTTCGCGGTACGGCCATAATCGTAAAAGAAGCGCTGCCAGAATGGCAAGGAGTGGACTCAACGTCGCTGGATAGACCAGGAAAAATAGACCCTATTCCTAGCCCCTACCAGATGGAACCTGAGTGCGATTCTCAAGATAAAGATCCAAAAAGCTCAGAAGCGCCTGAAGCGGCACCTATTGTTATTCAGCCGCCTGAGAAACGTAAACCATGGGAAAATGTTTACGTAAAACTCCCCGCTTATGAAACAGTAAAAGACAACAAAACCTTGTATGCCCATACCTCTCGTATTTTGCATCAAGAGACGAACCCAGGTTGTGCCAGAGCGTTAATGCAACGTCACGGCGACAGACACATTTGGATTAACCCACCAGCCATGCCGTTAGAAACGGAAGAAATGGACGCAGTATTCGACTTGCCGTACCAGCGTGTGCCTCACCCCGTCTACGGCGACGCTAAAATTCCAGCGTATGACATGATTCGTTTTAGTATAAACATCATGCGTGGGTGCTATGGCGGGTGTACGTTCTGCTCTATTACTGAGCACGAAGGGAGAATTATTCAAAGCCGTTCTGAAGACTCTATTATTCGTGAAATAGAACAAATTCGCGATACCGTGCCAGGGTTTACTGGGGTTATCTCTGACTTAGGCGGCCCTACTGCAAACATGTACCGCTTGCGCTGTAAAAGCCCGAAAGCAGAGGCAACATGTCGTCGCCCATCATGTGTATACCCCAGCATTTGTGCTCACATGGACACCGATCACAAACCGACTATCGATTTGTATCGTCGTGCACGAAACTTACCGGGTATAAAGAAAGTCTTGATTGCGTCGGGCGTACGCTACGACCTTGCAGTTGAAGATCCTGAATATGTAAAAGAATTAGCGCTTCACCATGTAGGCGGCTACTTAAAAATAGCCCCAGAACATACCGAAGACGGCCCGCTTACTAAAATGATGAAGCCGGGAATGGGCAGTTATTATCAATTCAAAGAACTGTTTGATAAGTACTCTCAAGAAGCGGGTAAGAAGCAATATCTTATCCCCTACTTCATCGCCAGTCATCCGGGTACGACAGATGAAGATATGCTGAGCTTAGCCATCTGGCTAAAAGAGAACAAGTTTAAACTTGACCAAGTACAGAACTTTTATCCTTCGCCCATGGCAACGGCGACTACCATGTACCATACCGAAGTAAACTCGCTTCGCAAAGTAACCAAGGACAGTGAAGAAGTACCTTCTGCGAAAGGTGAAATACATAGACGTTTACATAAGGCGATGTTGCGTTATCACGACCCGAAAAACTTTGCGCAAATACGCGATGCGTTAGTGAAGATGGGACGAGAAGACCTTATTGGTCGAGGCCCTCAGCATTTAGTACCACCGGAAACGGCAAATGAAAAACGCCAAAAGGCGACAAAAGGCCGCCGTGGTGAGCGCGCACTGACCAAACATACGGGTTTGCCCCCTACCTTTCAACGAAAAGGAAAAGGCGGTAATAAAGAGGCGCCGAAAAACGCCAACCGAAAATCCGCACATAAAAAATAAATAAAAAGCGCCTCTAACGGCGCTTTTCTATTTCACTTTTCCATTGGCGCTTAGTGAGCGCGTGTAACGCAGTCGATAGTGGGTAGGTCAACCGTTTCGCCTTTCTCGTTATAACGCAGCTGACACATGGCCTTTAACCTTAATAACGTAAAAGAATGTGACGGATTGTTATGCCGCCCATCAATAGGAAGACCTCGTCCATCAGAAAAGGCCTTACGCTCAATAACAACCGTCGAGTCATTAACAAAGGCATCTGATGCTAACGTAATATCCATCCCACCAAACCACTGCCCAATGACTGTCGCAAGCTGCGCCTGCTGCACATCGTTGTCTGACACTAACACGGCGTGCTGCGCATGTGCTTCTTCAAATAACGTACACCCCGTGTTTAGACATACCGATACGCTAAGCACCACGACTAATTTACGTAAAGCGCGCATTATTCATTTTCCTTAATAACCATTTTCTTAATAACCATGGTATTAATTTTATTATTAAGAATTAACGTACGCGTAATAGTATCGGGCGTATCAATTGATAGTAACGGCCCGTCATACACCTTAGTTGGCGTATCTTCTAGCCCTTGAGGTGATGTGGACGCTATCGCCGGACAAGTACCCGAGGAGGAGTATTGAAGCGCTGCGGCCAGCATTGACTCTTCAGGTGAGCCTAATGCTTCAGTAAAATCGTCATTTACACTACACCCAGGTAGTTCAAAGTCAAAATTTGGTGACGCCGTTGGCATAAACCCGTCTGCATAATCACCAAACCCCTTTTGGTTTACGCCTTGGAATTGAATAGTAAAATACGTAGTGCCGCAATTGTCAGTTGGATAAAAACCGTAAGGTTTGCCACAGGTTGAAGCGCCAATTTGAACGACTTCAACGTCTATTCCACGAAGCGCATTCATTACCGCTTCACTTGCTGAACAGGTATTGTCAGTCGTTAGCACATATACGCGAGTCAATGAGAGGCTAGGTAGTGAAGCCGACAACAAACGTCCTGCACCATAATCAATTTCGTTGGCGTAAAAAGGCGTAGGCGTGATCGTTCGCCCTGTTATTGGGTCAGTCGTAGGGTGTTTGTCATTAAATTGCAGCGTTTCAAACGTGGCACCATTGGTTTGATTTGGGCCGGCTACCATATAAGAAAGCTGGGACGCTAACGCAAGCAAACCGCCGCCGTTATACCGTAAATCAATGACTAACTCAGTGACGTTTTCGTTCGTAAACCGGTTAAACGTGTCAATTAAGTCATCTTGCGCCGTTCGAATGAACGTATTAAATTGAAAATAACCTGTTTTGCCGCTCTCTGTTTCCAGCACACGCACGTTTTGCACTGGAGAGACTTCGATACTCGATGAGGTCATTGATAACGAAAGCTCGGTGTTATCTAACAATTCAAACGTAAAGCGGGTTTCAACGCCGTTTTCGTCCGGAAATAAAGCCGCATTAATTGCATCTACGCCTACTTGTGTATTGTCATTCACAAAATCGATATCGTTAACCCCCGTAAGGCGCGCTCCTCGCGGTATGCCCATCGTGGCAGCAGGCGATCCTGGCTCTGTGTAACGCACAATTAGCGAGCGTGGTGGCGAGGCATTTTCAAATTCCCATGACACGCCATAGCCTGACGACACACCCGTTTGGGTGAGTGTGTTGTACTCGTCGGTGGGTTGTAAAAAATGAAAATTATCTTTAGGCGTATTGCTGGCGGTTAACGCAGTGGTTTTTAGCTGTGCGAAGTAATCAACTACCGTGAAGTTTTCAGGATCATTGTCATCCACTTCGTCATACCAAAGGTACGTATTGTTTGTCCAAGACCGCAACCACAACTTCTCGTCTAACGCGCTACCGCTGGAATCCGGATACGCACTACCTGAGAACGGATCGATACCGGTTCTGGGCACCTCACATTTCGCAATGAAATTTGATGCGGGTTCAAACACGCCTTGTTCCCACTCAGGGCTAGTAGGCGTAGTTGGGGTAGCTGGCGGTGTGGGCGTTAAAGGGGTTGTTGGCGTGGTGTCATTTGACGCACCTCCCCCGCCGCATGCAGTAATGAGCGTTGCCGAGACTATTCCTGCAATAGCAATTCCTAACTTGGTCATTTTCATTATTAACATCCTTTTAATACACTATTATTCTAACGCTGCACTTACATAACCAGATACAAAAGCTTGCCATATTCACAGTCCCTAAACTAGAACATCTTTGTTACTGTTTTACTATAAGCAAAGCATAATGGGTAAAAAATAACGCAGATTTAATGTGGATTATGCGGTAAAAAGCCAACTCCTTTGGCGGTAAGGCTACTGATATACATACCGTCGTCTGTCATTATCGCACCGGTTGTGAAAGGGTATCGGCCCGCTGGGTCTTGCAGACTTTCTAGCACATCACCGCCCTCGCTAAGCCGTATTATGTGACTGTATGCTTTCGCAGCCGGTCGCATAAAAGCAGGTAACCGCTGAACCATACTCCGTAGCCATGGGAAAGGTGATAAACGATCGACCACCGCAGAACGTGGTGATGCAAGCCCAACGAAGAAGTTGCCACTGCGCGTTCGGCTTATATTGTCAGGAAACCCAGGAAGGTTGTCTATAAACACTTCGTGCGTACCCTCCCGCTCGCCTTTAAGCCAATACCGCAGTACACGATAGCTACCGGTTTCATTAACCAACACATAGCGGTTATCTGAGCTAAGTGCCACGCCATTAGCGAACACCAACCCATCCATAAGCACCGCTGCTTTATGGGTCGCAGGGTTATACTGAATAAGCCGTCCATTTCCTTTGTGTTCAAGAATCTCGAGTAAACTAGCCGACAGCGTGCCTTTATATTCAGAAGAGGAAAATGCAGTAGTCGCATCGGTGAAGTAAATCATGCCATCGCTTGCGATATCTAGGTCATCAGCATACGTCAAGGGCTTTCCGTCGACCTCATCGACCAACACGGTTACGTCACCGTCAGGCGCTATTTGCAGCAAGCCTCTTATCGCATCTGCGACAATAAGGTTACCAGCGTGATCGTATTCAATACCCAATGGCCGTCCACCAGTATTTACCCACGCCGTAAACGCATCTTGCGATGGCAATTTAGTTAATATGTCTCCAGTGTGGCTAGACACCGCTATGCTATTGTCAGCGCGCTTTGCAAAATCTTCTGGCCCATAGGTTGTCGTGCCGGCCAGCATCGGAATAAAGCTAATATCGGCTAACTTATTGTTAGGCGCAAACACGCCTTCGTACCCTAAAGACTTTGGCGCATGCCACGCCACGGGCGAGATGGGCACAGGCCAAATTAAAAGATACGCTAGCCCTGCTAACATAATAATAAGTATTGCACGCATAGTAGATTCATCATTCCAAACACATCATCAACAAATAACACGATACACGCACCATGTGTACTTTCTAATGCTAATGCTTAACTGACACCCACATTAATAGTAAGGGCATGCTTCAGCGCAAATAGCGCCGTTCCTCTTCTCGTAAACAGCGTAGGCTTAATACATTAAAAATCAGTAATAAGTCATCGTTTATCAGCACCTGTAGCGTAACTATGTTTGCCCATTACGGTATAAACAGGAGCAGTGGAGAGGGTATGAAGGCAGGAGCACACGTAAAACGTGATAGCGCAACACAGCAACTAGACCAAGAACTACGCGCCAGTCACGCGGGTGAAACCGGCGCTGTCTTTATTTACAGAGGCGCATTAGCTGCAAACATTCTAATGAAGCCATTTCGCAGTAACAGCACTTATAGCAGGTTACAGTCATTCGCAACCCAGCACCTTAAAACAGAACAGTCTCATGTGGCATTGCTTGAAAACGAGTTGCCGCATTTCAGAGGCAGTTTTCTTCTTTTGTTTTGGATAGTAGCGGGGTTTGTAACGGGCTTTTTACCTACCCTATTAAGTGCAAACTGGTTCTATTACACTATTTATTGCGTAGAACGTTTTGTGGATGAGCATTATGAGTCTCAATGCACCCACATCACCACGCTTGGCGCGCAGTATCGTGTTGTAGTAACCACGTTTAGGCAATGCCAGCAAGAAGAGCAACACCACCGAGATGAAGCATTGAACGCCATGACACGACCGCCAAATAAGGTAATGAAAATGTGGGGAGCGATGGTTGATAACGGTTCTAAAGTCGCAGTGAGCGTTGCGAAAAGGATATAAATAGCCCTATCGAACACGCTGCACGTGGAAGGAATGAATAAGAGCGTCTTATGGGAAAAGTAAAAAGAGTGCGCGCGCCTAAACCTTGTAATCAGTGCGGTATTGAAAGCGACGTATTATTTCGAGTTCGAACCGCAGGCAATGCGTCGTGGCATCTTATTTGTAAAGCGTGTCAAATGAAGACAAAAACCGAAATAGGTTACGAATACGGCGGCACGTGGAAGCAAAACAAACGCAATTAGTAGCAATAGCGAATTGCTGGTTGCACACTATCTCGTTATATCATCCTCAATTTCATAAGAACGTCGTAAGCGGTAAAAAAACAGTTCGAAAGTAATAGTCCGAATGATAGCGAAGGCTAAATCCAGACAACGAGAAAACGCATTAACAATGGTTCGGCCAAACTTTGCTATGGCGTTGTTCTATCTTATACTTATTAATCTTCATTGTGTGCTAAGGAAAGGTGAACCATGAAAAACGTGAAGGTACTTTTTGTTCTGCTCTCAACAATCTTTGCTTTAGTAGGCTGTAGTACTACGAGCATGGTACATACTGAAAAATGTATTGAGCAGATTGATCAAATAGAAACCAATAGTGCAGAAGTGGCTAATACACACTTACAGCACTGTCTCGACGAATCTTATCAAATAAGGCGGGCAAATCGTTCAGTACCCGAAGCGTTGTTTGGTGACTTCATGGTGGCGATATTACAACGCGCATTTTCTAACAGAAACTGAACTGACCAACATTTACATTCGCCGTACAACACTCAATCAGGGTAGATTTGCGGTCTAATTAGATTAGCAACGATAGTTTACCGGATAAATTAATGGCGTTGACGTTGGCGTTCCTGCGTTACTCTTCGTTACCAAATCTACTAGCTTTCTGTTGTTAACGCTAAACGTGGTAAGATTCAGATCCACAAGAAATAGACCATAAAGAAGCCGGTTAGGTTTGATTCGCTAGGCCCCGATTTTTTCTCGGTTTATTTATACGTTAAATCGCTTTCTAATCGAATAAAAATCGAAGAGAATAATCGTCGAATATTCTCATCAGGCTAATCGTCTGAATCATCATTACAGGAAATCGCCATGCCCAAGGCAAGTGAAATTAAAAAGAATAATACTATTATTTTCGACGGAAAGACTTGCATTATCCGTGATATCGACCGTTCGGTGCCCCAAGGCCGAGCGGGTGGCAGCATTTACCGTATGCGCATGTACGATGTGGTAACTGGCGCTAAATACGACGAAACCTTTAAAGATTCTGACATGCTGGAAATGTCAGATCTGGTTCGTCGCCCAGCTATGTTTTCTTACATCGACGGTGATGAATACGTATTTATGGATAAAGAAGACTACACGCCTTACCATCTTAATAAAGACAACATTGCTGATGAAGCGCTATTTATTAACGAAGACACTGATGGTATTCAGGTTTTGGTGGTAAGCGAAGTGCCTGTCGCTCTGGATTTACCAGTGAGTGTAGAGTTAGAAGTGGTTGAAACCGACCCGTCAATCAAAGGTGCATCAGCAACCTCCCGTACTAAGCCTGCCACACTGTCAACTGGCCTGGTTGTTCAGGTGCCCGAGTACATCAGCACCGGTGAGTGGATTAAAGTTAACACCGAAGAACGAAAGTTTCAGAGCCGTGCGGATAAGCACTAAGTTTTATTAAAGTAATAAATAGGTAACGTAAAAAGAATACGAACACCTAAACCCTGTCATCCGTGGGGTAGTAACAACGACGTATTATTTCGCGTTCGAAATGCGAGTAATACGTCGTGAAAACTTATCTGCAAAGCGTTTATGTTGTTGGTAGACAAGAGTAGGAAAGAACGACCTAAAACATTCTGGACGATGCTTTAGCCCGCGCGTTCTTCAAAACTCATCCATTGAACAGTTTCTATCTTAACGTTTATTTCTTATTTTGTAGTTGCTTCGAATGAAAGCTAATCGCAACAAGGAATTGGAAATGAAAGAAGCGAAAACAATAGATGAACAGTCCAACGTACAAAGTACAAATTCAAGGTGGCGATATTACCTCAGTTGCATCGCTAAGGGTGCTTCGCACTCTATGGCCGCTTTCATTAAAAGCGGTGGAGGAGTTGGCAGCAGCTTTAGGTAAGCAAAACGAATTTATACTTGTAGAGGGCGTGACTAAAGTATTTGCAGCAAAACTTTCGCAAGAGTTTGAAAGCGCAAATGTTGTGTGTCAGATTTTACCAAGCGAAAAAAATGAGGCCTGTTTGTGTATTCCAATTAGTGAACAACGCAAGCGCTGGAATGCCATAGGTCTCTTGGTATCTAAGTAACTGAGCAGGCGTTTTAGGTTGTTTGAAACGCCTCTTTTACACGCACCTTCTTGGCGCATTTTGGCGCTAGTTTTCGGACAGTCACCTTAATCGATCATCTTAACTGATACGCTTACAGGTCAATTAAGGCAACGCAATAGCTAATCGAATGATGAAATTTTTTCCTTCACATTATTTCTTAATTCGTTGTCTATGTAGTCGTTGATAGCTTCACTGCCCACCACCACCGGGTTTGGTATAGACGTTTCCTGTTGGTTCAATAATTTCATTTTCTCTATCAAATTATTTGAAAACGGATGATTTGAAATAGTGACGTCGGCTCCCTTTTCGTTAACAACTGTTTGAAAGTAGTTTAGGGATTGAAGGTAACGTTTATTTGCCTCCAATGTATCTGGTAATCCTGTTCCACCCCATAACGCTACAGTATGTTTTTTCCCACCATCTTTAGCCGAAATAATGAGCGATGTTGCGCCGGGTGTGTGCCCCGGTGTGGCAAGAATGGTTACTTGGGTATCCCCGAAATTTAAAATGTCTTTATCGGCCACAGGTGTGTAGGTCGTTGGAGTGGGTATTTCTGTAGAGTAGTTGCCAAATGGATCTGTTAATACAGGTGCCTCTGGGTTGTGAATAAAACGCCATTCCTGCTCCCGCATTAGTATTTTGGCCCCATATTCCTTTTCAAAATAGTGAGCGCCACCATAGTGATCGCTATGCCCATGTGTTATCAAAACGAACTTGATGTCTTTAGGGTCTAACCCAAGTTCTATCATTCCTGGCACTATTACCGTTTGGGCATCCTTTGGCGTCCACATCGAGTCGATGAGCAAAATTCCATCGGAGGTTTGTATAACAAAACTACCAACGCTGACAAATCCGACAAAATAAAAATTATCAAATAGTTGGGTGGGTTTAAGAATAGTGGTGTCAAACAGCTCGCTCGACGTGAGGGCGTCTGGTAACTCGCTAAGTCTTGCCTTTGCTAGACTTTCAGGCTCCGCCTCACTTACTTCGTCAGACACGGCTTTGCAACCTACCAACAGCGCTATTGAAAAAAACACTGCGAATAAATGTGTTTGCAAACTCTTCATAAATCTTCCATTAATGTTATTCGCTTATTTATTTCGTATATACATAGCGCTACAACAGATTAGTAACGTTTAGAATGTGAAATAATTCGAGACCATGGTTAAACGTGCTAACTTTTAGCCGCTGTTAAAAATATTGCCGCGTTAACAGTAAACATAACGTTATGAATGACACATTGATAGATGCTCGAACTAGCCAATGATATCTATCGTATGACACGCCAAACTTTTTAGTTGCTATAACGATCAAACTCATTAATGAAAACCACGGTGTAAAGAAAATCGTTGGCTCCAACTTCACCAGAGATATCGCTATATCGTGCAAGGCACCACTAACAGAAAAAGTGATAATAATTGCTAACCATATTGGCAACACATTGCTTAGTGGCTTCATTATTTTGCCAGATAGATAGTAACCCCATATTGGATTCCAATACTGCCAAAACAAATAGAACGAACTAGCGCCTAGTGAACGTTGTAGCATATTCTTCATTGAGCCAGGCGAGCCAAGCGCTACGCCATTGCGCTTTTTAACGTACTCCGACAAGGTAATCGTTCTATGCATATCAGCCTTACATCTATGCTCTCAAAAAAGCCTTTCTTGCGCTTTTTTATATCAAACTAATGCGTAATTCTAATCATACTGCCATTATTATCCCAATTGATAAAGCCACCGAAGGTAATGGATTAGAGGCAATACACTATATAGTTTTAAGGCAAACGGTCGTTTTCTTACAGCCTACGAGGCAAAAAACCGGCGTAGATAGGGCATCCACACCGGTTTCTGCTGTTGCATGAACGTAAGTCAATGCAGCGAGATTATCAAAGCATTACGCAGCTTCTGTTTCTTTCTCGCTTTCTTTTTCAGTTTCAATGACTTCATGACTTAACAAATATTCAAACGCTGCAAGTGAGGCTTTAGCGCCCTCTCCCATCGAGATAACAATTTGCTTATAAGGTACCGTTGTCACATCGCCTGCCGCAAAAATGCCTGGCTCAGAAGTAAGACACTTATCATCGATGATAATTTCACCGTATTGCGTCATGTCTACTGTCCCTTTCATAAACTGACTGTTAGGGATAAGCCCGATTTGTACGAACACACCAGCAAGCTCGCGGGTATGCACTTCATTGGTACTGCGATCTTGATACTCAATGGCGTTCACTTTGCCATTTAATGCAGTGATCTGCTTGGTTGCCGCGTTCTTAATAATCGTAATATTATCGCGTTTTTCAGCTTGATTAATAAGCACTTGGTCAGCCTTCAAATCGGGCATAAATTCAAACACGGTTACTGACTTAACGATACCGGCTAAATCTAGTGCGGCTTCGATACCTGAGTTTCCGCCGCCAATTACAGCAACATCTTTACCTTTGAAGAAAGGACCGTCGCAGTGCGGGCAATACGCCACGCCATTACCTACGTTCTCTTTCTCACCTGGTACACCGAGTTCTCTCCAACGTGCACCGGTTGCCACAATTATTGAACGGGTTCTGATTTGCTCACCAGAAGACAACGTAATGGTTTTTACGTTACCTTGCTCGATGCTGTCCACACGGACGTGCTCTTTCAATGTGATGTCATAATCACGAACATGTTCCATTAGATTGCCAACAAGCTCAGGGCCGGTTGTTTTTGGTACTGAGATAAGGTTTTCAATACCCATAGTGTCTTTCACTTGACCACCGAAAGTTTCGGCAACCACAGCGACTTTCAGCCCTTTTCGTGCACTGTAAATGGCTGATGCCACACCCGCAGGGCCGCCACCTATTACTGTTACATCTTGAAGCGGTAAAGACTCACCTTTGTTGGCGTCTTTTAGCGATGCATCACGTTCCAGTAGCTTGTTAATAAGCACCGAAGCATCAACTTTACCGTTAGCAAACAATTCGCCATTCAAATAAACGCTTGGTACCCCTTGAATGTCTCGCTCGCTGATAACGTTTTGGTATAACCCACCGTCAATCATTTCAGACGTAATATTAGGGTTTAGCAACGCAAACTGGTTCAGTGCCTGCACTACCTCTGGGCAGTTGTGGCAGCTAAGGCTGATAAATACTTCAAAATTTAGCGGCTCATTTACTGCTTTTACGATGGATTTAACGCTATCATCCAATTTAAGCTCTGTTCCTGCCGCATGCAGCATGGCAAGTACTAACGAGTTAAATTCGTGGCCGCCTGGGATCCCTGAAAAACGAATACCTGTATCTTCGCCATCTGCCTCTAGCAAAAAGCTGATTGCGCTGCGAAGCGTTCCGTTAGTGTCACGCTCTTCTACCGATAACTTGTCGCTTACACCAGCAATGTCGGACAGAAACGATACAAGCTCTTCGCGCTTGCTGTGTTCACCATTTTGTACGACAAAGGTTACGTTTTTTTGCATTGACTCGGCATAGCCTTTCAACGCTTGTAAAATTTCTTTAGTTAACACGATATTCTGCCTTATTTTCGACACGCCGATCCCCGCCAACCATTTTTCAGGCTAACAACTACAGCGGAAATGGGTAATTTATTAATCGGGAGCGAAGACTCGCTCCCTCAATCATTCGCTGTGAACCAGCTTAGATTTTGCCTACTAGGTCTAGAGATGGAGCTAGTGTCGCTTCACCTTCTTTCCATTTAGCTGGGCAAACTTCACCTGGGTTGTTTGCTACGTACTGTGCTGCTTTGATTTTACGCACTAGGTCGTCTGCGTCACGGCCAATACCTTCAGACGTGATTTCCATTGCTTGAACAATACCTTCCGGGTCTACAACAAATGTAGCGCGGTCAGCTAGGCCCATTGTTTCACGCATACAATCGAAGTTGCGTGTGATTTCGCCCGTAGGGTCGCCAATCATTGCAAACTTAATTTTGTTGATAGTGTCTGACGCATCGTGCCATGCTTTGTGAGTAAAGTGAGTGTCAGTTGATACAGAGAACACTTCTACACCACGAGCTTGAAGCTCTTCGTATTTATCAGCAATGTCGCCAAGCTCAGTTGGGCACACAAAAGTGAAGTCAGCAGGGTAAAAAACGAATACAGCCCATTTGCCACTGATATCTTCGTTGCTTACTTCGATGAACTCGCCATTTTTGAAAGCATTTGCTTTGAAAGGCTTAATAGCGGTATTGATTAGTGCCATGTTTAATTCTCCATTTAGGTTTGTTATTAATTCGTACGTATTTTACGTGCGAGTATAAACGTTACGTTATTTGATGCGACTTGGTTTTACTAAAATAGCGTAAAAACGTAAGTTCGCTTAACTTGGTGTAAAGAATACCGCGACTAATTACAAAAAACTAATTGGTAATTCTGAACGGCTTAATCAAATAACCTAATTAGGCATTGTTTATTTTTTGTAATTAACTAATTAACGCTAGAGACACGCGCTGACACATTGGATAATTTACAGTGCACAAGGTAAGGTGGTGAAAACGTAAAAACTGATAATATCGATGACAAGAGCACATCAAATTTTAAGCGACATTGAACGAATAGACGGGGAAGCTCCCTCTCGCCATGTTGCTAAACATATAAAAATGGCAAATACCCCGTTCACCTTTTTTCGCGGATGTGCTCAACTTTTTTACTCCGACCTTGCAAGCCATACTATACAAGTTCCACCAGCATGTTTCTCGGTTCCCCTTACTAGCGTAATGGGTGATTGCCACACCTCCAACTTTGGCTTTTTAACAGAAGAAGGGTCGCATGGAGATACCGTCATATTAGCGCCAAACGATTTCGATGATGCCTGTGTTGGTTATGCCCATTGGGATATCATCAGGTTTCTTACATCGCTTTCGCTGGTAAAAGCCCATTGTGATGAAGTGAAGAACAAGGCCTCTATGGCCAATGAAAAAAAGCCGATAATTAATAACAAACACGTGAAATCCGCTCAGCACGCTTTCTTAACTCGCTACATTGAGACCTGTTCACGGGTAACACATGATGCAACCGTCATTAACGAAGCGATGGAAGAAAGCCCTAGCGGCAAGCTTCAGAAAATGTACAACAAAGCCGTTAGGCGCGCTGCGATGGGAGAAGAATTTACAACAAAAAGTGCGCTAGCAAAGGCCGTCTTTATGGACGATGACGGCCTCTCTTTTAAACACATCGTCGATAAGCTTACCCCATTAAGTGATATTGACTACGCGTTAATTGCCGATACATTTTCCCCCTTTATGGACGACGCGGTCGTAGATATCGTCCAGCGAGAAAACTCAGGAACGGGTTCTGTAAACATGTTGCGGTATTATTGCCTTGTAGGTCCGGCAAAACCCCATAGTGAACATAGTTTTTCGCATTGCCACATCGTTGAGATAAAACAGCAGCGTGAAGCCGCCCCGCTTTATCACTTTAAGCACTTATGCCCGGTTAATCGACTGAACCCCGCTCACTTAACCGCGCGAAGCCAGCGGCGGATGCAGCGCAGGCCAGATCTGCTTCTTGATGAGGTGTATTGGAACAACGCTCATTGGCTAATTCGGTCACGCCATCATGCAAAAGTTGGGATTTCACCAGAAGATATCGGTATCGGTAATAAAGCGATATCCGGAAGTTTTATTGAGTTCGCTGAACTATGTGGCTACACACTGGCCTTGGCACATTGTCGTGGCGATAGGCGAAGCGTCCGATTTGCATCCGAAGCAGCGCCCGTATTCCAAGCCGCTACACCCGCTTTAATCAAAGCAGCTAACCGCTATGCAGACCTAACCATAGAAGATCATGCCTTCTTTAAAGAGTACCTACAAGAAAGCTAATACTTTGAAAACAATAGCGTTATTTATAAGCTTATTTGTTTACTATGGACAAAAAAATAGTCTTAATGCTTAAAATAAACTTATTTTAAAATTCTAACCCTATGATTTTTATACTTTTTGCATAAATAAAACTAAATCCCAGTCGACACCTTCTTACTCAATTTAATACCCCTTACGCTAGTAAAGCTACAAATAGCACTACAAAAAATAAAATACAAAAAAGGGAAACAATAACGTGAAAGCATCTCTATCTTTGATAAGTGCCGGTATTCTTAGCGCATTTACGGCTAACGCAAGCGACCTAGTGATCAGTGGGGTAATAGACGGCCCACTCAGTGGTGGCGTCCCCAAAGCGGTTGAACTCTACGTAGTCAATGATATCGCTGATTTATCGCAATATGGTATTGGATCGGCAAATAACGGTGGCGGCAGTGATGGTGAAGAATTTACCTTTCCATCGCAAAGCGTCACGGCGGGTAGCTACCTCTATGTAGCGTCGGAAACAGAAGGGTTTACTGCATTTTTTGGAAACGCACCTGACTTTGAAACCGGTTCAATGGGTATCAATGGTGATGACGCTGTTGAGCTTTTCCATGATGGCGGCGTTATCGACACGTTCGGTGACATAAATACTGACGGTAGTGGAACAGCATGGGAATATTTAGATGGGTGGGCCTATCGAAATACGAATGCAACTGCCAACAATGGCAGCTTTGTTGCTGACAATTGGACATTTAGCGGCGTCAACGCGCTAGACGGGGCAAGTGACAATGCAACAGCAACTACACCATTCCCTGCAGAAACCTTCACTACCGAAGGTGGTGGTGAGGTTGTCACGCCGCCTGAAGCGCCTGTTATCGTTTTAGGTGAGTGTAGCGCAGAAGCCACATTACTTTCGGCCATTCAAGGTGAAGGTGACGCGTCTGCAGAAGTGGGCAACGGTCACATCATCGAAGCGGTTATCACGGGCTTTCGCGCTGGCGGTTTCTTTGTTCAAGAAGAACTTGTCGATATGGACGATAACGACGCGACGTCTGAAGGTATCTTCGTAAAAGGCAGTACAGATTTAAGTGTTAATGACGTTATTCGTTTATATGGCGACGTAAAAGAAAACTTCGGTATGACCACGATAGAAATGGACGACGACGTTCAAGCGCTAGAATGTGGCGTATATGAAGACGCATTAGTTACGGCGGTTACCATGCCATACAGCGGCTCTTTAGAGAATGTCGAAGGCATGATTGTAGAAGTGACCGATGCGACGGTAACGAGCACTGCAAACTTATGGCAGTATGGCGAAATCGTTGTTAGCGATGCAATAAAGCGTCAACCAAGCGATGTTGCAGCCCCACTTTCTGACGAGTACGTAGAGGCCGAAGCGCTAGCAGAAGCCAGCTTGCTTACTATTGAAGATAACAGCGGCAGTCGCTACCCAGATGCGGTAAGCTTTTTCCCTGATTTTAGCTATGCCAACCCTATTCGTATTGGCGACACCGTATCAGCGGTCGGTCCATTAAACTATAGCTTCGGCACATTCCGTGTTAATCCAACAGAAATTATTGCGGTTAATACCGTGCGCGATGCTACCCCCACTTTAACTGAGGGCAACCTATCTATCGCGACGTTTAACGTATTGAATTATTTCAATGGTCAAGCGACAGATACCGGTGAAGTCACCTTTGATTATGATAATAATCGTGGTGCCAGTTCTGAGGAAGCGTTCGCCCTACAGCAATCACGAATTGTTGCAGCATTAGTTGCACTCAATGCCGATGTTGTTGGCCTAATGGAGATTGAGAACGACGGTTTCGCCGACGACAGTGCAATAGCTGCACTCGTTAGCGCGGTAAACAGTGAATTAAGCGATGAAGACCAATACACCTTTGTTGCCACAAGCGATGAAACAGCAATAGGTACTGACGCCATTACTGTTGGCCTTTTATATCGCGCGTCAATCGTTTCGCCATCTGGTGACGCTATTATTGTAGATATGCCTGAGCAACAAATTGATGAGAATCGTTTGGCACGTATGCGCCCTTCGCTTGTTCAAGCATTTACACACGTTGCATCAGACAAATCGTTCGCAGTTGCGGTTAACCACTTTAAATCAAAAGGTGGAAGCTGTGCTGA
The DNA here is from genome assembly GCF_057539655.1 of Alteromonas sp. 4NH20-0056. Classification (NCBI taxonomy): domain Bacteria; kingdom Pseudomonadati; phylum Pseudomonadota; class Gammaproteobacteria; order Alteromonadales; family Alteromonadaceae; genus Alteromonas; species Alteromonas sp. 4NH20-0056. Next base: position 22,204 of record NZ_BAAJLS010000014.1, on the reverse strand, counting down.
AGACCTACTCGATACAACGTCTTCCTCTGATGTCATTCAAGGTAGCTGTAATGCCCTTCGTGTATCAGCTTCAATAACTCTTGGAGAAGCGCTAAGCGTAGATACACTACCAGAGCGTATTGTTATTCTAGGTGACTTAAATGCCTACAGCGCAGAAGACCCTGTTGCCGTTCTGACAGATTACACGCCTGAAAATCGTGGTTACACCATACAAACGGCAATGAATACGGGTATGAATGACGGCGCGGCTGTAGATGTTGAAACAAGTTTTGGCTATCACAACCTTGCTGAAAATTTTGACGAGGGCGGTTTTTCTTATTGGTTCTTTGGTTCAGAGCAAGTGGGAAGTTTAGACCACGTACTGGCGAGCGATGCCATGCTTGAGAACGCAGTAGACGGAACACATTGGAATATTAACTCAATAGAAGCATATCAACTTCAATACGATCAGGCACTTCGTTTCTACCCTGATGAAGACGGTTACGCATTTACCGATGTTGGACCGTTTAGAAGTTCAGACCATGACCCGTTCGTTGCAACGTTCAACCTAGAGGCCGATGCACCTGTTGTTGAAGCGCCTGAAGAGGACGACAACGACTCTGGCGGCTCAATGGGCTTTATATTGGGCTTAATGGCGGTAGTTGCCACCTTTCGCCGTCGTATTGGCGCGAAGGCGTAGGCGTTAGCCAATAGCTGACAAACATTATTAAGACAAAGCCCCTAAATGGGGCTTTTTTTATGAGTAACTAGCGAGCTGCTACCAGCGTGGCCCCTACCTCTGTTGGCGTTTCGCTTTCCAACAAACCAAGCTTCTCAATATATTGATCGCGCTTTTCAGCCTGTGTGGGCGACAAGTTTTCACCTTTTAAGAACGTAGACGCCTTTAGCGCAGTTTGTAACTGCTCTTCGTTCAAACTTTCTGTTATGTATATCTGATGAACAACCTTTAGCAGGCTAAGTGCAATTTGCTTGTCGTTCGGTGAAATCGTGAAGGCCTGCTGCAGATTGTTAAATGCTGGCTGTAAACGATTTTCTTTGTAATTCGTCGTTGCCATGCTTTTCAGTTCTTTGGTCGTAAATTGAATTTCAGTACGTTCAATCGACTCCTGCTTAAGATACTCGTCGACCACCTGCGATGAAAACGTATCGCCCTCAATGTGTTTACGTAGTTTATCAAGCAACTTCACACATTCTTCTCGCATTCCTAACTCGTGAAATGCTTTCATTTTATCTAGGCTGTCTTCCATTGTTACGTCACTCGCATCAGGACGACACCCTTTCATGATATCTTCAGCGCCCTTCTTGTCGTTTTTCAAACATAAAATGCGCGCTTTTGTTATTACCATTTGTTGGTCAAGCAGCTTTTGTACGCCCTTTTTGTTTTTTAGCTCTTCTAAATCTGACTCAGCTTTGCTAATGAACTTACTGCCTTCGGCCTCACCAAGACTGGTGGCTAAATCAATCGTCGAGCGAATGACGTTCAACGACAGTTCTGGCGAATCATGTATTGAATTCTTTGCGTATTTCGCCATGTTTTGTACTGCGGCAAGCTGACCTTTTTTATCATGATTCAAACGAGCCAGATTCCACAACCTCTTGTTACGCTCAATATTTCGAGGTGCCAGCTTACTCGCCTCTTTGATTTGGGCGTACGCCAAGTCGAACATCTCTTTTTCAATAAAGTATTGTGCTAACAAATCATAAGTCAAAAAGCGTGTGTCAGGTCGAAGCAATAAGTCGTCCACTAACAATTGCGCCTCTTCCAATTCGTCTTGTCTTAATAGTGCGCGAGCCAATCCAATATGAACCCATGCGTGATCATAGCGTTGTAACAGGGTTCGGTAATACGCTTCGGCGGTTTCATAGTCTCTCAACTGAAATAGGCAATCACCGATTAAACGCCGTATGCGCGGGTGATACTCTGTCAACGACTCGTCTTTCAATTGACGTTCAGCGTAATACATCGCAGTGGAATAATCGCCGCTTTGCATGCAATACAACATCTTGTGCAATTTAAACCTAATTTGCAGCATGTAGTCGAAACGGGTTTCGATATGCGCAGTGCTTAACGGCTTAACCCAAAAATCATCGGGTTGAAGTTCAACGATACAGTTTACAAGTTCGGGAGACGTCTCTGCACTGAGAAAAATAACCGTTGTCGTATCATTAATATGGCCGAGATGTTTAAGTTCTTCGAACAAGTGAAAGCCATCTTTATCATGGCTTACGTTAAATGAAAGAAACACGAAGTCGTATCGCTTTTCATCACACATTCTGATGGCTTGGAATGCGTTAAACGCACTTGAAACTTGTTTTACACCGATTTCATTTAGTGCAGAGGATATCGCGTCATGAACGAGCCCTTGATTATCGATAACAAGAACTCGAATATCGTCGCGTGAAGTCGGTGCAGGGATTTTACCCGTTATTTGGCCAGTCACTTATTACTTCTTTTCCATAAGTTGTGCTGCTCGAACGCTGAAAGCGCTGTTTTTCGTCGAGCAATAGAGAAACATTATACTTTCGTTCTATTAGATATTAGCATTAGTTAATCTTTTTACGCCAGTATATTACCGTTCATCAGGTAAGCTATTTGTGAACAATGGCCGGTAGTGACACTAACTTACTGCTTTACTTGTAATATTTACTCAACTGAATTTATGCGTCGATAATATAAATGCCGTCACACATTAGCGATTATCGCGGGTGCCTACGATTGAGTAGTTAGCACGAATATTGCTTCTCCACGCTTACGAAGTTTATCCCTTCGCATTTTTCGCAGTACATACATCGCCTACTGTTAATTTAAGATGTTGATGGACTTATAAATAGGTACACTACTTGTACGTGTTGACCATGTTGAGAGGAAACATAACGCATGTCACAAGATCAAACACAAATTGAAGAAACGGAACACCATCTTGCGTTGCGTAATCTTCGTCTAGATGATTACAACGACATTAAAGCACTAATGAACGATGTCTACGCTAACGTCGGCGGGGCGTGGCCATACTCGAACTATAAAGCACAAGTATCCACATTTCCCGATGGCCAAATTTGTATCGAAGACAAAGGCGAAGTAGTAGCTTTTGCCATTTCTGTCATCGTCGATTATGACCAGTTCGGCGATAAGCATAGTTATGATGAAATTACCGGTGATGCATACTTAACCACGCACGATCCAAACGGCGATGTGCTTTATGGTGTAGAAGTTATAGTATCTCCGGCATATCGCGGGCTGCGATTAGGAAGAAGGCTCTATGAAGCAAGGAAAGAGCTATGCCGTAACCTTAATCTCAAATCGATTATGGCAGGCGGCCGCATTCCGAATTACAAGAACTACGCCGAAGAGTTATCGCCATATGAGTATATCGAGCAAGTAAAAACAAAAGATATCTACGACCCTATTTTAACGTTTCAACTCTCTAATGGGTTTGAAGTTAAGCAGGTGATGAAGGCTTATCTTCCTGAAGATGAAGCCTCTAAGGGATATGCTACGTTATTGCAATGGCACAATATTTATTACGAGCCTAACAACCCATCGCTTATCGAAGGGCGTCGCTCTAGTGCCCGTATTGGTTGTATCCAGTGGCAGATGCGCTATTTCAACAACGTCGAAGAAATGCTTCAGCAAGTTGAATATTTTGTCGATGCGCTGTCTGACTACTCGTGTGATGTTGCGCTGTTTCCGGAGTTCTTCAATGCTCCTCTCATGGGCTTGAGCCCATCGGATTCATCAATCGATGCGATATGGCATTTAGCCACGTATACAGACGAGATCCTCACGGCAATATCTCACCTTGCGGTGTCTTACAATATTACGATTATCGCAGGTTCAATGCCGATAGTAGAAGACGAAGAGCTCTACAACGTAAGTTATATCTGTAAACGAGATGGCACGATTGAAAGCCAGTACAAACTGCACCCTACTCCACATGAGAAAGCCGATTGGATAATGAAAGGCGGTAATAGCCTTAAAACTTTCGATACTGATTTTGGTAAAATCGGCGTTTTGATATGTTACGACGTTGAGTTCCCTGAATTAGCGCGTATTTTATCTGATCAAGAAATGCAGATTTTATTCGTTCCTTTTTGGACAGACACCAAAAATGGTTATTTGCGAGTAAGGCGTTGTGCGCAGGCTCGAGCTATTGAAAATGAATGTTATGTGGCTATCGCTGGCAGCGTTGGTAACTTGCCGAAGGTAGATAACGTTGATATTCAATACGGGCAAACTGCCGTATTTTCTCCCAGTGATTTTGCGTTCCCCCATGATGCTATTGTGTCAGAAACGACTCCTAACACAGAAATGACGCTTATTGTTGACCTCGATTTAGATAAACTTACCAAGCTGCAAAATGAAGGTTCGGTAAGAAACTATCTTGATCGACGCAGAGACTTATATCGCGTGGAGTGGATTGGTAACAACGATAGCTAAACAGCGCAATGGTATTTCGCTGCATTTCAAGATACCATTTCATTAGCGCTAACGATAATACCGAAGAACGCCTCAAGAATCATCGAGGCGTTACGCTGGTTATGCAATAAGAGTAACAGAGTAATTATGGCTAACAATTCGAAGAACGATGACTTCCCAACCATTCGGTTGGATGATGAAGACCGTCGCGACTACCAGAAGAAACGTCAACCAAGCCCAACGGCAAGTAATGTTTCATCATCCCCTTCCACTCCCCCTCCTGCGTCTTCAAACGCTGGAAGTGCAAGCGGCAACGGATTATGGATAATACTTATTGCGCTTTTCGCATTAAGTGCATGTGGCGGCTGTTACTACTTATACACATTGTTAGAGCAGCAGCGTAACGCGGCAAGCGCTGCTGAACAACGTATTGCACAGCTAGAAAATAAGCTTTCTGCAACCGGTGAAGAAATTGGCGAGTCAACTGTCGCACTGCAAGTGAAAGTGACAGAGCTGTCGAATAGAACTAACGAGTTATGGGAGCAAATGGATAAGCTGTGGGCCTCGGCGTGGAGACGAAACCAAAAAGAAATTGCCGACCTTGGGGCGCGAGTAGGTAATGTTCAAAACGCCATTAACGCATCTATATCCAACGTTGCTGACGACGTCAAAGCACAAAATGCAGAAATAGGCTCGGTAAAGAACCAATTAGCGTCATTGGCAGACGAAGTATTAGCCCTTAATGTTCAATTGGAACAAGCAGGCAACGCGCGCGAGCAAAGTGAGCAAAACGTCAGGGCATTAACTGATAAGCTTAAAATTTTAGAACAGCGCAACACCGCATTGTCTGGCAGAGTGTCGGGTTTAGAGAATGATATAAGAGACATTGCCACAAAGGTGGTGTCTAGCAGTGGAACGGGTGTACCACCTTCATCTGAACCATCATCTTTACCAGCAAACTAGACACAAACCAGAATACAAAAAGGGGCATATTCGCCCCTTTTTTAGTGATTACATGTAACACCTCACGAATTAGACGTTAACCAGGAACAGGGCATGACGGGCGATACATCAAAACGACTCAATAAATACATCAGCGATACGGGCCTTTGCTCGCGTAGAGAAGCGGACAAACTCATTGAGCAGAATCGCGTTACCATTAATGACAAACTGCCCGAGCTCGGTACAAAGGTAGAGCCCAACGATACCGTAAAAGTAGACGGAAAAGTGGTGAAAGCCGTTGCTAATGATAAATCTGACCGCGTCTATATTGTTTATAATAAGCCTATCGGCATTACCTGTACTACTGAGCGTCATGTAAAAGGCAACATCATTGATGCTATACGCCATAAACAGAGAATTTTTCCTGTTGGGCGCTTAGACAAGCCGTCAGAAGGCTTGATAATTCTTACCAGCGATGGCGATATCGTTAATAAGATACTGCGCGCCGAGAATGCTCACGATAAAGAATACGAAGTGACAGTTAACCAACCCATTAGTGAACGTTTTCTACAAAATATGGCAAAAGGCGTTCCTATATTAGGTACGGTCACCAAACCTTGCACGCTAAAACCCATGGGAAAAAACAAGTTTAGTATTATTCTTACTCAGGGTTTAAATAGACAAATTCGCCGTATGTGTGAGTTTTTAGGGTATGAAGTGATAAAACTAAAACGCACCCGAATCATGCATTTAGAACTGGGCTCACTAAAGCCAGGGCAATGGAGAAATCTTACCGCCAGTGAATTGAATAAGCTAACCGCTGCGGTAAAACATTCCACTAAAACATCGAATACGTAACCGTAAACGAGAAGACATAAAAAAAGCGCCATTAAGGCGCTTTTTTCATTTAGGCTCGTCTTATCGACGTAGGCCAAGACTCTTGATAAGGTCACGATACGCTTCAGCGTTCTTGCCTTTAAGGTAGTCTAGAAGCTTACGACGCTGGCTAACCATGCGAAGAAGACCACGACGTGAGTGGTGATCTTTCTTATGATCAGCAAAGTGACCTTGAAGCTTGTTGATATTGTGAGTTAGCAAAGCAACTTGCACTTGAGGTGAACCAGTGTCGCCCTCTTTTACGCCATACTCAGCAATGATCGTTGCAGTTTGTTCTTTAGTTAGTGACATAACATTCTCCTAAATTATGTCCCGCCGATCACTAATTCAGCAGAACGGAATGAAGCGCGTATTATAATGACGACGCGCCGTTTGGCAAGGGAAAGCGTAAATTTGTTTAGCTATAAACAACGCGACGCTTAGGGTTAACAAATATTGTATCCGCCGAGACCTTTTGATCTTTTGGATTCAATACGCCCTCGCCTACACCAAGAAATAAACCGCTCTCGTCTTCGCCATGATAAACACGATATGCTACACCTACTTCTAACGCATTTTCGCTGTCACCTACCACGCTTTGTCCATTATCAAAACGAGAACGCTGTGCATCGTTAATCGTGATATATGGCAAACGACTTACCGCAGTGTCTATGGGGATCAATAACGCGTCAAGGGCCCCGAAATCGCCCTCGTCTAACTGCTCTTGAATACTAATAAGCGTATCTAGCGGAACCATTTTGTCCGTTGGATAGTCAGCCACTTCAGTTCTATGCAATCGGGTAACGTAAGCCCCGCAACCAAGATTCTGACCTAAATCATCCACAATAGAACGGATATAGGTGCCTTTGCTACACTTGATGCGCATGTCTACAAAAGGTAATTGAATACGCAGTACATCAAGCTCATACACTTCAATATCACGAGGTTCACGCTCAATCTCTATACCTTGACGAGCATAGTGATACAGGGGTTTACCTTCGTGTTTGAGCGCAGAAAACATGGATGGAATTTGTTTACTTTTACCTAAAAAAGCCAGGCAGGCATTACGCACGTCTTCTTCACTTACCTTAACTGGCTTTTCTTCTACCACGTCACCGTCAGCGTCTGATGTCGTAGTACGAATGCCGAGTTTTGCGGTCACTTCATAGGTTTTTTCAGCATCTAACAGAAACTGTGAAAACTTTGTCGCTTCACCAAGACAAAGCGGTAACATTCCGCTAGCTAGCGGGTCTAGAGCGCCTGTATGTCCGCCCTTAGACGCTTTATACAGCCATCGCACTTTTTGAAGCAGCTGATTAGATGAACCACCAAGTGGCTTATCTAGCAAAACAATGCCGTTTATATCACGGCCTTTACGACGCCTTGCCATTTATTCCTGCTCATCCGAGCTATCGCTCTCGCGCTTAGATTCATCTTTGGCGACCGTTTGCGACACAAGGTTAGAAATTCGCATACCTTCAATAATCGATTTATCTTCAAAGAAATGAAGGTGCGGTACGGAGCGCATACGCAAGCGCTTGGCTAAAATACTGCGAATAAAGCCTTTAAATTCTACAAGCTGCTTCATTAGCACCTTGCTTTCTTCTTCGGTGCTATTGTAGATAGTCACAAAGATTTTGGCATGCGCCAAATCACGCGTTACTTCTACTTCAGATACCGTGACAAGTGGCATGTCGCCTACGCGATGTTTATATTCATTTTGTAGAATGCTGGCAATTTCTTTATGAACTTGCTGAGCGACTCTGTCGGTGCGTGAAAATTCACGAGCCATATTGTGTTCTCCTTTTCCCAAAATGATAACGGCTATATAGACAAAAGCGGGAGCCATACGGCCCCCGCTTTTAATTTGCCGTTAAACCAGGGCGATTAAATTTCGCGCTTAACCTCAACGATTTCGAAGACCTCAATTTGGTCGCCTACTTTTACATCGTTGTAGTTTTTAACGCCGATACCACATTCCATCCCGTTACGAACGTCTTGTACATCGTCTTTGAAACGACGAAGTGATTCAAGTTCACCTTCGTAAATTACTACGTTGTCACGTAGTACGCGGATTGGATTACTACGTTTCACGACACCTTCAGTAACCATACAACCAGCGATAGCACCAATTTTCGGTGACTTAAACACATCACGTACTTCGGCAAGACCAATGATTTCCTGCCTGAATTCTGGTGCAAGCATACCACTCATGGCCGCCTTCACTTCATCAATTAGGTGGTAGATAACGCTGTAGTAACGCAGGTCAATTTCTTCTGCTTCAAGCACACGTCGTGCAGTAGCGTCGGCACGAACGTTAAAGCCTAGTACGATAGCACCAGAAGCCGCAGCTAACGTAGCATCAGTTTCGGTAATACCACCTACGCCGCTACCTACAATATTAACTTTAACTTCAGACGTTGATAGCTTAATCAATGATTCAGAGATAGCTTCAACAGACCCTTGTACATCGGCTTTGAGTACGATGTTAAGGTCGCTAACGTCGCCTGATTCCATGTTCGCAAACATGTTTTCAAGCTTAGCTTTTTGTTGACGTGCAAGTTTGAGCTCGCGCTTCTTCTGATGACGTTTAGCAGCAACTTCACGGGCTTTACGCTCGTCTCTCACTACCGCTGCATCTTCACCAGCAACAGGAACACCAGACAAACCTAGTACTTCTACCGGCGTAGATGGGCCAGCCACCTTCATTTCTTGACCATTTTCGTCGCGCATCGCACGAACACGTCCGTACTCTTCGCCACAAAGAAGGATATCACCAGCGCGAAGTTGGCCTTCTTGTACTAATACAGAAGCAACCGGGCCACGGCCTTTATCAAGACGTGACTCGATAACGATACCACGTCCAGGACCTTCAGGAACCGCTTGCAAGTCTAGTAACTCGGCTTGTAAAACGATAGCTTCAAGAAGCGATTCTACGCCCATTCCTGTTTTAGCAGAAACGTTACAGAACTGGTGCTCTCCACCCCACTCTTCTGAAATAACTTCTAATTGAGAAAGCTCAGTCTTAACACGATCTGGATCAGCAGACTCTTTATCCATCTTATTGACTGCTACGATAAGAGGTACGCCAGCTGCACGAGCATGCTGAACCGCTTCTTTCGTTTGCGGCATTACGCCGTCATCAGCAGCGACAACAAGGATAACGATATCGGTTGCCGTAGCACCACGTGCACGCATTGCAGTAAACGCCGCGTGTCCTGGCGTATCAAGGAACGTGATTTCGCCATTGTCGGTTTGTACTTTATATGCACCGATGTGCTGCGTTATACCGCCGGCTTCACCGTCGGCCACTTTTGCACGGCGGATATAGTCAAGTAGTGACGTTTTACCGTGGTCAACGTGACCCATGATGGTTACTACAGGTGCACGTGACGTTTTGTCACCGCCTGTTCCATCATCAGCTAACAATTCTTCTTCAAGCGCATTGTCGTTAACCAACTCGAACTTGTGACCCATTTCTTCTACAACAAGTACTGCTGTATCTTGGTCAAGAACTTGGTTAATGGTTGCCATCTCACCCATTTTCATCATGGTTTTGATAACTTCATTAGACTTAATCGCCAACTTGCTTGCAAGTTCTCCAACCGTAATGGTTGCGCCTAATTTAACAATACGTTCAACAGGCTGAGCCGGCTTGTTAAAGCCTTGCTTCAAATGCTCACCCGCGTTTTTCTTAGATTTACGACGACGACGTGAAGAACGCTCTACCTGTAAATCTTGTTCGTCTTCCGCTTCTTGCGCATAACGGTTTGAATGAAGATGTACTTCTTCTGCTTCCGCTTTCTTGCGCGCTTCCGCTTCTTCTTTCCAGCGACGCTCGTTTTCTTCAGCAAGCTTACGTGCTTCTTCAGCCGCTTTCTTAGCGTCTTCTTCAAGTTTCTTCTGCGCTTCTTCTTCCTGCGCTTTACGAAGTCGCTCTTCTTCTTGACGAGCAGCGTCTTGTGCCGCTTTTTCTTCAGCAGTTAAGTTAGGCTCATCTTTCTTACGTGCTTCAGCTTCTTTCTTCGCTTGCTCAGCACGACGAGCACGTTCTGCATCAGCCGCTTTCTTGGCTTCTTCAGCTTTACGCGCTTTTTCTTCAGCGGCTTTCTTCGCTTCAGCTTGTGCTTTTTCTTCCGCTTCACGCTTAAGACGCGCTTCTTCTTCAAGGCGTTTAGCCTCTTCTTCTTGGCGCTGCTGTTCTTCAGCATCCGTGCGCTTCACGTAAGTACGTTTTTTACGTACTTCTACTTTTACTTCTTTAGATTTACCAACATTGATAGTGCTAGTAGTCTTTCGCTTCAGCGTCATGCGCTGCGGCTCGCTTGCGCTACCGTGTTGCTTACTTAAATGATCCAACAGTTTCTTTTTCTCTTCTTCGTTTACCTGAGCGCCGGCACTCTTTGTGATACCCGCGTCTTTAAACTGGCCAACCAATCGGTCAACGGTCGTACCAATGTCGCTGGCGAGCTTTTCAATAGATACATCTGCCATTACGTATTTTTCCCCCTGTTGACCTTATTCTTCTTCACTAAACCAAACCACATTACGCGCTGCCATGATTAGGGCGCCGGCTTGTTCTTCGCTTAGTTCTTCAATATCACTAATTTCATCTGTGCCTTGCTCTGCCAGTGCTTCAAGGTCAGTAATGCCGCGGCTGGCCAACACATAGGCCACGTGCTTACTCATTCCTTCAAGGCCTAGTAAGGCTTCGGTGGGCTCTGCGCCCTCAAGCGTTTCTTCGTTTGCTAATGCACGTGTTGTTAAGAATGCACGTGCACGTGAACGCAACTCTTCAACGGTTTCTTCATCCAAACCGTCAACAGCAAGAAGTTCGCTTACTGGCACGTATGCCACTTCTTCCAAGGTAGTAAACCCTTCATCTACCAATACCGACGCAAATTCTTCATCGATATCTAACCCGGTAGTAAATACGTTCAATACTTTCGCGTTTTCTTCTTCGTGTTTCTTGTTGAGGTCCTCAACCGTCATCACATTAAGTTCCCAGCCAGTCAACTGACTCGCTAAGCGAACATTTTGACCGCTACGGCCAATGGCTTGTGCCAAGTTATCTTGCTCAACCGCCACTTCCATCATGTGACTGTCTTCATCAACAACGATTGAAGCAACTTCAGCCGGTGCCATCGCGTTTATAACGAACTGTGCTGGGTTTTCGTCCCAAAGTACGATATCAACACGTTCTCCGCCTAACTCACCCGATACTGCCTGAACACGAGAACCTCGCATACCAACACACGCACCCACTGGGTCAAGACGCTTATCATTGGTCTTCACAGCGATTTTAGCGCGTGAACCAGGATCGCGAGCAGCCGATTTAATTTCTAGCGTTTCTTCAGCAATTTCTGGTACTTCTAAACGGAAGAGCTCTACCAACATGTCTGGGTGTGTACGGCTAATAAATAACTGTGCACCACGTGCTTCAGGACGAATAACGTAAAGAAGACCACGTACTCGGTCACCTGGGCGGAACGTCTCGCGCGGCAACATATCATCACGGTAGATAACACCTTCAGCGTTATTACCTAAGTCGATGATGATGTTGTCACGGTTCACTTTCTTCACTGTGCCCGTTACCAATTCACCTACTCTGTCTTCGTACTCGGCGATCATCTGAGCACGCTCAGCTTCACGTACTTTCTGAACGATAACTTGCTTTGCAGTCTGTGTAGTAATGCGGTCGAACGCGATAGACTCTATCTGCTCTTCAACAAAATCACCCAACTGAATTTCTGGCTCGTCAATCTGCGCCGCTGAAATAGTAATTTCAGCAAAAGGATTCTCTTGTACTTGGTCGTCAGGAATTACCTGCCAACGACGAAACGTATCGAACTCGCCAGACTCTCTGTCTATGCTCACTCGAACTTCAATGTCGCCTTCATTTTTCTTTTTAGTTGCACTTGCAATTGCAAATTCTAGCGCTTCAAAAATCTTCTCTCTAGGCACTTGTTTTTCATTTGAAACGGCTTCCGCCACTAACAAAATTTCTTTATTCATTTTCGCCTCACTCAAGCTTTCCTCGATGAAAGCATTGCTGTTCCATCAGTCAAATGTGGGAACAACGTTACCTTTTTCGATATTCGCCACAGCTAACTGGAACTGCTGGCCATCCACTTCGATACTAACCATGCCGTTCTCGACAGCTAGTACCTTGCCTTTAAAATTACGACGCTCGTCCATCGGCATTGATAAACGAACCTGAACAATTTCACCAATCGATTGTTCGTAGTGCTTCTCTTTGAAAAGCGGCCTGTCCATACCAGGTGACGACACTTCCAGATTATATTCGGTGCTTATCGGATCTTCTACGTCCAATATTGCGCTAGCTTGGTGACTTACATCAGCACAATTATCAACGGATATACCGTTCTCGTGATCAATAAACACACGGAGAATCGAGTGTTTCCCCGCTCTTACAAACTCGACGCCAACTAACTCAAAACCTAAGGCCTCAACACCCGGCGTTAGCATGTCCGTTAGTTTTTCTTCAAGTTTCGCCAATCCAAACCTCCAAAAACGAAAAAAGGGCCTAAAGCCCACCTGTCATCACCTAGGCCAGCAAGGCTGACTCCAAGTTTTAATACAACAAAAAGCCCCGTACTAGCGGGGCTTTTTATTAAAATTCTGAACCCATACCTACTATGTAGGCAGTTGCAAACTTATGGGTAAAGCCACCAACAGGTGACAGCTTGCTAATGAATGAAAGCGTTACTTTCCTAAACATAGAGGGAGCCCGCTTCCATCACGTGTTGGCCATAGTATACTTTCTGGCGACGCATTAAGCAACAAGGGTTTTCTATTAAGCCAAATAGTTGTTAGATACATATCTGATGAGAGCGTTGTGCTTGTTCAAAGCATTTTGAGCTAGAAAGTTGACTCTCGTACCAAAAGATATCGTTCAATCTATATACAACTTTGACATTGGTGTCGTACACTTTTATTTAAATGACCTCGGTTAAAGACTTTAAAGAAAAGGATAAATGGTAATGCTCTTTGGAAAAATCCCTGCCGTTTCTAATACATGTATAGCTATTCGCCTTTTATCCACTATATGTTTTCTCATAAGTTTACTCTGGCTCTCCGGCTGCACTGAAACAGAAACTCCTCCCAACACGCCCGCATCTATATACAACACAAAATGGATGCTAAAGGAACTGGGGGAACATCCTGATATTACATCTGAAAAGAATGTATTTTTTCAATTCCTATCCGAAGACAGAAAATTAATAGGGAATAGTGGCTGCAACAATTTCTTTGGTCAGTATGAAATTAACAATGACTTGCTAAGTATAACTAATCTCGGTTCAACCAAAATGATGTGTCCGGATATGACGATTGAGGATGCCTTTTTGCAATTTTTACCTAAAGTACAAAGGTATGAGGTTAATGGCGCAGTTTTGATACTTTATGGTGAAAATGGCAAGTTTGCTACTTTTGAATCTACACCAAGTTTCAGCACCACACAGGTGGACACTCTTACTGCCGCGCAATCCGATCCGAAAGTGATGGGCTGGATGCAGGGATTTCCTCCCGCAAAAGATAAATTAATTACCCAGCCCGATTCGAACTATTTCAGTTTTCCTAAGTTACGTTGGTCAGTTTGCCATTTACGTGAGTTTTTACCTACTGAAGAAATAAGCCGTGGTATACAAGCACCAATGCCCCTTGACTATGTTTCACCGGCTGATTTTGCAGATTTGCGGCAAAAGATTGATGCTATAGCATTCACACCAATGCGTAGTAACCAAACGATGACGTGGGAACAGTCTCTTTACGAGAATTATACTGATGGAATGCTCATTATCCATAAAAACCAAGTGGTTTATGAAAGGTACTTTGGCTGTCTGCAAGAGGACGGCAAGCATGCAGCAATGTCGATGACTAAATCGATCACCGGTTTGCTGGCTGAAATACTCGTTGTAAATAATCAGCTAGACGAAAATGCTTTGGTAAAAAATATTATCCCAGAAATTCGCGATAGTGCATTTGCCGATGCTACTGTAAGACAAGTTATGGACATGACGACCGGCGTAAAGTATTCCGAAAACTATGCTGATCCCAATGCCGATATCTGGTTGTATTCGGCAGCAGCTAGCCCATTGCCAAAGCCTGCAGACTATGTCGGTCCGAATGGATACTGGGAGTACCTGCAGCAAGTGAAGCGTGATGGAGAGCATGGTCAGGAGTTTCATTATAAAACCATCAATTCAGATATGCTAGGTTGGATAGTGAGTCGTGTTACCGGCAAATCAATTACTCAACTTACATCTGACGTATTGTGGCGGCCGATGGGAGCTGAGCAAAGCGCCTATCAAACAGTCGATGGCAAAGGCGTTCCGTTCGCCGGCGGAGGTTTAACTGCTGGGCTAAGAGATTTAGGACGAATAGGCTTACTGATGTTAAATAATGGTCAAATCAACGGCAAACAGCTTTTCGCGCCTAAAGTAGTCGCTAATATCCGCAAAGGCGGCGATAAACAAAAATTTGGCGATGGTTTTCCGACGTTAAAAGGCGGAAGCTATACCAGTCAATGGTGGGTGTTTCATAACGAACATCAAGCGTTTGCGGCAAGAGGCGTGCATGGACAAACAATCTATGTCGACCCAACCGCTGACATGGTACTAGTGCGTTTTGCTTCTTATCCAAAGGCCCAAAACGGTTTTATCGATCCGACATCGCTGCCAGCCTATGACGCAGTTGCTAAATATTTAATGGCGCATCGTTGATGCGCTTTTTTGTACGGATAGATGCTTGGTGGCATGGCTCCTTTTATTACATTTTTCTGAAAACCAAAAAGGGGCTGTAGAAAGCAAGAACAAGAAAACATACTGAGAAAAGTAATGAGGTGGCGTAAAGCAGAAGCCGTAATTTTTTACTGCTATGAAAACAAAAAAGCCCCAGCTAATGCTGAGGCTTGAATGTGGTTGCGGGAGCAGGATTTGAACCTACGACCTTCGGGTTATGAGCCCGACGAGCTACCAGACTGCTCCATCCCGCGCCTGAACTGTTGCTAACTTACGTATTAAACACAAGCCAATAAAATTCTAACGCTATTTTCTGTGGTTGCGGGAGCAGGATTTGAACCTACGACCTTCGGGTTATGAGCCCGACGAGCTACCAGACTGCTCCATCCCGCGCCAGAAAATTACCGTTTACTGAGAAGTTGTTGTTCTCCCCTTCAACGTGGGGCGTATTATACATAGGGACTTTTCTAACACAAGCGATGATTGACGAAATATTTCATTTTATTGACTGTTTGCAGGTTTATTGTTCAACCTGCTTACAATAACAACGATTATTCCCTATTTACCCCGTAATAAAGATAACGAAATCTCCTTAAGTTCAGATGAACGAGTCGTCTAATGTCGATTATGGCTTAAACTTTTCCATTTTATCTGCAAATTTAAAATCCAATTCACTTAATCCACCCACATCATGAGTGGTTAGTGTTACTTCCACTTTGTTGTAAACATTAAACCATTCCGGGTGGTGATTAAGCTTTTCTGCCCAAATCGCCATTTGTGACATCCAGCCAAACGCCCTAATGAAACTTTTAAACATAAATGTTTTCTTGATTGCATTCCCTTCAAGAACCCACTTCTCCTCATCAGCCAATGCTTCATTCAACAGTGAGAGTTTTGATTCAATTTCTGGATTACTCAGTTTGGTTGTCATAATTACGCCTTTTTCACTATTTAATACGAATAACTGTACCGAAGATTACGTAGGAGGTCAGCTTTAGCCCATAAACAAGAAAAGTGTTGCGGTGAGAAATGTTTACAAAAAAAAAGGCCAGCATACGCTGACCTTTGTATTGGATTACCTTGAGGTTATTTAAAATTCAACCGCAAGCCTTGCGTACACTTGGCGACCGCGTGGGTCATGTACTTTTGAATCGAAACCACTGTTAGTAAACAAACGCGGTGGATCTCTATCAAACAAGTTAATACCACCAACCGTTAGTACATAACTCTGTTGAGTTTCGAACATTGCGCCTAGGTCGATGTTGTACTGCGCATCTACCGTTACATGATTATCAACTTCAAAGAAACCGTTTGCACATCCAGTTACGTTGGCCGAACCGTCAGCACAGTTTTGGTCGTCATCATATGAAGAGATATAACGCACGAATACGTTCGCAGCGTGAATATCATTTCTCCACGCGACACCTAAGTTCATTCTCAACTCAGGTGACGATGTACCAATGTTGTTGAAGTTTCTGCGCCCTGCTCCGTCAATATCACCTGCTTGAGGGTCAGAGAGATCGTACTTAGTAATGTAAGTAGCGTTTAATGTTGGCGTAAAGTTACCCAGTTCCGTTTCCATTTTGTAGCTAGTTACGAAATCAACACCCGACGTTTCAAGCGAACTCGCGTTCACGTAAGTATTGTTAATTTGTAACACTGGACCAGTTAATGGGTCGCCTGCACGAATAACACGGTCGGGATCAGTAGGGCCTGAATTAAGTACCGCTTGTGCGTTCTCTTGAATGATTAGATCTTCAAACTCAAAGTTCCAATAGTCTAGTTCAATAGAGAAGTCTCTAAACGGTTCATAAGAGAAACCAACGTTGTAAGCAGTAGACTCTTCCGGTTTTAAATCTTCATTACCTGATGTTCTTACCGCTACAAACGCAACAGCGCCTTGCACAGGGTCAAGTAATTGCTGAAGCGTAGTCGCCCCACCTTCTGCTAAGAATACGGTTGGCGCTCTAAACGACGTTGAAATTGAGCCACGTAGTGAGAACTCATCGGTAGCGCGATAAGAGACCGCTAGCTTAGGGTCAACCGTACTGCCAATTGCACCGCCGTAATCTTCATAACGAAGTGCTAATTGGACGTCTAAGTCGTCATTAATCGGTAATGCAAGCTCACCAAACGCGGCCCATACATCTTGACTGCCATCTATGTCTGGGTTACCAATAACAAACGTAAAGCTATCTTGGTTCGATAATGGATCGTAATCGATAGATAATTGCTGTTCTCTATACTGAACGCCAAGCGCCAACGCCGCAAAGCCCCCGCCCATCTCAAAAACGTCAAACGAAGTAAACGCTTCGAATACTTCAAGGTCAGACTTCGAGTCAATAACCTGCTTGGCAGTAAACGAGTCTACTACGTACTGCGAATTTGGCGCAGAACTATAAGATGTAGAGAACGGGTTAAAGAATTCACATGGACCAGCGCCAGGGCTTCCTGTTACCGGATTACAATCTGAACCACCGAAACCTAATAACGCAAGCTGGAATTCTGTATTTAATACATCTGGAACTTGGAACAAGAAGTCATTGACTGCACGAGTATAGCTAACTTCCCAGAAACCTGAATCGGTTACGCCCTGAAGATTTGTACTGAATCTAAAGGTATCTGATTCAGTATTTGCTGGGTCGCCATCGAAACCATTACCCTCTGCACGCCCAAAGAACGCAACGCCCGTACCAAACGGGTTTTGTGGATGGTAATCAGGTACAACAGGTGACGTTAAGATTGGGAAACTTGGCGCGCCGCCGCGTTGTGCACGGTTTCTCGCCATGCCGATTTCAGCCGTCCACGTAATGTCGTTATCAAACTCATAGTTTGCACTAACATATGTATTAATTCTGCTTTCGTCTGCTACATAAGAATAGAATTTACCGAAATCGAAGCCACAGAAACCCACTTCTAAGCCAGGGATAGTGCCGCTAGGTGCACGTAAATCTGGTGTACCACCTTGCTCTTCACATCCATAGGGGTCGATAATTGGTAACGCACCTACACCAGGAATATTTAAGAAATACGAACCTGGGTTACCCAGTGCACTTGTATCATCTTGTGGTCGGCTTAAACGTCGATCACTTAAGAAAAGTGGTGAGCGGTTGGTATAGCTAATCGCGGCCATAACGTTACCGTTATCACCCGACGCTCCCCACAAACCTTGCAAAATATATTCTTTGTTGTTGCCATGCGCACCGTCTTGATAATCAACGGTTACCATCGCACCATCATAATTGCGTTTTGTAATGAAGTTAACCACACCTGCTACGGCGTCAGAACCATAAAGTGCAGAGGCACCATCTTTTACCACTTCCATTCTATCGATGGCTATCATGGGTACAAGAGAGCTTGTGTCTACGAAGTTTAGACCTTGGTTAGTCGGCTGTGCGGTAACAACTTGGCGTTTATTATTAAGAAGCACAAGTGTCGATGCAACACCTAAGCCTCGAAGGTTAATATTTGACGTACCGGCTGTAGCATTCTGAGTGAATGCATCGGGATTATTCTCAGCGCCGGTGTTTATCGTTAGCGTTTGCGTGATGTCGGCAATATTCTTTGCACCAATAGAGTCTATGGCGACACTATCAACGACGGCGAGTGGTGACGGAGATTCAAAGTTCTCACTGCGGCGAACAAAACTACCCGTAACGAGAATTAACTCAACATCCTTTTTCTTTGCTTCTTCTTGCGAATCCTCCGCCTCTTGCGCAAATGCAGAAAACGTTGAACACAATAACGCAGAACTTACAAAAGCAGCGACTGCGGTTTTACGTGTATTAAATTTCATAGTGTGATTCCAAATCTGGGCGCATCACTACCGGCATAACCCTTACATTCCGCTAGCAAATTGCTGTACGATTTCTCATTGTTATGTTAGCAAGCCTACAAATTAAGCTCACAACTTCATGTTATGCTTGAAAAACCAGTTTGTAAATTTATTGTGAACAATATGTTTACATTAATTTCACATATGGTCAGACCAGATAGACCTAAGACCAACCAGTTTTGGTGAAGAAATAGTCTGTATTCTTTTCTTACTCATGTAATTCTTTCTTAAAACACAACCTGATGCTGAGAAAATGAAATAAAAAATCAATAATAATCAATTATTTGGAAAATGATTTAATCGGTATACTTCTTGAAGGTTAGGAATTATTAGGTAGCAGCATAGTGTGTATTGAATGAAAATCCCGAAGGTCGAAGACGCGTATGAACTCTTAAGCGGTAAATTAGAGAGTTGGATGGAAGGCGCGATAAAGTTACTCCCTAACATTGTTGTCGCGTTTCTCATCGCAATAGCGTTCGGTATTGCTGCAAAAGTTATTGGAAATCTTGTTGGCGCGGTAATGCGCAAAACCTTTGAGTCTCGTCAAATTGCTAGTTTGCTCACATCCATTATCAAAGCATTGATACTACTCGCGGGCATTTTCATTGCGCTCGATTTCGTTGGTCTCAAAGGCACAGTTACATCGCTATTGGCTGGAGCAGGAATTGTAGGCCTCGCGATTGGCTTCGCGTTCCAAGACATGACAGAAAACTTCATTGCTGGTATCGCGATGGGCATTAGAAAACCCTTTGAAATTGGTGATGTAGTAAAAGCAGAAGGCGTATTTGGTGTTGTTCAAGGAATAAACCTACGCAACACCCTCGTTGAAACGTTTTATGGTCAGCAAGAAGTTATTCCCAACAAAATTTTATTTCGAAATATTCTCACCAACTATTCAGCACTCGGACATAGACGAATTGAAGTACCAGTAGGTATTTCATATGCGGATGATATTGAAAAAGCGGCGAGTTTGATCACAGATGCGATGAATGAGAAGTCGTACGTTATTAAGCAAGACGAGACTGCCGTATATGCAGAGTCGTTTGGTGATTCTAGCATAAACCTGTTGCTGTGGTTTTGGATAAGATATCCAGGCGAGCCTGGCTTTATGCAAGTACGACACGATGCTGTGTGCACGGTCAAGCGCGTTTTAGATGAGCACGATATCCTTATTCCATTCCCAATCAGGACATTAGATTTCAACGCAAAAGGCGGCGAAAAACTTAACAGCATGATTACCGAGCGCAGCGCAAACAGCAAAGAAAGCGCTAGTAAAGACGCCCACGAATCTGAACAAGGCGACAACCAGTCGGCTAGCGACTCGGAGCAGGACAGTCACAGTGGAAACAAGACAATGTCTAGTGATGCAAGTGAAACAGGTAACGACGAATAACACCAATTTTTAACAACAAGGAAATTGAATATGCTTAATTTAATTGAATCAAAAAAACTTCGTAACGCGTTTAATGCAATGATGTTAGCAGGGCTTTTAGGTTTCGTGGGAGGCTGCGCTACCATTGAGGGCGCAGGTAAAGATATTCAAAGCGCTGGGGAAGCGGTTGAAGAAGGCGCCGAAGAAGCTTCTAATTAATAGACTGCAGTGAAAGTTGATAGAAAAAAGAGCCGACGGAATGTCGGCTCTTTCATTTATTAAGCGAGTACAGCCAGCATTAAAAAAGTACCTACAAGGGCTGGGTTACCAGACGATTTTAATAAACACTGCGCTTGAACGCGATAAAGCTTACCTTGTGGCTTATCAACAATGTCAACAACCTCGAACTGATATTTTATACTGTCTCCGCTTTTTACGGGCTCTAAAAAGCGCAGTTTATCAATGCCGTAATTAATGGTTGATGCAATTCTATCTGAGGGCGCTATGACCTCTGCAAACGCCTTCGGCATTAGGGATGCTGTTAAAAAACCGTGGGCAATAGTTGTCTTAAATGGACTCTCTGCTTCACACCTAGCCTGATCCAAATGAATCCACTGGTGATCACCGGTAGCCTCTGCAAATTGATTTATCATTGGCTGAGTCACCTCAATCCAATCCTCTTGGGACAATGTATCGCCCATATTTAAGTCAATGAGAGCCTTCATTCGCTTTTCCTTGTTTGCGTCGCTTGATGCCAATGTACTATCAACCTGTTGAATAATTCAATTAACTTTTAATAATAGGTATTTATAAACAGTTTTGTTACACTACGGTAAATATTTCGTTTAAATATGTGTCGTTGAGCATTCGGCACTAGGTTTTCATACTGACACTCGTCAGACAAGGAATGCATATGAATTTGAATAGAATCGACCTGAATTTGTTCGCTGTATTCGACGCGATATACACCGCCGGCAGTTTGACCAAAGCTGCCGATGTACTGTGCATAACACAGCCGGCAGTTAGTAATTCTTTAGCCCGTCTTAGAGAAATGTTAAACGACCCACTGTTTGTGAGAACGGGACACAGTATGACACCCACTCCCGTGGCACAAAATATTATCGTGCCAGCCAGACAAGCATTAGCACTTTTACGTAAAAGTGTGCAAGAGAGCCATACATTCGACCCTCTGACTGCAGAAAAGGCTTTTAATTTCGCGAGTCGAGATCTGCTGGAGGCAAGCATTATGCCCCGGCTAGTAGCCAGACTTCAAAATCTTGCACCTAATATCGGCTTAACGAACTATGAAATACCAAGAAGCCAAGTGGTATCTGCTATGGCCGCGGGAACGTTAGACTTTTTCGCTGACGCTTCCACGTTTACCGACCCCCATTTATGCAAAGAAATAATTGCTAGAGACCGGTTTGTGGTACTTGCCCGCAAAAACCACCCTGCTCTTAAAAACGGCTTAGATTTGGAAACGTTTTTACGCCTTGGCCATATTAATGTGTCTCAAAGAAAGTCTGGCGCAGGCCCGATAGACGTAGCGTTAGATAAGATGGGGAAACGTAGAAAGGAAGTAATGCGCGGACAACACTTCCTTACTGTACCAAGTACCATCGTCAAAACAGACCTTATTGCCTGTTTACCTTTTCACCTTGCGAAGCATTACGACTTGGCTATTTATGAAATGCCCTTTGATTTACCCCCTGTGGAATACTATCTGTATTGGCATGTAAGTGCCGATCATGATTATGCCCATATGTGGATGAGGGAACAGATAATGGAAGTTTCAAGCCACTTTAAGTCGCACTAGCATTCATATTTGAAATTACTAAAACCAGGTATTACACCTGGTTTTTTGTTTTTGCCGAACATAATTGAGACGTAGACACCCACACTTTTGGCTATTATTCACACTAGGATACTCATTAAATTCTGTAAGACACCCACCGCTAATACTGCACCTAACCTATATGTATCAACACGTTAGCCACCAA
>NZ_BAAJLS010000013.1:0-92058 GCF_057539655.1 Alteromonas sp. 4NH20-0056 | reverse complement strand
TAAAGGGTAATATGAATAGTAGACTCGAAGCTTGTAAATTATTAAAAAAACTCAGCGGTGCACCTAAAAATATATTGTGTAAACATTGTTTTAAACAATCTCAACAAGTAATAAGTTCTGTTGGGGATGATACCTTTGTAAAATTAAACTCTAGCAGTAAACCGATCGTTTATATTCAAGGCGTTACGAGGGGGATTTGGGAGAGAGATGCAGATACTCTTTATATTCGACATGCTGCTTGTGCAACTGAATTAATAGGTGCAAAAGTATATCAACCTATTATGGCATTATATATACGAGAGGTTATAAATAAGCTAGCGGCAGATGAAGATGAAAATGCAAAAAAACAATCTGGATATGAAAAGAAACCTCAGATAACAAAAGTGCAGTTGGATATAGAATTTAACAATGTATCACAAGTTGCTAGGGATAAATGCTACAAGGGAATATTTGATTTTTGTCAAAAGATATCATCAACAGCAACTATTCATACAAAGTCACCTTTCCCAACTATAATAGATTTTAATTACGAGGCAATACCTGATAATAAAATCATAGAACTAATAAATGATAGTTTAAAGCTTATCGATATTTAAACATAATAAATTGTTAGCTGTTCAGGTAGGAGTCGTGGATAATTGTATTTCCAAATTTTGTAATAGACTTGCTCAACTAAAGTGTGATGATTACGTTGTCGATAAACTCTATGAGCTTGTAGATTTAGTTGAAGGCCTCGATGATATTTCAGCTACTTACAAAACAATATTTACTTTTCTAGAAAATAACTCTGTCAGCGATATTGGTTCTCCAGGGCCTTTGGTGCATCTTTTAGAAAATTACTTTCCTAGCTACGTGCCGAGTTTAGTCATCTCCTTAGAAAGAGCCCCATCTCTTACTGCTATTTTTATGCTACATAGAATTATGAATTCCAACATTAAAAAACAAGAAGGGAACGCGTACTTAGAGTTACTAAGCAAAATATCTAAGGATAAATCCATCAATTCAGCTTTATGCAAAGAAGCAAAAGAGTATTATGATTACCATAGAGAAAGGTACAGCTAACAAACGCATTAACATCATTCGCGTTGCTCGTTGGGACGCCTACTCGTTGGCTGCGTCACTACGTTCCGAATTTTAGCAACGATTAGTCGCCCGTTATGCGGCGGGTTAGGTGCCTATGAAGTTAACTTTTAAATTTGTAGTTTTTTCCTGTTTTCTTCAATCAATAGTTTATGCCGAGGAAAGAGTAATGAATGAGCAAGAAGCCCAGGTTATATGGGATGAATATCATGAGAGAATTAAAAATCGCCGTATTGCTCAAGCGCATGTAATAAACTCTGAGCTTGTTAATTTTGGAATAACCGCTGAGTCAGATCTAATTTTGGATTTTACCTTTTTTACGCAAAAAGAAGATGGAGCAAGCGGTCTAAAAACTCAACTTAGTGAGAACTATGAAATGTCTATTACTAAAGAGAACGAGTATTGGCACATTCAAGGTACGACTAGACCGTATGTAGTTAGCTTCACCAATCAACAACATTTGGGTTGGGTTGACTTTATGCATGATGTAGCTTTATCACACGGTGCCATTTTCAGCACTTGGACAATTACCGAGTCAAAAAGTGGACAGGTCTGGTCAAACAAAAACATCGAGACTGAATTCGATTGATTTCGACACCTAACAAGACGGGACTGCTAACAGCTTGCTCGGTTCCGCTTCGCTACACATTTTAGCAAGCTATTATCAGCCCCTTATTGGGGCGTTATGAGGTGCTCTAGATAATATGCAGAATATAAACCCATGGCTTTGGTCGTCTTTTGTGTTGGCTCTTTCAGGAATCTTTTTTAGGTGGGTGTTTGGTAATACGTTTGTAAGTATTTTTCTTGCCGTAGTGCTAGCTTTAGCGGTAGTGCCTTTAGTTATAAAAATTCAGAGCAAGGCTAAACAAAATGCTAATCAGCATAGCAACTCATAACAACACGCAGCACTCGATCACTTCGGTCGCTGGGACGCCAACCCGCTGCGCGGCTTGTCGCCCATGTGCTTTGCGTTATATGGAAAGTTAAACATGTGGGACTCATTCAAACCTGACAATTGGAATACCTTACCTCACATATCAGGGCGAGTTGCCTCTGAAATGGATGTAAAAAACGGCTTAGCTGTTTTCTATATACCAGAGGGTAGCTTTGTACTGGATGCCAAATTACCTACATGTGTTATTCAGATTAATGAAAAAACAGGAGAACGAACTCCTGCCGTCGTAATTCAGGCAGAACAAATCGGAGAACAAGTTTACCTTGGTCTGCGTTATCTTGACGGTGGTAATGGTATTTGCGGGCTCGAAGAAGTGGAACAACTAGAAGAACCAAACGAAGAGTTTGCCATATAACAAAACACTAAAGGCGCTCGCGCTGCTCGCTGGGACGCATACACGTTGGCTGCTTCGCATTTTAGCCCACGTGCCTGCGCCCCTTATTTAAAAGTTATATTTACCTCAGACTTTAGCAAAATAGATAGTAGTTAAGAATGTATGAACCAATAAAAGATGGAATGGAAAAAGTCTCTGGTAAAGTTATTTATACTGAAGCCAAGCCACCCAAAGAACTGAATGATATTGTTCATAGCTATTGGCAGTTAAAAACAGAAACATCGCTGGAACATAATTTTACACTTCATGCCATCCCTGATGCTTGTGTTAATATTTTGTTTAATCAAAAAAATACCGATATAGCAGGTATCACAGGGCTAAAAACCACCTATGTAGAACTCAATCTTGGCAAAGATTTTAACTATGCAGGAATTCAGTTTTTTCCTGGAGTTTTGCAAGGAAATTGTCACGAAACTAAAGATAGTTTTGTGGGCTCAAGATACTTAGGTCAATTACCGCTTATCGGCGTTAATAGTAAAACTGCTTCTATGAACTTTTTGGATAAGTTGCCTATATTTACTGATTTGGTATCGAGTTTAGTTGAACAAAACGTTGTTAAGCAAAATAAGGTTGTTCAAAAAATACTCTCCAATTTGAGTTGTATAAACAGTGTTTCTGAAATGGCTGAGATCGTACACCAGTCACCTCGCCAATTGCAGCGGGTTTTAAAGCAATCAACTGGATTTTCACCTCATGACTTCTTGAAAGTGGTACGTTTACAGCAATCATTAAAAGAACATAATGTAGATCTATATGCGGACCAATCTCATTTTATTCGTTCATTTAAGAAGATTACGGGCTATACACCTACAGATTACTTTCGTATATATGATGTCTGATTTGTACAATACTGGCTAGGCTGCAAGGACTATCATGATCTCATATTAACTAAATAGAGGATAGCATCATGAAACAAAACGCAGTGGGTTGGTTTGACATTTACGTAAACGATATGAATAGAGCGGAGGTTTTTTATGGAGCCGTACTTCAAAGAGAGCTTGAAACAATCTCAGATCCAACAGACACCTCGGTGATTATGAAAGCCTTTATAACAGATATGGACTGCTATGGCGCAGGAGGAGCGTTGGTTAAAAGAGAGGGAGCCAAGCCAGTCACAGGCGGTACCATTGTCTATTTTGGCGTTGAGGATTGCGCAGTTGAGGAGTCGCGAGTTGAAGACGCGGGTGGTAAAATCATTAACCCTAAGATGTCTATTGGCGAGTATGGTTTTGTGAGTGTATGCATGGATACTGAAGGGAATTTATTTGGCCTAAGTTCAATGCAGTGATCAGGAAATATAACAATCAAAGTCAGCGGATGCTTCGCACCGCTGCTTTGGGCGTTAGGTGCAGTTTAAATAGTAAACAAAAGATAAGGAGTTTTTTTCACATGAGTATTTGGCAAATTATCATTTTTATCGTGCTTTTCAGCCTAACGCTTTTACCAGTATTAGTTGCCCTAACATCAAAGAAAGCTCAAGGAGTTCACAAATTAGTTTGGTGCCTCGTTTCACTATTCTTTTCATGGTTAGGTTTTTTAGTTTATTACTTCTTTGCTGTAAAAGGTACGAGTGAGCGCAACGCATAGCATGCCAATCAACGCAATCATTTCGTTCGCTGGGACGCATTTACGCGGGGCGGCTTAGCTTAAAGTTATATCCCTATTGAATTCAGAGGTAATAATGAAAAAAGGAATTTTAGTTTTCTGCTGTTTATTTATCGTTTCATGTGCGAGCACATCAAAAAACATAGACGTCGATTATGAGTTTGATAGGTTATATCAAGCCTTAGAAATATCAGATACAGTTGCATACCTGATGAGTAGAGAATTTCTCTATAAGGAAGGAGAAAGTAATTTTTTCGCTGAATCTGATGAAAAGGTTGACGCCACGAGCGAAGATCAAGTAAAAGCGAAACAAGCGTTCAAAGCAGCAATTTTAGAACAACTAACACCCAAAGAAATAAAAGCTGCTGCTGACTTTTATTCAACTAAAGCTGGCATCAATACGCACAAAGCAATAGTCGAAGCCGAGAATGCGGTTTCGGTAGTGTTGGGCGGATAAGCAATATATAACATAAAAATTAATTCACTCACCTCGTTCGCTGGGACGCATTTACGCGGAGCGACTGTACGTCATGAGCCCAGAGGAACTCGATGAAGCTTGAAAAACTAGGAACTGTTAATTTACTCTGGTTGCTTATTTCGTTTTTTCTAGTCTTTTGGCTGGGTCATCAATTACTAGGCGCAATGCAAACTCAAGAAATACAAAGTCTGCGCGTCACCGACATAGTGTCTTTTGCTAACAGGCCCATATGGTTTGTTCTTGTATGCCTTGTTAAATTTATAGCTTGGCTTTTAAGTGTAGGTGTAGCCGTGTTTTACATTAAGCGGCGGGTAAAGGTCACATAACAAAAAATTATGGCTCTGGCTTCGCACGCTGGGGCGTTACTATGGAAAGTTATGCGGAAAACTCTACTACTCATCACGCTATTTTTATCTTATACCACAGCAAATGCTTGTAGCTTTGCGCCTGGGTATGATGAATTCTTACCTAATCCTCTGTACAAAGGGAAAAGTCATCCATTGGCTATACCGTATGCAAGCGTAGAATCGATCAAACGAGGTTATGACGATGGAAATCGAGGTTCATGTTCCGATGCTGGCATCATTACAATAAAATTTAAAAACGAAAACCCAGTTAACGTTACAGGGTATAAGTTAAAGATTGTTTCAGGTACTTTTGAAAGCCACGTTATTCCAGATTATGAAGTCACTCCCTCTCGATATAACATTAATGAAAATTCGATGTCTTTTGTTTGGTTGGATGGCAGTTATAACAATCAGGAACAAATTAATTTCGTATTACAAATAATTGCTGTATCGCCAGAAGGCGGTGAAAGTGAACCCTATCATCTTAAAATCCAACATGCGGGTGGCAAGACTAACTAGCAGCCAAATAAAATACTGGGCTGCCACAGTTTGGCTTTGCTACGTAAGTTTAGCCAAGCATACTTCGGGCTCTTATTGAGGCGCTAAAAGACACCTAAAACATGAAGAACATTATCGTTTCCGACATTTTTGGCAGAACAGAAGCTTTAGAAGAATTTGCTTCTAATTTTTCTACGCCAACTGAAATCTTCGATCCCTATTCTGCGGTCTTTATGGCGTTTGCAAACGAGCAAGAAGCGTATGCGTATTTCTCAAAACATGTCACTTTAGAACAATACTCAAACCGCCTGCTTAATCGTCTTCAATCCACAAAATCGATGATAAACCTAATTGGTTTCAGTGTTGGTGCATCTGCCATTTGGAATATATCTAACAACCCGAGTTGTAGTAATGTAACCAGTGCTTATTGCTACTATGGCGCTCAGATAAGAAACAATATAATTGTTGAACCAACATTTCCTGTTAGCCTTATTTTCCCCGCATCTGAATCACATTTTTCAGTAAGCGAGCTTATTGACAGTTTGGGTAACAAAAACCTCGTTACAATAAGGCAAGTTTCCTATTTGCATGGATTTATGAATGTTCATTCTGTAAATTACAATCAACAAGGTTATAGGAAAGAAATTTCGACATTATGCGAAATGTCATTTAACAGAGCACTGTAGTCGCTCGTAAACGGCCTAAGAACTTAAATACTCAAGGAAGAGCTAAGTATGTTAATGAAATTATTATTACTTTTAGTGGCGCTAGTTGGCGTGTTGATGTATTCCATACCATGTGAAAGGCAGTTTTAGCTACTTACATAACAAAAGTTTCAAGTCGTTTGCTGGCACACACTAGGACACAAACATACGGGCCGCTTCGCATTATATCCCATGCGTTTATGACCCTAAACGAAAGTTAGTAACCCTCGGAGCAGGAAGCTTGAAAGTTAAACCTTCCAAAAAGCTATATCTGAAAATGCTAAGAAGTCTTTTAATCATTAGCGTTTTATTCGGTTTTACTGCGTATGTCTGGTCAACTTCAGTTTATGAATGTATTTCTATCTTTTCGTGGGACTTTTGCGGCTCTATCGGCCAAGCAGAACTAATTTATCCACTTTTTGCTTTAGATGTGTTCTTAGCTCTTTATTTATTATCGCCATTTTTTACCTATTTCAGCTATCGTCAAATAATCAAAAATAGGAATAAAATTAAATAATATTGCTAGGTAGTATCGGCTTTACGGGTACAAACAAGCCAATCAACGAACTCACTTCGTTCGCTGGGTCAATTACTCGCTGGTGGCTTGGCGATTTTCGCCAGCAAGTAATTGCCCCTTAGTTTGGTGTTAGACAAGAGTAAAAACCGGAAAGGAGGCACATATGTTAGAGCTTCGTCCTACATGTGAAAACTGTAACAAAAATCTGCCGCCAGAATCTACTGAAGCGATGATTTGTACCTATGAGTGTACATTTTGTAAAACGTGCGTGGACAATGTCTTAGAGAACGTTTGTCCGAACTGTGGCGGTGGGTTCTGTAAGAGACCTATTAGGCCTTCAATTGATCTTCGCAACGGCAATTTCTTGGGTAATGATGCCGCTTCACAAATAGTTAAGCATCGGCCTGTAAATGTCGAAGTTCACCGAGAGTTTTCAAAAGGTATCAAAAATATACCTGCTCATGAAAGGTAGCCTTTTGTTCTTATAAATGCCGTTACAGAGTACAGTCATGTAGCAAACAAGGTGCTCAAGTCGAACCTTCACCCACGGTTCGACCGGCTTAGTACGGCGTTATATTTCAGTAATAGCGAAGTCTATTGCATCTATCAGCAGTTCTCTGGATTGGTCCAGCGAGCCAATGCGATCATTGAGCACGTATTCGGGTATAGAACTAAGTTGTTGGGCTAGAAATAAGTATGTTGCGCCTTCGAATTCTATTTCCGGCGTCGATCTTCTCATGTAAAGACTGTTTCTAGTATTGCTATTTGTTAGCGGTACAACCAGCCTTTAAATCTTGCATTTCATCACTCCAACTAATTTCACCACCAAGCATACGCATGCCTATGCGCATTGAAAAGTTTGGTTGGAATATAACAAGCGCTTTAACACTCGCTGCGTTCGCTAGGGACAAAAATACGTAGGCTCTCTGCGCTTCGCTTGGTATTGTTAACTACGTATTTTTGCCCACTACTGCGGGCGTCATGTGAATTATTAATCAAGGTGAATACAATGGATAAAGCACTAAAAACCATGTTGGATAATATGCCTGAAAAAACAGGCAAAGGCCTCGATGAATGGATAAGGATTTTAAAAGAAAAGTCTTTTGAGAAGCATTCAGTGGCAGTAAAATTTTTAAAAGATGAGCACGGTGTTTCGCATGGATACGCAAATACGATAGTGTCACTTTCAAAGGAAGACACTGTCGCTTCCGATGATCTCATAACGGCGCAGTACGCCGGCAAGGAATCGCTCAAGCCAATTTATGAAAAGCTAATAACTATAGTTAACGCATTGGGCGATGATGTCTCGATATCCCCTAAGAAGGGAAGTGTTAGTGTAATCAGAAAGCATCAGTTTGCTTTGATTAAACCGTCTACAAAAACACGCATAGATCTTGGATTAAAACTTAAAGGCGTAGAGGCACAAGGTATACTAGAGCCCTCTGGCCCGTTTGGTACTATGTGCACGCACCGAATACAGCTAACCGATATCGCAGAAGTAAGCAAAGATGTACATACGTGGCTGTCAAAAGCCTATGATATGTCAGTGTAAATAGGTGTTAGTAAATACATAACTAACGCAGCAAAACGCAGCTATGCTGCTCAAGGCTCGCTGCATAGGGCTGCCAAAGCGTGGCTAGTTTCAATTTAGCCACATAAGTTTAGCCGAGCATAACTCGGCCTCTTATTATTTCTTTTTTATCTTTTTTAAATTTATTGCATCCAATCTCTATCGTCGGTCGTTTGGCTTTTTGAACAGGACGTGAGTAGTACAACGTCGCTACATCAAAAAGACAACGGAGATGGTTATGGATTTATCAAATACTTCACAGCGCAATATTAAACTTTCACTGCTTGCAGCGGCAGTTGTGTTTTCTCTAACAGCCTGTAACGGGGATGATGGTGCAGATGGTGTTAACGGCGTTAATGGCGCCGATGGTCAAGACGGCGCACCGGGGCAAGACGGAAGCCCAGGTTTTTCAGCAGCCACTTTTCTAATAGCCAATAATGGCGATAGCAACCGCAACACGGTATCAACCGTTGATCAAAACGCCAGCGTTATCAATACAATATCAACCGGCGCGAACGAGGGTGTCGCGTTATCTCAAAGCAATACGCTTTTTCAAGCAGGAGACAGCGACCTTCCTCTTATTCGCTCGTTTTGCTCATTTACTGGAAACAGCGACTTTGATGCAAACTTTGGTCACGACGTTACCGGCGCGGCAACTGGCTTGGTAAACCCTAAGGGTATTGTATTTGCAGAAGAAGCCGGCCTTGTAATGGCAGCCGACTTTAATGGTCAAAGAATTAGTGTGTTTGGCGGCCAAGCGGCAGGCAACGTAGCGCCTATCGCAGAAATTATGACATCTGCGCGCCCGTGGGACTTAGCGTTTGACGAAAACGCTGACCGCTTATTTGTTGCCCTTACCGACGGCACAGTCGCCGTGTATGACGATGTAACCTCTTCTGGTTTTGCACCAACGGTGACCAGGACCATTGTTCCATCAGACGCCGACGGCAACCAAATTTCAATTAACCTTCACGGTATTGTGTACGAGGCGATGTCTAACCGACTGGTAGTGTCGGATGTGGGTGATGCAAGCGTGGCCGATGATGGCCAGCTATTTGTCATCGAAAGCGCAGCATCGGCTGATGGCATGGTAGTTCCTGCACGAGTGGTGGGTGGCGCTAGCACGCAATTAGGTAATCCGGTAGATATTATTTTATCGGGCGCTGACCTTCGTGTGGCCGAAAAATCGAATGACGCAATTTTAGTCTTTTCCAATATCTTTACCGGTGCCAGTGGCGATGTTGCGCCAACGCTGTCTACTCCATCTGTTAAGCCAGAGTCGCTTGTTGAGTTTACAGAAGCAATGGTGAAATGGGATGCATCAGACGATGGCATAACCACTATGCCTATTGCAGGGCTTTCTGTATCAAGTAATCCGTCTGTAGACGGCGATTCAACGGGGCTAGTTGCACAACGTAGTGCACTGTTAGGCAGCGAGTTACGTCGCTTTGATAGCGGCATGAGCATCGAAAGTGCGTCATATACCTCGCAAGGCGATGGTGTTATTACCTTCGATAACCCAGATACATCAACAGGCGGGCTGTTAGTGGTAAATCGACTGGCCTCACAACGTGATGGCATGATGTATAGTGACAGTTACGACCATATGATAGCAGGTGCTAATACAGGCCTCATTGCCCCTAAAGGGCTTGATATTGCATCAACTGAGGGCCTCGTGTTTGTTGCCGATGTGAATGAGACAACGCCAGCAGTACGCGTGTTTTCACCTTGTGCATCAGGTGATGTAACGCCGTTATTAACCCTTGAAGCATCGAATGGCGCTCGCCCGTGGGATGTCGATTACGACCCAACAACCGATAGTGCTTATCTAGCACTCACAAACGGTACCGTCGCCGTATTTGAAGAAGTAGTAAGACGATTGAATAGCGGTGAATCTGTACTGACTGGGGAAGACAGGTTAATTGTACCGGCAAGTGGTGGCACTGCGTTTTCAGCGCCGACCAACATTCACGGTATCGATTACGATAGTCAAAGCGATAGCTTGGTTATCTCTGATGTAGGCAGTGCGGCGGATGCAACCGATGGCAAACTTTATGTTATATCAGGTGCGCAGTCCGCAGACGGTATTACTGATGTATCAGTCAATATTGCTGGCCCTGCCTCTATGCTTGGTAACCCGGTAGATTTAATGCTTAGCAACGGACATGTGTATGTGGCAGAAAAATCGAATGGCGCTATCTTGCGATTCGACAATATTTTGAATGCGAACTCAGGCGATGTAGCACCGAGTTACAGCGCGCCGTTTACTGCACCCGAATCGGTTTCGGTACTGCCTATTTACTAAATGTATTGAGTCAATCACATTTATAACGTGCTGGGAAGACAGGATGACTAGCTTCTCAACACGGTATAAACGTGAGGCAATTGAAAGGTATAGCACGTAAATAACAAACAGGTTTACAAGCACGCCCTAAATACAACGCCAGTTAGTTACTCATTAACCGTTTACTGGGCTAAACGCTACGCTAGCCTTGCATTCCTTGCTAACCGCAGACTCACAATGACTCTCTTCTAGTGCCATACTTGGCGACATTGACGTTACGCTCTTTTGGAGCATAAACGTACCGGTGATCACCAGATAAACACCGAATGCGCGCTTTAACATAGTGGGGTTAAGGTTATGCGCGAATTTAGCACCTAATGGCGCGGTAAGTAGCGAAATGGCGCTAATAGCAATCCAACCTACTGCATTTACATAACCCAATGACCCAAGAGGCAAACCCGCTTTGCTCCACCCGATTATAATAAAACCCACAGTGCCGGGTATCGCTATTAGCGCGCCAAAGGCAGAGGCGGTTCCTATGGCTTGATGGATAGGTCGGTTAGATAAGGTCATGGTTAACACGGTTATAGTACCTCCACCAATGCCTAGCAATGCTGATATCCCGCCTAAAAACGTGGCGAGTATTGCTTTGGTGCGCCCCTCAGGCATGGTTTTATTGACGCGTTTGTGCGCAAGCCATGTGGGAAACAAAAAATGTACCGAAAGCAACAATACACCCGCACCAAATACCCCCACTAACAGCGAGGCGTTGGCGTCTGATGCTATAACTAAGCCCACAACAACACCCAAAATAATCCACGGCGCCCAGCTTTTCACCACCGTAAAATCTACAGCACTGCGCTTTGAATGCGAGCGAGCCGCTCGCAAGCTTGTGGTAATAATGGTAGCCAGCGAGGTGCCAATGGCTAAGTGCACGGCAACATCGTCAGCTACGCCCATCTTATTAAAAATAATAAGTAGAACAGGCACAACAACAAAGCCTCCGCCAATACCGAAAAGGCCGGCGGTAAAGCCTGCACAGGCGCCAGCTGACAACATGGCGATAAGCAACCATAACGTATCAGCTGACAGTAGCGTCATTATTTTACGCCTTCAAAAACGAGCTTTTGCACTCGGCGACCGGTGTTCACTTCTGTGGTGTACAAGTTGCCATCGCTATCGGTATCAATACTGTGAAGCCATGTAAATTCCCCTGGGTAGCGACCATTTCTGCCTATCGAGCCTAAAAGGGTTAACGACTCGCGTTCATAAATCCATATGCGACCGTTCATCATGTCGGCCACATAAAGATAAGTTTCATCAGGAGAAAATGCCACGTCGGTTGCCGAGCCTACGCCACCAGTTGATGCGGCAACCACAAGGTTGTGTTTAAAAGAAATATCGCCATTTGTCTCGCGCTTAAAAATTTGTACGCGGTTGTTGCGTCTGTCGCAGACATAAATTAAGCCGTCTGATGCTTGATTCACGCAGTGCACAATGTTGCCAAACAAGGGGTTTTCAATGTCAACGCCTTGGGCCTGAGGCTGAGCAGCTTGAGATTGATCAAAAGCGCCCTCACGCGTTGGGCCTGTTGGCTTATTGCCATAAGCGCCCCAAATATGCGTCGCTTTTTTGTCTTTAGGGTCAAAAGACACCATGCGCGCGTTAATGTAGCCATCGGAAATAACCACCTCATCGGCATTCGGGTCGTAAAAGATATCCGCGGGGTTTCCTAGTGTTGCATTATCGGCATTGCCGCCGGTTTTTCCCCGCTCACCAATTTGCTTTATGAATTTGCCGTCAAAATTAAAATTAGCGACAACGTGATCGCCATCGCCGTTGCCAGCAATCCAAACTGAATCGGTAGGATCAACATATAAACCATGTACATTTACCGGCCACTGATTTACCCCATCAATAGTAGGCGCGTGCGATGCCCCTCCCCATGCAGTGGCTACTTTACCTTGCGGCGTAAAACGAATTACGTGTGGCGCGGGCTCGCAACACAACGCCGTTTTTGGCGTAGCGGCTAGCCCCGTATCAAATTTACCGAGCGAATTAGGACGTTGTAAAATCCATACGTGATCGTATTTATCAATGGATAACCCACTTACCTGTCCGAGCATCCACGTATCGGGTAAAGAGGGCCAATTCGCATCTACAGAAAAACGAGGCATGGGTGCACTTGCGCTCGGATACGTTTTAATAGGTACTAACGCAGGTGCTGTAACGTCTTCTTTTGTTGCGGCAAATAATGGGGTACTAAGTAAGCTGTAAACAACAAGCGTTGATAAGGCGCGATGCATAACATCACCTCCGTAGTGTTAAGGGTAATGGGTCTAAGAAGACCGTATCCTAAGACTTAACGCATCGCTGCGCACAAAATTAGCGATGAATCCCCACACTTCTGCGTTGTTTCCGTAAAAAGAAAATGATAACGATACATTCGGTAACTAATGACAGGTATAACGACATGGGTTACGCATTGCGGACTATCCATTAGCGATAAGCCATTGATAAGCGTTGGCTACTTGTTACATCTGCTTACACATTCAGTGACAGTTTAAACTAACGCGATTATCGACATAGCAGCCGCTTTACATTACCTTTTAGGTAAATAAACTAGAAGGACCTTCGTATGTTCCCTTTGCGCAAATCCATTACACTTCCGGTCGCTGTTGGGCTGTCACTTTTCGCCCTTGCCTCGTGCAGCAATAACACTGGCGAATCTGTTGCAGAGCAAGCACCTGAACAAGCCAAGTCAGCCGCCCTGCCCTCATTAAATTTTGAAAAAATGACGTTAGACAACGGCTTAGAAGTGGTGCTTCATATCGACCGCTCCGACCCGCTAGTAGCAATCAATCTTGCAGTTCACGTGGGCTCAGGAAGAGAAAACGTTGG
This sequence comes from Alteromonas sp. 4NH20-0056, assembly GCF_057539655.1. NCBI lineage: Bacteria > Pseudomonadati > Pseudomonadota > Gammaproteobacteria > Alteromonadales > Alteromonadaceae > Alteromonas > Alteromonas sp. 4NH20-0056. Next base: position 78,725 of record NZ_BAAJLS010000013.1, on the reverse strand, counting down.
CAAAACCGGTTTTGCTCACTTATTCGAGCACCTTTTGTTTATGGACTCTGAAAACTTAGGTTACGGCGGTCTTGACGAAATGAACACGCGTATTGGTGGAGAAGGTACAAACGGTTTTACCACTAACGACATGACACAATACTTTCAGGCAGTACCGAAAGACGGGCTAGAGAAAGTCATTTGGGCAGAAGCTGACAAACTTGGCTACTTCATTAAAACGGTTAACCAGAACATTATTGACCGTGAAAAGCAGGTGGTTAAAAACGAGAAGCGTCAGCGCGTCGATAATCGCCCGTATGGCCACAACTTTTACGTAATTGGCCAAGCCATTTACCCTGAAGGCCACCCTTACCATCATCAAGTGATTGGCTCGCTTGAAGACTTAGAAAACGCAACGCTAGAAGATACAAAAGCCTTCTTCAATCAATGGTATCGCCCTGACAATGTTACGGTAACGTTAGCCGGTGATTTTGAATTAGAAGAAGCCAAAGCCCTTATTGAAAAGTATTTTGGTGAAATACCAAGCGGTGCTAACCCAACGCCAGCAACAAAGGCACAGCCTGTTACGCTAAGCGAAACCAAGCACTTTGTGCATGAAGATAACTTTGCCACACTGCCGCAGCTCACCCTAACGTGGCCGGCCGTACCAGAGTATCACCCAGATTCTTATGCGTTAAACGTGCTTATGTCGTACTTGGTTGACGGCAAAGAAGCGCCAATGAATCAAGTTTTGATAGACGAAAAGCAACTTACCACGAACGTTTCAGGCTTCAACTACACCAAAGAGCTCGCTGGTGAAGTCTACTTATTCATTAATCCTAAGCCCAACGAAGACATCGATAATTTGCTGCCAGCGGTATGGGAAGCGTTTGCTCGTTTCGAAGAGAACGGCATTCCTGAAGAAGCCTTAACACGCATTAAAACGAAGTCTGAAGTGAGTATTTTTGACAGTATCCAAAGCGCACTGGGCAAAGCGATTGCGATGGGTGAATATAACCTGTTTACCGGCAATCCTGGCTTTTTAACGACTGACATTAAAAACCTTCAAGCCGTTAGTGCAGAAGACGTGATGAATGTGTATAACAAATACATTAAAGGCCAACATTACGTTTCTACTAGCTTTACACCAAAAGACCAAACGGACTTAGCGTTAGAAGGCGCGCAAGTAGCGAAAGTGGTTGAGGAAGTTGTTGTTCAAGGCGCAGAGAAAGACGTGCCTTACGACCCAGCTGCCCGAGTATTTGAACCCACTGCGTCGTCATTTGATCGCACGGTTGAGCCGCCTTTTGGCGATTCCTTTGTTCTACCAAGCCCCACCATTTGGGACGCTCAAGGTAGCAACGGCCTGCAAATGGTTGGTATTCAGTCTGATGAAGTACCGTTAATTGAATTTTCATTAGAATTTGATGCAGGAAAAATGCGTTCACCACTGGATAAGCCTGGCCTCGCATCAATTACCGGAGATATGTTAACAAAAGGTGCTGGCGACTTAGATGTGGCAGCATTTGAAAAAGCGCTAGGCGCTTTGGGCTCAAGTTTAACTACCCAAACACGAGGCCAATACACGCTAATTCGCGGTAAAACATTGGCTCGTAACCTAGATGAAACCGTCGCACTGCTACAAGATATGATCAACGCGCCTCAGTTTGATGAAACTGAATTCAAGCTTATGCAAGAAAGCTACAGCCAAACTGCGGTTTCTCAGTTGGCTAACCCCGATTTCATAGCCGCGCGTGAAATGGCTAGCATTACTTATGCAGAGCCAACGGCACTAGCGGTGGCTGGCGCTGGCACTGAAGCACAAATTAATGCTATTACGTTGGATGATGTGAAAGCCTTCCACAAAAAGCATTATGCAATCGCATCGGCCAAGTTAAACATTGTGGGTAACTTTGATGAAGGCGAAACACTAAGACTGTTCTCTTCACTTGAAGGGCCTGCTAAGGAGCCGTTAGCTGCATTACCGGTGCCTAAATTTGCTGGGGTTGAGAAAACCCAAGTCTATTTCTATGACGTGCCTGGGGCTAAGCAGTCGGTGCTACAAATGAGCCGCCCTGCTCTACCTGTGACCAACGAAGACTTTACCAAATTAGAGGCGCTTAACTTCCCTCTAGGGCGTATTTATACGTCGAAACTGATGACCGAACTTCGCGTTAATAAAGGGTATACCTACGGCATTCGCTCTTTTGCTACTGGCAACGCAGAGCAAGGGCAATTTGGCGTAGGCACGTCGGTAAGAACCAACGTGACCTTAGAAAGCTTAAGTTTAATCAATGAGATTTTAGGGCGTTACAGCGAAGAAATGACAGAAGCAGAGTTAGCGCAAACCAAAGATGCCTTGCTTCGTGGTCAAGCGCTTAAGAACGAAACCTTGGGTGACAAACTAGGCTTGATTCAGGAAATTACTCGCTTTGATTTGCCTTATGATGCCAAAAGCAAAAACATGGAAGTCGTTCAGTCGATGAGCTTGGAAGAAGCAAAGGCGGTGTTAGACAGCCACGTACGTCCCGATGCCATGAATGTTATTGTGGTGGGAGATGCTGCAACACAGCTAGAAAGGCTTGAAAAGCTTGGCTTTGGTAAGCCCATTCTACTCAATTAATCGGTTTGTTGTGTTAGGCCCTTTTGCGGGGCCTAACACTGCTTTTCATTCTACGTACAAGAAGTAGTAGCGCTATTTACTCCCCCCTGTATAAGGTGTATTTTTAAACCACGATGGTTTATTAACGCGCAGAATTGCGCCCGTTTGAAAGCACAAAAAAGTTGGCTTTTGGTTTTTCTTCGCTAATTTTGCCTCTCTATAAGGCGTTGCTTTCCAGGGAATTGTTGATCATGGAAGAACTTTTTAATAAATACACAGAAGCTTTTAATGCCTTTGAGCCAGAGGCTATTGCAAGCCTGTATCGATTACCTTGCGCTATCTCAGACGCTGACGGCGTTCAAACTTTTACCGAAAGAACCGCTTTAGTTGCAAAGTTTGCATTAAATTGCGAATCCATGCGTAATTTTGGCTATCAACACGCCCAGTTTACTATTTTAGAACAGCAAGCTCTCGGGAAGGATAAGGTAGCTGCAACGGTTGGGTGGCGTGTTACCGTAAATGATTCAAATGTAGACTTCCGCACCTTATATATTTGCCATTTTGTAGACCATAAGTGGTTGGTGTTTAATGCTAATGTGTACCAAGGTAGTTTTAGCAATACGCAAAGGAATGCGTTATGAGGAACGTCATATTGGCTTTTTACGCTGCTAAGGAAACATAAACATGCCACACAAAATTAACTTCTTTGCTAGGCCTATCGATACGGGTTATTCATTAGACTGGGAAAACTTTTTGATTGAACTGTGCTTAGGCATTATTTGTGCTGTTATGGCATTTTATGGGTGGGATAAAGGAATGCTGTTAATGGCCGTTCCTTCAGCCGTTGTTGCCATAGCGTGTTTAGGGCTTGTTGTTTATTCCCTAAGTAGGCTTTCACTAGACAAGCACAGTCAGCGCCATGCAAAGCGAAAACTAGATTGAACCTAAACACCAAAGGCCTGTTTAAATATGGAAACAAAAAGCGTTGAAGAAAACATCGAGCAAGACACTCTCGAAAACAGTAATGAGAAAAATGAAACCCTTACTACCGAGTTACATTTTGAGTTGCTCAAACAGTACACATGGCTTGCATCGGCTACTATTGGCGCAATAGTAGTACTGGTTCAGTTAAAGGCAGTTGAAATGGGGACCGATGTTTATATTCCTTTAACTTTTTTGGGTTCATCCATTCTCATTTGTATTGCTGGCCAAGACCATATAGTCGATACATTACTCAAAGGTAAGACTGTATTCCAAGTAGCTAAAACCCTGAAATTAATTAGGTTTGCGTCGCTATTGCTATTGGGTACGGGGATTGGCTACTTTATAGCCAGCCTGTTTTAAGCAACGAAGATGAGGCGAATGGCGAGTTAACGAAAGCGCTAGAAACTAGAAAGCTTGCGCTGTGGTTACCTAATGCACTCGCCAGGAGATAAAATGGAACTTAATCAGGTTACCTTGCCAGTAGAAAATATGAATGACGCCGTGCATTTTTATTTAACATTAGGCTTCACTCAAATTGTTGATACGCCGCACTATGCCCGGTTTTCGTGCCCCGATGGCAATGCAACGTTTTCGTTATCGCTTGAAAACGAAGGGTTTCAAAATAGCGCGGTAATCTACTTTGAACATGAAAATTTAGACGAACTTTGCAACACGCTCACCGAGAAAGGCATTGAATTTGAACAACCTCCCACAGAGCAACGCTACTTGTGGAAAGAGGCCATTTTAAAAGACCCTTCAGGCAATAAAATTAAATTATACTGGGCTGGCGAAAACCGTTTATCTCCGCCTTGGAAGGTAGAAATACGGGCGTAAGTAGCGTAAACCACTCACCATTATATTAAACAAGCACATGCTGCTGTCACTAGAAGGCGCAACCAATGACAACGCTGCTCAAAGGCACATTTCAAATTACAGGCTGGGACGAAACACCGTATTGTGAGAACGATGATGGGTCGAAGCAAACACACGCAAAAATTACCCAACGTTACACTGGCGATATTGATGGGCTAAGCGAGCTTCAATATTTGATGAACTACACCTGCGATGGTAATGCGGTGTTCGTTGGTTTAGAGCGCCTATCATGCACAATTAACAACAAAGCAGGCAGTGTTATTCTCAAGCACAACGGCAAATTTGAGGCAGGTGTAGCAAGTAGTCATTTTGATATTGTCGCAGGCTCTGGAACGCAAGCATTAGCAGAGATTTCTGGTTCGGGTACGTTCACATCAGCAGACAATGGCCAAGCACATTACACGTTAGAATTAACAAATTAAGCTGTTTTTTTGTGTGCTTTGCACAAACACATTGGTTACGTTAGTGTTTCCATAATATTGCTATGAATGGTTGAACCGCCCTATGAACACACTTTTATTACCCATGTTTTCGCATGTCTCGCTGTGTGCTTTATTGTATGCCCTACTCACTATTACAAGAGCGCCTAGCGTGTGGGGAGTGGGTGCAAAGGCTAGCGGCCCCCACCCTTTCGACACTATTCAGCCAAAAATAAGCGCCAACTTAAGCAACCAATTTGAATGGCCCCTTTTTTTCTACGTTATTTGTGTACTCTTACTGATTACTGGCACGCAGGGTACTGCTTGGTATGGCGTGTTGGCATGGGTATTTGTGGTAGGCCGAATAGTGCATAGTGCCGTACACATTTTTACGGCAAATGTAAGGCTAAGGGGCGTTGTGTTTACTATTAACTTTGTTGCTGTTATCACAATGTGGATAATGTTCGTTGTTGACATGCTAGCCGTTTAACTTCATGTTCTAGGATAGAAAGCACAGGAAAACGCGTGTAATGCTGTTAAATATACTAGGGGCAGTCATTGGAATGATACTAGGCGCTATTGCTGCGTTTTTCGTATTATTTGCTGGCACCTATTTGGTTTCGCTGTTTATTGAAGATCAAACCGCGTTGGGATGGGTGTGGGTGCTGTATATTTTATGCGTTCCAGCGGGCGCTCTGGCCGGCCTACCATTGGGCTACGAGTATATTGGTAACGCATTACATCGTTTAAAAGCGTAATTAAGGTGATAACATATATTCCGAGGTTTGATGCAAATTAGTGAAACAACAAAAAGCGACTTTCACGCATTTTGGCCCGTATTTAAAGACATTGTTGAAGCCCAAGAAACCTACGCTATCGACCCCCTTATCGATGAAGAAGCGGCATATCAGTTATGGTGCCTTTCCCCCCATAAATCGTTTGTTGTAAAAGAAGAGGGTGTCGTACTTGGTACCTACTATTTAAAAGCTAATGCGTCGGGGCCTAGTGCACACATTGCTAACTGTGGCTACATGGTTAGCCCCGCTAGTCGCGGAAAAGGCCTTGCAAGAACCCTATGCCTGCACTCTCAGCGCACCGCGTTGGCTTTAGGTTATACCGCCATGCAGTTTAATTCTGTGGTAAGCACTAATCAGGTTGCCATAAACTTATGGAAAAAACTGGGGTACAGCATTATCGGCACTATTCCTAACGCGTATCATCATAAACAACAGGGGTTGGTAGACGCATTTATCATGCATAAAATGTTGTCGCCGATAGATGATGCAGACAGCTAGCCCTTATGTAGAGGCAATATGAATCAAATAAACCCCGCTAAATTACGCAACAGCAAATGGACAGCCGTTACACCGCTGAAACGCGAAAAGCATTTTCTGGTGTCAGACGTTGAGTATGATGAAGAAAACGTAGTGATAGCCTGTACGTTAGAGGCGGTGTTGTCTAAAAACACCTACCCGATAGACTGGGCCGAGCTTAAAAACGAACAAAAGTGGCTGCAAGGCTGGAAATAGAAAAATAGTGCGCCACGGCAGTGACGCACTACACATAATACACTAGCGAGATAACTGCGACGTAATAAACGCTCGGGTATCTTTTAATAACGCCTTTCTTGCCGGTTCATGCACATACATCATGTGCCCGCCGTGATAATAAAAGTACTGAATGTCGTCGCGGGCAATGCCGTGTCGGTTTAACGTATATTCAGCATCGAAAAACGGGGTTACCAAATCATAATACCCCGACGCCACCATCACTTTCATACTCGGGTTGCTACGCAGTACAGAAGCCAAATCTGGCGCAGTATTCACATAGTGAGGCTCCCAGGTACTGCCCTTCGGCCGTGGGCTCCAATGCCACTTACCCGATAACTCGGGGTCGGAAGGGTTTAAGTATTTACGCTGCCAGTCTATCTTTAAATCGTGTTGCATAAACTGCATTAGTGCCGCTTTATACGCTGGCGATATTGCACCAGCCGCGTCGGCACGAGGGCTATCTGCTACATCATCTCGTTCATCTTTGGTGTAGCGGCTATCTAACCGGCCAACAGCCACGCCCTCTTCACGCATAAGCTCTTTAGCGAAACGAAACGCGTTAATACGCAAATTTACTCGCTCGATATACGTTTTGCTTAACCCTGTAAAGCGCTGTAGCTGGGTAACAAGCTCTTCGCGTTTCGCATTACTTATCAAGTTTCCCTGAAACAACGCAGGCAGTAATTGTTGTGTGGCAAACTCACGGCTTTGCTGAATGAATGCCTCGAAGTCGCCCGAATTATCTACCTTTCCATGATACCAAGCGGTGGCTGCCATGGTAGGAATATAGGTGATGTAAGAAATGATATTGTCGTCGACATACGGTGTAGAGCCTTGATAATCGAGCGCTTGAGACACGAATACAATACCGTTTACATTAATGAGGTGGTCGTCTAATAACACTTTCGCTACCGCTGCAGCACGGGTAGTACCAAAGCTTTCCCCCAGTAAGAACAGGGGCGAATTCCAACGCTTGTTATCGGTTAGCCATTGGGCAATAAACGCGGCCATGGCGTTTGCATCTTCGGTGAGCCCCCAAAAATCTTCTTTATTGCCCTTGCCTATTGCACGAGAAAAGCCTGTACCGACTGGGTCAACAAACACCATGTCGGTAACATCTAGTATGCTTTCAGGCGCGTCTTTCATGGTGTATGGCGCAGCGCCGGGGTGACTCGCATCGCTAGGTACAACAATACGCTTAGGCCCATAAGCGCCCATATGCAGCCACGTCGAAGACGAGCCTGGACCGCCATTCCAAATAAAGGTTACCGGCCGAGCAGGCTTGTTCGCAGACGACTTTTGCTGTGCAACGTAGTCGAACGAGAATATAGCGGCCGTGGGGTCACCGCTGGTGTCACGCACATAGGTTTCGCCCGCATTCGCGGTGTATTTAACCGTAACACCATTAAATACCCCTTTATGCTGCGTGTTAAAATGTGTGGCATCGGGCACGCTTGCAGCAGCAGACTCGTCATCTGAAGGCGCGTCTGCTGCGTTTTGCGCATACGCGACATTAGCGCTAAGTGTAAAATAAAGGGCAAGAAAAAAAATCTGGGGTATGCGTATTTTCACTACGTTTTCCTATAGATGGTGTGGTAGTAGCGTAGCATAAATAAAAAATACAAAACCATAGACTTAGCGCAACACTGTGCACTTTTTAAACATTAATGCCGCCGATGCTACGCTATTACTGTTATGATGGTGTATATAGCCTTAACACCAAGAGTAGTATTACGTGCCTGATAGTAACGTAGATAAAACGCATGAACGTAACGCCTCGTCGGGTGCTAAGGAAGTAAACCAACTGATTGTCGACGCCGTACTTCAGCTTACTAACGTTATTGAAACCATGCATAGCCGCATTAGCCCGTTGTCTTGGGTTACGCCCTCTCACCAAGAGGGACGAACGGCGGGTATTACCGGTATGGTGTATAACAATATAAGGCGTATCACCGAAATGGTGGGAAAGCGAAGTCATGTACCGCTTAACATACTTGCTAACACCTTAAACCAACGTACCGACTCTGCAAGTCACGGCGCACTGCTTTCAGCGCTTAATGGGGTGATTGGCGATCACTTACACACAAACCAAAGCCCCCTCGCCATACCTATGAGCTTTAGGCAACGTGGTGAAGGCGTTGACATGCGTGCATTGGTAAACGAGATTGCTGAAAGTAATGGTAAGGTCGTTATCATGGTTCATGGTTTGTGCATGAACGACAGGCAATGGGAACAAGATGCACATGATCATGGCCACCATATTGCCAAAGACTTAGGCCATACCACCGTTTACTTGCACTACAACACAGGCAGGCATATTTTTGAAAATGGCCAGCAATTTAGTGAATTACTGAATCAACTAGTAACGCAATTTGCGTTATTGAAAAGTACACATACTCTAGACATGTCTATTGTGGCGCATAGCATGGGAGGGCTAGTTACACGAAGTGCTCACCATCACAGTGCGATGCACAATGCCCATTGGCCGCAACATTTACAAAAGATTATTTTTCTCGGTACGCCTCATCACGGCGCCCCATTAGAGCAAGCAGGCAACTGGGTAGATTTGTTCTTGGGCATGCACCATTTTACTGCCCCGCTTGCACGCATAACCCAAATCCGAAGCGCAGGTATCGCTGACCTTAGGCATGGCTATATTGCGCATAGCGACACCCATTCGCCACGTCGCTTTGATTACCCTGCTGATCAGCGCGACGCCATTCCACTACCACGTGATGTTGAGTGCTTTGCTATTGCGACTACTTCGTCTGACAAACCGAATATGGTAAACGAACAGCTTATTGGTGATGGTCTTGTCCCCTTACGTAGTGCGCTTGGTCAACATGACTCGCCGTTACATTCGCTTCAATTTAAACCTGAAAACCAGTGGGTTGGCCAAAATATAGGCCACGTGGCATTACTGGGTAACAAAACCGTTTATAACGTAATACACAACTGGCTTAAATAAGCGCGCTACTGGCCAGTAAACGCTCCCAAAGCTGTGTTACTCGCGCGGCATCACTGTTGTCTAATTCATTGTTTTCAAATGCACGGCCTAAGCTGTCACGCATTTTTTCGTTAAGCATTGCCAACGACCCATCGCTTTGCATTTCAACTTGCCGTGCTTCTACCGCAAAGTGCCCTTGCAAATAACTGGCAATAAACAGTTCGTCATCGCTACCGTGGTTCACTACATCGTCAAGTGCAGCCTCTATTCTTGCCATTTCATCTACCACTAATTGTGGTGCCGCAGCAGGTGGTAACACGTAAATCTCCTTAACGGGTTGCTGTTAGTAATATCGACCTCATTATCAATTCAAGGTCTTTTCTCAGTGATAAGTAATGTGCGGGGTATAGTAATGTGTAGTGACGCTACAACGCGTTGTACAACACTTTATCTTTATACCCGGTGATAATGGTAAAGGCGCCGGCAAGGGCGGTATCTAATTCAGCATCGCCCGAGTCTAAACGAAGCGGCTTTCCATTAAGCGCCTGTACTTTTTGTTTCGTCGCCACTACTCGCAGGTTTTCTTTACCTACTTGGCGGATGAACGCGGGGCTTAATTGCTGGTTGCCTCTTCCAAGAATATGCCCTTGACCACCAATAACGGTAAGCACAACTTCGGTCGGCTTATTTTGTGTTAATGCAAGCAGCTGTGGCGCTGTGACGTCAGACGCCACTAGCTCACCGCCTTTCACCACATCTACGCCCAGTAACGTATTATCAAGGCCCAGATATTCCATCACCGCGCCTACGGTCGACCCCGACCCCATTACAAAATAGGTGTCTGGCGCGTCGTCCATGATCTCACTGACGTACGCCGCGATATCGTCAAGCACAAGTGCTTCGTCTTCTTTACCGCCCATTTTTACGGCTTGCACGTAAGACAGTTCGGCAGGCACGCGCATTTCGCCATAATGCTTGGCAATGACTTTACCGCCACGAAAGGCGTCTTCGTCTATATCTCGAACTTCGGCGTCCATTTCACTGACGAGCTCACCTAAGATCATTTGACTTACTACCTGCCCCGCCGCAGCAGGTGATACACAATAAACACCCGAGTGAATCTTGCATCCGGCAGGCACGCCCAATACCGGTACGCTGCTGCCAACCACATTACAAATATTACGCGCCGTTCCATCGCCACCAGCAAACAATAGTAAATCGACATTGTGTTCAACCATTGCGCGAGCAGCACGTTCTGAATCTTCACCTTCAGTTTGCATATCGGCGGGCGTATAAACCAGGTCGTATGGAAGCCCGAGTGAAGCGCAAACACTCTCGCCCATCTCGCCCGCAGCGGTCACAATCTTAAACGGCGTGTTAAGCGCATCAAGAATGCTCAGGGCTTTTGCCATTTTCTCATTGGCTTTCTTTTCAGCCCCCATGGCTAATGCTTTTTCTCTTACTTCACTGCCATCACTGCCTTTTAAGGCAAGCGCGCCACCGATCCCCGCAAACGGGTTAACAATGACACCAAGCGTAAAAATAGGCTTTTTCATGCGGCGTCGACTCCTGTTTGTGTGGGTGAAAACGTCGCCGTTAAGGCAGCGATAAAGCGCTGTGCTCGTGGCGGAAACCCCTGTTGTCGATAAGCATTCAGTTGTGCTTCTACGTTTTTAGTGAAGCCTTCTCTGTCTGGCTGTGCCCCGTTTAAATTGTCGGTGCTTACTTGAAACTTACGCCCAGCCGCTTCTGTAAACGCCCATTCAATTGCTTGAGGTTTAATTTCTACGCTTTCAAACTTGGCCTGTTGTTTCGCGTCGCGCCCGTCGGGGCAGTACCAATAGCCATAGTCTTCTTGTAAGCGGCGCGCGTCTCCCGCTATGCACCAATGCGCAATTTCATGCAGCGCACTTGAAAAAAATCCATGCGCAAATACAACTTGATGATAATGACATGTTTCACTGGCGGGTAAGTACACAGGTTCATCGTTGCCTAATACCAACTTGGTATTAAAATCGGCAAACGATTGATTAAAAAGTGCTATTAGTGTGGGTACATCAGCATCACATTCAGATTGTGGGTTGATTGTGCTTGGTGAAATCATACTGCTCGCTACGATTAGACTTTAATTAATGGTGTACGCATAGTTGGCGTGATTATATCAGCAAAACCTGCCCTTCTCACTTGAAAGGTGGCGCGGCATCGGTCAATCTAGGTTTACAGATTGCGGAGGGATAAAGCTTGTCTCAAAACATTATCAAACATATACATAGAGTGAATGCGCTTAAAGACCTTGCGACCAAGCTTGGTATTATGCCCGTAATTCATGCACTACAAACGTGGCAATGTGACCGGCTATTGGTGTCTCACGACGATTTAGCACAACAAAAACGCTATCAAAAAGCCATGGCATTTTTTGTTGAAGAGTTATACGGCCCAAAGGATTTTAGTCAGCGAGATGCCGATCTTGCCCGCGTTATTCCTAAGCTGGCAAAGGTTTTACCCGAGAAAGCCATGAGCGCCATGAATGACGCTTTATCGCTTAATGCGTTGTCGTTCGAGCTAGACATGGAAATGGCGCAATATTTAACACAGCGCTACCCTGGGCTTCCTATCGACAGGCACAGTTATGCTCAAGCCTACCGTTACGTGAGAAGGGAGCGCGATCGACAGCATCAAATCGCCATCATCTCCCACTTAGGTGACCAACTGGCAGACGTGATAAAGATACGAGGCATTGGCATGCTCATCTCTATTTCAAGGCGGCCGGCAAAAGTGGCTGGCGTATTAGCCTTACATGAGTTTTTGGCAAGAGGCTTTGATGCATTCAAAGCAATTGGCGACGTGCAAAGTTTTATTCAACCGGTTTTGCAACGGGAAACACAAATGATGATGGCCTTATTAAGCGACACCTTAGTATTGCCCGAAGACAATCCGTTACCCGAAGTACATCAATAACGCGTACCTTAATAAAACGTACCGCAATAGACAGGCGTTAACCAAACCTATTTTCACGCAGTAATTTAAGAAGGCGCAGGTGTGAACACGACAACGTTACCTTGGTTCTTTAAGAACCCCTTTGCACAAGAATGGACGATAGACGAAACGCATATCGACCACTACCAACATGTTAACAATGTGGCGTATTTAGCGCAGGTAGAGCATCTCGCCTGGGCACATTCAAATCAGCTGGGGTTGCAGTTTAGTGATTATAAAGCGTTAAACCGTGGCATGGTAATAAAGCGTCACGAGCTGAATTATCATCTGCCTACCCATTTAGGGGATGCGCTTCAATGTGCAACATGGATAATTGCGTGCGACAGCAAACTTACGCTAACGCGAAAATTCCAGTTTATTTGCCCTAAAAAAGGCAAAACTGTGTTTGATGCACAAACCACATTTGTGTGTGTGAGTCTTGATACTGGCGCCCCAAAACGCATGCCGCCGTTGTTTCAAGAAATATACGGGAGTGCGTGTGTTGAGTGATCTTTCAGCCGAGCGCGCGTGCGTATTAACATTAACAACGCGGATAAAAACTTAATGAAAACTGGGGTTATTTGGGCATTACTGGTAGCGCTTATTGCCTCGCTGGCGGCTAACCTTTATCTATTGAATAGATTGAGTGACGTGCCCCCACAGCGTTTGTCGACACCTGACACAGTCGGTAACCACATGGATGATGACCCGTCTGCAATGGCGAGTAATCACCACAACGGGACGTTTGATTATACTAACAGCGCCGTTAACAACGTTGTGGCTACGAAAAATGAAGATGAGACGCGCAACCAAACGAACACTTTTTTACCGTATGATGAACTGGTAACGCTGCTAAATGCTCAAGAATTTGAACGCGTGCGCTATCAATTAGCGTTGCAGTTACAATCCAATCCGCTTGATGAGCGATTACTGCTGTTAGAAGCAAAGCTGATTGCCCTTACCAAACCGCTTCATATTGCCATTATTCACTATTATGACATGCTAGATTTACCGCTTAGTGCCGCTGCATTAGCCTCGATACAAGAGCACATCGACGCTCGCTATGAGAATGCGCAACAGCAGCTTCAAAAGAACAGGCAGTGGATGCTTATGGCCACGTTAAACGAACCGTTGTTTCAACGTATCACGAATGAAAAACGCTATATTCTGAATTTGGCGAGAGCCTATGCCCACATGAAAAACATAACGTTAATGGAAGACACACTGGCCAGCCTTCCTTTTGATGATGCCGACGCCGCGCGTATTCGCGCCCTGTCTCTTCAAGCCTCTAATAACGATAATACATCAACCGACGAGCTATTCGACAACGAGGCACAACCGCTAGACGGTAATGTCACCCGCGTACCGCTGATAAAACAAGGCGACCAATATCGCGTTAAGGTTCGGGCACTTAATCAGCGCGCTGAAATGATTGTTGATACCGGTGCCACCACAACGGCTATTACTACAGGATTTTTTGCGCGCTTAAGCGGGTATAGACGCCTTATCTTTATTGGTAATTTCACGGTGAACACCGCCTCTGGAGCGATAGAAGCGCCAATGGTGCAAATACCAAAATTCTATTTTGCAGGTTACGAGTTTACTAACCTGTCGGCTTTGGTACTGCCCCCTGACGTGCTTGGTGAAAGTGACGGGCTATTGGGCATGAATATACTGAGGGAGTTCGACTTCTCGTTGCGTGCGCAGGCTGAAGAGCTGCTGCTAAAGCATAAAACCCCAACGGCCAAGTAACGGCGTAACCAGTTTGTAACGCCAATAAAAAAGGCGATTGAATTTACGTCAATCGCCTTTTGTTTACCTACGCATTGGTGCGTGTGCTACTTCGCTTTTACACCGTCGCACACACGCGTGTACCTTGGTCGATAGCACGCTTAGCATCAAGCTCTAGCGCTTCATCGGCTCCACCAATAAGGTGATATGGCATATTAAGGCCTTCAACAATGTCACGCATCGGCTCTTGGCCGGCACAAATGATAATATTATCGACAGGTAACACTTGCTGCTTATCATCAACAGTAATATGCAACCCTTCATCATCGATTTTATCATAGGTAACGCCTGCAATCATCGTCACGCCTTTGGCGATTAAGCCTGCACGATGCGCCCAGCCGGTTGTTTTACCTAAGCCAGCACCTACTTTCGATGTTTTACGTTGCAGTAAGAAAATCTCTCGAGGAGATTTATCGGGTTGCGGCGTCATACCTTCGGTTCCAGAACGGGCTTGTAACGTCATATCAATGCCCCACTCTTTCATAAAGGCTGGAATATCTTGGCTAGGCGTCTCTTTACCGTGAGATAAGAATTCTGCCGTATCAAACCCGATACCACCGGCACCAATAATGGCAACACGATTACCCACCGGCTTTTTGTCTCTTAACACGTCTATGTACGAAAGCACCTTGCTGTGTTCAACGCCATCGATGGCAGGTGTACGCGGCTTAATACCGGTAGCAACCATGACTTCATCGAACCCTTCAGCGTTAAGCATATCAGCGCTAACACGGGTATTTAGCTTAAGCGTAATGTTGTCGTGAAGTTCTATTTGGCGAGAGAAGTAGCGAAGTGTTTCATAGAACTCTTCTTTACCAGGAATTTGCTTGGCAATGTTGAACTGGCCACCAATTTCACTCGCTGAGTCATAAATAACCACGTCGTGCCCGCGCTGTGCAGACGTGACAGCCGATGCCAATCCTGCGGGCCCTGCCCCAACAACGGCAACGCGTTTTTTGGTTTCAGCAGGTACAATGTTTACTTCGGTTTCATGGCATGCGCGTGGGTTTACCAAGCAGCTAGTTAGCTTGCCGTTAAATACGTGATCAAGACATGCTTGGTTACATCCAATACACGTGTTTATCTCGTCGGCTTTGTTTTGCTGCGCTTTGCGAACAAAGTCGGCATCGGCCAAAAACGGGCGCGCCATAGAGATCATATCGGCATCACCGCGGGCTAATACGTCTTCTGCTACTTCAGGTGTGTTAATACGGTTAGACGTAATAACCGGAATAGACAGGGCTTCACGGAATTTAGCGGTCACCCACGTAAATGCGGCGCGCGGTACTTTTGTGGAAATAGTAGGAATACGCGCTTCATGCCAACCAATACCGGTGTTGATAATAGTAGCGCCTGCTTTTTCAATTTCTTTACCCAGTTGAACGACCTCGTCGTAATTCGACCCGCCTTCAACCAAGTCCAACATGGACAAGCGATAAATGATAATGAAGTGTTTACCCACCGCTTCGCGCACTCTGCGTACGACTTCGATAGGAAGGCGAATACGATTTTCATACTCACCGCCCCACTCATCATCACGATGGTTGGTGCGCTTCGCAATAAACTGGTTAAGGAAATACCCTTCCGAGCCCATAATCTCAACGCCGTCATAGCCTGCGCGCTGCGCTTGGGTTGCTGCGGTAATGAAATCTTGAATTTGCTTTTCGATTTCATCCGCTTCGAGTGCTTTAGGCTTAAACGGGTTGATGGGCGCTTGCACTGCCGATGGCGCAACCAGTTTTGGACCATAAGCATAGCGGCCTGTATGCAAAATTTGCATACAAATTTTACCGCCTGCAATGTGCACCGCGTCGGTCACTTCTTTGTGGTTATTCACCGCTTCGTCTGTGTCTAAACGGAATGTAGACGGGTGTGTTGCGCCTTCTTCATTGGGCCCAATACCACCGGTAACAATAAGACCTACACCGCCGCGAGCACGCTCGGCATAGAAGGCGGCCATACGCTTATGGCCGTTAGGTAGCTCTTCTAGGCCAGTATGCATAGAGCCCATCAACACGCGGTTTTTTAACTGCGTGAACCCTAAATCGAGAGGGCGAAATAAGTGTGGGTATACGGGATGATCAGTAACGGTCTGGTTCATGATAAATCCTTGAAAAATGCCTGTTGATGTTAATTATGATTTCATTTCTTTTATCGCGCCAAGTAACGGCGGATAGTCGGGAAGTGTTTTTGTTTTTTGTGCTTCCATCGCTTTGAAGACATCTTCCATTTGGAACATGCCGGCCTGCCAGGTAGCCATATAATTTAAGCTGTCTTCAACCGTATGCTCGATAGCGTAATTAATCATAGTCTTTGTGCCCGATACCGCCATCGGCGAATTGGCAGCAATTTGGTGAGCGATTTTGTTTACGCCGTCTAGCATGGCATCGCGGTCGGAAAACACGTTGTTCACAAAACCGTACTCTTTCGCTTCTTGTGCGCCAAAGTTACGCCCGGTATACGCTAACTCTTTTACTACACCAATGGGGATGAGTTTAGGCAAACGCTGCAATGTACCCACATCGGCGGTCATGCCCAGCTGTGTTTCTTTAATGGTAAAAAACGCATCTTCTGTACAATACCGCATGTCGCAGGCACTTAATAAATCTACCGCACCACCGATTGCACCACCTTGCACTGCGCCAATTACTGGCATTCTTGCTTCTTCTATTGCCGTAAAGCTATCTTGAAGCAGCTTGACCATCCTGCGCATGCGCTCAGCGCGACGTGCAGGATCGCCTTTGAAATCTTCTTTCATATTAAGAAAAACAGACAAGTCCATACCCGCAGAAAAGTGCTTACCAGTTGATGTGATCACAATTACGCGTGCACTTCCTTCATCGTCAATTGCTCGGATAGCAGCCGGAAACTCAGTCCAAAATGCGGGTATCATGCTGTTCATTGCGTCAGGACGGTTGAGAGTTATATAGGCAATATGCCCTTTTTGTTCAACTTCTAATGTAGCGTACTTCATGGTTTGCGCTGCCTCCATGGTGAGTTTCTATTAACAAATTTGCAAACTAGACAGCGTCAAGATAAAAGGCTATGTTGACAGTGTCAAGATAAAACGATATCTATTCACCTTGTTGAAGTAATTAATGTGGAAATTCTTACACTAGCATGACAAACACAGCGCAAAACTATCACCATGGCGATTTACGCTCAGCCCTTATTGAGGCTGCGACGAAGCGGTTGTCTTGTCATGGCGTAGACAGTTTGAGTTTGCGAAAGCTTGCAGAAGATGCGGGGGTTTCTCGTACCGCACCTTACCACCACTTTAAAGATAAAAGTGCGCTGCTTAGTGCGATTGCAGCAAAAGGGTTTAGTGATTGGCATTCCACCGCAAAACGTATTTTTGAACAAAACGAAAAAACGCCACAGGCGCGATTTAGGGAATTCGTACATGAATACGTTGGTTATGCCGCCAAAAACCCCGAAATGTACGAACTTATGTTTGGTCGTACTATATGGCAAAACAATGCAGCAACGCATGATTTAAAAGAGGTGGCGTACCCAAGCTTTCAATTTCAAGTAACCATGACACGCTATTGGCAACAAGGAGGCTTGCTGCCCGAAAACCAAGATGCGCTTCGCTTGGCCCAGGTCACGTGGGGAACCCTTCATGGTATAGCACGGTTACTAATTGATGGTATTTATGCCGACAGCAGCCACATTGATGAAATGTGTGACTGTGCCGCTGACTTATTTATGCAGGCTGCTATAAAGTAACCGGCGCTCCCTCATGCTCGGCACGAATAAAGTCCGCTGCACGCTCAGCAATCATTATCGTAGGTGCGTTTGTATTTCCGCCAATTAGGCTTGGCATTACCGAGGCATCAACCACTCTTAGCCCTTCTATACCACGCACTTTAAGCTGATTGCTCACCACCGCCATAGGGTCATCATCGCTCCCCATTTTGCAGGTACCGATGGGATGATAAATGGTTTCGCTGCGCTCTTTTAAAAACTCGATAATAGCATCATCGTCTTGAGCGTCTTCACCGGGGTAAAGTTCGCTGCCACCAAACGGTTCAAACGAGGGCGCTGCCAGCAACTTACGCGCTATTTTTACGGCCTCAACCATCACTTTAATATCGTCTTCATGCGTTAGATATTTAGGGTCGATGAGCGCGTGATCTTGTGGGTGATTGCTTTGAAGCTTTATTGTTCCTCGACTCTTGGGGTACAAGCAACATACGTGTAGACCATAACCATAGCCAAACGCCAGTTGACGTCCATGATCGTTCAAAATTGCAGGTAAGAAATGAAACTGAATATCAGGCCCCTGCGTGGCTAATGATGAGCGAACAAACCCGCCCGCTTCAGCAATATTTGATGAAAAAATACCGTCTCGCTTAAACAAGTATTCGAACGACGCTTTAATGTAAGACGGCAGGGCACCGGCAGCAACGGCATACCCTTCTCTTGCTTTACACGTGTATTGTACAATAGCGTCAAGGTGGTCTTGCAGGTTACGACCTACGCCCGGCAGGTCTTGCTGCACGTAAATACCTTTTTCTTCCAGTTCGTCGCGAGGGCCAATACCCGACAACATCAGTAACTGTGGTGAGTTAATGGCGCCGCCGCACAATATGACTTCACTGTTAGCGAAGTAGCGCGCCACTTTTCCTTTTTCACGCACTTGCACACCTATGGCGCGTTTGTCTTTCAACAACACTTTTTCAGCCATGATTTTGGTCATTACGGTAAGGTTTGTTCTATGCTTAGCCTGCGTTAAATACCCTTTCGCAGTGGAACAACGTTGACCATTAATTTGCGTAACGTGGTAGTAACCAATACCCTCGCGTTGATCACGATTGAAGTCGTCAATTTGACCATAGTCGGCGTGAGAGCCGGCACTTACAAAAGCTTCAGACAATACCGAGGTATGCTTTAATTTTGCAACATTAAGCGGCCCGCCAGTACCATGATACTCGTCGGCTCCTTCTTCAAAGTTCTCAGAACGTTTGAAATAAGGCAGTACGCTGTCAAACCCCCAGCCTTCTGCCCCTTCGGTTACCCAGCGGTCGTAATCTTCTTTTTGCCCACGGATATAACACATTGCATTAACGGAGCTGCTGCCCCCTAGTGTTTTACCTCGTGGCCAAAATAACTCGCGCTCATACATGGCCTTTTGCGGTGCGGTATGATACCCCCACCCTACTGATTCAAAGCGGCTAAGCAGCGATAAACCGAACGGTATATGAATGAGGGGGTTAGTGTCTTTGCCACCCGCTTCAAGCAGTAATACGCGCAGCGCAGGGTTTTCTGACAGCCTTGTTGCCAACACAGCGCCTGCTGAGCCACCACCAACAATGATGTAATCATAAGTTCTGTCTGAATCATTCATGTTCTGCTCCACGCGGCCATTTACGCCATTAGAATTCTGGGTTAGTGTTACTTAACAAAGCCTGCGCTATTGTTAACAAAATGTTGTGGTACGACCAGATTACCAAACTCTTCCTATTCATTGGAAGCGCTATATAAGAAATAAGGTTATTCTTTCGTTTACTACGTTCTTTTTTCGGTTTTTAAAAGCACAAATTAATGTCTCTAGCGTTCAAATCGCAATGCAAGTACTGGATAGCCTCGCTTATGGTTAAGCTGGGGAAATTAACCCATGACGACTTTACCATTGAAGAACTAAACGCCCTTATTCAACCTGCATTGCCAACCAACGTCCACCTAGACATTCCTATTGGAACTGCTACCGTCACGGTTGAGTCTGGTAACGTCTCGTTATGTGAAGAAACAAACCGTATATTTTTTCAGGCGTTTACTTCAATGCAGGTCGCGGTCGCCAATAACGTGATTTATCGAGCTCACGTAGTGGTTACATTAAGCGCCACACCTAAGTATGACGTCGACGAGAAATGCGTTTCTCTTACCCGTAGCGCCGTTGAAAGCATTCACCTTGTGAACGACGATTATGCCTTAATTAAAGACACCCGTTTTCTGCTTTCTAAGCTGGTACCCGGCAGGCTAGACAGTATTATTGGTCAATCACTTAAAACGGCATTATCGCTTGTCACGGCGGGCACATCAGACACGGCAGCAAATTATCTATCACTGTATTTATCAGGCTCTACCCACGCAATTTTGAACTATCATAAACCGCAAATCACACAGGCTATTTTACGAGAAATCGATAAACTTCCGCTTTTTCATACCATGAGAGATGACATGTGGCGAGAAGCGTTATTTGCGCGCTATGGTAAACACGTCGGCGTTGCTGAAAACCGTTTACGTTTCTACTTGGTGTAGTGCTGTTGTACTGAGCATTTAAACGGCCCAATGCCCCCTCGTTTTACCGAAGCGAACACCTTGTTATTGGCTATGGCTCAGTAATAATAGAAACCGGTACCACTTCTTCATGTTCGCCTAAGTCATCAATATTCAAGCTAGGGTTATCAACACTTGCTTCAAGCATATCAAACGCTTCTGCACAATAGTTTGCCAACGTGTGCAGTGAGTCGATGTTTTTATTACAGCACACCATACCTATGTTTGCCTTACCAGCATACGTCATTAACGTAATATTCACGCCGCCCCCAGGAGTCATGGTTGAGATGGGATAACACCCTAGTAGCTTGCTGTCTTTTAAGTATCGAACATCCTTGGGGCCGGGCAAATTACTGACCAAAATATTAGCAATAGGTTTCACGAAGCTTGAAAGGTGCAGTTTCTCAAAAACCAATGCAAGGGATTGAATGACGATGGTGTAACCACTAAACGCCGCAGGACGAGCATGCTGCGCTGCAAACTTTACGATACGATGGTTAACCACAATTTGCCGTAAGCGCAGGTATGGGTCGCGCTCAGCATGGGCCAACTGTACGGGGACAATAGCAATTTTATTGCCCGTTGTTTTTTCTCCAGGCTTGCGCAAATTTATTGGCATGTTCGTGTAAAGCGCTTTGTTAAACACTTGGCCGTTGTCCTGCAATAACTTGTGCACTCCAATATCAAACGCACATAACAACACTTCGTTAGCGGTTGAGCGCGTGCGCCTAGCCAACGCTTTAACCCGGTTGAAGTCTAAGTCTAGCGTCGCTACAGCACGCCCTGCTTTTACTTGGCCGGTTAACAGTGTTTTTGTACCGGTAAACGGTACAGGCATGTAGTGAGAATTCACGCGAACAATTTTTAAAAATAAGCGTACAAAAATCACCAACATATCAACGACTGCGCGCAGGGCATACGCAACGCCCGCAAGGCGTTTGTAGAAACTGATTGGATCACGAGACTTCTTACGTAAACGCTTAGTAGCCCATATCGGCGTAAATTTTTTATCATTTGGGGCTGATACGTAACACGATTGAAACCATCGCACTAATGTTGCGCCATCACCGTACATATGGTGCACGCGGGCATAAATGGCGTAGCTCTTATTTTTGCCGTCGTAAATGAAATGAAATTGCCACAAAGGCTTGTCAGGGTCTAATCGTGTTTCATGTAATTTAGCGACGAAATTATCAAGGACCACACGGTCGGTCACGTCGTCAATTTTGTGAAGCTGCGTGTGATAATCCATATTCAGCGTTTTCACAGGCCGAAACCCTGTGGGGTAACCCATAAAGGTTTTTATTGAGCAATTAAACGGCGAGGTGCCTCGAGAAAACCCTCTTATCTCTTGAAATAATGCAGGTACATACTCGCTGCAATCTGCATTATCGGGTAGTTCAAGTAATTGAAGTGTGGCAACGTGCTTAGGGTTGTCATCTGACTCCGTTATCCAGAACGATTTATCGAGGAACGTGAGTGTTTTGCTCATAGTTTCGCCTTGTTATTCAAGCTTGAATGCAGGTGTGGCCTGTGCTTTATTTGCAAAAGTGTGCGTGTTAAGCGCCACTTTTATTGCGTCGAGCTCTTTATTACTGACCCTTAAGCGCGGCAACAAGCTCACCATCATTAGCGACAGCGCATGATAACGCTGAGCCGTTTCATCCATATGGCTATTCAGCTCGTCAAACTGACAAGACTGAGTAAGAATAAGTGAAATTAAATCGACTAATAACGTTCTATCTGCGTCGCTACCTTCAAGCAGTTTTTTGTCGTGAAGCTGGCCGATTAACATTGAAAGCTGGCTATTTAATTTCGATAAGATCGCTTTTCGTTTTTTCACGATAGCGGGGTATTTCTCTGCTAAATCTGCAGGGCTTCGGTAGAAAAACCGAAACACATGTAAGCTATCGATAAGAAGATACAAGTAGTACATAATATCTTCCGCGTGTAACGCTTCTAACTTATCTGACACTAACACGCGTTGCATATGCTCCTCGTGCATGTGCATCAGTGCCACCACCATGCTTTCTTTACCTTTGAAATGGTAATACAGGTTCCCCGGGCTAATATCTAACTCAAGCGCAATATCCACACTGGTTACTGTGTTCTCGCCGTGGCGATTAAACAAGGCTAATGCAGTCAGTAAGATACGTTGCGCTGTTTTCATGTTAGACAAACACCAAGTAGAGCTGGGCAATACCGGCTAACATGCCAAGTACAGCGCCGGTTAGAATAAGCTTCCATTCGTCTTGTTGATACGCTGGACGAAGTACACCCTCAAATTCCTCTGGCGTAAGCTCTTGCATACGCTCACTTAAATCATGACCTATCTGTAGCGCACCATTTGCATAATCGAACGCATAAAGCAGATACTTATCTGAGTTATCAAAAATTTGTTTTACCGCTAGCGCTTTCATTTTTAGATAATTTTCTGACCCCACCCCTAGCGCAAAATAAGGTTGCGCAATTGCTACATAGCGCTCGATAGCGTCGTTAACATGCAGTTCAATTAACTCTAAAAGCTGCGCAGAGCCCGAACCATGTAAAATGATATGCGTGATGTTCTTTGGCGTAATGAGCTTTTCTTCAATGATAGACGCATACACCTCTGACACTTCTTTTTGCCGCTTTAAGAACATGCCTTGAACCGTAATTGGCCCCAGCTTTTTCGGGTGTTTGGGCTCAAAAATTATTTTAATCGCAATCCAATTGGTTAAATACCCTACTAGCAACCCGCCAAGGGGAAGGATCCACCACGCTTGGTAAAAATACCAAAACAACATGGTGGGCAACCCAAATAGAAAGCCAAAATACAGGCCTGAGCGCACAATAAATGGGAACTCTTTACTTCCCGCGGTGAGAAAAATTTCATTAATGAGTTCGGGCGCATTTACCAGTTGCTCAACAACCAGTTCTTTTATATCGAGAATTTCGGAGACGTTATATTGAAAGTCATCAACCATCTTATGAACAACATTGGGAATGTCATTTTCAATTCGTTGATACACTAAATTTTTGCCTTGAACAGGAAGTGCGGCCCAAATTTGCGGCGCCGATTCTGCCATGACGTCGTTAACCACTTTACGTAACACCTGCTTTAAACGGCGTTCGATAGCATTAGTTAGCTCGTCAGGGTCAAGACGACCGGCAAGTTCTTCTACGCTTAATAGCTTGCCAAGCACTAGCTCTACTTCAATTTCTGCCATTTCCCTGCGTTTAGCAGGAATAAGGCCTTGCCACCCAAAAAATGGCTTCACCCCAATAAACTCAATAGGATAAAACATCATTTTTACCGCGAGAAAGTTGGTTAACCAGCCAACGATTGCGCTAATCAATGGTATTGAAAGCAAACTTAATGTTTCTAAATTCCATTCCATACAGCGAGTATCTTGCCTTATTTATTATTATCATAGTCAGGCTACTGAGTGTGTAGTAAATGGTCAATTCTTAATTTGCCTATTCCGTCGATTTTCGTTGCATCAAATCAATAAAAAGCACGAAAACGGTGACATCTTCGTGCATTCTATTACTCATCATTTATACGATTCACTGATATCATGACTTAGGTAGTGAATTCTAAAATTAACCATTACACTAGTTTTATTAGGAAAAATGGGTACAAAATTATGGCTGTTTTTGATTTCCGACTAAGAAAACTAGAACAAGATATTGAACATGCAGACAATTACGACGCGTTTAAAGAAGCAAGCCTTGAACACGACGTTATTTCTGGTGCACAAGAATGGAAAGAAAATGATGCCTCTGACGATTATGACTACAAACTAATTAGAAAGCGTGTGCAACGCCTTCAAATAGCGCGCGGTAACGCTGATATTCATGCGCTGATGTCCATTCTGCACGAAGGGCTGCACGGTAACTTAGGAAACATTGCCAACCCTGTCATGCGCAGCGAATGCAAAGTGGGAACAAAAGTACTCATTGAGCAATTTATCAATGAAGTAAAATTGGCCCTTGATCAAATATACGAAAGTGATGAAGTAGACGTAGATTTTTACGAAAAGCTGTCATTTTTTGAAGAAACCGCGCACGCATTTGGACGCAGTTGCCTAATGTTGTCAGGCGGTGCGGGCCTCGGCTTCTTTCACTGTGGCGTAGTGAAATCGCTTAACGAAAGACGCGTGTTACCTACGGTTGTGTCTGGTGCAAGTGCTGGCTCAATTATTGCCGCCATGCTGGGCACGCGCACACATGACGAGCTTACCGAGTCGCTAAGCGCAGAATTTATTTACGAAACCTTTAAGCATTGGCGACAATTTAAAGGCTTGGGTAAAAACAGTTTATTTGACAGCTCGGTGCTTGAAAACGCGCTGATTGAGTTGTTCGACCTGACTACCTTTGAAGAAGCGTTTAAAAAAACAGGCAGACATATCACCATTACGGTTTCACCTGCTGATTTACATCAACACTCTCGTCTGCTGAATGCGAAGACATCACCCAATGCTATTATTACGCAGGCTGTTAGAGCCTCTTGCGCGGTGCCCGTAGTGTTTAGCCCAGTACAATTAAAGGCGAAGAATCAAGCGGGAGAGGTCGTACCGTATATTCCAAACAGACGGTTTGCCGACGGCTCGTTAATGGCTGACTTACCCTATGAACGACTCGCTAGGCTATACGGCGTTAACCACAGTATTGTGAGCCAAACCAACCCCGTTGCCGTGCCTTTTATATCCGCGAACAGGATCGACCCGCGATCGATTTGGGATATGTCGGCTCGTCATATTGGCCAGCTTGCTAAAAGTAACAGTATTTTCGCTATCGACTTAGTGGAACGATTAGTCGCAAATAAAAGTGCTAAGCTTGCGATCCATAAAGTTCGGTCTATTATCGATCAGCAATATGTGGGAAACATTAATATTCTTCCAAAGCGCCAGTTGAGTAACTTATCGCATGTGTTAGCGAACCCAACAATAGAAAGCATTAACGCGTTAATCGATAGTGGAGAGAAAGCGACGTGGCCGCAGCTCGATGTTATTGAAAGAAATACCAAAATTAGTGAAACTTTGCGGTATTATCTTGCCCAATTGAAAAAACGCGAAGCGCTAGAGCTAGGTCATTAAGTCGAGTTCTAGCCACCTGCCAGAAAGCACAGGCGCAGTAAATGATGGTGAAGGACAATAGTGAGTTTACAACAAAACAGCCCTGATAGTATTTATACTCAGCAAGTAAAAAAACTTATCGATCTCGTCTATCCTCAAGAGTCAGGTTACGGCTCGGTATTTGAAGACGCTCGGCATTATTTTGGTATTACGCCTGAATTAGAAAAACACGCAAAAGCCATTCAAAGCGACATAGACAAGATAAAAGACGCGCCGGAAAAAGCAGACGTAGTAGCGCAACTTCAAAAAAAACTAAAAGGCGTAAAGAAGAAACTAGACGAGGAGCGCCTAGAACGTTTGGCACGCGTTAATGATATCTGTAATAAATTGGTCGCCCTAAGTGAAGGGGACTCCTGGCTTGAAACACAACAGCAAAGCGCTAAGTTCTTAGGTACGCTGATGCTTCTCACCCGTGGTCCTGAGGGAAAGTTCGAGCTTCATCACCAACGCCTCAAGCCTCTTTACAAAGCCGTACTTGCGCTTCGATTAATTGATAAACTGCTGAATCATGAAACCATTGCACACCCTTATCTATCTAAGTATCGCGAGGCCAAATCGCGCTTTAGCGGGAATCGGTATTGGCAACAAAAATGGCGACTAGAACTGGCTACACCTGTGATAAAGGCGGCGTTGCTTCAAGATGTGGGGCTGCAAAGTCCCGATGCGATAACCATACTGCGCGGCGAAAATAACGAGTTAAGTGAATTTAGGTTGCTTGAAGAAACGCAGCGTAAGGAGTTACTTAAATTAAATTATTACCATACCATGAAGTATTTATCCGACGGTCTGGGCACACAGGCTTATATCGGTAATAGCAAAGAAGAACGCGCGCGCTTCGTTGCTACCCAAAATGACGCTCAAGCCTTTCTTATCAACACGGTTAAAGACGCATTTATATCAAAAACAGGGTTGGGCGAGATAATTAAGATCCCACAAATTTATGTGTCGATTATCCTTTCAACCAAATCGGACTACACGCGAAAAGAACTTCCAAAAGGCTATTTGCTCATTGAGCAACTGTCGAAGAAGGGCGTGCTAAACAAGCAACTTGCTGAAGATTTCATTAATATCGTGGGCTACTTTCCACAGGGTTTTGGCGTAACGTACATTCCTGTTAATGAAAACGGTCAAGAAAAAGACCAATTTGAATGTGGTATTGTGGTTGGGCTTAACCCTGAACACCCAGCAGAGCCCACCATAAAGGTCGTAACCCGAAATCAGCAGTATATTAATCACGGGCATCATGAAGTGGTTGCCAAGAGCCTGAACCTTTATTTTCCTGCTAATAGAAAGAAGCTAATGCGTGTAGGTAAAGACCGTTTACGCGAAATAATGAGTCAGCTTTCTAGTAACTTTACACCCGATGCCGTAGATGACCTTGTTCCCAGCTTCTGGGAACCTTACGACTTTTTTGCGTTCAAGAAACATCAAAATTTGTGGGCAAAAACAGGTAGCCAGTAACAAAAATGCCCACATCATGTGGGCATCTTTTTAACGTAAACGTTAACGAGATTACTGCGATGTTTTCGTTGACCCTGTAGATGTCGACGATGCCGCAGGCGCTGACGCATTGGTCGCTGTACTAGCTGGCTTAGTACTAGCAGGCTTAGCACTCGTTGCTTTTTCACCGGCTTTTTTTGCTGGCGCACGACGCTTTCTGGTCGTGGTCGTTTTCGCCTTACTTGACGACGCCGCTTGCGTTTTTTTAGCCGTTTCTGCTTTCGCCTCTACTGCCGCCTTTGCTGGCGCAGTGCTTGCTTTGCTATCAGCTGCTGCTTTGGCCGCAGGCTTAGCACGTGTAGCACGAGGTTTCTGTTCAGCCGCCGCTTTTTTGGCTGATGCTTGCGCAGACTTTTGCGCTGCTTCTTTTGCCGCTAGCAGTGCTACCTGCTCGATGAGCAAATCGACTTTGTTTGATAATGCGGTTAACTGCTGCTCTTTCTGTGCTTTGTTTTTGCCACCAGACAATAACGAAAAAAGAGGCATAGATGAAACAAACCCTTGGACTGATGAAAAAAGGTTTCCCGTGGGTAAAGCTTGTTTCAATTCTTTCTCAACCTGAACACCCTTTTCCTGCATAGACAACATGATTTCATGTGTATCATCAAGCCTGTCACTTACGGTTTGGGCAACGGATTCAAGCTGTGCGGTGAGTAGATCCGAACCCGCAGTAAGCCAACCGAAAATGGGCGATGACTTGTACTTAGTAGACATAAAGCCTCCTTGTGAAGCGGTGGATAGGAGCGAGGCTATAAGTACAGCCTCGCTTTACACGTGTTTTCTTTGAGCCGAAAATGTGTAAGGTTTTAGCCCTTGTTAGCAGCTAATTTAGCAACCGCTTCTGTAAGCGCGTCGATTTTTGCAGATAGCTCTTCGATACGCTGATCTTGTGGCTCTGCATCAAGGCCAAGCTTCTTACGTACATCAGCAACACGGTTTTCAACATCATTGGTGGTTGATTTGAATTTGCTGCGTGCGTCGTCTTCAAGGGTTTCACCCTTTACCACTAGCTCGTCAAACATTTTTGTTGCTTCTTCACTTAGCTTCTCATAACGGCCTTGCGCTTCTTCTACGCTTTTACCGTATGCACCTAAACCTGCTAACCAGATTTTACGCGCCATGTCTTCCGCTTCGTTTAATTTACCTTTGATTGTATCTGTAGTAGTCATGTTCAGCTCCTAATATGGTTTCATTGCGGTGTGACTATTTACACCTTGAAATAGACTATATAGAGCACAATTAGAAACCGCATACTAAAAACGAAAAAAAGCGATATTTTTTCAAATATCGCTTTTTTTCTTCGTTTTCTACATTGATTACATTGCGACACCAGCTAGGTGTAGCACAAACGCGTATTCGAGTGCCGTTGACTCAAAGCGTTTAAACCGCCCAGATGCACCGCCATGACCTGCTTCCATATTGGTTTCAAACAACAGTAAGTTATCGTCCGTTTTCATATCGCGAAGTTTTGCTACCCATTTCATCGGCTCAAAATACTGCACTTGTGAATCATGAAGCCCGGTGGTAACTAACATATGCGGATAATCTTGCGCGCTTACCTGGTCGTAAGGTGAATACGACAGCATGTAATCAAACTCGTCTTTATTGGCAGGATTTCCCCACTCGGTGTACTCACCGGTGGTCAGCGGAATAGACGCATCGCTCATCGTCGTTACAACATCAACAAACGGCACGTGTGCACTTACACCTTTGTATTTTTCAGGTGCCATGTTGACAATTGCGCCCATTAACAAGCCACCTGCACTGCCTCCCATCGCAAAGACGTTGTCTTTATCAGCATACTTTGCATCAACCAGCCCTGTAGTGACATCAATAAAATCAGTAAATGTGTTCACTTTATTGTGCATTTTGCCATCTTCATACCAGTCACGGCCTAACATTTGACCACCACGGATATGCGCAATGGCTACTACAAAACCGCGGTCAAGCAATGAAATCCAGCTACTTCTGAATGTTGGCTCTATCGTACTACCGTAAGACCCGTAAGCATATTGATAGAGCGGGTTCGTGCCGTCTTTTTTAAACATCGCTTTATTGTAGACCAACGATACTGGCACTTTTTCACCATCGCGGGCATTTATCATAACGCGTTCAGATGCATAGGTGTCTGAAGCAAAGCTATCCGACACCTTCGTTTGTTTTTTCACCGTCGATTCGAGCGTATTAAGGTTTACATCAATAATCGAAGCTGGCGTGGTCAACGAACTGTAATAAATCCGCACCGTATCGGTATCTATTTGTGTATTCGACGTAAAGTATGCGCCGTAGATAGGGTCCGTGGTTGGAATATCTTTGCGTTCGTTAGTGGTTAAATTTACTACGCTTAAGCGAGGTACAGCATTTTGTTTTTCTTTAATAACAAGGTGATCGTTCATTACGGTGATGTCTTGAATGTAAACATCTGGGTTATGTGGAACAACCTCTTCCCACGTCGAGACATCATCAGTAGAAGACGCAGGCGCTTTCATCACACGAAAGTTCTTGGCATCTATATTGGTAAGCACGTAATAATGCGCTCCCAATTTCGCTATGTCATATTCCTGTCCATCTTTAATAGATAAGAATAGCTTAGTAGGTGCCGTGGGCTTATTGGCATCTATTAAAGTAACACCTGTTTTATCCGTGTGGTTATGATTGATATAAATGACGTCGTTGTCTTTGCTTTTACTTAATGAGGTATAGAAGGTAGCGTCGGTTTCTTCATACACCAGCACGTCATCTGACTGAGGTTTGCCCAATTCATGGCGATATACTTGATATCCCAACAACGTTTGCGGGTCTTTTTTTACATAAAAGAAGTGTTTATTGTCATTTGCCCACACCACGCTACCAGACGTCTCTTCTAGTACATCATTCAGTAGTGTTCCGGTTGTTAGGTCTTTAACAAGAATGGTATACATTCTTCGGCTAACGGTATCTTGAGAGTAGGCCAGCAGTTTATTATTTTCGCTTACGTCATAATCACCTACATTAAAGTAATCATGCCCTTTTGCGAGCTCATTAAGATTCAATAAAACCTCATCGGCACCATCAAGCGTTAGCTTTCGAAGGTAAACGGGGTATTCGTTGTCGCCAGAGTACTCTCTATAATACCAATAGCCATTGGAAAACGCGGGGACTGTGGTGTCGTCTTTTTCAATACGTGATACCAATTCATCAAATAGTGCTTCGCGCACTGGCTTCAGTGGTGCCATTACATGGTCGACATAACTGTTTTCTGCTTCAAGATGCGCAAGCACAGCCTCATCGGTACGGCTATCGTCGCGCATCCAATAATAGTCATCGGTACGCGTGATATCGTGGGCATCTAATGCATGGGGCACTTTTTTTGCCACTGGAGCAGGTTTATCAAGGTTTAACATTATCACTTCTTTCGATGTTGTTGCATTAGGCGCTGTGGAATCAAGCGACGAGGGGCTGTTGTTATTATCGCAACCAGCAAGCAATGTGCTTGTTGCTAGTGCTATCCAAAAATATTTCATTCTTTACCCTTGTAGAAAGTTGCGACGTGAAGCACGAGATACGATAACCTGGCTCGAGACGATGTTGAGACATAAACCAACGCTCTAAGATAGGGATATAGCGGCAATAAATGAAGAGTGTAAATTGTTACAAAGCATGTTTTCTTCATATTTAAGGGTGTTAAATGAAAAACGCCCCTAAGAAGGAGCGTTTTGCACATCGAATCGGTTTATCGACACAATCAGTCTACGATGTCTTTAGGCATGCTCTCACGAACGTCTTGCCACACCTTACCACTCTCGATACCGTAATTTCTTACCACCACAGGCACATCTTGGTACTTACCCTGCTCTGCCACTTCAAGAAGCTTAGCGTAATACTGCTTAGCAATATCTCGCGCTTGTTGATGGGAGAAAAAGAAACCACCTATTCTAGAATACAGGCCTCTAAAACCATTCATCATCAGCACGAATACATTGTTGTTCGAAGCTAATGCCAAATCGTGTGTCATTTGGTAGTCGAACTGTGCGAACGCTAGCCCGTCTTCTTCAACCGTTTTATAGCGAGCAATAATGTCAGCGGATTCTTTCGGGTTATTTCTGATTGCACCACGAATAAATACTGCACTTAAGTTAGTACGAGCCGCCAATAGATTATCGACTAATTCTGGAATGCCATCTTGGTCAAGCCTAGCTAGCGTTTCTAAAATATTGAGGCCACACGATTCCCAAAAGTTATTCACTTTTGTTGGCTTTCCATGCTGGATAGTTAACCAACCGTCACGCGCAAGACGCTGAAGCACTTCTCGTAAAGTTGTTCGAGTAACACCAATAAGCTCAGATAGCTCTCTTTCCGCAGGCAAAATTGTGCCTGGAGGAAAACGACCGCTCCATATCGATTCCACAATATATTCTTCGGCGAACCCAGCTGGGCTCTGCGCCTTGTAAATCATAAATAATCGCCTGCACGTACTAACATTTTCATAACTGATTGTACCAGATGCTTATTTATTAGCACAACGAAATATAACAAGTCTTCGACCGGTATTAACATTTTTATAAACTTTGCTGAGGATTTTTTCATATTCAGTTGCAAGTTCAGTGCAAATTAAGGTCCTGAAAAGCGCGAAACGCCTTTTTACGCTTAAAAAATAGACACTTATTATCTTTTATCGACATTGTTCTTCTTAACTGACTTCATAATCGGAATTTCCGAGTAACTTTCGCTTCTTAAGGTCTGTGATTTGCTTTCTCAAGGTTGTAATATCGTGTACGCTTAAATCCCGACTATAATGACAACAACAAAGTGTCGTAATATCGATAACTTGCCAGTTTTGCTATCGATAAAACGCTTAACCAACAACCAGACAGTAAACATAACGTCTTCTGTTAAAAATTTACTTCGGAAGGCTATTGTTGTAAAAGGAACAGGAACTCATGCAAACCTCCATGATCTCTGCGATCTATAAGAATTTCCTGGGACACGCGCCCGACTGGTATAAGAAAACCATCATCGCTTTTCTCATCGTAAATCCCATGCTCTTTATGGTTGACCCATATATTGCAGGTTGGACACTCGTAATTCAGTTTATATTTACTTTGGCGATGGCATTAAAATGCTACCCCCTCCAACCTGGCGGGCTGCTGCTAATAGAAGCGATGTTTATTGGAATGACGTCCCCCGGGCACATGATGCATGAAATTGAAGTGAACCTAGAAGTATTATTACTACTGGTATTCATGGTTGCCGGCATTTACTTTATGAAAGACTTGCTTATGTACTTGTTCACCAAACTGGTGATAAAAGTGCAAAATAAGCTTGTGCTGTCGTTATCGTTTATTTTTGCTTCTGCATTTCTCTCTGCGTTCTTAGACGCGTTAACCGTGGTGGCAGTGATAATCAGCGTTGGTCTTGGCTTCTATTCTATTTACCATAAAGTTGCATCGGGAAAAGAGTTCCACTCTGATCATGACCATACGAGCGATGAAGTGGTGTCTGATTTAGGGCACAACGACCTAGAAGATTTTCGTGCATTCTTGCGTAACCTAATGATGCACTCTGCAGTGGGTACGGCGCTAGGTGGCGTTATGACCATGGTTGGCGAACCTCAAAATCTTATTATTGCCGATAAAGCTGGTTGGAATTTCTTAGAATTCTTCCTTCGTATGGCGCCTGTCAGCATTCCTGTGTTCGTTTGTGGATTGCTAACTACCGTTCTTTTAGAAAAAACTGGCTGGTTTACTTATGGTGCTAAATTGCCACCTGCGGTCAGAACGATTTTAAGCGAATACAACGACCACATGGACAAAGGTCGCAGTAAGCGCGAATCAGCAAAACTTGTCGTTCAGGCATTAATTGGTATTTGGTTAATTGTTGGTCTTGCTACGCACATGGCGTCGGTAGGCCTTATCGGCTTATCGGTTATTGTACTTGCTACGTCGATGAGCGGTGTTATTGAAGAACATGCGTTGGGCAAAGCGTTTGAAGAAGCCTTACCGTTTACTGCACTGTTATGTGTTTTCTTTGGTGTGGTTGCCGTTATTATCGACCAGGGCTTGTTCCAACCTGTGATCCATTGGGTGTTAAGTTTTGAAGGTGAAACACAGATGGTCATGTTCTACCTTGCCAATGGCGTGCTCTCGATGGTTAGTGACAACGTGTTCGTGGGCTCGGTGTATATCACCGAAGTCACTGCCGCGCTAGAAGCCGGTCAAATCACTCGCGATCAATACGATATGCTAGCCGTTGCCATTAACACGGGTACAAACTTACCTAGTGTTGCCACACCGAATGGACAAGCCGCATTCTTATTCTTGCTTACGTCAGCTATTGCGCCGCTATTACGTTTGTCGTACGGCAAAATGGTTATCATGGCACTGCCATACACTATCGTGTTAACGATTGTGGGCTTGTTGGCTACCCTTTGGGGCCTGTCTGATGCGACGCAATGGTTATATGACATGCACTTAATTGAGCACCATAGCGTCATTGAAGCTGGTGTGAAGGCAGTGGGTCATTAAGGAAAATCATGCAATCAGTTATTCATACTGTTAGTTCATGGGCAGAGCACAAGTCTTCGTGGCTTGTGCTTTTTGCTACCTCGTTAGGCCTTGAAATAGCAGCATTGTACTTTCAATACGCGATGGGAATGAAACCCTGCATCATGTGTATTTACCAACGCACAGCGATGTATGGCATTGTGTTAGCGTCGTTAATTGTCTTGATTAGCAACAATGGCTTTACGCGTATGCTAGGTTTTTCTGGATGGGCTGTATCTGCTGGCTGGGGCTATCTTATTGCTACAGAGCATGTGGGTATTTTAAATGCGGCAAACCCGTTCTTTGCAAGTTGTGAAATTGTGCCTAACTTCCCTAGTTGGCTGCAGCTTCATGAATGGATACCAGCCATATTTGCCGCCGAGGGTGACTGCCTTAACGATGCATGGCAGTTTTTATCAATGGGCATGGCTGAATGGATGCAAATCATTTTCGCCGCTTATTTTATTGTATTTAGCGTCGTATTTTTATGTCGCTTGTTGGATAAAAAACCCTTTTGATTGATTTATCCATTCTGCCCTCTCGGTTGCCACCTATCCATACCGAGCAAGGACCTGTAACTATTCAACGCATAGCGCCCAAACACACTGAGGCGCTATGTGAAGCAGGCCAACATGCTATTAGTCACGTTAAACCGTGGTTTGGTTCATCGGTGTGCCCCGTAACCCCTATGCAATCAAAGCAATGTATTGATGCAATGGAAGACGCTCGGCGTAATGATTATGGCCTTACATACCTGCTAATGCATGATGAAAAGTGCCTTGGAATGGGCATTATAAATCACATACACCACACTCACTTTACCGCTAACCTTGGCTACTGGCTACGCCAAGACGCCTGCGGAAAAGGCTTGGCTACTGCAATATGTGAAGCATTGAAAAAACTGGCCTTCAGCCAAATGAATTTGCATCGACTGGAGTGTTTTATTGAGCCCAATAATAAAGCAAGCTTGCGGGTTGCAGAGCGCATTGGGGCAGTAAAAGAAGGGTTATGTAGAAAGCGTGTATTTGGTCGCGATGCGCTTCTTTATGCTGTTATAGCACCGTAAGCGCACACGCGCGTTAGTCAATATCATCAAGCGGCCAACGCGCAATATAGTCCTCGAAATACTCCATATCTACATCGGTTTCAAATACGGTTTTATTTCGCACACTCATGTTCTTTTGGTGCATGACGTGCTTTTTACCTTTATTCAATAATGGATGCCAAGAGGCAAGCCCTCTACCCTCGTGTAAGCGTCGGTAAGCACAGCTTGGCGGCATAAAGAATATGTCTTTGAGGTTTGCCTTTGTTAGCTTTACACAGCTTGGGACTAGCTGCGTACGCTTTTCATATTGAGTGCATTCGCACTTTTTGGTGTTGAGCAGCGAACATACAATATTGGTGTAATGAATTTGCTCGTTTTCATTAATGTAATCGGTCGGCCCTTCGGCCTGTGTTGCATCATCGTCAATGAATTTATGTAAGCAACACTTTGCACAACCGTCGCACAGTGATTCCCACTCTTGTTGCGACATCTCTTCTAGCGTTTTTGTTTCCCAAAATGGTTGGCTCATTAGTCTGCCACCTTCGTGGATATGTCGAAGTGATCACGAAGCGAAACCGTGAGACGGTCTGACGACAACAATGGCCCTACTCCTTTTGGCGTGCCCGTTAAAATAATATCACCGGCTTCTAGACTAAATACGGTAGACATGTGAGCAATGAGGGCAGAGATACTATGTAGCATCATGCTGGTATTGCCCTGTTGCCTAAGTTCATTGTTAATGTGCAATGAAAAGCTGAGGTTTTGCAATTGAGTAACGCGTGACACCGGAATAAAGCCAGATACCGGGCAGCTGAAATCAAACGCTTTGGCTCGCTCCCACGGCTGCCCTTTCGCTTTTAAACTCGCCTGTACGTCTCTTAGCGTTAAATCGAGGGCTAAACCTACGCCCCAGATGGCATCGCCTACGCTATCAATATCGGCGTTGACTAACGGTTTACCCAATAAAATAGCCACTTCGAGTTCGTTATGACACTCGCCTTTATCTGTAGGAATACACAACGGCTCATTAAGGTGACATAGCGCCGCCTTTGGCTTCATAAACAATAATGGCTCTGCTGGCACTTCCGATTTCATTTCATCAATATGGTCAAGATAATTACGACCGATACACACCACTTTGCCTGTCGGTAAGGAAATTACTTCACCTTGAATATTTTTATGCTGATACATCACTAGTAACCTCGTTTAATTCTTTCTGACAAATAACCCACAGACACGCCAAAATATTGCGAGCGATTCCATTTCATCAGGGTATGAAAGTTATTATAGACGAGGTAAATGCGTCCATCTTCGCCGTCAGGCATAATCAATGAGGCCAAAATATTCGCCTTGGGTAGCGGTGCACCGTTATAACGTGTTACGCCGTTGTCATGCCAATATGAAAGGGGTTTATACGCTTCCTTGGCCAGCCCATAGTCAGCAATTGATGATGTAAGCAGCACTTGTCTGCCCCACGTCCCGTTCTCGTCCCAGCCCTCAGAAGACAAGTAATTGGCAATGGAAGCAAATACGTCGGCAGTGTTGTTCCAAATATCTTTTTTACCGTCACCGTCGTAATCAACCGCATAAGTCAGAAACGATACAGGCATAAATTGGCTTTGCCCCATCGCTCCTGCCCACGAACCTTTGAGTTTATCAACGGTTGTATGGCCTTCGCTTAAGATGGTTAGTGCTGCGAAGAAATTCTTTTTAAAAAGCGCTTCTCGTCTGCCCTCAAATGCTAGTGACGCTAGTGCAGACAACACACTGTGAGAGCCTTGAATACGACCAAAGTTTGACTCATTGCCCCACAACGCAACAATAAAACGAGGCTGAACGCCGTATTTCTTGCCTATTTCAGTAAGAAGAGCTTTGTTCTCATTTAAGTGGATTACCGCTTGCTTGACCTTCCAGTCAGGCACGCGCGTAGACAAGTAGTCATCTAGGGTTATTTTCTTTTCGGGTTGATTTTTATCAGACCTGACCACCGATGGTCTAAACGTAATGTCATCGAATACGTCTTCTAAAAAATCAGCGTTGAAGCCTTTTGATACGGCTTCATTTTTTAACGCGTGCACATAGCCATCAAATTTTTCTGCGTCTTGTGCGCTACATATCGATATCGTACTGAACACCAACAGCAAAAATAAACTTATAGCACGCATAGTTAAAACTTTTTATCCGGCGTTGCATTTAGGCCTAGCGCAACACGATGTTGGGCAAGCAAATCCTCTTCTTTCGGCGGCATCTGTAAATAAAACCCCTGCTCTTTCAGGGCTTCTACCAATTTTGCTTTGTCCACACCCAACTTCTCATGCTTGTCTAATGCGAGAATGGTAACAAGCTCAGGCCTTACAAACTGCGACATCAACGCTTCAGGCACGTTGCTAAAATCATCTTTTTTGAGTACATACAAATACGCACCCACCTTCTTTCGCGTCTTATAGACTGCACATAACATAATAAAACTCTTCTATTAAGCTGTTGGAATGGTACCGAGTAACGCTTTTACGTGCGGCTCAAACAGGGGCGCACGCCACCCGCTGAGCACTTCAGGGATGAGTTGCTGTACACGGGTCTCATCAACCTCAAACCAAACCCATTTCAGTAATTGGTTAAGCTGTTTTTTTGAGGAGATCACTTCAGGAGGCACACCTTGTTCATTAGCAATCGTATCGCTAATGGTCTTGAGTGCAGCCAGTGTCTTTTTATACTCGGCAAAATCCATTAACCGCTTTACGCGGGGTAATAACAATTTAGGGGGTGTTGAGGCATATTTTGTTCTAGCGTCGGCAATAAGCGTAAGAACGGTATCACCGTAGCGACGCATAGTGTGAGGGCTAACGCCTTCAATTTTAGCCAATGCTGTCTTGCTCGCAGGCATGTACTGCGCAGCTTCAAATACATGCTGCTCTTTGAATACAAAATTTAAGGCAATATCTTTTTTGCGTGCAACCGATAGACGCCACGCCGCAATGGCCTGCAATACAACCAATTGTTCTGAATTTAAGCGCCAGTTATTTTTGATAAAGAGATACGCAAAATCTTCTGGGATCTGAGCGCGCTTTTTATCGCCTAACAAGGTCATTTCTTGATAAACCCAGTCAAGCTTGTCAGCTTGAACAATCTTTTCGACTAATACGCGATAACAGGGCAAAAGAAAGAGCACGTCGTTAGCCGCGTATTGCAGCTGAGATTCTCTTAACGGACGTGCAATCCAATCTGTTCTCGACTCGCCCTTATCTAAGGTTACGTCGCAAATAATTTCGACCAACTTAGCGTAGCCTAACGATGCTCCCATGCCTAAAATACTGGCAGCGAATTGCGTATCGAAAATCGGCGAAGGTAACGTATTGTAGGCACTCAAAAAGGTTTCTAAATCTTCTGAACACGAGTGCAGCACCTTTACCACAGCCTCGTTTTCCATAAGCGCAATAAAAGGCGACATATCGTCAATAGCGATAGGGTCGATAAGTACAAGTTGTTGCCCATCATAAAGCTGGATAAGGCCAAGATGAGGCTTTAGGGTGCGAGTTCTTACGAACTCAGTATCAAGGGCGATAGCATCTTGCTGCTGTGCAATGTTGCACACCTGTTCAAGCTGTTGGTTTGTTGTAATTAATTGATATTGCATAGTCATAAAAAAGCCGGCAAACGCCGGCTTTACTAAACAAAAACTTGCGCTGGGCGAAGTTAGTCGCGTAACTCCCGACGTAGAATTTTACCTACATTGGTTTTTGGAAGGTCGTCTTTAAATACAACCTGCTTAGGCACTTTGTACCCTGTTAAATGCTCACGACAGTGTTTGATAACCTGTTCTGCAGTAAGCGACTCATCGTTACGTACTACAAACAATTTCACTACCTCACCACTTGCTTCGTGAGGCACGCCCACTGCAGCGGCTTCTACGATGTTATCATGCATCGCAGCAACTTCTTCAATTTCGTTTGGAAAAACATTGAAGCCAGAAACTAAGATCATATCCTTTTTACGGTCAACAATATAGAAATAACCTTCATCATCTACCGTTGCGATGTCGCCAGTGGCTAACCAGCCATCTTTAAGAATATCTTCTGTTGCTTCTGGGCGGTTTAAGTAGCCTTTCATGACTTGCGGGCCTTTTACCCACAATTCACCTGGATCGCCTTTTTCAACTTCATTGCCATCATCGTCCAACAGCTTTATGTCTGTTGATGGCACTGGCATACCAATGGCGCCTTTGTATGCTTCAATTTGTGGTGGGTTTACCGCAACAACAGGCGAACACTCAGTAAGGCCATAGCCTTCGAGTAAGACCGTACCGGTTACTTTTTCCCACTTCTCTGCAACAGGACGCTGAACCGCCATCCCACCGCCTAAACCAAACTTGAAGTTACTGAAATCTAATTCACTAAACCCTGGCGTATTTAACAACCCGTTAAACAGGGTATTAACACCTGGCAGTATGGTAAACGGATATTTACTTAACTCATTTACAAAACCCGGCATGTCTCGCGGGTTAGTAATTAGTAAGTTTTTACATCCGTATTTTACGAACATCAAGCAGTTAGCAAGCAGTGCGAAGATGTGATAAAGCGGTAACGCTGTAACCACAAAGTCTTCACCTTCTTCGATAACGGTTTCTAAGATCCCCGAGACTTGCTCAAGGTTCGCCACCATATTACGGTGGGTAAGCATGGCGCCTTTAGACACCCCTGTTGTACCACCAGTGTATTGAAGAAACGCTAGGTCGCCGTGGTTAATGTCAGGGCGGGTATAGGTAAGCGACTGGCCTTTTCGCACCGCAGACATAAACGACGTTGTGTCTGACAAGTTAAACGATGGCACCATTTTCTTGACGTATTTGACGACTGCATTGACTACCCAACGCTTAGGCGCAGGTAACATATCGCCAAGTGCCGTTAAGTAAACGTCTTGAAGGTTGGTGTCAGCTATGACTTCTTCAAGCGTACATGCAAAGTTTTCTACAATAACAATCGCTTTTGCATTGGCATCGTTTAGCTGATGCTTTAGTTCTCGTGCAGTGTAAAGTGGGTTTACATTTACCACCACCATACCCGCACGCAAAATACCAAACATTGCCACTGGGTATTGTAAAAGGTTAGGCATCATTATGGCCACTGCATCGCCTTTTTTCAGCCCGCTAGACTGAAGGTAAGCTGCGAATTGTGCAGAGAGGGCATCCAACTCCTCAAATGTCATCGATTGCCCCATGTTAATGAAAGCAACCTTATCCTTATATTTTTTTACTGATTGTTCGAAAATATCGACCACTGACGCATAGCGATCAGCATCAATTTCAGCGGACACTCGAGGGTCGTAATACTTAAGCCAGGTTTTTTCCACCAAAACCTCCTTCACTTTATTATTGTAGTGCTAGCAATGTGCGGAAAACGCCGCACCTGTGCAACTGGTCTGATAACCTGCGAATAGTATAGGAAGTGTAAATAAAAATAAACGGCACAATTTACATTTGCTCAACAAACTGCGTAATTTTAGCCCCTACATCATCAACATTTTCCATATGAATGTGGTGCCCGCCTACAAAACGCTCAACACGAGCATTTTTAAACCACCCATGACGCACGGCAAAAACGTCATCAACTTTCTTGAAACTGTTCGACGCCGCAATGAAAAGTATAGGGCACAAAACTGATTCCATGATATTTTTTGCCTGAGTTTCAGTTAGCCTTAACACAGACTTGGTTCGTAGCGAAGGATCACTCCCCCACACGTCATTCCCGTTGCCGTCTTGCGTAATATTGCGCTTTAAAATTTGTCGTGCTGACGCTGCAGGAATATCAGATATACTACACCTTGCCTTCACGGCTTTTTCAATATCAACCGACATTAACGTACTAGCGCGTTTTTTGGAGCGACTGAGAATAGCCTCTCGCATCTGTGATTGTGCGGTATCATCGCCCATCGTAAGCGGCCCACACGCATCAATGCTAACAACCCCCACAACCTGCTCTGGGAATAAACCCGCATACATGCTCGCAAGTATGCCGCCCATTGAATGTCCGATAAGAATTACCTTATCCCATTGTTGTGACGTTATCAGTGCATGGATATCTTGAAGGTAGTCAGCTTGATTATAATGGGTGCCGTGAGGACGATGAGAAGAGTAACCGTGCCCTGGAAGGTCTAGCGCAATAAATCGGTAGTTAGGTAAATAGGGCGCTAGCACTCGTAAACTTTCGGCGTTGTCTAAAAAGCCGTGAAGCCCCAAAATAACTGGCCCGCTCCCTTGGTTGTCTAATGCGGCAATACGTTGGTTACCTAAATTAAACTCAATGTCATGCATTCTTTTTTCTTCCTTTTTCGCACTAACCGTGGCAAATAATTACCGCCAAGCAATCATAACCTGCCTCACAAAAACAAAAAAGCGGCATATTATTGCCGCCTTTTTTTGTTAACTTTCATTCGTTACTTTTGCTTGAGACCATTCATTTTCTCGAGGCTTTGAGGCTTTGCAGGCCGCGCTTTTGAAGAGGACCGATTTCTAATATCGACTTTTACCGGCCTATCGCCGTATTGGGTAACCCGAAACCGTCCACCAAATGGACCAAAGAATGGGTTTCCAAAACCAACGTACGGGTGGTAAAGCCCAAACCGTGGGTTTGCAAAAAAGTAAGGCGAATACCAACCGGTATGGTAATTAAAGAAAAACGGGTTGACGTCATATGAGGTCTGCTCTCGCCACATATGATAATCCTCAGCAATGATGGTGGGATAAATGTAAGGCTGCTCACCTACCATGCCTGAGGTTGGCGATGTCAGCACTCCAAGGAACGTCGCACTGCGGCCTTCTTCAAATGCAATAGGATCGACAAACCCTTCAATCTTAACCTTGAACCGCCCTACCGTTTCATCGTTTCTTCTGGGCTTACCGTAATGGTTGAGTGGAAAATGTACCATTTCGATAAAGGTTTCATTGGGCTTATTCTCAACCCCCACCACAATGCCGCCCCAACGCGCTTTTTGACCTAACGCTTGATTTGATGCGGTTACCGCCTGGGTGTAGGACACGAGCGTTGTGTTGTCTGGCACATCAATGCTATCTGGCACAATCGCGCATCCAGACATGACCATTACACCTACTAGCAATATTAATCGTGCGAACATATCATCTCCTTGAACATCTATCGGTAATTAGATAACGCGCCGAAAGTCTCTTAAAATTATCAGGATTAGGGGCAGCGCGCCAGTACCGCGATCATACCTTTATACAAACTTAATGGTTGGATGGTTTACGCAATTGAAAGTTTCATAGATTGGATATTTATCATGGTATTTCTGATGGGCACATTACATGCACACAAAGGCTAGGCGTAAACGTCAACACCGAACATAGCCTGCACCGACTCACGTTTTTCTTGTTTTTCAAAACTAAGATAAGACGCAATGGCATTTTGCGAGGTTACCTTGCTGTCTTCTCGCACAAACTGTTGATACGCCTGTGCATTATCAGAACCCACTTCGTCGGGTGCAACAACAACCGCACGCTGCAAAGCTTGCGCGTTATTTTTGCCATTGTCTGGCGCATCTTTATCAATGCTGTTAACCCGACTTCGCGGCTGCGCATTGTCGGATTGGGGAAGCGTAAAACTTGTATTTATATTCATTGATTCAAAAGCAGCTAATTACTCAGTAGTGCAACGTTATCTCTGCTGAAGTACCCCATGGGGACGTCACGCAGACCTTAATTACGCAAAGCAATTTTCATACCT
Organism: Alteromonas sp. 4NH20-0056; assembly: GCF_057539655.1. NCBI lineage: Bacteria > Pseudomonadati > Pseudomonadota > Gammaproteobacteria > Alteromonadales > Alteromonadaceae > Alteromonas > Alteromonas sp. 4NH20-0056. The sequence continues at coordinate 36,403 of NZ_BAAJLS010000013.1, read as the reverse complement.
GACACTATTTCAACGTACGTCATGACGCATGTTTCGCTAACCCAGGATACTTTTTTACTACGTTACTCTCTACCCGGCAGCTTCTTCCACGTTACTTTATCGCGCAAGTAGATCGGTTTTACCGTCGCGGCATCACTTACCGCCCCTTTTTGTACGTCTTCGATAGCAATCGGTACCATGAATTCAGCGGCAGGTAACGTTATTGAAACCTTAACGTCCTTACCTTTTAATTCATCTAGCGTTTCGTAGGCTTCCCAACCGGTGCCAAGCGCTTCAAACGGGTCAGTGATCGCTGAGAGTAGTTCTGCAGCATGCTCTGGCGGACAGACTTGTTCTTCAATTAACAGCGATAGGCCACCTTCTGAGCGACCATAAACCGCAAAATAGACTTCGCCCATACGCGCATCAAGTGCACATGCAAACACGTCTCTCTGTGTTTCTGCCGACGCTTGTTGCGCCATTGCTTCTAACGTACTAACGCCCGCCACACTCAAGCCAGTGCCTAACGCAAGCCCTTGTATCATGCCCGTCGCTATTCGTACGCCTGTAAAACTACCTGGACCGCGACCAAACGCTAACGCATCAAGTTCTTTAAGTGACACACCCGCATCTTTCAGCACGTCATCAACCATAGGCAACAGTCGTTGGCTATGTTGCTGCGGACAAATTTCAAAGCGAGCCGTTACCGTACCATCGTTTTCAAGTGCAACCGAACACGCTTCGGTTGCGGTATCTAAGACTAATAATTTCATATTTTACTCATCATCCACTCGCGCAAGAAAGCGCTCAACTTCGTCTAAGCTGCGCGTTCTGCGCATATTCGGCAAGCTGCCTACAAATGTTTTTGCATAGGGTTTGGTTACCAAGCGATTATCGCAGATCACCAACACGCCTTTATCTTTAGGATCGCGAATAAGCCTGCCTGCACCTTGCTTTAAGGTGATGACGGCTTGGGGTATTTGAATAATACCAAACGGGTTAGCGCCGCGCTTTTTGACATCTTCCATACGCGCTTGCAATAGTGGGTCATCCGGTGAGGCAAACGGGAGCTTATCAATCATCACACAGACCAAATCACTGCCGCGTACATCCACGCCCTCCCAAAACGCCCCCGTACCCAACAGTACCGCTTTTTCATCGGCAAGATAGGCATCTAATAAGGCTTGTTTCGTTGTGGTGCCCTGCACTAATAACGGATTATCTACCTCATCTTCTAGCTTTTTAGCAATCTCGCGCAACATGGCGTGACTGGTAAACAACAAGAAGCACCGGCCTCGGCTGGCGACGATTAGTCGCTTTGCTGTTTGGAGCAGCGTTTCACGCATTTCAAAGCTGTTAGGCTCTGGCAAGTATCGAGGCACACACAGCATCGCTTGTTCGGGGTAGTTAAACGGGCTGTCGAGGCCCAGTGTACGAGCATCTTCTAGCCCCATTCTTCGTTGAAAGTGCTCGAAACCGCCGTTAACCATTAACGTGGCCGACGTAAATACCCAACCACGAGGAACCGATTCGACAAATCGTCTGAACTTCGCTGCAATAGAAAGCGGCGTTAAATGCATAATAAGGTGACGATTTGTGGTTTCATACCACAAACTTACGTTCTCTTGTTTTTCGTCGCTAAGTGCATCTAATTGCTCTCTGCACGCAACTACCCGCTCGTAAAGGTTATCAAGGTCTTTGTCTCGGCCAATATGCAATTTACACACTTCGTGCAGCACGCCGAGCGATTCAGCCAGTTTTCCCACTTGTAAGCGTACGTCATCACGCGTTAACGCCTCTGCCCAATTCCCACGCTGTGGCGTGTCTGGAAACAACAACCTTAAGTCAGAGGCGATCATTCGACACTTATCGGCTGCTTTATCAAGTTGCGCCGCGTCTTTAAGCACAGTTCTAAACAGCAACGTAATATCTTTTGCTAAATCATGAATTTGCCGCGTTGATAGTGATTCACCAAAGTAATCGCTAGCGATGTCAGGAATTTGGTGGGCTTCATCGAAAATAATCGCGTCGGCTTCAGGAATAAGCTCGCCAAAACCTGTATCCTTAAGTGCCATGTCGGCGAAGAACAAATGGTGGTTAACCACGATAATGTCGGCATCAAGGGCTTTACGCCGTGCTTTTACCAAGTAGCAGTCTTCGTAATCAGGGCAATCTCGGCCTAAACAATTATCCACTGTCGAGGTTACTAGTGGCAGTACCTTGGCGTCTTCAGGAAGAGTTTTTAACTCACCCATGTCGCCGGTTTTTGTGGACGTTGACCACCGTTTTACTTCTGACAGCTGACCCAATACTTCTTTTTCCACCAGCGTAGAATTACCGCCGTGCTGGGAAAGCCTATGAAGACAGAGATAGTTAGCACGCCCCTTTAGCAACGCTGTTTTTCGCGCACTTTTTAAGGCTTTTTTAACTAGCGGTAAATCGCGGTGGAACAGCTGCTCTTGCAGGTTTTTGGTGCCCGTAGAGACAATCGCTTTGCCCTTGCTCATTAACACTGGGGCCAAATATGCGAACGTTTTCCCTGTGCCCGTCCCTGCTTCAACCACTAAGCTGCTGGTGCCATCAATCGCTTCTTTTACGGCTTTGGCCATGTCAGTTTGCGCTTCTCGAGGCACAAAGCCTTTTATCGCATCGGCTAAAAGCCCTGTCGAGGAAAATACGTCTTTGATGGTAGGCATAATTACTTTAGTTACTGAAAATACGGGAATCGTTAGGGGCGGCATTATGCCAAATTTATTGGGAAATGGGCACTAAACCAAAAATTTCACGACAATTCTACAGGATTTCACGCCTTATTGCGCACTAACGTAAACCTTATATCCCCATGCAGGCAAGGTAATCGTCGTGTTTTGCGATAACGGTTGTGCCACCGTTTTGTACCCATCCACCGTCCACTCAAGGTACGACCCATTAATGTTAGGGTCGAGGAAAGTGACAGCCTGAAGCTCATCAGAAAAATTAATCGCGATAAAAATTTTCGTTGTACTGTCTTGACGTACAAAACTAAACACCTGCTGCATATGGCTATTAGGCACTTGCAACATGCGTGCGCCGAACGCTCCATTACCCAGCACTGCATGACGTTTTTTAAGCGATATTAGTGCCTTATATAACGTTCCAATAGGGTCTGGTTTCCATTCGATAGGGTCACGGTCGAAGAACGCCAAGCGCTTACTTTCACCCGCTTCTTGGCCATTATGGATTAGCGGCATCCCCTCGCCTAACACCGACAACACAATGGCTGACTCGAGTGCAAGACCAAACTGCTCCCGTTGTGTGCCATCCCATGCATTTTTGTCGTGATTGCTCACAAAGGTCATTCGATAAGCGTTGTGCGGCCATGCCCTTTCGTTCCACGAGTAGTATTTTCTAAGACGGTCAAGTGAGCACTTGCCATGTGCAAGCGCGTGCATGGTTTCATTCCAGCTCCATGCATAGGTCATGTTAAATGCTTTTTGATGCAAGTCTCGCGCTTCCCACTCTGCCAGCATGAATACCGGCTTGATGGTGTCGAGTGCATCCCGTGCTTGCTCCCAAAAATCATTGGGCACATACCCTGCTACGTCACATCGAAAACCATCAATATCATAGGTTTTCACCCAGTATTGCAGTGCCTCAATCATGTAGCGACGCAAGTCTGGCTGGGAATAGTCAAACTCGATAATATCGCTCCAGTCCCACCACGGTGACGGGCGGAAATCGCCCCTGTGATCTTTGGCATACCAATTCGGATGTTCAACCGTTAGCGCATTATCCCAGGCGCTATGGTTAGGCACCCAATCGATAATGACTTTCAACCCTAAAGCATGGGCGTCATCGACCAGCTTTTTGAAGTCATTTTCGTCGCCGAACTCAGGGTTTATGCCAAAATAGTCCTTTACGGCATAGGGGCTTCCAAGGTGCCCTTTTCTGTTTTTTGAACCAATCGGATGAATGGGCATTAACCAGATAATGTCTGCACCAAGGTCAACAATATGCTGTAGTTTTTCCCTGACCCCCTCAAACGAACCCGACACTGAAAATTGTCTTGTATTAACTTGGTAAATTACCGCATGGCTAGACCACGCCGGCTGTATTACGTTGAAATGGTTTGTGGGGGTTACATTAAATGCCATGCGTTTCATCTTAATATACTGGGGTGGCGGTTAGAATAAAGGTAAACCTGATAAACCTAATACTAGCACCCATGTCCCGAAAAACAGCTTTAACGTTGGCACGGAGAACGCCAAAACAACACGTTTTGCAACAATACCACCAACGATAGCTCCTGCCCCAGCAAACAACACAATGGACCACACAATCGCTTCGCTGATAGTTACATGATAAACAACAGCGCCCCATACAGACACTGCCGACAATATTACTGCAAGTGCTATGGCCATGGTCACATTGAAGCCTCTCATGATTAAATAAACTGCAACCAGCTCACCCACGCCCACTGATAAAAACGCAGTAATGAAGCCACCAAAAAACGAGATTAAAGGCAGCATAATTATGTCTGCCTGACTAAAGCTTTCATTAAAAGCGGTACGTTTTAAAAATGCGATAGATATAAATATTGCCAGAGCAAGAAACACGGAAAACACCCCGAAACCGAAATGCAGTGCGGGTAGCCCAGATTGCAACGTAGATAGCGCTTCAACGTAGTTTGGCCCATATTGCGCAAGCCCTATGCCCACCAGCGAAGAAGGAATGCATAACAGTAACCCTGAAGTTAATGGCCCCCACTGTTTTTGATAGGCAACCTGTGTTTTTCTATAGCGCCACCAGGTGAATGCGCCGGCGGTCATACCACAGCACTGAATAGCAAAACTGGTTGCCACAATGTTTTCAGGCGCAAACCCAAGGTAGTTGAAAAAGGGAACAAAAATGACGCCCCCCCCTGCCCCCGTCGCATTGGCGAAAATGGCTCCAACTATGCCTAACAGGGTAAAACCACCAAACTGTGTGATTAGCGAAGCACTATCACTTTGCAACAACACCGTGATAACCCAAAGCACGGCGAGTAAAGCCAACACCGGTGATTGCTTTAATAAAGAAAAAAACGACGACAAACTGGTTCCCTTTTAAATACGATGATGCGAGCCATGGTTAGCACTATGTTGACTCTCATTTGTGTCATGTATAAAGCGAACAATTGGGGCGCGTTGAATAAAAATTAACCCAATATGCGCTATCTATACGTACACTTACTTATTATTTCACGTAACGCGCAACTATGCTTCAAGTCACACAAGATAATAATACCGCGGTGATAAGGTTAATGCCTAACCGTTCTGCATCGTGGTATGAAACAAAATGGCTTATCGCGGCATTTGCCCTTTTCATTAGCACCATTGCCATCGCATGGGCGCTTGTGGGTGCCTGGCTGATTTTACCCTTTGCTGGGGTTGAGGTGCTGCTATTAGCACTGTTGATGCATTACGTATCGTCACTTACCTATCAATGGGAAACCGTTGAGATAAATACGACCACCGTCATCATCACCTCATCAACCCAACATGCACGAACGCTTCTTAGAGCAAGCACTTATGTTGATTTTACCAATGAGCCTGATAGCTGGTTACTTCCTAAAACAATTCTTTACGACGATGAGCACACTGTTGAAATAGGTCATTTTCTTAACGAAAGTGACAGAGACCTTTTAAAACAATCGCTTATAAACGCTGGGTTAATAGTTTGCCAAAGACAATGGTGGAAATCGTGAGCGAAGCACGAACATTAACAAACAATTAATGATCGTTGTTCGCCGCGACGACTATAAATAAAGTAACCACAGGAGCGAGACAATGAACTTATATATTGAATCAATTGAGGGCGGAAGCTACTTAGCGTCAACAGGTGTTGGCGCCACGCGTACACTCGTTCGAGATTCACAGTCGCAGCCTAAAACCTTTCATTGCTTAAATGAGATTAAAGCGCATTTTAGCGCCTCTTCTTTCGAGCATGTTTGGCTACGCCAAAGCACACCCTATGAAGAAATGGTTGGTCAGCACGATGCACCTGACGCACTCGAAATGGAAATAGATTGGCATTAACCCCAATACTTTACTTTTGATTGAGCGCTGTATGATGAATGTTTTTCATTATGACATGATACTCGTATTTGGCGGTTAACGTTACAACACCACTCGTTCATGGTGTTGTTTTACATCGCGAGCATCGCGAAATATTGGCGTTTACTGCACACGTAGTGTTTGTATTACATCGCCACTATTTTTTATCTTTGCCGTTACTGGTCTAATCATACTCCTACTTGGCGACGTTATTCATGGTGCTTCTGTTTACAGAGCTTTTGGAAACAGCGACACGCTACACCAGTTAAGAGCCAACGATTACTCACTACCTTTTGCATACTAAACGGCTTATACCCTCTCTGATATTAATACATTTGAAACCGGCATAGCTGTGATCAATCCTTCGCAGTCTACGCTAGCGTAGTCGGCAGTTTGATTTTCAGGCGATGATAAACGGTTTTCATTGCTTGAAAATGAGGGTTTTGTCACCGAGCAACTTGTCAAAAGCGAGTAAAAGCGATACTCGCCTTACCAACAAAGTGCGTGTTGCGCACGATACTTGCAAACTTACCAACAAACGTAATAAATCTCGTACTATTATTACACAATACCAAGCGCTACCTGTTATTAAGCAGAGCTGCCCCTAGCAAAATGTTAGCAGCTATCACACACTTTTATGGAGAAAACTATGTATTTCAGAACGTTAAGCAAAAATCTAATCTTTTTACTTACTGCAATATCAATGGTGGGTTGTGCCTCAATGGGCAGCGGTACTGTTACCGAAAAGCGACAGGCGATTATTGATATGCAACAAGACGCATTAGCGCGACTGTACACAGAAAAACCTGACACTCGCGCACAAATAAACGATGCGGCAGGGTATGCGGTGTTTACCAACGCTAATATCAATGTCATTTTTTTCGCAGCTGGAACGGGCTACGGTGTGGTTAATAACAATATTACTGGCGCTAAAACCTATATGAATATGGCAGAAGGTGGCGTTGGACTTGGGCTAGGCGCAAAAGACTACCGTATTGTTATGGTATTTCATTCGACAGACTCGATGAAATATTTTATCGAAAACGGCTGGACCGTTGGGGGTAACGCCGACGCCGCTGCTAAAGCAGGTAATAAGGGGGCTTCAGCCGAGGGCGAAGGCTACTTGGGCAATGTTACCGTTTACACAATGACAGAGAGCGGCTTGGCGCTGCAAGCAACGGTGAAAGGCACAAAATTCTGGGTAGATAAGCAGCTTAATTAATGCGTTGACGCGTATTAACATGATGACCTTCAGGAGGTCGATGCTCGTCGAACACCCGAAGGTTATTTATCCTTTCCGAACAAAGAAAAAGCAGCGTGCTATTCACACATCAATATCAATGTGCTTAAGTCCATCCTCATCTTGCTCATCATTGTCTTTCCCGTTGTTCTCTTGCTGATGCTTTGACAGTTGCTCAACCATATCTATATTGCGGATATTCTCATGCTGCTCTTTTTCATCTTGGTTCAGGCTCTCCGTCTTTTTCGTTCTGGCCACCTTTTTTACGTTTCCCTCTTCAACCACGGGCACCTTTGTGTTGCGTGGCAATATAGGAAAGATTAAGTCATTGCTCATTGTTGTGTTTGCTCCGGTTTAACACATGCTGATGCAGTGTAACGACATAAAAAAGATCAGAATTGCGTCATATCAAAAAGTTTTACCTTATATATAATAATTTAGACGTAAAGTAGCAAAAGAGTTCACTTTTACCTTGCAAATTTACAGGCAAAACGCTAATGTTTCGCTCGTTCGAAAATAAGACTATATAGAGTAAAATGAAAAACTGCGCGGCAAAACATCACCATCACCACAAAGCATAACCTTTCAGGTTTGGTGCTGGAAGGTCTATGATTCCTTCCAGTGGCGCAGATAGAAAAATTCTCGACCCTCGGAAGGAAACTTCCGGGGGTTTTTCGTTTTAGCGCAATCAAAAGCTAAACACAATGAGTAAGGAACGTTTCAATGAGTAACAGTAAAAGACTTCGAATTGCCATACAGAAATCAGGCCGTTTGAGCGATGATAGCATCGCTCTTTTGAAGGCGATTGGCATAAAGCTGAACATTCGTGATCGACTACTGATTGCGCATTCAACCAACGAACCTATCGACTTACTGCGCGTGCGCGATGACGATATTCCAGGCCTTGTTATGGATGGTGTTGTTGACCTTGGTTTCATCGGTGAAAATGAATTAGAAGAGAAGTCTCTAGAGCGTAAAGCGGCAGGCAAACCTTTCGAGTATAAAACGCTTCGCCGTTTAGATTACGGTGGCTGCCGACTATCAATAGCGGTGCCAAATGAAATGCAATACGACGGTATTCAGTCATTAAATGGTAAAGAAGTAGCAACAACATACCCGTACTTACTTGAGCGCTATTTCAGCGAAAACGGCGTTAATGCAAAAGCAGTAATGCTTACAGGCTCGGTTGAAGTAGCACCGCGTGCAGGCGTTGCTGACGCTATCTGCGACTTGGTGTCTACCGGCGCAACGCTAGAAGCGAATGGCTTGGTAGAGAAAGACGAAATATTCCGTTCAAAGGCCGTGCTTATTCAGCGTGCAAATGGCGCCATGAGTGACGACAAGCAAGCACTTATTAATCGCTTATTGCCGCGCGTAGACGGCGTATTGTTGGCAAAAGAAAGCAAGTACATCATGCTTCACGCACCCAAAGCATACCTAGAGCAAGTAAAAAGCTTACTTCCTGGCGCAGAAATACCAACCGTACTTCCTCTTGCCGGAAATGATGAGTTGGTTGCTATGCATGTGGTATCGACAGAAACATTGTTCTGGGAAACCATGGAAAAGCTAAAAGCGCTTGGTTGTACTTCTATTCTTGTAATGCCAATCGAAAAAATGATGGGCTAAAGGCAAACTATTATGATTACTTGGTCGTCTCTTTCCAGTGATGAGAAAAAACAGGCGCTAGCACGCCCCGCTATGGCCAATAGCACGCAGTTGAAGCAAATCGTGGGCGATATTATTGCTGGCGTAGAAGCGAAGGGCGATGCCGCTGTATTGGACTATACTCGCCAATTTGACTGCCCCGATTTGCAGTCGCTTGTGTTATCGCAAGACAACATTGACGCATTAGCGGCAAAGGTTACCCCTACTGTCGCAAAGGCGATAGACATTGCTTTTGACAACATTAAAACGTTTCACGAGGCGCAAACACCGAGCGATATTGCGTTAGCCACAACGCCTGGTGTTAACTGCGAACTGCGTTTTACAGCGCTTGACGCCGTTGGCTTATATATTCCTGGCGGTAGTGCACCTTTGCCTTCAACGGTATTAATGCTTGGCGTGCCAGCACTTGTTGCGGGTTGTGAGAACAAGCTTCTCTGCACCCCGCCCAACAAAGAGAAATTGATAGCACCAGAAATTGCCTATGCCGCGCGTAAGTGCGGTATCGATGCCATTTATCTTTGCGGCGGCGCGCAGGCTATTGCGGCAATGGCGCTTGGTACTGAGAGCATTCCTCGCGTAGATAAGATATTTGGCCCAGGTAATAGTTTTGTCACCGAAGCCAAGCAGCAGGTAAGTCAGCGAGCTGATGGTGCGGCAATCGATATGCCAGCAGGTCCATCAGAAGTCTTGGTGCTTGCAGATGAATATGCCGATCCAGAGTTCGTTGCTGCCGATTTATTATCGCAAGCTGAGCACGGCCCTGACTCGCAGGCTATTTTGGTATCGAACAGCGAGAGTCTTATCGAAGCGACGAAAGCCGCGGTAGAGCGTCAATTAGCGACGTTATCTCGTGCTGAAATTGCACGCCCTGCAATGGAAAATGCGCGCTACATTCTGGCCGATTCGATAGAACAAGCCATTGAAGCGAGCAACGCTTACGCCGCTGAGCACTTAATAGTGCAAATAGAAGACGCACGCAGCTACTTGCCAAAAATTAAGCACGCGGGTTCTATTTTCTTAGGCCCGTGGTCTCCCGAGTCGGCAGGCGATTATGCGTCTGGCACTAACCACGTGTTGCCTACCTACGGATATGCGAAGAATTATTCTAGCTTAGGCTTGTTAGACTTTATGCGCCGCTACACGATTCAAGAGCTGTCTGCCGATGGTATGCGTAATTTGGGCCCTGCCATAATGGCACTGGCCAGCGCCGAAGGATTAGATGCTCATGAACAAGCCGTAGCGCTGCGAATGAATAAGCTTAAGCAAGGAGATGCCTAATGTCGTCGCTTATTGATAGCTTACTGAATGCTAATTTAGTGCCTTTGAAGCCGTACGAATCAGCACGCCGTTTATTTTCTGGCGGCCAAGACTGGCTTAACGCCAACGAGTCGCCCTATGCGAACGAATACAGCGTAGATAGCAGTAATTTTAACCGCTATCCGTCATGCCAGCCTAGCGGTGTTGTTCAAGGTTACGCTAACTATGCTGGTCGTGACACGTCTGAACTTATCGTCACGCGCGGCGCAGATGAAGGTATTGAATTGTTGATTCGTACCTTTTGTACGCCTGGCAAAGACAACATTCTTATTTGCCCGCCCACCTATGGTATGTACGCCATAAGTGCTGAAACCTGCGATGTGGGCGTAAAAAAAGTGCCGCTAAATGCAGATTTCAGCCTAAACGTTAATGCGGTATGCGCTGAAGACGACGTGAATGTAATCTTTATTTGTGCGCCAAATAACCCAACCGGCACGCCGGTAGCCCGAGAAGACATCAAAACGGTGTTAACGCACTTTGCAGATAAAGCGCTCGTAGTGGTGGATGAAGCCTATATTGAGTTCGACGCCGACAGTACTTGGGCAAACGAAATAAGCAATTATCCGAATTTGGTCGTGCTTCGCACGCTATCTAAGGCTTTTGCATTGGCAGGCCTTCGCTGTGGTTTTACCCTTGCACAAGCGCCCGTTATTCAAGCGCTACTTAAAGTGATTGCGCCTTACCCGATTCCAGAGCCTGTGGCCCAGATAGCCGCAAAAGCGTTAACTCCAGAAGCATTGTCGCTACTTGAACTTCAAGTGGCCACCATTAATCGTGAGAAAGCGTCATTGGCAACGGCCCTTCAAGGTATTGAAGGTATTGAACTAGTGGGTGATACAAAAGCGAATTTCATTTTATTTCGCTATGAAAAAGCCCCTGCATTAATGCAGTTTTTAGTAAGCCGAGGCATGCTGATACGGGACCAATCAAAACAACTAAATTTACAAAACTGTTTACGGGTAAGCATTGGTACAGAAGAACAGAATCAGCGCTTGATGCAGTTAATTAACGAATTTAAAAATAATGAGGACGCGGCATGAGTCAGCAAGCCATTTTATTTATAGACCGCGACGGAACACTTGTAGAAGAGCCACCGGTTGATAAGCAATTAGACCGATTAGAAAAACTCGTTTTTGAACCTAACGTCATTCCCGTACTGCTTAAGCTAAAAGCAGCGGGTTATAAGTTCGTTATGGTCACCAATCAGGACGGACTAGGCACCGATAGCTTCCCTCAGGAAGACTTCGATAAACCACATAATGCCATGATGGCCATTTTCGAAAGCCAAGGGGTAACGTTTGATGATGTGCTGATTTGTCCACACTTCAATGAAGACGACTGCACATGCCGTAAACCCAAATTAGGTTTGGTAAAAGATTACCTTCAGCAAGGGAAAGTCGACTTCACGCGCTCGTTTGTTATTGGCGATCGCATCACCGACGTACAGCTTGCTGAAAACATGGGCATCCGTAGCTTTCAGTACAACCGTGAAAGCCTTAACTGGGATGACATTCAAAAAGCGTTGCTGGCATCGTCACGTATTGCAGAGGTCGTTCGTACCACCTCTGAAACCGATATCAAGGTTCGTGTCGACTTAGACTCTCAAGCAAAGTCTACCATTCATACTGGGCTGGGCTTTTTTGACCACATGCTTGACCAGATTGCGACACACGGTGGTTTTGAATTGAATGTATCGGTTGATGGCGACCTGCACATTGATGATCATCACAGTGTCGAAGACACCGCGCTTGCACTCGGTGAAGCGCTTAAAAAAGCGTTAGGCGACAAACGCGGCATTGGCCGGTTTGGGTTTGCACTTCCTATGGACGAGTGTCGCGCTGAATGCATAATGGATATTTCCAATCGCCCTCACCTGAAGTTCGAGGCTGAATTCAGCCGCGACCAAGTGGGTGAAATGGCTACCGAAATGGTACCGCACTTCTTTTATTCACTGGCGCAAAGCATGGGGTTATCACTTCACCTTTCTACCAGCGAAGGCAACGCCCACCACCAAGTAGAAAGCTTATTTAAAGTATTTGGCCGCGCCCTTCGTCAGGCTATTACGCGTCAAGGTGATGCACTGCCAAGCAGTAAAGGAGCACTGTAATGTCAGTGGTAAACACTCGCCAACGACAGAAAATAGTCATTGTAAACACGGGCTGCGCAAATATTTCATCAGTCAGATTTGCACTTGAACGCTTAGGTGTTGAAGTGGATGTGTCTGATGATGTGAATGTCATAAAAAATGCAGACAAAGTGTTTTTACCCGGCGTAGGCACCGCAGCAGCAGCAATGCAAAGTATTAAACAAAAAGCATTAGTTGAAACGCTTCAGTCACTCACTCAGCCGGTTTTAGGCGTATGTTTAGGCATGCAGCTTATGGTAAACACCAGTGCTGAAGGTGGCTTTAAAGGTACCGGTAATATCCCGTGTTTGTCGTTAATGCCTGGCCATGTTGCACGTATGGAAGCAAACGGTGTCCGTTTGCCTCATATGGGGTGGAACACGGTTACCCATAAAAACGAAAGCTTGTTTAGCGGTATTCCGCAAGAGACGTATTTCTATTTTGTACACAGTTTTGCGGTACCTGAATATACGCATACCCTTGCAAGTTGCACCTATGGCAATACGTTTTCAGCGGCTATTAATAAAGACAACTTTTATGGGGTGCAATTTCACCCTGAGCGTTCTGGCGAAGCCGGAGCACAACTACTGACTAACTTTGTGAACCTATAATGATTATTCCAGCGATTGATCTTATTGACGGACACGTAGTGCGCCTTTATCAGGGCGACTACGAACAAAAAACCCAGTACGAACTAGACCCCGTAGAGGTGGTTCACGATTATGCTGACCAAGGCGCGACATGGCTTCATATTGTTGATCTTACCGGCGCAAAAGACACCAGCAAACGTCAGCTTGAACTGATAAAAGCAATGGTAGATACCCAGCGCATGAAGTTTCAAGCGGGGGGCGGGATTCGTAGCGAAGAAGAAGTGGCACAACTCATTGAAACGGGCGTTAGCCGCGTAGTAATTGGCTCACTAGCGGTTAAGCAACCTGAATTAGTTAAGTCATGGGTAGAAAAGTACGGCCCTGAACGCATTGTGCTGGCGCTTGATATTAACATCAGCGAAAGGGGTGAAAAGCTCATTGCTACTCATGGTTGGCAAGAAAACTCTGGTGTTGCCCTTGAAGGCTTGCTAGACGATTTTGCCAGTGTAGGTGCTAAGCACGTACTGTGTACTGATATCAGTCGCGACGGTACGCTACAGGGTGCAAACAAAGAGTTATATGAAGAGATGGCGGCACGCTTCCCCAATATCGTTTGGCAAGCTTCTGGCGGCATCGGTAGCATTGCTGACATTGAAGCGCTTAAACCAACCAACGTCGGTGGCGTTATTTTAGGTCGTGCTTTGCTTGAAGGTAAGTTTACGGTGAAGGAGGCTATTGCATGCTGGCAAAACGCATAATTCCTTGCTTAGACGTTCGAGACGGTAAAGTAGTAAAAGGCGTTCAGTTTAGAAACCATGAAATTATTGGTGACATTGTTCCCCTTGCGGAACAATACGCTAAAGCCGGCGCCGACGAACTGGTGTTTTATGATATTACTGCAAGCTCGGACGCTCGCGTAGTTGATAAAAGCTGGGTAAGTCGCATTGCTCAAGTCATCGATATCCCTTTTTGTGTCGCTGGCGGTATAAAGAGTATCGAAGATGCAGGTCGCATTCTGGAGATGGGCGCTGATAAAATATCGATTAACTCCCCTGCCCTCAATAACCCAGACCTTATTAATCAACTTCATGATGTATACGGTCAACAGTGTGTAGTAATTGGTATTGACAGTTTCTATAACGAAGCCACAAATCAATACGAAGTGTATAAGTTTACTGGCGATGAAAGCCGAACGCAGAAAAGCAAATGGCAAACCCTAGACTGGATTAAAGAAGTTCAGTCTCGTGGGGCCGGTGAAATTGTACTGAACTGCATGAACCAAGATGGTGTGCGCAAGGGATACGACGTCAAGCAGTTAAAAGCGGTTCGTGATGTCTGCGAAGTGCCACTTATTGCATCTGGCGGTGCAGGTGAAATTAGCCACTTTACCGATGTGTTTCAACAAGCAGATGTCGATGGCGCATTGGCGGCATCGGTGTTTCATAAAGGCATCATCAATATTGATGACCTTAAAGCAGAATTAAGCAGCAATGGCGTAGCCATGCGTAAGCGTCACGGCTTAACGGCGCAAGCAGAAGGAGTAAAACCGTGATCATTACGAATGAAAACAGCAGCCAGTTAGCCTGGGAAAAAATGGACAACCTGATACCCGCCATTGTGCAAGATGCGTTGTCAGGCAAAGTACTAATGCAAGGTTACATGAACCAAGATGCATTAGCGAAAACGTTAGACTCTGGCAGTGTTACGTTTTTTAGCCGTTCAAAGCAGCGCCTTTGGACTAAAGGTGAAACATCGGGTAACACGCTGGATTTAGTTAGCGTAGCGTGCGACTGCGACCAAGATTCACTATTAGTGCTAGCTAACCCGAACGGCCCGACTTGCCACACGGGTGTTGAAAGTTGTTGGTTTGATGGCAGCACGCCGGCCTTTACGTTCCTTGCAGACTTAGAGCGAGTATTGGCAAGCCGTAAAAGCGCCGACCCAAAAAGCAGCTATACCGCAAGTCTTTACAATAAAGGTATTAAGCGTATTGCACAGAAAGTCGGTGAAGAAGGGGTGGAAACAGCACTTGCTGCCACCGTACACGATAAAGAAGAGCTTAAAAACGAAGCAGCGGATTTGTTGTATCATCTTACTGTGTTGTTACAAGCAAGTGATATGTCGCTTAACGACGCGCTTACTGTGCTGCGCGAACGTCACAAGTAAAATCGCGTTATACGAATAAAGCCCGCCTTGAGCGGGCTTTTTTGTATCATTCATTTAATGTTACATTTTGCATTGGAACGTTTACTTGGTAATGGCGCTCTTACGTGTATTACACACTTTTTACTTAGCGATAATTAAGTAACACTACGTCACATTAGGGCTGAAACCATGAAACATTCCGCACGTACATTTCTAAGAAATAACGCACCATTTTTCCTGTTTATTGTTTTACTCTTTTCGTTTCGAAGCAGCGTAGCAGATTGGTATCATGTTCCCTCGGGCTCGATGGAGCCCACTATTCAAATAGGTGATCGCATTGTGGTAGATAAATCGGCCTACTCTATCTTCGTCCCCTTCACGAATGTTGAACTAAAAAAGACAGCAGAAATAGCACGAGGTGATATCGTTATTATCAACAGCAGTGCTGCCGATAAGCGCTTAGTAAAGCGCGTTGTGGGTATTGAGGGCGATGTGGTGAGCTTGCACAACAACGCCCTTACCATTAACGGTGCAACCGCCACACTAGAACATTCTGATTCATTTATCGCAGCTGAACGGGTGCTAGGTGAAGAGCGAAACATCAAACTGCTTCCTGTAGACACACCAGCTCGTCATTTCGACGCCGTCACTGTACCTTCTGAGCACATATTGGTAATGGGTGACAATAGAAATAACAGTGTTGATTCTCGCTATTACGGCTTTATCCCTGTCTCTGAAGTACAAGGAAAAGCCACATCGGTTGCCTTTTCATTGGATACCGACAATTATTATTTGCCTCGCACTTCTCGTCTTCTTGTTTCGCTCGATTAGTGTATTTTACCCTCTTTTACGTGCCCATTTTTAACATGATGGGCGCATATACATACAACCGTAAAATATCGTCAACACTGTTTTACATAATTTGTAACTAATTGATGGTTCGTTATTTTTTCTTTCCTATTGCAACGTTAGTCTAAGTGATGCTATTACAGCTACTGGCGACATGAGGTTGCTTGTACATGTTGCCATTACTACACAACACGTAAAATGGAAAATAAGGAAATTATAATGAAACATGGCGTTAAGCGTAGCGCGATAGCTGTCGGTATCGCGCTCACAGGATTATCAGTAGTCACCCCAGTATTCGCACAACAAGCAGAGGACGGCGCTAAAAGCGTTGAGCGTATTGCAGTAACGGGCTCGCGGATCAAGCGAACGGATATGGAAGGCCCCTCACCGATTCAATCAATCGACGCGACAATGATTGAAGGAATGGGATACGAAAATCTACAACAACTGCTCGAAAGAATGCCCGCCACTGGCGCAGGAACATTTTCAACCCGTAACAATAGCCAAGATTCAACAGCAAACGGTGCCGCCGCGGTCTCGCTAAGAGGAATGGGCCCTGATGCCACGTTAGTACTTATCAATGGTCGACGTGTCGCTATCAGCGCATTTGCCGAGAGCATCACCAACTCATTTGTTGATATAAACGCCATTCCAGTCTCTGCCATTGAAAGAATCGATATACTTAAAGATGGCGCGTCGGCTATTTATGGCTCAGATGCTGTCGCTGGCGTGGTCAATATCGTATTGAAAAAAGACTACGACGGCCTTGAAGTGAACGTGGGCTATGGGGGAACAACGGGGCCAAGTTACGACGAAACCACTGCCAACATTTTATGGGGCTCACAAAGCGATAAAAGTAGCGCCACTGTCATTATTGATTACTTCAACAATAGTCAGTTAGGTGCAGATGAGATGGGACGTTTTGGAACAGCCAATCAGTCACCTTATGGCGGTATGGATTTTCGCTCATCTCGAGGCTACCCCGGTTATTTTTATGTAGATGGCGTAAAAACTATCGACCCAGACTGCCCGCCTGAAAATGCAACGGCGTCTGGCAGCTGTTTATTCGATTACGGCCCGTTTGGTTTAACCATACCCGCATCAGAACGGGTGGGTTTCATTGGACAGTTCGATTATAAAATATCTTCAGATACGACGGCCTTCATGGAAGTAGCCATGCAACACAATACCTCTGAGGCGGGCGGTGCAGCGACACCACTAGACGAAGATGCAGGCCTTACCGTACCTGGCACACACCCCAACAACCCTTTTGGACAAGATATTGAGATTGGACGCTATCGCCCGGTAGACGCGGGCCCCCGCCGCTGGGACATTCAAACCGATACCTTGCGCTTAGTTGCGGGCCTTCGTGGTCAATTTAACGATTATGACTGGGAAGCATCAGTACAGAAAGGACGTAGTAAGTCAGAGCAAAGTGGCGACCAATCGCAAGGCTGGGTTCGTGTTGACTGGCTACAAGAACAAATTGATTTAGGTAACTACAACCCTTTTGGGGGTGTAACCAACCCGCAAAGTGTTATTGATGAAATTACAACCAGCCTTGTTCGTCGTGGTGAATCACGAATGACAAGTGTAGACGCGCATATTTCTGGCGAAGCCTTTGCCTTCGGTGACGACGTAGTTATGATGGCAGCCGGTGTCGAGTACCGAGAAGAGCAAGTCTCTGATGTGCCAGACATTCAGTTTCAACGCGGCTTGATATTTGGTACCGAGTCGGTTTCTGCGCAAGCCGAGCGCGACCAGTATGCCGCTTATTTAGAGCTATCTATACCGTTAGCTGACGAGCTTGAACTTCAGGTTGCTGGTCGTTACGATCATTTTAGCGATTTTGGCAGTACCACTAATCCGAAAGTTGCCCTTCGCTGGGCGCCAAGCGATGAAGTTACTCTGCGTGCTTCATGGGCACAAGGCTTCAGAGCCCCCTCGTTGGCACAAGTGGGATTAGGCCCATCTCAAAAAAGTGTGTTCTTTGTTGACCGGTATCGCTGCGACGCTACAGGGTTAGACTGCGAATCGTTAGACTATAATATCGAATTTGGCGGTAACCCGAATCTAGATGCTGAAGAGTCTGAGTCTTGGAATGTGGGCGTTATCTATGCTCCTACTCAAGAAATTGGGATCAGTGTCGATGTTTGGAGCATCACGCAAGATAACAAAATAGACGAACAGCAATTTGGCCTCGTGTATGACGCAGAATGTAATAACCAGAACAGCACCGTATGTGTTCGATTAGCACCCCAAGATGGTCAGTCACTTGGCGTAATCCAAAAAATCTTTAATACCTATCAGAATGTATCATCACAAGAAGCGTCAGGTGTCGACTTTAGCGCTAACTATGCAATGGACATGACAGAGTTCGGTAACCTTAATTTTAACCTTGATTGGTCATACATGAGCAACTTTGAGAGAAATGGGTTAGATTTTACTGGTGAGTATGGCTACCCAGAGCACCGTTGGTTGTTTGGCACAACGTGGAACAAAGGGTCGTTTGACGCAAACCTTAATATAAGCTTTGTGGGAGAGTTTGAAGATACACCAGATATTAACTTCGACGGTATTTTAGACTTTGAAGAAAACACATCACGCACGGTAGATTCGCAAATATTGGTCGACTTACAGGTTGGCTACAACATGAGCGAAAACCTTCGTGTTGTATTAGGTGCAAATAACCTGCTTGATGAGGAACCACCGTTTGCAATAGGTAATGGTGATAGCGACTTATATGGTTACGTTGGAGGAGTTCATAACCCCAGAGGCCGCTTCTTATACTCTAAGTTAAGTTACCGCTTCTAAAAGCATGTAAACAGCATAGCGCTCGATGGCATCTGCGTGTCCCGGGCGTTATTTTTTAACGAGTGTTTCAGCATTAGTTATTGAAAAAGAATGTAAAACGGAAAATGCCAGCAATGCTGGCATTTTTATTAAATAGATAGTGTGCTTTTACTAATGCAGTCACATACCAAAATGGATAAGTATTAGGTTGCCGATTGCTGCACTGAGCATGGCAAGAAACGTAAGGATCATACCTGAAAAACGCTGCCAGCTTACGCCCGCATGTTTTCCCAACCCATACGCGTGCAAAACGCGCCCGAACAATAACGCTGTTCCTAGGCTATGCACGGCCCAAGGCTGCCCAGTATTCGCCTCAAAACAGGCAATCATGATTAATGTAATCGGAACATATTCACTGAAGTTACCGTGAGCACGGGCTAAGCGATTTAAGTCTTCATGCCCACCATCACCAATACCTACGTTGTGTCGACGACGCGCGCCTATAACGACAAAAGACAAGTACAAATAGCAGATACCCAATAGACTCGCGTAAAACGCTGTAATCGGCAATACCATGTTAACTCCGTATTTTTATTATTGTTGTAGGCACCAATGAGAGACCTTTCCCACGCACCTCTATTAGCTTTTACTTATTAAACGTGATCCACACTGAAGTTACAAGCAACAAAAAAGGCCGCTTACGCGACCTTTTCTTATAAACAGACTTACTAGCCAAGTGTGCTTGCTAGTTCTGCGCTTACTTCTTCTACAGGACGAGTACCATCTAGTTTATGGTACTGACAGTTGCCTGCTTCAGCTTCTGCAGTGTAGTAATTAACAAGTGGTTTGGTTTGCTCATGATAAATAGCAAGACGCTTGCGAACCGTCTCTTCTTTATCGTCATCACGAACAATAAGGTCTTCACCCGTTTCGTTATCTTTACCTTCAACCTTTGGTGGGTTGTAGACAACATGATAAACACGGCCTGATGCAGGGTGAACGCGGCGTCCGCCCATACGCTCTACGATAACATCGTCAGGCACATCAAACTCGATGCAGTGATCAACATTAACGCCAGCTTCTTTCATTGCATCGGCTTGAGGAATAGTGCGAGGAAACCCGTCTAACAGGAAACCATCTTTGCAATCGTCTTGTGCAATGCGCTCTTTAACTAAACCAATAATCAGTTCATCAGAAACTAGCTTACCTTCGTCCATAACTCGCTTAGCCGTTAAACCAAGCTCAGTACCGGCTTTGATTGCTGCACGCAGCATATCACCCGTAGAAATCTGAGGAATTCCGTATTTGCCCATTAAGAACTGAGCTTGTGTGCCCTTACCCGCGCCAGGAGCGCCGAGAAGAATAATTCGCATGAGTGCGTTCTCCGCTTATGATTATTGAACTTTTTACTTCGGGCACTTTACACATTAGACGGCATAGTGACAAGTATAAGCCCTACTGTACGGTTAATCTTAAGACTAATGGCGAATATATACTCAACTTATAAACCATGCGGTGGCCCTGTAGCCACAAGCAGCGTTACCGTGACATATTCGCAATATAGCTAAATATTAAGTACCTAAAATATAGCACAAAAAACGTTTCAAATATGATTTATGCTACTAAAACTAAAAAACGGGCGTAAAGCCCGTTTTTTCTTACACTTACTTCACGAAACTAATGCTTATTTAGCTAACTTCATTAGTAAGTCGTTCAAGTTTTGCACAAAGCTTGATGGGTCTTTCAAGCTGCCTTGCTCAGACAATGCCGCTTGATCGAATAACACCCCAACCCACTGTGTGAACATGCCTTCGTCTTGAACATCCGCCAGCATTTTAACTAAGCTGTGCTCTGGGTTAAGCTCGAAGTGATACTTCACGTCTGGCACCGTTTGACCAGCAGCTTGCATCAACTTCATCATCTGCGTTGTCATACCGTTATCGTCTGCAACGATACACGCAGGTGAATTCGTTAAACGATGCGTAAACTTAACGTCGACTACCTTATCACCTAACGCCGTTTTTGCGCGTTCAAGGATACCTTCAACTTCTTTTTCTGCTTCTTCCTGCGCCTTCTTGCTTTCTTCGTCCTCTAAGTCGCCTAAATCCAAGTTTGCTTTTGCAATAGACTCGAACTGCTTCTCGTTGAATTCAGTAAGGTGAGACATTAACCATTCGTCAATACGCTCGCCCATTAGCAATACTTCAATCCCTTTCTTACGGAAGATCTCAAGGTGTGGGCTAGACTTCGCTGCTTGAAGGCTATCAGCAGTAACATAATATATTTTTTCTTGGCCTTCTTTCATGCGCTCAATGTAATCGGCTAGCGATACCGTTTGCGCATCAGACTCTGTGCCTGTTGATGTAAAGCGAAGCAATCCAGCAATCTTCTCTTTATTACTAAAGTCTTCAGCCGGGCCTTCTTTCAATACGTTACCAAATTCATTCCAGAAAGACTGGTACTTATCGGCATCGTTCTTCGCCATTTTTTCAAGCATCTGAAGCACACGCTTAGTACAACCTTGACGCAGTGCTTGCGTTACTTTGTTATCTTGAAGAATTTCACGTGATACGTTCAGTGGTAGGTCGTTACTGTCTAGCAACCCTTTAACGAAACGCAAATACGTTGGCATGAACTGCTCAGCGTCGTCCATAATAAATACACGCTGAACATACAGCTTTAAGCCGTGGCTTTGTTCGCGATTCCACATATCAAATGGTGCTTTAGAAGGGATATACAACAAGCTGGTATACTCTGTTTTACCTTCTACTTTGTTGTGCGCCCATGAAAGGGGATCGGCAAAATCGTGAGAAATATGCTTGTAGAATTCTTGATACTCTTCATCAGAAACGTCTGATTTTTCACGAGTCCATAGGGCGGTTGCCTTGTTGACCACTTCCCACTCACCTGGCTGTGCAGGTGTTTTTTCGCCATCAGGCCCTTCGCTTTCAGGTACTTCGTCTTTCCACATTTGCACTGGAATGCTGATATGGTCAGAGTATTTACTTACGATTGAGCGAAGACGCCACGCATCCGCAAACTCTTTTTCGTCTTCACGAAGGTATAATGTAATTTCGGTACCACGGCTAGGCTTGTTGATTTCAGCAATCGTAAACTCACCTTCACCCTCTGACGTCCACTCAACACCTTCTGATGTGTCTGCACCAGCAGCACGTGTACGCACAACGACTTTACTTGCGACGATAAACGCAGAGTAAAAGCCTACGCCGAACTGACCAATAAGCTGAGAGTCTTTCGCGTTGTCACCCGAAAGCTTGCTGAAAAAATCTTTGGTGCCTGATTTTGCGATGGTACCTAAGTTTGCAATAACGTCATCGCGGTTCATACCAATGCCATTATCAGTAATGGTCACAGTATTCGCTTCGCTATCAACACTAAGTTTAACGTTAAGGTCGCCATCGTTCTCATATAAGCTGTCATTTTCTAACGCCTTAAAACGCAACTTGTCTGCTGCGTCGGCTGCGTTAGAAACTAACTCGCGTAAGAAGATCTCTTTGTTTGAGTACAAAGAATGAATCATTAGATGCAGAAGCTGTTTTACTTCTGTTTGAAAACCGTGGGTTTCTTTATGGGCTGCTTCAGCCATAATCCAATATCTCCTCGTTGAATGGATCACACTTCATCCAAACAAGTAAGGACGGCTGACTCACTTTTCAACCTTTACCCATAAAATTTATGCGGAATTCTAGCTCAAAAAGGCGGTTTGCAGCGAATACACACCGCGTTATAGTTTTCTTCGTCCTGAAAACGCATGAGTAAGCGTATTCCCATCAATATACTCAAGCTCTCCTCCAACCGGCACACCATGCGCAATTCTTGATGCCTCGACATCATGTGAAGCACATATTTGGCCAATATAATGCGCAGTGGCTTCGCCTTCCACGGTAGGATTGGTCGCTAAAATTACTTCTGAAATGTTCCCTGCTTCTAGCCGCTTTTCAAGCTCGCTAAGCCCTATCTCTTCAGGCCCCACCCCGTCAATAGGAGATAGCCTTCCCATCAACACAAAGTACTGCCCTTTGTAACTGAGCGTCTGTTCAATGGCCAATACGTCCTGAGGGCTCTCAACTATGCAGAGCAGCCCACTCGCCTCGCGCTCAGGGTGGCGACAGATATCGCACAGCTCATCCTCAGTAAACGTTCTGCAGCGCTTACAATGATGAATATGGTCCATGGCATTGTGCAGTACATTGCTTAAATCCAGCGCACCTTTACGGTTTCGCTCTAATAAATGAAAGGCCATACGCTGTGCACTTTTTTTGCCAACACCAGGCAGGCAAGTTAGTGCTTCAATTAGCTCTGCAAGTAAGGGGCTAAACTTCATAATGAGACTACTTCATTGTTCATTGCTATCATCTTCTTGGCGGTATTTAATCACGTTACGCTTCACCTGGTCGAGTTTAACTTCATAAATATTCCCACCAACCAAGCCTTGGAATTCTTCATCAGTAAAAACAAGGGTATTGTCATCGTAAAACGTTACCGCTTCTTTCTGTGTCACTACGCCTAAATCGATACGTGATATATCACCACTAAAAAAATTATCGTCTTCAAAATTTTCAAACAGCCACACACTGGTTGAATCTAGCAACACCAGCTTAGTTCTATCTGGGCTCATTGCTGCAGACGTTATCCAACATAATTTTTCAAGCGTAGTACAGGTTTTAAATTCACCGATAAGTTCCGCATCGAAATTAGCGGCATGATCGCCCACGCGATACAGCTTGGTAATACCGTCGAAGGGCTTTGTTCTGTTTTTCGTAAAAAGATAAAGGTGACGATTAAATTCAACAAATGCCTCTAAATCATAATTTTTATCTTCTGGTTTAATCTCACCCTCGCCCATTTTGGGGTAAGTAAACTTTATGATTTCAGCCTCCGTGGTATCGGTCTTTATATCTATGGGGTTTTCAATTTTATAAATTGTCAACCATCGTCGGTCATTATCGTTATTACCAAAATCACCAAGGAAGAAATGACCAAACCGGTTTTGTGTCATGTCTTCCCAGTCAACATTTTTTGCGTTAGTTACGGTAACTTCTCGAGCTATCGAGCCGTCTTTATTAAGCATGTATAGCTTCGGTCCATCTCCCCCGTCATTTATTGCCCACATTCGCTTATACTTATCAAACTCAATCCCTGAAATCTCCCTAAGCTTGGGGTCTACCGTTACAGTCTTCATACTGAACAGTTCGAAAATACTGAATATGAATGCAATCATTGCAATGGAGAGTAAAATAAGTGTCGAGCTTACTAGGCCTTTCCGTAGCACGGTGTAATCCTTCCAATGAAAATATAAGGCAAAAATAGCGGTTTGATAATACGTTATGCTGGCTAAGAAGGTAAGAAAAACACAGCGTAGCGGCGCATTATTAGTTGATACTGATTTAGGCGTTAAACCGTTTATTTATAACCATTGTTATCGCATAAATTTGTTGAAATGCATGTTTATTTCGCCATATTGAAAGCTTACTGACAACGCTGTTGTAACGTATTTTAGTAAACGAAGCGCTTGTAATAAAAAAGACGCTAGTTTGCACTAGCGTCTTTTTTAAAGTACCTCTGCTTTGCCCCCCTTCCCACGGTTTATAATGGAAAGCGGCGAAGCAAAAACTAGAACGGCATTTTGAAGCCTGGAGGTAACGGCATTCCGCCCGTTACGCCGCTCATTTTTTCTTTACTGGTCTCTTGCACTCGGCGAACGGCATCGTTAAACGCAGCAGCAACCAAATCTTCAACCATGTCTTTATCATCGTCCATCAACGACTCATCAATTTCGACACGACGAACATTATGGTTGCACGTCATGGTAACTTTAACCATACCCGCACCCGCCTCACCAGTTACTTCTAGTTTAGCTAATTCATCTTGTGCTTTTTGCATGCGCTCTTGCATTTGCTGCGCCTGCTTCATCATATTGCCCATTCCACCTTTAAACATATTCTTTCTCGCTTAGTTTGGGTGCTTAATAAACTG
Organism: Alteromonas sp. 4NH20-0056; assembly: GCF_057539655.1. Taxonomy (NCBI): domain Bacteria; kingdom Pseudomonadati; phylum Pseudomonadota; class Gammaproteobacteria; order Alteromonadales; family Alteromonadaceae; genus Alteromonas; species Alteromonas sp. 4NH20-0056. Next base: position 11,629 of record NZ_BAAJLS010000013.1, on the reverse strand, counting down.
CTACTATCTTGCCTTTACCGTATCGGTGATGACTGAAGCGTCGAATGTAGATAGTAACGACTGTATTGTTTCATCGGTCTTTATAACCGTGTGTGCATGCGCGTGGCGCATCCCTTGAATTTCTTGCTGCAAACCAAAAGGTGTTTTGTCTGGCGTGCCTAACACAATGTCGACATTTACACTGTTGCCTACGCATTGGTGTAACGCTGAGACAAGTTGCGCTTTATTGTTTTCATTTAATAGATGCGCCTGACTATTGTCAATTTCAAGCGTTATCTGGTTATTTTCTTGTTTAAATGCCGCGTGTAACACAAGCTGTTTTAACAAGCCAGCAACTGGCATCTGTTCAACGAGATTACTCCACGCGTCAATTTGACTAGCGTGCAGGAGCTTTTGACCGTCATTTAAATAGGCAGTTAGTGGCCCATTATAGTTAACGGTGTTGTTCTGATTGTATGCAACAGTGCTGTTTTCACTATGGGCAGAGGTTGTGGTATTGAACGATGTACTATTACTATCAACACTGCTGTCGTCATGCTCATGAGTAACCTGATGGTTATCAGACGCTTGAACGCTTAAGTTCTGCTCGGCAACGTTCACATGCGCGATATCATCAACCTGTTCAGGCTGAGCGTTGTTATCAGTATCTTTGATAAGCGTTTGCGCTGTATCGGTTGAAGATGCCAAAGCAAATGGTGCATCAGCATCATGGTCGGCATGAAAATCATCATCACGGTAACCTTCATCAGCGCTCGCATCCACGTTCCACGGCGGTGGATCATTATTGTCGGTCGTTTGCGTGACTGGGGGAGCGACCTTCTGTAGTTCGCCAGAATCCTCTCGCGAGCGACGTTCCTCATCCTTAGCACGAGACAGGCGACTAACAAAATCGTCTGTCTCTTTGACCGCTTCAGACTTTTTTACGTCTGATGCAAGCCCCTCCTCACGACGCTGTTTTAGACGCTGTCGTAAGGCGAGCATATCGGCGGTAGAGGTAAGCTGCTCTTCTGGTGATGTAGATGATGCAGTTGATACGCTGTCATTGGCTTGCGGCTCTTGCGCCAATGCCGATGAGCCATGCGCTAATACACTATCGCCGTTGTATTCATCGTCACGCTGAGGCAAAGCGTCATCAAAATAAGCATCTAATGGAGGTGCATCTCCACCATAATAGTCTGTCTCGCTTTGGCTTTGCTGAAGCGGCTGTGTGTTTATCTGGTGCTCATGCTGAGAAACACTGTTTTCCACCAATGTAATATTACTATCTTCACTACCCTGTGCTGTGCCGTCATGAGAGCGTTTTGTATCGTCGTCCGTAGGCTCAACACGCTCATCGCGTTGACTAACTTCTCGCAACGCTCCGCTTACCTGTTGATGTATCTGGGACGTTGAAGTAGTCGCTTCTGAAACTACCTCAGCGCTATCCTTACTTTCGTAAGGGTTGCTTGTTGGTTGAGATACACTATTGTGGGAAATTGGCGAGGCATCTGATGTAACGCTATTCTCGTCTTTACCACTAATCGGAAGTGACGGAGATACCTCTCCATTGCTTATTTCACTTTGTGGATCGGGGATCGGAGTATCAGGTGCGAACGTCATCATTCGCAACAGTGTCATTTCTAATGCGCTTCGCCCGTCAGCGGCGAAAGGAAGGTCTTTTCTTCCTTGCAACGTAATTTGATACAGCAACTGAACTTGCTCAGCCGGAATGCTTTTCGCTAGCTGGTAAATTGCTTTCGCCGACGTTGTTTCAAGCTTACATGCTTCTGGTACCCACTGGGTAAGCGCAATTTGATGCAACATACTGCCAAGTTCTGCGTGAACTTGGTCGTAATCTGGCGCTTGGTCGGCCATATCCTCGACAATTGCCATAACGTCGGCAGGCGTTTTGGTCACTACGGCATGCAACAACTTCAATAGCTGGTTTTTATCCATTAAACCGAGCATGTCGGTGACCACGCCGGCCATAACGGCGTTTCCGCCCTGCGCAATGGCTTGATCAGTCAGGCTTAATGCATCTCGCATACTTCCTTGTGCAGCTCGCGCTAAAAGAGACAACGCCGGCACTTCAAAATCAAGCGACTCTTGCTCTAGAATATGCGTAAGCTGCCCGACAATCTGCTCGCGGGATAATGCTTTTAAATTAAACTGCAAACAGCGCGACAGGATCGTAACCGGAAGCTTTTGAGGATCGGTGGTAGCAAGTAAAAATTTTACATGAGGGGGTGGTTCTTCAAGCGTTTTAAGCAACGCATTGAAACTGTGCTTAGACAGCATATGAACTTCATCGATAAGGTACACTTTGAAACGCCCACGACTGGGCTTGTACTGCACATTATCTAGAAGCTCTCGCGTGTCTTCTACCTTCGTTCTTGATGCAGCATCTATCTCTAGAAGGTCGACGAAGTTCCCCTGTTCAATTGCTTTACACGTATTGCATTGACCACAAGGATTGGCACCTTGGCCTTCCTCACAGTTTAAGCTTTTGGAAAAAATTCGCGCAATGGTTGTTTTACCCACACCACGTGTACCTGTGAACAAGTACGCGTGATGCAGACGATCATTATCTAAGGCATTAGAAATAGCAGAGACAACATGCTCTTGCCCTACCAGTTCACTGAACTTTCCTGGACGCCACTTCCGTGCTAAGACCTGATAACTCATTGCTTGGTTACTTTTCCTTATTCGCCTTCAAATTCACACAGTGCGAAACTATCTACATTAAGTGCGTCTAGTTTTTCGCGACCGCCTAAATCAGGCAAACCGATAACGAAACCGGCATGGTTCACTTCTCCGCCTAAGCGGCGAATAAGTGCTACTGATGCGGCAATAGTGCCTCCGGTAGCAAGAAGGTCATCAATTAACAATACCTTGTCACCCGGTTCGATGGCATCTTTATGTATTTCAAGGGTATCAGTACCGTATTCTAATTCGTAGCTTTCACTAACCACTTCACGAGGAAGTTTGTTTGGCTTACGAACGGGTACAAAACCAATGCCCATTTCAATTGCCAGTGGCGCGCCGAACAAGAAACCTCTTGCCTCGGTACCCGCAACTTTGGTGAACCCCATGCCTTGGAATTTCTCTAGCAATAATGAAATACAGCTACTAAACGCTTTGTGATCTTCCAAAACGCTTGTTACATCTCTAAATAAAATACCCGGCTTTGGATAGTCGGGTACGGTCTTTACTACTGACTTAATATATTCTGCAGTCACAATTATGCCTTGAGTCTCTGCTTTATAACCAGAAGGTAAACCAACCGCAGATGATATGCATCAACGGAAACGCAAGCAAAGTAACCAATGATGCGAGGAAATACCACTTGTTGTAAACTTCTTTGAAATCTGAATTGTCAGCCATTTGCACTACCTAAACAATTTTATGAACAAAAAAATGGTCGTAAATGTTAATCGAAAGCACGCACGATTGACAGTGCAAATGTCATCAATCGGTTACTTTCGCGACAGAACAGGGAAAAATTAATGATAAAAAAGGCGGCGAGAGGCTCTCTTGCGATTGAGCAAAAATATCTAGGTTAAATATTACTCAAGCTTCGGTTGTCAGGCAGTTAACAACATGCCTTTTGTCAGCATGTCAAATAACGTATGACGCATGCCATTTACTACTGTCTCTTCAGGTATCTGAGGTAATTGACTCACCAAACTTGTTTGAAGCTCCTCAATCGTTACTCCCAGTTCATCTTGTTCTATGGTGTAAAACAGCATCGCTGAAACTGAGTTCAAGTGTGAAAATTGCACCTCTGACGCGCTATCTCGGTATACGACATAAAATTGCGGTTCGTTGGACACTACATCGGGTTGATAGTCGGGGCCAATAAGATGTACCGGAAATGTATAGGACGCGAGCGTAGCAAGTGGTGACACACATACCTTTTTAGGCAATATGTCATCATTAAAAAAATGAATCTTACGCTCTGTTTTTCTGATACTTATATCAAGCTCTAGCCATTCATAATGCGCTAACTCTGCGGCGAAAGGAGGCAGTTCATCATCGCAGACATAGTCTGATGAAAGGTACTCGACAAACTCTTTACTTATCTCTGCAAAAAATGGCGTGCGACAAGAGTGAGAAGTAAAAAAATGCCTAACTAGCTTTTCCCACTTAGCCTCTGTCATCAATGATTTTAATACCGGAAAGCCTGAACTTACGAATCCGTTAATATTGTTGAAAAATAACGACTGGTAAATAGCCATTCTTCTGGCCTCATCATCGTTGGCCGGTGTATAAGTTGACGGGTCTTTTATCGCTTTTACAAACGTGTCTTGAAGTTCACTAAATAGACTCACTATGCGAGTTTCTCCACACTGTCAGCATGCATTTTTTTTACACGGGTTTGGATACGCTTTATATCGCGCACTTCGTCAAGCAAGGTCTCTAACGATGGGATATTAAAGTCGCGTTCTAGCAAGGTTGGAAATACACCATGAGTTAGGTAAGCATGTTCAAGAAGCTCCCATACCGGCGCAATAACTGCGGCTCCGTGCGTATCTACTTTTAAATCTGGCGCTTCATCATAATGACCTGCAATATGCCCATAGACGATTTTATTACTGGGGAGGCCTGCGATAAATGCGCGCGGGTCGTACTTATGATTAATGCTGTTCACATACACGTTATTCACGTCCAGTAGCATCAAACACCCTGATTCTTCAATCACGGATTGGGTAAATTCAAGTTCGGTCATTTCATCGCTAGGCGATAAATAATACGATACATTCTCCAATACAAGGGGGCGTTCGATAATGTCTTGAACGGTCTTAATTCTCTCAACAACGTGCTTTACTGCATCGGCAGTAAAGGGAATGGGCATTAAATCATACATATGACCATCGCCAGAGCAGTAACTTAAGTGCTCACTGTAGAGTGAAATATTATTGGCATCAAGAAATCGCTTAACCGTTTTAACAAACTCGATATCTAATTTGTCACGACTGCCGATAGAGAGCGAGAGACCATGAGTGGTAAAGGGGGCTTGCTTTATACTTTGTTCAAACTGCGATAAGTACTTTCCGCCAAGTGGGATCCAGTTTTCTGGTGCCACTTCCCAAAAATCAACTTCCTTAGGCAGCACTGGAAGTAGCTCATCAAGCATCTCTCGACGAAAGCCAAGACCGGCTCCAATCACGTCTTTCATTTAGTACTCCGCTTTTAATGAAAGTGGTCATCAAAAATGATGACCACTGGCGAATACGTCTAACTAATATAGTTTTAGGCTAACGCATAACCTAATTGTAACTTATAGGCTACCGCATTTGCCTTCGCCACACTTCCCTTCTTTGGCCTTTTTGTCGCCACCGCATTTGCCTTCACCACATTTACCTTCTTTGGCTTTTTTGTCGCCGCCGCATTTTCCTTCGCCACATTTACCTTCTTTGGCTTTTTTATCGCCGCCGCATTTACCTTCGCCACACTTTCCTTCTTTGGCTTTTTTGTCGCCGCCGCATTTACCTTCGCCACACTTCCCTTCTTTACCTTTTTTATCGCCGCCACATTTGCCTTCGCCACACTTCCCTTCAGCAGCGAATTGACTGTAACCAGAATCAAGTGATTGCATACTAAAAGGATTAGTATCAGCCACGGCTGCGGTTGAAGCGAATGTGCCAAGAACAACGGCACCTAGTGCCGTAGCGATTGTGGTTTTGTTTATTTGTTTCATTATTTTACCCTCGATATAAGATTTGCAAACGTGACGTACAATAAGCACGTGTAATAAGAAAGACCTTTCGAATAGCAAAGTTATTTCATAAAAAATTAAATTATTTACATTTAATTGTTAATAGTTTGAATTTAATAATGTTATTAATACAACAAATCTGTGATTTGACACAATACGTTATTACACGCGGTAAAAGTATGTCGTGGTATTGTAATCATAAATGTCTTTCATCTAGGGCGACAAATGGAAAAGCATCAGTTTTTGCTGGGAGACTGGCTGGTCGACTCGACATCTAACTCGTTACATTTGGGTAAAACGAAGAAGAGTATCGAGCCTAAAGCGATGGATGTGTTGTTATTACTATGTCAGCAAGCCGGAACGGTAATCAGCGCCGATGATATCGTAGAGCAATGCTGGCCAGAAGGCCCTGTGGGTGACAACCCACTGCATAAAACCATTACACAGCTGCGCCGAGCGCTAGGTGATAAAGCAAGTGCCCCCTTTTTCATAGAGACCATTCGAAAGCGAGGCTACCGCATTATTGCGCCGGTCCAATTTGTAAGCAGCGAGCAAACGCGCGCTAGCGAAACAGACTGGCAAGGAGGCTCCCCCTTTCCCGGCTTAAAGGCATTTTCAACCGCTGAAAGTCAAATATACTTTGGCCGGCATGAACTTGTTCAGCGATTGCTTACTCGACTTGCTGACCAATGCACCAGAAAGCGACCGTTCTCTTTAGTCATTGGCCCTAGCGGCTCAGGAAAAAGCTCACTCATACATGCAGGTGTGTTACCCAAACTTCTTGATAAAAAAAGTGGTAGCGGTATTTATGCGCTCGATTACGTTAGCATCGACATGTCTGATCTTACTCCAAAGGCCCTCATCAAAGAGTTAGCCGCCTCAATGCTCGATTGGGATATTAGCGACAAACCTGTTTTTGAAGGTGAGAGCGCCGACTCACTCTCAACGTTAATGTTGGATAACCCAGAACACGTTGCGCAACTTGCCAAAAAAGGTATTAAAGCCGCCGGAGATATAGACCGCGTCGCCTTTCCCTGTTTTGCTATTGTTATCGACAGATTGGAAGTGTATCTAACAACGAACGCGGTGGATGATGCTGAAAAGAACCGCGTATTTGCGCTATTAGAAGCCCTCTCTCAAAGCGGCGTCTTTATGTTGCTTCTGGTGTCTCGTAACGACTTTTACCCTTTGCTGGCAAACTTTCCTGTCTTAATGCGCAATAAAGACCGTGGCGCACACTTTGATGTTACCCCACCAACGTCAGGTGAACTTAGCCAGATGATAAGACTGCCCGCGATAGCAGCTGGGTTGGAATGGGAACAAGACGACAAAAGTACCATTACATTAGATGATACTATTCTTGCCGATGCGTCGTTACAACCCGATTGCTTGCCACTGCTGCAGTACACGTTGCAAGAACTGTATATGCAGAAAAACGGGAACACGCTACTGCATGATACCTACCAAAAACTGGGGGGCATCGACGGCGCCATCGGCCAACGCGCTGAGCAGCGTTATGATGCGATGCCACAAAACGTTCAAAACGCATTGCAGCACGTACTTCCCCTTATTGTTCAGATAACCGAGGACGGTCGCAACTTAACAAGCCGAACCGCAGGATGGGATGAGCTTGAAGACGATTCACATATCGCATTTGTAGAATTAATGGTTGAAAGTCGTCTGTTTGTGTCTGAGTTACACCAAAGCAAACCGTGTTTTAAAGTTGCACATGAAGCGGTACTAAGGCGATGGCATCGCGTTCAAGATTGGCTTAAACAACACCAAAGCGCACTGGTAAGCAAGCGTAGGCTTGAACAGCAAACGAAACAGTGGATAGATGACCAGCGAAGCCAGGCCTTTTTACTGACTGAGGGCAAGCCACTATCTGATGCTGTTGCACTACTTGCAGATGGCAGCGTGAAACTTTCTGACAACGAGAGGCATTTAATCGCTGCATCGCAAAAAAAGCAAAAACAGAAAAGGCTTTTGAAGCGAACGACTGTCGGCGCATTAGCGTGCCTTACGGTTATCTCTTTTTGCGCAATGCTTTTTAGTTTTGAATCACAGGACCTTGCCGAACGTAAACGACTAGAAGCTGAAAACTTGATGGGCTTTATGATTGGTGATTTTGCCAACACGTTGAGAAGCGTAAAACGTATGGATCTCTTGGAAGGGATCAGCAATCAGGCCATCTCTTATGTTGAGAATGCTCAACAACATAGCAGTAACGGTCTATTCAATATCACACACCCCTCTGCCAGCTTTGAATTAAGGTTTCAGCATGCGCTGTCATTGCAGGCAATGGCAGAAGTCAGGTTCTATCGAGACGACATAGACACAGCGAAATCACATTATGAAGATGCAGATCGAAGGCTACGCACGTTACTCGATGAACAACCTAATAACACTGAGCTATTAAAAGCGGCAGGCGCGAATGCCTTTTGGTTAGGTCATATTGCATATGAGGCGAACCGTAGTGTCGAGGCACAACGGGCAATGCAACAATACTTAACACTCAGTAAAGCACTCCTTTCCTTGTTACCCGACGATGCCGACGCCGTATTAGAAGTGGCTTATGCATACAATTCACTTGGTAGCTTAGCGTATAAGGAATACAACTTTAACGTGGCCTTAGCGCATTTTCAGCAATCGCTTTCTTACAAAGAGAAATACGCCGCTAAAGCACAAGACACGGTTTTAGCCGAAACCTATATTGCTGATACATATTCATGGGTAGCGTCTAGTCAACTCAACCAAGGTGATATTACAAACGCAACAATGAGTATATCAAATGCCGTAGCGATACTTAGCGCACTACTACAGCAGTCGCCAAACAATGCGGCAATAGTAGAAGCGTACACCTACACCTTAGTGCGGCAGGCCGAGATCATGCAGCTTTCGGGCAAATATAAAGCAGCAATAGACACGCTAATGAAAGCCCACGATATATTAGCAATTGCGCTACGACAAGACCCAAACAATAGCGCATGGAAAACCGATGAGATAAAAATTAGTGCGTTGTTACTTACGTTATCAACAAATGCTGACGTTAACATAGAGAAACATGTCGTTACTGAGCATGAACGTAACGTGCGTGAGTACTTGCGGGAAAAACCCGAATCGATAACGTTTCAATTACATCATATTAGGTATCTTCAAAATGCAGGAAAATGGCAGGCAAGCCGTCAAACATTAGACGCTGTGCTTGCATTACCCGCATCGAGCGATTTACTCACCCCCAAGACGATTTACACAAATAATAATGAACGTGTTATTAATCTACACATTGCATTAATCAGGCAAGCTTTTGAAGAGAACATGGAAAACAGCGATACGACACGATGTAAGTCGCTGCTTGGCTATTCAAATGAACTTATTAAGGTAAGCTCGAAACCGAATTACCACATTGCTTATGCGTACGCTGCCCAATGTGCAGGGCTTCACGATGACGTGGAAAAAACATTACGGACAATAAATGCCATGGACGCAGTCTTTCCACCCTTTTTACATAACAATAAGAGTACTTAAATGACAGTAACAACAATTAGCTACACCGTGTCTGTAGATACAACGGTATCACCAGCCAAATACACAATATACGACAGCGAAAAAAAGCCAACAGAATCGCCTACCCCCGTAACGCAACCGAATACTGTAATTACTTACACCTTGGAAGAAAATAGCAACACGTTACAGTTTATCGAACCAGAAATAACCGGTGACCCAAACCACGATTTACAGTGCGCTATTTCAAGTGATGGACAGACACTCACAATAATTGATTCTGACGCCGACCAAGAAACGATATGTTTGAAGCTGGTAACGGTGCCAAAAGACCAAGTATTTGTTAGCCAAGACCCGCAAATACTTAACCGTCCTGAAACCTAATACACGCGATAATGTAAAACAATATCGTCAAGTCGAGAAAGCGCTTTTGATAAAGCGCTTTTGATAAAGCGCTTTTATCGCGATTGGTAGATACCTAGTTTTACTATGATAAGAAGCAAATCTGATCTCTTCCTTGTGACTTTGCTTGGTATAGCAAAGCATCTGCGGCGCGCAACAGTGCATCTTTATCCTCATACCTGCCGTTTTCTTGGCTAGCCACACCAATGCTTACCGTGATTTGCGCTTCTTGTACTAATGAAAAGTGGCGCGTAGACAATTGTGAGATGTGGCGCTTAATTCTTATGGCTAGCAGTTGAGCGGTTTGTGGTGAACATTTTGGAAGAACGATAGCGAATTCTTCCCCACCGTAACGCACAGCTAATGACGAGGCTTCTGGGACTGTTAACGCTATGGTTTCTCCGATACGTTTTAAAAACCTGTCGCCGGCGACGTGCCCGAATTCATCGTTGAATTTTTTAAAATGATCAACATCAATAAAGATTAGGCTAATGGGGCTCTTTTCCTGCTCACATTCATTCCACTGCGTTTCGAAGTATTCTGAGAATCTATGTCTATTAGCAAGCCCTGTTAAAAAATCAGTGTTCGCGCGGGTTTCCAGTGCTGCAATTTCGGCATGTTGTAACGTGAGGTCTCGAAATACACATATAAATAAAGGTTGGTCGCTATAGAGTTCTTTGGGCAGCAAAGAGATAGACATCTCTACGTTCACAATCGTATTGCTGTCAGCTCCGCATAAGGTAAGTTCAAATGGTGAGCGGGCGCGCGTTTCATTTATCTCTTGCTGTAACATTTGGCTAATAAACGCATGAGAGCCTGCGGTTTCATCGCAGGTTATATCAAATAGGCTCATTCCTAATAATGCGTTCTTTTCGAAACCTAAAAGAGAGGACGTTAAAGAGTTGGTAATTTCTATTGTGCCGACACCATTAACGACAACAACTGCTTCATTGAGTAAATTAACCATCTTCACCAATGAGCAATCTTGAAAAAAGTTATATAGAGCAGGCTTGCTCGTAATCACGTTCCGCTTCGCAAACATTACTAGTTCCATCCATAAAAGATAAATAATCGATTTCATGGAATTAAGACTATAGGTTTATTTACTCACGAACCTTTCGTTAACCTTACGATACAAGCTATTGATTTTTAATGATTAAAATAAAAAATCACCACTACTCTTCTCCATTCACGAAGAAGTTAAGATGATTTTTTTGTGCATATTCGTTTAATAAATTGATTAAAGTGGTTTGTTTCGGGGATACATTTGATACTGCGAAATAAGTTGGAATGGCGCGACTCGTTACTATTTTTGAATTAACTACCGTAGCGGGGTGCATATCAAGAAAATACTCATAAGGCGCCATATAAGTAAGTAGATTTGCAGTTCGCCCTCGCGCATATAGGTTTACTGCATCGATACTATTGGTCACATCAAAGAACTTATACCCCTTCCCAATTAACTCATTTCGCAAACCATGATAGTCATACCCCCTAATTGCTGTAATCGATTTGTCATCATCGACTTCAACGTTAACTAGATGACCAACCGCTAAATTCGCAAACGGCGTATCGGCAAACTTAACATAGTTTACTAATGCACCTGTGGTTTTGACGTTTATTGTAATATCAACTTTACCGGCCCTCATTAACTCAAACAAACGAGCGGGAGGAATGCATTCAACATGCACTTTTATGCCGACCTTGTTCAGCACCGATAATGATCGGTCGACCGCAGCGCCATAGCATTGATAAGTAACTGGGTCTCGAATTACTAAAGGAGGGAACTCAACTAACCCTAATACAACAACGCTGTTGTCTTCACTCGCATCATGGTCAGCCCACGCTGCGTTAGCGAAAAAAAGAATAAACGTTAAAAAAAATACTGCACGAGTAAAAACCACAAGCAAAACTCGATTAAGAACGTACAGTAACAATAAATGAATATTCTTCTTTTCGCATGTTTTATTACACAAATATTTTTTTAGCGTGTAAACATCATTGTATTTTATAGGAACGCACAAC
>NZ_BAAJLS010000012.1:0-108266 GCF_057539655.1 Alteromonas sp. 4NH20-0056 | reverse complement strand
GCCCTAGCGCCTCTTTTTTATTTGCCTTTCAATTGTAAGTTATGGGGTGCAGTGGTAGAATTCGCCGCCCTTGAATTTCGGGCTGTGTAATTTGCTATCCGCGAGGCTACTCATTTACACGTATTTAACCGTAGGTTTTGGTCGCAAAAACCTACCCCATAACTTATATAATTTTGGAGACATTCAATGTCTGATGCAATTTTTAACCTAGACGCTTCTGCTCGCACAGACCTAGGGAAAGGTGCGAGCCGCCGCCTACGTCGCGAAGACAAAGTGCCTGGTATCATCTACGGTGGTGAAGAAGCACCAGCTTCTATCATGCTAGCGCATAACAAACTTTTTCAAGCTTCTGAGTTTGAAGCTTTCTACTCACACGTTCTTACTTTGAACGTTGACGGAAAAGCAACAGAAGTATTGGTTAAAGACATGCAACGTCACCCGTACAAGCCAAAAATCATGCACATCGATTTCCAACGTGTTATCGCTGGTCAAGACGTACACACTAACGTACCTCTTCACTTCGTAAACGAAGAAGCATCTGCAGCTGTTAAAGCTGGCGGTATTGCTGAGCACCACGTAACTGAAATCGAAGTTACTTGCCCAGCTAAAGATCTTCCAGAGTTTATAGAAGTAGATATGGCTGCTGTTGAAATGGGTCAAACACTTCACTTGTCTGACCTAACACTACCAGCTGGTGTAACTTCTGTTGAGCTTGGAAAAGACGACGAAGCACACAACCTTGCTGTAGTAACTGTTAAGCCTGCTCCTAAAGCAGCTGAATCAGAAGAAGACGGCGAAGAAGAAGCTCCAGAGGCATAATCCTCTTGGCTGACATTCGCCTAATCGTGGGCCTGGGTAATCCAGGCCCCGAATATGATAATACTCGACACAATGCCGGTGAATGGTTTCTTAACCAGCTTGCCGATGCCTATAACGCCCCCCTAAAATCAGAATCTAAGTTCTTCGGTAAGACAGCACGCATTACCATTGCCGGTAAAGACGTTCGTTTGTTATATCCAACTACCTTTATGAACAAAAGTGGCCAAGGTGTAGCAGCACTTGCTAATTTTTATCGCATAGAACCAGAGCAAATATTAGTGGCGTTTGACGAACTCGATTTACCACCCGGTGTAGCAAAATACAAAGTGGGCGGCAGTTCAAGTCAAAACGGCGTTCGCGATATTGTGGCTAAATTGGGTAACAATAAGAATTTTTTACGCTTGCGTATCGGCATCGGTCATCCTGGGCATAAAAGCCGCGTGACTGGCCATGTACTCGGTAAACCACCCGCTGACGAAAAATCCGCCATTGATAGCGCGATAGACGAAGCCGTTCGGTGTACTGAAATTCTGCTTAAAGAAGACCTTAAGCAAGCGCAAAACCGACTGCACGCCCATAAAGCGTCAGTTTAAGCCTGATATAACTTTTCCAAACAAGGGTCCATAACATGGGTTTTAAATGCGGCATTGTTGGCCTACCAAACGTAGGTAAATCAACACTTTTTAATGCATTAACAAAAGCAGGTATTGAAGCGGCTAACTTCCCGTTTTGTACTATCGAGCCAAACACCGGTGTTGTTCCTGTGCCTGATCTTCGCTTGGACAAGTTGGCTGAAATCGTTAAACCGCAACGCGTTATTCCTACCACAATGGAATTCGTGGACATCGCTGGGCTTGTTGAAGGCGCTTCAAAAGGTGAAGGGCTTGGCAATAAGTTTTTAGCAAACATTCGTGAGACAGACGCTATTGGTCATGTTGTTCGATGCTTCGACGACGAAAATATTGTGCACGTTGCCGGTCGCGTAAGTCCTAAAGACGATATCGACGTAATCAACACCGAGTTAGCGCTTTCAGACTTAGAAACTACAGAGAAAGCATTACATCGCGTTGCGAAACGTGCAAAAGGCGGCGATAGTGAAGCAAAGTACGAACTAAAAGTACTAGAAAAAATTAAACCACACCTAGACGAGGGTTTATTGCTTCGTTCTTTATCGCTGACTAAAGAAGAATTAAACGCCATTAGCTACATGAATATGCTTACGCTAAAGCCAACCATGTACGTAGCTAACGTTAATGAAGATGGTTTTGAAAACAACCCTTACCTTGACGAAGTTCGCGAGATTGCAGCTGCTGAAAACGCGGTCGTTGTGGCGGTCTGTGCTGCTATCGAGTCTGACATTGCTGAACTTGAAGACGATGAGCGCGAAGAGTTCATGCAAGATATGGGCTTAGAAGAGCCTGGCCTTAACCGTGTAATCCGTTCAGGTTACAGCTTATTGACACTTCAAACGTATTTCACTGCCGGTGTTAAAGAAGTGCGCGCGTGGACTTTCCCTGAAGGCTCAACGGCCCCACAAGCAGCAGGTAAAATTCATACCGACTTTGAAAAAGGTTTTATTCGCGCTGAAATCGTTGGTTACGATCATTTCGTAGAATTTAACGGTGAACAAGGTGCTAAAGACGCGGGCAAATGGCGTTTAGAAGGTAAAGATTATATCGTTAAAGACGGTGATGTTATTCACTTCAGATTTAACGTGTAGAGCATTATTGCCACGTCATTTTTTTAAAGCCGCTTAATAGCGGCTTTTTTATTTGTGATTGCACGTAAAGTCCTGCTATAACAAACGCATACTTTTATTGCAGAGCACACCGATGTCGACTTTTTCTCTCCTTACTAAAACACCTCATTCCCTCGCGATAAAATGTTTACTGCTCATATTTTTAAGCATTGCGGTCAGCTGTAATGCGCATGCCGATGATGACGCGCCCTCTCCTTCAGAATCAACTGATTGGTATGCGGTTCCCGCCGAACATCTCGTGACGTTTAATACCCTCTATGGCGATGTGGTTATTGCCCTTCACCCAACGCTTGCCCCTCAACACGTAGCAAGATTTGCGTCACTGATAAAAGCAGGGTTTTACGACAATCAATACTTCTATAGAGTGGTCGAAGGGTTTGTAGCGCAAGCTGGAAGTAATGATACGCATGATAGTACTGGGTTTCCGCCATCTTTGTTATCGCCACTTCGGGCAGAGTTTATTGTACCAATCTCAGATGACGTTCACATCGTCGAAACTAATGATATGTTTGCTCCTGCAACAGGCTTTCTAGATGGGTTTGCAGTTGGTGTAGATAGTAAGCGCAAAGAAATGTGGGGGGTGCACTGCCCCGGGACGGTCGCATTTGCAAGAAACAGTGAAAAAGACACTGCCAGTACCGAACTTTACATTGTCATTGGACAAGCCCCCCGCCATTTAGACCGAAACATGTCTGTTATTGGGCGAGTGCTTAAAGGCATGACCGCATTACAACAACTTCCAAGAGGCGGCATTGAAAATGGCGGCGTTCTAAAAGCGCTTACTGAAAATAGTAAAATACATAACGCATCAATAGGGGCAAGCAACGAGATACATTATTACGTTCAACGTCCATCCCACGAAGAATATCAGACTAGAACGACAACAGGTCGTCACTTAGACAACCCGTTTTTCCATGACAAAACGTACGCGCCACGGCCTATAGATGTATGTTATTACCAAACAAAAATCACGTCATCTCGCGGGTAACGCCTATTCGCCAAGCCTCCTCTTTGCTTAAATTCTCGGCGTTTTGAATGTAAATTGTGCCTCAGCGCACACATATTGAGCATTTAAAAAAAGTTAGCAAAAAAGGGGTTGACGGTAGGCGACCATATACGCATAATACGCGCCACTTCCTGAGAGGGAAGAGAAATGAAAGGCTACGTAGCTCAGCTGGTTAGAGCACATCACTCATAATGATGGGGTCGCAAGTTCGAATCTCGCCGTAGCCACCAATTCTCATATTCTCTGTTAGGAGTGTCTAGCTGCGCGGGAGTGGTGGAATTGGTAGACACGCTGGATTTAGGTTCCAGTGCTTCACGGCGTGAGAGTTCAAGTCTCTCCTTCCGCACCATTGTTGGGGTATAGCCAAGTTGGTAAGGCAGCGGGTTTTGATCCCGCCATTCGTAGGTTCGAGTCCTGCTACCCCAGCCAATAATTTGTACAGCTAGTGTCTATGCGGGAGTGGTGGAATTGGTAGACACGCTGGATTTAGGTTCCAGTGCTTCACGGCGTGAGAGTTCAAGTCTCTCCTTCCGCACCAAAATTGGGGTATAGCCAAGTTGGTAAGGCAGCGGGTTTTGATCCCGCCATTCGTAGGTTCGAGTCCTGCTACCCCAGCCATATTCTAAGAAACCGCTCATTTGGGCGGTTTTTTGCTGAATATGCAAATCGGCTACGTAGCTCAGTTGGTTAGAGCACATCACTCATAATGATGGGGTCGCAAGTTCGAATCTCGCCGTAGCCACCATCTTTTTCGATAAGTGTAGACATTTCGCTATCAACTAGCGTTTACCGGTGTTTTATAACGTGTCGTTTCTGCGCCGATTTTATAATTGTAGCGCCGTGCATCGCTTGCACATTACCATTGGGGTATAGCCAAGTTGGTAAGGCAGCGGGTTTTGATCCCGCCATTCGTAGGTTCGAGTCCTGCTACCCCAGCCATATTCAAAAAAGCCGCTCACTAGAGCGGTTTTTTTATTGCCCCTAGCCCCTATATCTTTTCTATAGCCTAATTACCTAAGTCATTATTAAAGGTAATAATACGGCCTATTTTTCTTACCCACTTCTATTTTCACTCATGCTACTATTGCTATCAATACTATTGGGCTTACGCTTTGAAACCACGTTTCAAACGGACTTCTCTTAAGCGCCCAATGACAATAACAATGAAGGAAAGTGCGTGATAAACGAATTCGTTTCGGCGGTAAACAACGTCTTGTGGGGCGACGGCCAAGTATTAATTATAATGCTGTTAACCTGTGGTATTTGGTTTACCGTAAAACTAGGAGGTGTACAGCTACGTCACTTCGGCCATATGTTTTCTTTATTAAAAGGAAGCACGACAGCGACAAAGGAAGGAATAAGCTCCTTTCAGGCGTTATGTACGAGTTTATCAGCACGAGTAGGTACAGGAAATTTAGCGGGTGTGGCCGTCGCGATTTCACTCGGTGGCTCTGGTGCTATTTTTTGGATGTGGATGATTGCGCTATTAGGCATGGCCACCGGCTTTGCAGAAAGCGTGCTTGGTCAGTTATATAAAGTCCGAGACGAAAATGGCGAGTTTCGCGGAGGCCCTGCGTACTACATCAAACAAGGTTTGAATAAAACGTGGTTAGCGGTCGCATTCTCGTTATGTCTTTTCTTTGGATACGGCTTCGTATTTAGCGCTGTACAAGCCAATACCATTACCGACGCCCTTAATAATGCTTACGCATTTCCTAGTGAGTATGTCGGTGTTGTCATCATCGTATTGGCAGCATTAATAGTGGTAGGTGGTCTACGGGGTATCGCGCGGTTCGCAGAATATGTCGTTCCCTTCATGGGGATAGGTTACGTACTCGTTGCATTAGCCATTACCTTTATGAACATTTCAGAATTACCTGCAATGCTGCTAGACATTATAAAATCTGCATTTGGTCTACAAGAAGCTGGGGCGGGCGCATTAGGCGCTGCGATTAAAAATGGTATTCAACGCGGGCTTTACTCAAATGAAGCGGGAAGCGGCTCAGTACCACATGCTGCAGCCAGTGCAGTCCCCAACCCTAATCATCCAGTCTCTCAGGGCTATATTCAAATGCTTGGCGTGTTTTTAGACACCATGGTGCTGTGTACCTCTACTGCATTTATAATTTTACTGGCTGGCGGTTCTAGCTCTGATCAGATGGAAGGCATTCGACTCACACAGGATGCGATGAGCAGTCATTTAGGTGAAGGCGGTACTGATTTTGTTGCCGCTGCAATTAGCTTATTTGCCTTTACGTCGGTGGTTGCGAATTATGCCTATGGGGAGAGTAACCTTCATATGTTTAAACTTGATAACCGAGCGGGTCGAGCAGCCTATACGATTGGCTACCTAGGTATGATTTACTGGGGTGCACAAGCCGCATTGCCACAAGTATGGGCAATGGCTGACATGGCATTAGGCCTAATGACAGTGATTAATATTACTGCAATTGTATGGATGACCCCTACTATCGTTTCGATAAGTAAAGATTACTTTAAGAAGAAAGATAGCGGTGAAGAGGTTACCTACAAAACGGGCGACTGTGACATTCAAGGAAAGTCTGAAGACAACATTTGGTAGCATTGCATCGATGCAGCACCTTCAAATAAAAAAGGGCTTCTACCGAAGCCCTTTTTTGCATTTGTCACTCGCGCTTTAGCAGTGATACCCCAGTTAAGTTAAAAGCTATAACGCAATAGGCAAGTGACCCGTCTTAACGAGAATGATTGTTTCGTCGTCTACAAAAGGGTGATGTTGACTCATGTGGGGGCTACGCAACCATGTTCCTTTAGGGTAACTTCCATGTTCATCTTTAAATGTGCCAGCCAGTACGAATATTTCCTCACCGCCAAAATGCTTATGGGGTTTAAATACTTCTCCCACCGGCCACTTAACCAGTGCAACATGTTCGTGTTCAAAGTTATGCAGCGGCATGACCTTCAAGCCACCCTGGCCTTGCAACCATGGCGCGGTGTTCGTATTAACACGCACTTCCTGCAGGTCTCGTTTATCAAATTGGTTGAGCTTAACTAGAATAACGCAGCCTTCTTTACTAAAAGGGCTGTGTTTACTGCCAGGAGGGTTGCGTATATACGTCCCAGCCGGATAGTCTCCGTGTTCATCGGAAAACACACCTTCCAGCACAAAGATTTCCTCTCCTAGAGGATGACTGTGTTCTTTAAAGCTCGCGTTCGCTTCGTATTTAACCACGCTAGTCGTGTGGCCCGACTCTTTTGCTTCGCGCTCTAGCGGTTTGCGCCATACCATGCTCGATGGAGACGCGACCCACTCGGCATCATTAGTATTGATGACTGCTCGTTCGTCAAAGTTCATGTTCAACATGCGTGTTCCTGTTTACTTCTGTATTTAGCGTAAAAGATAATACCGGATTTATTAAAACCCATTTTATTTACTTTGTTTCACTGCTCAAGGTCGTAACAATTCAAACAGATTATTGTCGTCGATGGTGTAATAATCTCCAACACCGCCACCACGCATAACCGGTTCTCCTCGCAATGTTTTGTAGACGCCATCTACAATCAAGGTGCGATCAATATGAACACCCACCACCTCACCCATTACAAACCAGCTTTCGCAATGTGTACCATTCGCATCTTTAAGCTGTACGATATCGGTAACCTTACATTCAAAGCTTACTGGACTGGCTTTAACGCGTGGCGCATCAATAAGCTTCGAAGGCGCCGTTTCAAGTCCCGCATCAAAAAACTCGCTTTGCTCGGGCGGCAAGGGTGCACTGGTATTATTCATCGCATTAACGAGTGGTTTTGATACAAGATTCCAACAAAATTCACCCGTTTCTTGTGCGTTACGCAACGAATCTTTTGCGCCTACGCTTGAAAAACCAATAATAGGCGGAGTGTAGTTTAGCGCGTTAAAAAAACTGTAAGGGGCGACATTAAGCACACAGTCTTTAGACTTTGTTGAAATCCACCCGATAGGGCGCGGCGCAATAATGGCATTAAATGGATCATGGGCAAGGCCATGCCCCTCTTTTGGTTGATAAAAATGTATTGAAGACAAACCCTTTCCTCTTATTTATCGTGAGAACTCGCGACTGATTATCTATCAAATAATAATACGTAATTATAGGTGTCTCGGACGTATTTAAGTGTAAGATTTAAACATCACACAAAGCCTTTCCTACTGAGCTTGTCAGCAAAACAACATAAGGGAATAGGGCTTTGACTAAGGATTAATATATAAAGTCACCATATCATCTATACTTTTTACAGCATTAATTTTTACATGTGTTGTACTCATTGGTGATATTACGTGTTATCTGAATCACAGTTGCCCTCACCGAATTACGATGTAAAGCTATCTCTGCGCCGTTCGGGCTTTCGCTTAATGGCGCTGTTTGCGGTACTCATTGGTATTGTCATTGTTATTTCACAGCCCCAAAATGCGATGTTGGCGCTTAGCTTTAGTGCGTGGTGTCTTCTCACATCCTGCGCAGCACTTTATTTTGAAAAGCATGCGCAGAATATTGCGAAAGTATGGGCTTTAGTCGCCATACCAATCGCCCCCATTATTGTATTAAATAACGGAATATTGCCTGCTACGCTTATCCCATTAATTGTGATATTTCCTATCGTTTTTCTTTCTGGCTGGTGGCAAATTAGCGCAATGCCTATCGTAGCAGGAAGCACCTTTCTTGTTCCTCTCAACGGCACCCCTTACGACCAAGGCCTGTGGTTAAGATTAACAGTAACAAACATTGTAATGTCGCTACTTATTTACCGCCTTGTCAGCCATTTAGAAGCAGCATTGGTCGAAAGCAATAACCAAAAAATCCAGCTTGATCGTGCTTTAGCGCTTGAAAAACAAGCATCTGCAGCGCAATCACAGTTTTTAGCGACAATGTCGCATGAAATACGTACCCCACTGAATAGCATTCTTGGCTTAACATCAGTATTGCTTAGTAATGAATTAAATGAAAATGCGAGGCCTAAACTAGAGAAAATTCAACAGTCGGGTAGTTCACTGAACCGCATATTAAATGATGTGCTGGATATGTCTAAACTCAATACAGGAAAGCTGACCATTGAATCGATCCCGTTTGATTTAGTCGCTACAGTAAAAAGTGGCATCTCATTTTACACTCAACTGGCACAGGACAAAGGAATTTCGCTCAATGTCGATATTGATAAGACCGTTAACACTGATGTGGTTGGAGATGCAGTTCGTCTGTTGCAGATACTGAATAATTTAGTTAGCAACGCAATTAAATTCACTCAACGCGGTAGTGTCACCGTTTCACTTCAACGTATAGAGGCATCCAAGGATAGCCAACGCATAGCACTTTCTGTCTATGATACTGGAGAGGGGATCGAAGAATTAGCACTATCCACTATTTTTGACGCATTTACTCAGGCAAATAGCAATATAAGTCGTACACATGGCGGTACAGGTCTAGGGCTACGAATTGTAAAAAGTTTAGTGGAAAGTATGGGGGGCACAATCTCGGTTGAGAGCGCACATAATGAAGGGAGCACTTTTATTGTTTCTCTCCCGTTTTCACTCGCGGAACAACAGTCATCTTCTATAACATCGCAAGCTACTACAATGTCTGATACCTCCGCGCCCTCTGTCAAAGCCACTGCCGTTGATGGTTTGAAGATTAAAGGGTTAGCGATACCCTCACCTTTTGTTTCATCAGGCGCGCCTAGTGATTATAAGCACTCGATATTGGTTGTGGACGACAATGAAATAAATCAAATTGTAGCGAAGTCATTATTAGATAGTATGGGTGTAAATGTAACACTGGCCAGTTCAGGAAAAGAGGCAATAGCGCTTCTAACGCAGCACAATTACGATTTAATACTCATGGATTTACAAATGCCCGAAATGTCGGGTGCCGATGCTGCCAAGGCATTGAGGCAGAAAGAGGTTATCGCCCCCATTATTGCCTTCACTGCATCTGTCATGCCTGATGAAATTAACAATGCGCTTTCATCAGGAATGAATGACTATTTAACAAAGCCGGTTGACCACAATGCGCTAACTACGGTGTTAAGAAAGCACCTCAAACGATAAAGCGATGGCAATGCCTAATTTAGCAGAACGATTACCGCTTTACATGGAGGTTGCCGAACCTTATAGCAGGGTTAACTCGTCGAATTTTTCTCTACAAAATGTCGTATAAAACGCCTTATTTCCCGCGCGGCCGAGGTATCTAACGTTTCACACAGGTCAACAAACTCAGCGCGCTCTTCATCATTTATGCGGATGATTAGCTGGCTGTTTTTCTTCTTTTTATTGTTTTTATTGTTTTTTTCTTTTTCTTTGTTTTTCACTACTGTTTGTGCTCGGTGACAATGCTTCGGCAAAAAACATATATCAAATGTATATACACTTCAACATTTGTTCTTATTGCGAGAGTATTAAGTCAGTACGCGTAACGGCTTACGCCACTACCGTTGATAATAAAAAAGCGCCACGAGGGCGCTTTATACGGGTTAAAAATGGGCTAGCGCCTTTTTAACGACTTATTTTGGCTGCCAATCGAATGCTTTAAACGGCTCATCAACTGGTGTATCAGCTAAATGGTTGGTGTAATTGCTCATCACTTTTTGAGCCAGTATAAGAATTATCTCTAGCAACTGCTGCTGTCCATACCCTGCATTATAAAATGCACTAACATCTTGCTCACTAATATGTCCGCGTCCACGTGTTACGGCTAATACCGTTTGTTTTAGGGTATTCAATTTATTGTTAGACAAGGCTTCGTCGTTTCTCAGTTCTTCAACAAGCGCATCACTTACTTTCATGCCTTTTGCTATCGCAGTATGCGCAGGAACGCAATAATGGCAAGCATGCTCTACATTAATGGTTTGCCATACTACGGTTAACTCATCAGCATCGAACGATGTCTTTTGCGCTAAATCATGAAGCACTTGGTATCCCTCAAGTAGGGTTGGCGCCTCAGCCATAACCGCGTGCAGATTTGGTAGCATACCAAATGCCTTTACGGAATTATCGATTAACGGCTTTGCCGCTTCTGGTGCAGTATCCTTGGTGTACAACGTAAATTCGCTCATATGTTCTCCGTATTATTACCCGTCAGCAAAAAATAGTTTCACTGTATTAATGTGCTAACAATAATAGGTTTACTTGAACGATCGTTCAAGTGATAATTGAACACTTGTTCAAACTAACAGTGAATAAGGTATGCTCTGATGACATATGCACACAACGAAACCATTGAAAAAGCCACCGTACTTTTTTGGAAAAAAGGGTTCCAAGGTGCAGGAATGAGAGATATCCAAGACGCGCTAGATATGCGTCCCGGCAGTATCTACGCACGTTTTCAAAGTAAAGAGGGCCTGTTCAAGCTAGTTGTTGAACATTACGTACAACAAAGCCGAAGTGCACTGCAAGAGATTGCTGAGTCACCCGAACCAATTAAGGCACTGCGAGCTTTCTTTATGACGGCGTTAACGTGCCAAGAAGATCAACGCTTTATGCGCCAATGCTTATTAGTAAGGTCGGTAACAGAAGTAGAACTACTGGGTAGTATGGCAAAAAAAGCAGTTATTGATGGCATGGGCATATTAAGAGAAGGTTTTGCGGATATCGTGAAACGTGCGGTCGACGTCAATATCCTACCCAAAGATACGCCCATTGCTCGCAGTGCAGACTGGCTACAAAATCAATTTGTCGGGCTGCGCACTTATGCAATGTTGCAAGGTGATGACAAGTACATTGAAGAAATGGTAGATAAAGTCATGCTCGACCTTTCTCGGCAGTGGTCAACTCAGCCTCACTCGTTTACATAACACTGATTTACCATATTGGTCATTGTTGACTTTAGCACATTGATTCATCAAATTGACGCTATGAGAAAAGTAACCTTAACAACTGGGCAATTAATAAAACCCCCATTAATGGCCAAATCCATTTTGACCATTTCGCAGTGTCTTCTTGGCTTATACGCATTTTCGAACGCTCTATAAGCGGAATAATGATAAACAGTGCACCGAACAATACGGCTAATATGATTAGAACTTCCATTCACGCATTCCTATGGCATATTTTAATACTTCTTTTTTCGCCGGTTCGATACGCTGCGCGATAGAAAGAAGCTGGTTTCTTACCCACTTAATGGGGCCTATATCATTGCTAAACAAGCCATAAAACGCGTCCATCGCCGACATCATTAAACCGTTGTCCCTGCGACGAGGTGCTTCATAGTGCGTTTTGAGGTTTGTATAAAATTGCTCAGATGAAAGCTCATGCCCTTCAGACGTTACCGCTAACAAGGCCTCTATATCTCTAAAACCTAAGTTTACGCCCTGTCCCGCCAACGGGTTTATGGTATGAGCTGCATCGCCAATAAGTACAACGCGCCCCGTGACGTAATGGCTTGCATGCGCCCGCGTAAGTGGGAACGTTGCCTTTGCGCATATAGTAAATCGATTGTCGTGCTTCAATAACTCATCAGGAAAATTATCGATAATCTGTTGCATTAACTGCGCATCGTTTAAGGTGCTCAGTTGCTTCAGCCTTTCTGGGCTGTCGTACCACACCAACGAGCCAAAGTTATTAAACATAGGAAGAAACGCTTTTGGACCTTGTGGTGTAAACTGCTGCCAAGTAATCGGTGAAACGGGTTTGTTCATCTTCACCGTAATTCCCATGGCTTGTTGCGCATATTGCCATCCTGAAGTGCCTATACCCGCACAGCGGCGAACTTGAGACATTGCACCATCAGCACCAATAAGCCACCGCGCTTCAATGACATCATCGTTTTCTAGCGTCACCGTAACCTTTTTGGCGTCGTCACGCTCTTCTATAAGCGGTAACGCAATGTGCGCTATTTTCGATGACGTGAAGCGTGTCACACTGGTATAGTTAGCAAGTGCTTCATGGCAACCTAACTGCAACAACCTGTTTTCGACAAAAAAGCCCAGTTGGGGAACATCAATACTCTCTGCCGTAAAATCCGTGCGGTGTTCAGGGTTGTCCCACACGCTTAACCCCGTGTAAGGTTTTACGCGCATTGCAGTAATGAATGGCCATGCACCAAGCGCTTTTAGCAACGTCACCGAGGCATCACTTATCGCCGATACGCGTAAGTCAGGTCCATCTTCAACACTGTAAGGTAATGGCATTGCAGGCTCGATCACTGCCACTTTATAATTTTGCTGAGCAAGACCAAGGGCCAATGCCGCCCCAACCATTCCGCCACCATTAATACAAAAATCGTACATTCGTTCTCCTCTGCGTACCGATGTATTATGTCGCAAATGCCTATGTCATTGAAACAAAAACGTGATTAAGGGCTGCGCTGGATCAAATTGCTTACAATATTAACTGGCAATTATTGAATCTCTATCAAAATCTTTACTGGTAGTAACTGCAAAGATTAAATAGACAGCAATCTGGCGAATCCACTGGGAAATTCGGTGGAGAACAGGTAAAATATGCGGCTATTTTGAACATCTTCCTCTAACTTTGTTTGTTAGTGCAATAGTTAAACAATACGTGCCTGCATGTATCACTCGCGCTAACAACGACTTACTGGAACCTAACAGGTTATCGAATAGTTGTTATGACTAAAAAGCTGTATATCAAAACCTGGGGCTGTCAAATGAACGAGTATGACTCGGAAAAAATGGCAGACTTACTCGACTCTACACACGGCTATAGCGTGGCAGACGCCCCTGAAGACGCTGACGTGATACTTTTAAACACCTGCTCAATCCGTGAAAAAGCGCAAGAGAAGGTGTTTCATCAATTGGGTCGCTGGAAAACACTGAAGAATGATAAACCGGAACTTATCATTGGCGTCGGTGGCTGCGTTGCTTCGCAAGAAGGCGATACTATTCGTCAGCGCGCGCCCTTTGTCGACTTAGTATTCGGTCCCCAAACGCTGCATCGTTTACCTGAAATGATTAATCAGCTTCAGGGCGGCGCTAAATCAGTGATTGATGTGAGCTTCCCTGAAATCGAAAAATTCGACCGTTTACCTGAGCCTCGTGCAGAAGGGCCAACCGCGTTTGTATCAATCATGGAAGGCTGTTCGAAGTACTGCACATTTTGTGTTGTGCCCTACACACGCGGCGAAGAAGTTAGCCGACCTGTAGACGATGTGCTTTTAGAAATTGCGCAGCTAGCGGGACAAGGTGTTCGCGAAGTAAACCTGTTGGGGCAAAACGTTAACGCATTTCGTGGTGAACATCACGACGGAACCGTTTGTCGATTCTCCGAGCTTCTTGAACTGGTTGCCTCTATCGATGGAATAGACAGAATTCGTTACACCACATCGCATCCTGTTGAGTTTACAGACGATATCATCGATGCATACTCGTCCATACCAGAATTGGTCGATCACCTACACCTACCGGTTCAAAGTGGGTCAGATCGCATATTAAACCTCATGAAGCGTGGACATACGGCGTTAGAATACAAGTCAAAAATGCGTAAACTTAAAAAGGTTCGTCCTAACATCAGCTTATCGAGTGATTTTATCATTGGCTTTCCTGGCGAAACCGATGCTGACTTTGAAGCGACGATGGATTTAATTCAGGCAGTAGATTACGACCTTAGCTTTAGCTTTATTTACAGTGCCCGCCCAGGTACGCCTGCTGCTGATGCAGTAGACGATGTAAGTGAAGAGACTAAGAAGCAACGTCTGCACCTGCTACAGCAACGCATTACCCAACAAGCACTTCGTATCGCGCGCCACATGGTGGGTACCGAGCAACGAATTTTGGTGGAAGGCCCGTCTAAAAAGAACCCGATGGAGCTGTCTGGCCGTACTGAAAATAACCGTGTGGTTAATTTTGAAGGCACACCCGATATGATTGGCGAATTTGTTGACGTGATGGTTACTGACGTATTTACCAATTCGTTGCGGGGCGATGTTATTCGCCGTGAGAGTGAAATGGGCTTGCGTGTTGCCATTTCGCCCCAATCTATCATGGCAAAGCATCAGGCAGATTTACCTAATGAGCTAGGCGTGGCTCAATTTAACCCCGCCTAAACCTATTTTTAATTTAGTGAGGAATACAGAAGCTTGAGTACATTGGTAAGTAACGAATTTGAATTAGAACCGTCAGACAGTAAGCGTTTGTCGAGTTTATGTGGCCCCTTTGACGACAACATTAAACAACTTGAACGCAGATTAGGCGTAGAAATCACCTACCGTAATAATGCATTCAAAGTGTTGGGTGAGCCTCAGCAAATAAACAGTGCTACTGAATTACTTAAGCTTTTGTACGTAGAAACCCAGCCGGTCAAGGGACGCATTCCAGACCTTGATGCAGAGCAAGTGCATCTAGCTATTCAAGAAGCGCGTGCTGTTGAGAAAGATGCAACGGGGGGATACGGAAAAGAAATTAACATCAGAACCAAGCGCGGTGTAATAAAGCCACGTAACCCAAATCAAGCACAATATGTCGCGAATATTATCAACCATGACATCACGTTTGGTATTGGCCCTGCAGGTACGGGTAAGACTTACCTAGCGGTTGCCGCTGCTGTAGATGCGCTTGAGCGCCAAGAGATACGCCGTATCCTACTAACTCGCCCCGCGGTTGAAGCCGGCGAAAAGTTAGGGTTCTTACCGGGTGACCTTTCTCAAAAAGTCGATCCGTACTTGCGCCCACTCTATGACGCCCTGTTTGAAATGCTGGGTTTTGAAAAAGTTGAAAAGCTAATGGAGCGCAACGTAATAGAAGTAGCGCCTCTCGCTTACATGCGCGGGCGCACACTAAACGACGCCTTTATCATTTTAGACGAAAGCCAAAATACGACCGTAGAACAAATGAAAATGTTCCTTACGCGTATCGGCTTTAATTCTAAAGCAGTTATTACGGGTGATATTACACAGGTTGATTTGCCACGCGGCACTCGCTCTGGCCTGCGCCATGCCATAGAAGTACTTAATCACGTTGATGATATATCGTTTAATTTCTTCAACGCAGACGATGTGGTTCGCCATCCGGTAGTTGCTCGAATCGTTCGTGCATATGAACAATACGACGCTGAGCAAGAATTAATAAAGAAAGAGAAAAAAGAAGAAGCGCTTCGCTTGCAGCGCGAGCAGGAAAACAAAGCCAATCAAGCGCAAACAGGTAACTGACAGTGACCGCAATCATTGATTATCAGCAAGCGTATGAAGGCATTGATGCTATCGCAAATGCGATACCTTCGGCTTCACTGTTAGAAAAGTGGGTGAATTCCGTTCTTCAATTCGAAGGCATTGGCGAACAAGAAGTTACTGTTCGTTTTACCAACGAAGAGGAAAGCCAAGCGCTTAATTCACAGTTTCGTGGTAAAGATAAACCCACAAATGTGCTGTCATTCCCCTTCGAAGCTCCGCCTGGTATTGAGATAAACTTATTAGGCGACTTGGTAATTTGTGCGCCGATTATAAGCCAAGAAGCGCAAATCCAGTCTAAATCAGTTGAAGACCACTATGCGCATATGACCGTACATGGCATATTGCATTTATTGGGCTACGACCATATTGACGATGATGATGCTGACGAAATGGAAGCGAAAGAGATTCAAATACTTAAAAATTTTGGTATTGCAAACCCCTACGAAGCATAGGTTTAGTGAAAGTAACGCGCTGCATTCTCTAGATTAAATTTAAAGAATGACGGGTGCGGTTAACGTAACAATTTATGCTAAGCGCCAATAAAGCGTTGACGGGCTTCAAGAAGCCCTTTAACGTTGGCGATGAATTAACTAAATAATGGACATTATGAGCGACGACAACCCTCACTCTACCAACGGCTCATCAGGCAAGAGTTGGTTTAACAAACTGAAGTACTCGATTTCTGGCGAGCCGAAAAACAAAGAAGAATTAGTCTCGGTAATTACTGACGCTGAACAGAACGAAATTATCGATCCCCAAACTCGTGAAATGATCGAGGGTGTAATTGGGGTGAATGAAATGCGAGTGCGGGATATAATGATCCCTCGAGCTCAAATGACCACAATAGATGTAGAGCAAAAGGTAGAAGAGTTTTTACCTGTCATGCTTGAGTCCGCTCACTCCCGCTTTCCTGTAATAAGTGAAGACAAAGACCACATCGAAGGCATTCTACTTGCCAAAGACTTATTAAGTTTCGCTTTTAATGCCGAACGTGAATTCAATCTTCGTGACATATTGCGCCAAGCTGTCATTGTTCCCGAGAGCAAGCGTGTTGACGTGTTACTTAAAGAGTTTCGCCAACAACGTTATCACATGGCAATTGTCGTCGATGAATATGGCGGCGTATCTGGGCTTGTTACCATCGAAGACATTCTCGAGATAATCGTTGGTGAAATTGAAGACGAATTCGACATTGAAGAAGATGGCACTGGTGATATCCGCCCTCTTAACAAATCGACGTATTCAGTAAAAGCGTTAACACCTGTCGATGAGTTCAACAGTTTCTTTGAAACGTCTTTCAGTGAAGAAGAGGCAGATACGATTGGCGGCATCGTGCTTAAAGCGTTTGGTCATATGCCTGAAACTAATGACGAAGTTGCCATCGGTGACATTCAATTTAAAGTAACCAACTCAGACAAGCGTCGCTTGATCCAGTTAAAGGTTTCAATCCCTTCTTTGGAGTAGTTACGCTGAAACGCTTCATTCCTTATTTATTGCTGTTATTAAGCGGGGCAAGCCTTACCTTTGCGTTTGCCCCTTTTAGTTTTTGGCCGGTTGCTATTCCGGCAGTTGCTCTGGCGTTACGGCAAACGATCAAACTATCACACCGTCCCTTTTTAACCGGTTGGTTATTCGGCTTAGGCTGGTTTGGCGTAGGGGTCAGTTGGGTGCATGTCAGTATTGCGGATTTTGGCGGCCTTCCAATCATAGCGTCCGTCGGGCTGATGGTCTTGCTTTCAAGTTATTTGGCACTTTACCCGGCATTGGCAACAGCACTTACGCTACGCCTATTCCCATCACGGTTATGGCCCTTAGCATTACCTTTTTTCTGGGTAGTCTCTGAATGGCTTAGAAGCTGGATGCTTTCTGGCTTTCCATGGTTATCATTGGGATATAGCCAAATAGACAGCCCGCTGGCGGGTTGGGCTCCGGTTATTGGCGAGACTGGCATTACCGCCCTTCTAATTATATGTGCCGCAATGTTTGGCGTGGCAACCAATACACAAAAATTACTTCAAGCGGGCCTTGTCACCTTAGTTACTTATACCAGCGGTTGGGTGTTACAACACCATCATTGGGTAGAGGTCAAAGGAACCTATTCGGTGGGCATGGCGCAAGGCAATATTTCTCAGTCTTTACGCTGGATACCAGAACAAGATGCCCCAACAATGCGCAAATACATGGCACTTACCGAAACGCTATGGAGTAACGACCTTATTATTTGGCCTGAGGCTGCCGTCCCAAAACTTGAGCCCCTCGCTCAGTCTTATCTTGTGGAACTTAACGAAAGAGCGTTTAACGAGAATACAGCGCTTATTACAGGTATCGTAAATTATAATTGGGAAACCGAGGAAGCGTGGAACAACTTAATTGTATTGGGGAAACAAACTCCGGACGCCTCCTCCCCTACTTATCAATATTTTCACAACAATCGGTTTGCCAAGCATCACTTACTGCCTATTGGAGAGTTTGTTCCTTTCGAGGATTGGCTAAGGCCACTTGCTCCGTTATTTGACCTGCCCATGTCCTCTTTTGCTAGAGGTGATTTTAGGCAGGCGAATTTGGTGGCAAATGGTATTCATCTTGCGCCAGCGATTTGTTTTGAAATTGCTTTTCCTCGACAAGTTGCCGCCAATATCTATCGTGACACTGATATGATTGTTACAGTAAGTAATGATGCGTGGTTCGGGCACTCACATGGGCCCGCGCAACACTTAGAAATTGCTAGAATGAGAGCACTTGAAATGGGACGCCCCGTCATTCGTGCTACCAACAATGGCATCACCGCTTTTATTGATTTTAAAGGTAACGTTACCGCTATGCTCCCCCAATTTGAGGAGGCAAATATCAGCGCACCGGTTGATGCAACAAAAGGGTTCACCCCTTATTACCTTATGCAAGACTTATCTGTATGGTTTCTGACTGCCCTTTTATTAGGGGCCGCTTTGTATTTAAGGGCGCAAAAAGCGTAAGGCTACGGTAGTATTTCCAAGGACAAACCAAAAAGGGAGCGCATTTCGCGCTCTCTTTTTTGTAAAACACAGTATTACCGGTCGGCAGCAGCCTGAATAGCAGTAAGGGCGATAGTAAATACAATGTCGTCTACCAGCGCACCGCGACTCAAATCGTTCACTGGCTTTCTCATGCCTTGTAGCATAGGCCCAATACACACTAGATCGAAGCTACGCTGTACCGCTTTATAGGTTGTATTACCCGTATTTAAATCGGGAAAAACAAATACGTTAGCCCTACCTGCAACGGGGCTATTAGGCGCCTTACTCCGACCAACACTTTCAATCGCCGCTGCATCGTACTGTAACGGACCGTCAATGAGTAAATCCGGACGCAATGATTGGGCAATTTTTGTTGCTTCTCTTACTTTTTCGACATCACTGCCCGCGCCAGACGTGCCGGTGCTGTAGCTTATCATGGCCACCCGCGGCTCAATCCCGAACATTTGCGCAGACGTGGCAGACTGAATAGCAATATCCGCTAATTGCTGTGCATTAGGGTCGGGATTAATTGCACAATCGCCATATACCAATACTTTGTCAGGCAGCAGCATGAAGAATACCGAGGATACTAACGATGCATTTTCTGCCGTTTTAATTAACTGTAATGCCGGCCTAATGGTATTCGCCGTTGTATTGATCGCACCAGAGACTAACCCGTCGACATCGTCACGCTGCAACATCATCGTCCCTAAAGTAACGTTATCTTGCAGCAATTCACCAGCAACCACATCGGTAACACCTTTGTGCCCACGAAGGTCGACCAAAGGCTTAATATAATCATTTCGAATTGCACTAGGAGCAAGAATTTCTACCCCTTCACCGAGAACCACCCCCTGCTGCTCTGCAATTCGGCGTACTTCCGCCTCTTCGCCTAGCAATACCGGGCGTGCGAGCCCTCTTTTAGCGCAAATTGATGCTGCAACCACCGTGCGCGGTTCAGTGCCCTCTGGTAACACAATACGCTTGTTAACCTGGCGAGCGCGATTAGTAAGATAAAATCGAAACGCAGAGGGTGACAGCATTTTTTGTCGCGATACTTTTTCGGTAAGCGAGCTGACCCACTTTGCATCTAAGCTTTCCGCAGTATGGATCATGACCTTTTCAATACGCTGACTGTCATCAACAGGCACTTCTTGATTAAATGCGTGAAGACTTTGTGCCGTTTGCCATGTGTTATTAGTGACCAACATTATCGGCAACCCTGTTTCCATGGCTTGACGGCATAGTGTCATCACATTGCTATCGGGCTCGTAACCGCCAGTAAGCAAAAGCGCACCAATTTTTGTCCCGTTTAACGCGGCAAGACAACTTGATACAAACACATCACTTCGATCACCTGATAGTACTAATAACGCCCCAGGCTTCAACGCATGGGTCATATTATGAATTTCACGTGCACAAAACGTCACGCTACTTAATCTACGTGTCGCGATATCACCTTCATTAAGTAAACGTGCTTTTAAGTGTTTACATACATCGATGGCCCTAGGGGATAAAAGCTCAGCGCTCCAATCCACGGTACCCAATAAACTCAACCCTTTGGAAAAAATAGGCAGTGTTCGCAGTGCCTCACTTCTTAATTCATCGTGCTCTTGCGCATCAATCACGCCAATGTCGGTACGAAGCCTGCCGTGTTCATCAAGAGGGGCATTAACTTTATTAAATATACATCCCACAACTTTCTTACTTTTATGGCCGCCATACGTATCGACGATAATCTCCAGCCGGTGATTTATATCAACGGGGTCATCGTTACTTGGCACACATACAAAAACAATATCAGCATCTAGCGCGCGACTTATCGCTAAGTTTAATCGCTCTGCGTAAGGATGATGTCGCGTAGTCACTAACCCTTCAATAACCGTAACCGCATCTTCTTTTTGATGGTTCTCAAAACGCTCTATAATTTCTTCAAGTAATTCATCGATATTGTCGTTACTTATCATTTCCTCCACATAATCGGGAGAAAATGGCGTAATTGGCGACACACTTGCGTGGTGAGAAATAATAGCCGTTGAACGTTCTTGGCCATTGTCGCCTTTACGAGGCTGGGCAACTGGCTTAAAAAAGTTTATTTTAATCGCTTGTTCTTCTAATGCGCGAACAAGACCCATGCTGACGGTGGTAAGCCCTACACTGGTGCCAACAGGGATAAGCATAATTCGACGAGACATAATTTCTCCTAGTTATGCGAAGCTGGCCGCTTCTTTAGCAATTACCCATTCTTCATTCGTTGGAATAACGAAAATGGGGTAGCGAGAAGACGCTGCGCTTATATCGCCTTTCGCCCCAAATCGCATCGCTTCATTCTTTTCACTGTCTACCGCGAAACCTAAGTGCGCAAAATATTCGAGCGTCGTTTGCCTAATAAGCGACGAATTCTCGCCAATACCACCAGTAAACGTTATAGCATCGAGTGATGGCGTGGCAATCATGTACCCCGCGATATATTTAGCCAAACGATAACAGAAGATTTCTAGCGCAAGCTTTGCGCCCTCGTGCCCGTCTTGCGCTGCATCTTCTAAGGTACGACAATCGTTGCTTAATTCTGAAATTCCTAGCAAACCTGACTGCTTATTTAGCAGATCATTGATCTCATCAGCTGATTTACCCAGCTTTTTCTGTAATGCGCCGGGCAAACTAGGGTCAAGATCACCGCATCGTGTGCCCATGACTAACCCCTCTAACGGCGTGAAGCCAAGACTCGTATCGACAGCAACCCCATTTTCAATAGCCGTCACACTGCAACCGTTGCCTAAATGGGCGCTAATAATACTTGTATCTTGAATTGGTTTTTTCATTAGGGCCGCAGCGCTGTCCAAAATAAACTTATGACTTGTGCCGTGAAAGCCGTAACGTCGAATACCGTGCTCTTTGTAAAGCGACATAGGAAGCGCGTAAATGTATGCGCGTTGGGGCATACTCTGAAAAAAAGATGTATCGAAAACGGCTACATGGGGTAACTCGGGATAGGCTGCTTGTGCGGTGATAATCCCTTTTAAATTAGCCATATTGTGAAGCGGTGCCATACTGGCATTCTGTTCAATGGCCTCAAGCACGTCGTTGGTCACCTTTGCAGCTTGTTTAAACTGCTCGCCACCGTGAACAACACGATGCCCAACCGCGATGGGTTTTACCCCCGTCGATTCAATAATATGTTGGATCGCGTTTAACGCTTCAGTATGAGAGGCAAAGTCAGGCAGTGACGCACGTTGCTTTTTATCCGCAATTTTATAAGA
The DNA here is from genome assembly GCF_057539655.1 of Alteromonas sp. 4NH20-0056. NCBI lineage: Bacteria > Pseudomonadati > Pseudomonadota > Gammaproteobacteria > Alteromonadales > Alteromonadaceae > Alteromonas > Alteromonas sp. 4NH20-0056. The sequence goes on along the minus strand of NZ_BAAJLS010000012.1, from coordinate 86,298 downwards.
CAGTGAAGCGTCATTATTGCCCAGACTTTCTGCAATACCCGTCAATCCTGCCTCGCCCGTTTCTGCATCTATAATTGCAAATTTAACAGACGAACTCCCACAATTTAAAACAACAACTTCTTTTTTCATATTCACTAGAGGTAAATTGGTATGACAATTAATATATTGAATTATAGCACTTGTTTCGCCGTATTTAAGATTAAATTGTTGTATTAGTGTTCAATACCTACCGTAATGGTAATATGTTTATCGTACCTATTTGCCGTTGCTTTATCTTCTTGGCCGCACAGACTTTCTCGCAACAAAAGTTCCCCCACCTACGTAAACACATTTTTCTCACGACAACACATCAGTTAAACGAACTGCGATGAGTCTATAGCAATACTATATATAGGCGGTTTGATGCGAACAACGCAATACCGAATAAAAAAATTAAAAATTAAAAATTAAAAGCATTTAAAATCAGATGCTTAAGCTTAACATTTGGCTTTTTTTAAATAATATTGCATGATAAACATTGAAAAATGAACAAGCAGTCACATATCTGTTATGTCGGCGCTGAAGCATCAGGTCGACACTAAACGCCGCCGAATTGTCGGGGCACAAACTTTTTACATATTGCTTAATTTAAAGGATATGACTATGCGTACTATCGATCTATCTCCACTTTACCGTTCATTCATTGGTTCTGACCACTTAGCGTCACTTGTTGATGCCGCTACTCGATCAGAAAAGCAAAATACCTATCCTCCTTACAACATCGAATTGCTTGGCGACGATAAATATCGCGTTACCATGGCCATCGCTGGATTTAGCAAAGAGGACGTCAATATTCAAGTGCAAGACAATACGTTGACGATTACCGGCACTAAGAAAGCCGAAGAGAAAGAAACGGCGGAGCGTAAATTTTTACATAAAGGTATTTCTGAGCGAAATTTCGAAAGGAAGTTTCAGTTAGGTGACCATGTAAAGGTGTTAGCAGCAGACATGGAGAATGGCTTACTACATATCGATATGGAGCGAGTCATACCAGAAGCGAAAAAACCTAGACAAATTGAAATCGGTTCACGCTTAATCGAAAACTAGCGCGACACAAGATAAAGTAGATTTCCCTGGTTTAAAGCAGCGCCCTTGCGGCGCTGCTTTTTTATTTGCACGCTTTTAATATCAGCCTCAAATACTATTCGCTGAAGTATTCCCAATACTCTGCAAATGTCTGTTGCACCACATCAGATTGACGTAGCTCTTTTAGAAACTGCGGTATGGTGTCTAATAAAAAACGTTCTTCTGTTGGAGACGTCTCATGCTCTTTGTAAGCAGATGTCCAAAGATTATCTACGTCGGTAGAATCCATTGTATATTCGAAACTTTCTATCGACTTACCTTGAACAAATACATCATAACGCACTTTGAACTCTGTGTTAGAGACTATGGGAATAATGCCCAATGTGCTTGCCGATAGCATAAGAGTAGAGGCCTGCGTGCCGTCTTGTTTTGTTCTGTGTCCCTTTAATACCCTTACGCCGATCGGTAATCCAACCGCCTTTTCATCTAACGCGGAAAAAGCCACATACTCTTCGAGTTTTGATTTTACTGACTTGTTGTCAACGTTCGTAACGAAGAATACAGGAGGATAGACTTTGCCCTCATGGGTATATTCAAATATTGGCGCACCATTGTCTTGCGCGCTAGCGCTAAGTGCGAACACGCTGAAAACGAACACTGGCATTATTCTAATAAAATAATTTTTCATTTTTAATATTCCGTTACTTATAACACAGCACTTGATTAGTGTACTCAACCGCGTTTTTCGACGCTTCTTCAAAGTTAGGCGACGCCGCATTCGCACTATATGCGAATCCACCATTGTCTAAAAACTTGGCTAATAAAGAAGTATCGATGGCGAAATTCACATTTTGTGATGTCGTACCCGCTTCAGATAACATCATCGCTTGATTAAGCGAACCAGAAACCACACCGAGTAATTGCCCTTTATAATCGACTACTGCACCACCACTGTTTCCAGGTTGAACAGGCGCTGAGAACTGAAAGCTTCCTTGGGCACCTTTTAAACCGCCTTGAGAAGTAACATTCCCCACCGTAAGGGAGGGATAATCAGAGAGTAGATTCGATAATGGAAAGCCGGTCGCGAATAGCGGTTTACCCAAACTAATTGGCGTATCTTTGCTGATAGAAATACTGTGGCTATTTGCGTAATTCGTGGTGAGTACGGCCAAATCTAACAGCGCACTTTTCTTACCAATATCAGCGACGTAAGTTTGTCCTTTATGGTTCACTTCAACCAGTATGCACTCGCTGACAACATGGGCAGCAGTAACCAACGTACCGTTATTATCGATATAAAAACCCGTACCGGTCCCTTCTGGGTTTATGTCATCAAAAAAGGCTTTGATAGAAACTTCGCTCGCTCTGTCAGCGTCTGACACAATTAAGTTATTACCGCTGGTATTCAAAAAATCGAATAGATTCTCTTTGATACTCTTAGCAAACGCGTTATATACCGCATTAAGGTCGTAAAACCCACCGGTACCACTCGCTTTGCTTTCTACATTACGTTTGAAAACCGTTTCACCTTTGCGGTTTTTAACAATGATTACAAGATCAGATTCGTATCCACCCCACATAAAATCCCAATCACTTACCGCCGCAAGCTGAATTAAATAGTCAAAGTCGCTCGTAGCGTTAAGCTTTTCCGAACGTTCAAATATGCCTTGCGTTACAAGCTCGGTAGCATCTTCTAACTTTCCGAAAAAGTTTATCTTATTTTCAGGCGTACTTTTATCCACGTGATAGGCAACAGAGACAGGAAGGGGTAATTCAATATTCGTATTAAGTTTAGTTTTTGTTTTTATCTGACCTGCGTTTTGTACAGGTGTAGCTTCACAGCCTAGCAATGCAAGCGCTATGAATACAATGACTATGTATTTCATGAGTAAGGCAGTCCATTTATCGGTGGGAGACGTTTTATTATTAGTATGGCTTAGTGGTTTTTAGGCGATGGGCCTTATTTTTTTGACTAAGACGTAGACGATTATGCGCCAATAGTGGCGCGAAATAAACAGTTAAGAAAGTCAGTGCGCTCTACTTAGTACCAGAGCACATGAATATAAAACGCCTAGCTTAATCACCGCTATCGTTCAATAAATGAATGCCAAGTGTAATAAACCACACAATTTGACCTAAACCAAACACAGCTGCAGTGGCCTCAAATAGTGCAACTTCAGATAAAAAGGAAAGGCCTGTGAGCAGTGTCAGCATGCCGGCAACGCCAACCGCAACGCCAAGCACGTGGGTGGCTTTATGGTAAACCTTTGCTTTAAGGCATACATAACTTATTAACAAAACCCAAAGCGCACCGAGTAATTCAATTCCCCCGCCTAGGGCATCTACTACAACACTGGTTGCTTTCAGCGCAATAACAGCACCACTTTCGTCGACGTTTGCATAATCGGCAAGAAAGGAAAGGCTTACCAGAAAAACAAACGTGCTCGCTAACACGAATGATGCCCATATCACACCTAATGTTGCGTTGTAACTTGCGATAACAGGCGATATTTTATTGAAACGACGGTGAAGCGATTGATTAAGTAGCAATAAACTTAAGCTAAATATGACACCAATAACGATGTATCCGAAAAAGAATATATCACGTTGGCCAATCAAAAATTGTAGGCGCCCTGTATCTGAATTATCTGATGGCGTACCAAGCATACCGAAAAAAAATACGAAGCCGAATACATAGGTGAGAGCACAAATAATTGAAGCAATACCGCCGGCTCGATTCAGTGTCATAACAGTTCCTTTTTACATTACGCTGTAGGTTGGTAAAGCATGAGTAAACTAAACAACGTAGGCGAAGGCAAATACACGATTGTAACAAGCCATGACATACGTGACTTTTCAGCAACGAACGAACTCATTCGGTAACGCCAGTGACAATAAACGTTAAGAGCGCCACACTATTAAAAAAGCTACTTAGCCAAAATAACGTCATAAACGCCGGTTTACTTCGCTTATGCTTAAATGCGTTCTGCGCTGCGAAAGCACCAGGCCAGCCTCCAGCAAGCCCGAAAAGATGCAAAGTGCGCTCTGACACACGTCTTTGATTATTTTTTGCTGCTGATTTGTCTAATCCGTAAATAAGAAACGTCACTGTATTCACCGCGACATACAGATAAAGCACGACATCATGCAACATGTTTAACTTTGTGAGAGAAACTAATGTTAAACAAAATACCACGACGATAAGCCACATGATTTTGCTTCTTCCCAGCGGCATAGCGATTAAATGAACCCTTTCAGTTTAGCCAAACCGTAGGCGTTACAACTCGATGCATCTTTTATATCACCAGATAAGATCATGTCGTGAAGTGTTTCAAGGCTAACCTTACAGACCCTTAAATCTTCTTCCTCAACATCGAGCTTTTGTTCACCAGGCGTCAACCCCGATGCTAAATAGATATGATAGCCCTGATTACAAAAGCCATAGGCAAGGTATTGAAACCCCACGTACTGCATTTTGCTGGCGGTAAGTCCAGTTTCTTCCTTCAATTCGCCAGCAGCAAGTAGGCTAGGGTCTGCATCAGGGTTTGACTCCCACGCACCCTGTGGAAATTCAAAACAACGTTCTTTTATTGTGTAGCGGTATTGTTCAACCAAGTAGACGTAACCATTTTCAACGGGAATAATAATAGCAAAGTCAGGTTTCTCTACTACGCCGTATATCCCTTCACGGCCACTTTCTCGCTCAATTCTATCTTCGCGAACCGTAAGCCATTTATTCTGATAAACGATGGTGGAGTCGAGGGTTTTTATACTCATTAACGCTTACTCTTTAGTGGGAACTAGATAAGAGCATAACGCGAATACAACGACACATCTAACGCATTTTAATCGATGGTAAAGTTCTCCATTGTTCTGTGAAGCATCATGTTGTTCTCTTTCATTTTGTCTGATAATGCCGACAATTCAGTCGCTATCGACACCTCGTGGGTCGCGGCTTCTTCTACTTCTACAACATCTTTGGCTACTTCTTGCATAGTGATAGACTGTTGTTCAGCAGCTGATGACATGTTGTTTGCCATTGCCTCCACATTGATAGATGCCGCCTTCACCTTTTCAGCGATAACGCGACCTTCATTTGAAATATTAACTGACTGCATTACGGCTTCAGTGTTCTTATTGACGTCGTTAACGACAACAACGCTGGCACCTTGCAAACTAGTAAGTAACTCTGAAATTTTATCTGAAGATGCGCGACTGCGCTGGGCAAGTTGCCTCACCTCGTCTGCTACAACAGCGAACCCCCTGCCATGGTCTCCCGCCCGCGCAGCTTCTATCGCCGCATTAAGCGCGAGTAGATTCGTTTGGTCTGACAATGCATTAATGGTTTCTAGTATTGCACCAATTTCTGTAACCTGCTGTTCCATTGCAGCAGCATTTGCCTGAACCCCCCTCATCTCATTACTCAGAGAGTCCATTGTCGCTCTTACCTTTTCATTTGCATCAAGTGATTCGTTAGCAAGAGATTCTAATTGCTTACTGGCCGATAATGTTTCAAATGAAGATTGTGCGATTTCTCTGCTTGTCATCGAAATCTCTTCAACGGCTGATGCAATACTTGTCGTCAACTGTTGCGTGTGGCTTGCATCGGACAGCATCGCCTTACTCGAGGTCTCTAACTCAGCAGATAACCTCGAACTAGCGGCTATTGATTGATCAAGTCCTCGGATTAAGTCTCGAAGGGCCAAAATCGTTAGGTTGACAGAGCGGGATATTTGCCCGAGTTCGTTATCTGTTTTCATTGCAATATCGATGGTAAGATCGCCGTTATTTGCTATTTTTTCGAGATTATTGACGAGCTTTGAGAGTTGACGATTTAGGATAGACAGCAATGCTTTGTAAACTAGTACTAAAAATACTGAGACCGAGGCAATGACGATAGCTGTAAGGGTCAGTGAAAAGTTTGCCTCTTCACGCTGTTCTATCGCAAAACTTTCCACGCTTTCGACGGCTTGTTTTAAAAAGCCGGCCACATCAGAAATTTGCGCGCTCGCCATAGAAAACCATTCTGAACTTGATGGTAACAGGTCGAAATTTACAGCGTCGGATAAAACTGACTGAGTAATATCCTCAATTCTTTGCGAGTTGCTGTTAGACAATAACGCGCTAAACGCGCTCTGTTTACTCGTTTCAAGGCTTAACTTAAGCTTTTTTGATAGATACGCAATCTCGTTCTCATAGCTCATTATCTCATTTATAAGCGGCGTTGATATGCTGCGATTTGCGAGCACACCATTTACTTTACCTCTTCGTTGTCCTAACTTTTCTTTTAGCTGAGCAAACAGTAAAACGTTTGATAAATATTGCTTTGCTTCTGTATTGCTTATTTCTAGCGTTAGTCTGCTTGCGGCGCTTAACGCTTTGCTATTTAGTGTACTGTAATATAAAAAAGCACGTTTACCGTTAACGCTGTCTACTTCGCGTCGTATGTCTGACTTGCTCTCAATATACTCGAGTAAAGGCGCGACAATTTTATCAGCATTAATCAGGCCTTGTTGTTGATTTCGTAGTAGTGCGGAAAGCGTGGTCACAGCACCATCAGCTTTCTCTCTTTGCGCGACCAAACGTGCCTTTGCCTCATCAGATGGGTTCCCTAGAAAACCCGCTGTAAGTCCACGCTCTACCGCATGGTGATGGGCAACCCTTTCCACTGCCGCGATAAGCGTGATCACTTGGACATCTTGTTCGGCATAGTGGGTCTTTTGATAAGACTGGCTTACATCTTTATATGCCAGATATATTATCGAAAACCCAAGCACGCATGCGCTGATAACAGTGAGTTGTAGTATTGATAGCTTTCGTAGAAGAAACACGTTCTCACACTCCATTGCTTTGAGGGTTTACAACTTAGCGTCGCGCTGTAAGGCTGCGCCATATTCAACACGGCTATCTTCAACAGCACCTTTAAAGAGGTGATAAAGGGAAGTGAGTCGATACCGCTATAATTATATTTTGAACTAAAGTATAGAAGCTGATTAAAAAGCAGCCAGCGTATAGCGACGTTTAACGTTAATTTTTTTTAATAAAGCAAGGAGGTTGTTGAGTAATTGCAGTCTCAGGCGCAAAAGTGAACGTAATGTAGATGTAAAAAAACACCGCTCAGAACAGCGGTGTTTTTGATACTAATGGGTGATATATCTGATTAGATATATTCAACTTCGATGATTTCAACTTCGACAGCGCCGGCTGGCGTTTTAATCGTCACCATATCATCAAGCTGCTTGCCAATAAGCCCGCGAGCGATTGGGGAATTTACCGAAATAAGATTATTTTTAATATCCGCTTCATCATCACCAACAATGCGGTATGTTGTCTCTTCTTCGTTGTCGACGTTCAAAATAGTGACGGTAGTGCCAAAAATCACTTTGCCGTTGTTATCCATTTTTGTGACGTCAATAATTTGAGCGTTAGAAAGCTTACCTTCGATATCTTGGATGCGGCCTTCACAAAAGCTTTGTTGCTCTCGTGCAGCATGATATTCCGCGTTCTCTTTCAAGTCACCGTGCTCACGCGCGTCTGCGATATCAGCAATGATACGAGGGCGGGTTTTAGTTTTAAGTTCGTTTAATTCGTCACGCAATAGGTTTGCGCCACGTGCTGTCATAGGATACTGACTCATGGATACAGTCTCATCTGGCTGATAAATATTTAACAGAAAAGTGCGCCAATAGGCGCACTTTTTTTGATTCACACAAATGTAATGACGAAAGGATACCGCGTATCCTTCGTTATGTCATTAGTGTTTAAGCCTCGCATGTAGCTCTTGTACTGATGAGACTTTATTTCGATCATCAGCAGACTTCGCTCTAATTGTTGCGAACGCTGCATTCATCGTTGTGGTGTAGGTTACTTTATTAAGCAACGCTTCGCGACGAATGTACACTGAATCGGTAATGGCCTTACGTCCCTCAGTGGTGTTGATGATATAAGCGTATTCACCATTTTTAATAGCATCAACAATGTTCGGACGCCCCTCAGATAACTTATTAACAACAGAGCTCTTAATGCCTGCATCGTAAAGCGTCGTCGCAGTACCGCGAGTGGCTTCAATATCAAACCCAGCTTCCACTAGCACTTTTGCCAACTCGATTATTTTCGACTTGTCATTGTTGCGAACAGAAATGAGCGCTTTACCAGACTTTGGCAACGGCGCACCAGCGCCAAGGTTAGCTTTAGCATAGGCTTCTTCAAACGAGTCACCCACCCCCATCACTTCGCCTGTAGAGCGCATTTCAGGGCCAAGAAGTGGGTCAACACCTTGGAATTTAGCAAACGGCAGCACGACTTCTTTAACCGAATAGAACGGAGGAATCACTTCTTCTGTTACGCCTTGGTCAGCTAAGCTCACACCAGCCATTGCGCGAGCAGCAACTTTTGCTAATGGTACGCCCGTCGCTTTCGATACAAAAGGAACGGTACGCGCAGCGCGAGGGTTAACCTCAATAAGGTACACCTCGCCGTGTTTGATGGCGAACTGCGTATTCATAAGACCAACCACACCAAGTTCTAAGGCCATTGCACGCACTTGCTCTCGCATTGTGTCCTGAATGTCTTTAGACAGTGAGTGAGGCGGTAACGAACAGGCAGAATCACCAGAGTGAACACCCGCTTGCTCGATATGCTCCATAATGCCGCCAATAACAACGTCTTTTCCGTCGCATATTGCATCAATATCAACTTCAATGGCATCGTCTAAGAACCTGTCTAACAAGACTGGTGCATCGTTAGACACTTTTACCGCTTCGGTTAAGTACCTTTTCAAATCTTTAACGTCATAAACGATTTCCATTGCGCGACCACCTAATACATAGGATGGGCGAACAACAAGTGGGAAGCCAATTTCTTCAGCCATCAATAATGCTTGCTCGACGTTAGTTACCGTCGCATTCGCAGGTTGCTTTAGACTGAGTTTGTTTACCATTTGCTGGAAACGTTCTCTGTCTTCCGCACGGTCGATAGCTTCTGGCGACGTCCCCATAATTGAAACGCCTGCAGCCTCAAGCTCCCGTGCTAATTTAAGCGGAGTTTGACCACCGTACTGAACGATGACGCCTTTTGGCTTTTCTTTCGCAACAATTTCGAGTACATCTTCTAGCGTAACCGGCTCAAAATAAAGTCGATCTGATGTGTCGTAGTCAGTTGAAACCGTTTCAGGGTTACAGTTAACCATGATCGTTTCATAACCATCTTCACGCATAGACAACGCAGCGTGAACACAACAGTAATCAAATTCGATACCTTGACCAATACGGTTAGGGCCGCCACCCAACACCATAATCTTTTCATTATTAGTAGGGGCTGCTTCACACTCTTCGTCATAGGTAGAGTACATGTACGCTGTGCTAGTAGAGAACTCTGCAGCACAAGTATCAACGCGTTTGTAAACCGGTGAAATACCAAAGCTACGGCGCGTTTCTCGAATATCACTTTCAGCAACTTTTGTTAGCTCTGCTAAACGAGAGTCAGAAAACCCTTTGCGTTTTAATGTGCGCATAAAGTCAGCGTCGATATTCGGTAGGCCATGCTCTGCAACCTTTGCCTCAAGAAGAATAAGGTCTTCAAGTTGCACAAGGTACCAACGGTCGATGTTAGTAAGGTTAAACACCTCATCAACGGTCATTCCCATTCTGAATGCGTCACCGATGTACCAAATACGCTCAGCGCCCGGTTGACGAAGCTCATAAATCACCTTATTGCGTGACTCAGGATCATCAAGGTCAACCATGGAGTTTAATCCATTAGCACCCACTTCTAGACCACGAAGTGCTTTTTGCAAAGACTCTTGCTGGTTACGACCTATTGCCATCACCTCACCTACCGACTTCATCTGAGTCGTAAGGCGATCATTAGCTCCAGCAAATTTTTCAAAATTAAAGCGAGGAATTTTAGTCACAACATAATCAATCGAAGGCTCGAATGATGCTGGGGTTAACCCCCCTGTAATATCGTTGGCTAATTCGTCGAGCGTGTAGCCTACAGCAAGTTTCGCTGCAACTTTGGCAATCGGGAAACCTGTTGCCTTTGACGCTAGGGCTGAAGAACGAGACACTCGCGGGTTCATCTCAATGATGACCATGCGGCCAGTATTTGGATCGATACCAAACTGTACGTTAGAGCCACCCGTTTCAACGCCAATTTCACGTAGCACTGCCATTGCAGCATTGCGCATAAGCTGAAACTCTTTGTCAGTTAGCGTTTGTGCTGGTGCTACGGTGATTGAGTCACCTGTATGGACGCCCATCGGGTCGAAGTTTTCGATTGTGCACACAATAATGCAGTTGTCTGCTTTATCGCGTACCACTTCCATTTCATACTCTTTCCAACCAAGTAACGATTCGTCGATAAGCAGTTCACTCGTAGGCGACAAATCTAAACCGCGATTACATATTTCATTGAACTCATCAATGTTATACGCGATACCGCCGCCCGTTCCACCCATTGTAAAAGACGGGCGAATAATACATGGAAAACCTATACGGCTTAGGACATCGTGCGCTTCATCCATCGTATGAGCAATTTCAGCACGAGGACACTCTAAGCCAATGCTTTTCATTGCCTTATCAAAACGCTCGCGGTTCTCTGCTTTATCAATCGCATCAGCCGTGGCGCCAATAAGTTCACAACCAAACTCGGCAAGTACACCATGTTTATCAAGGTCAAGTGCACAATTTAATGCGGTCTGCCCACCCATTGTTGGGAGGATAGCATCAGGGCGCTCTTTCTCAATAATCTTACGTACTACTTCCCAGTGAATAGGCTCAATATACGTAGCGTCGGCCATTTCAGGGTCGGTCATAATCGTGGCGGGGTTTGAATTCACCAAAATGACACGATACCCCTCTTCACGAAGGGCTTTACAGGCTTGAGCACCTGAATAGTCAAATTCGCAGGCCTGACCAATAACAATAGGGCCAGCACCTATTATAAGAATGCTTTTAATGTCTGTACGTTTAGGCATAGTAACGCGTTCCTACTGCTTATGTTGTTCGATAAGTTCAATAAAATGGTCGAATAGTGGCGCCGCTTCGTGCGGACCTGGACTAGCTTCCGGATGACCTTGGAAACTAAAGGCAGGTTTATCTGTGCGATGTATACCCTGCAACGACTTATCGAATAGTGAAACGTGAGTAACTTCTAAGTTTTCAGGTAAGCTAGACTCGTCTACCGCGAAACCATGGTTCTGGCTTGTGATCATAACCACATTGCGTTTCAGATCTTTAACTGGGTGGTTAGCGCCATGATGACCAAACTTCATCTTCACTGTCTTAGCACCACTCGCTAGCGCGAGTAGTTGATGACCTAAGCAAATCCCAAATACCGGCGTACCCGTTTCAACTATGGTTTTTATTGCTGCAATAGCATAGTCGCACGGCTCTGGGTCGCCAGGGCCATTAGAAAGAAAAACACCATCAGGGTTCATTGCCAAAACGTCTTGCGCTGTCGTTTGCGCGGGTACCAGCGTAATCTTACAGCCGCGGTCAGCTAACATACGAAGGATGTTATTCTTAACGCCATAATCATAAGCAACAACATGATATTTCGAGTTACTTGGTGTGACGTAACCTTTGCCCAGTTCCCAGCTGCCTTCTGTCCATGTCTTTGGCTCGGTGATGCTAACCACTTTCGCTAAATCCATACCTTTTAGCCCTGGAAATGCTTTAGCCTGAGCCAACGCATCTGCTTCATCTAAGCTATCTGTACAAATGATACAACCGTTTTGCGCGCCTTTGTCACGAAGAATACGTGTTAATCGGCGAGTATCGATATCAGCAATACCTACTACGCCTTTGGCTTTTAAGTATTCAGATAATGACTGTTGTGAACGAAAGTTACTAGCAACAAGCGGTAGGTCACGAATGATAAGACCTTTCGACCAGATTTTATCTGCTTCGACATCTTCTTCGTTAGCGCCTGTATTGCCAATGTGTGGATATGTAAGTGTGATGAGTTGTTCAGCGTAGGATGGATCGGTAATAATTTCTTGATAGCCTGTCATGGAAGTATTAAAAACAACTTCCCCAACGGCGGAGCCTTGCGCACCAATCGCCGTACCTTTAAAAACAGAACCGTCCTCTAACACCAAAAGGGCAGAATTAGCCAAGTCAACCTCCAGATTAAGGATAACTATGCGTTTGCACAGTTTCCTGTTCAAACCCCACAAAAAACGGGACAAGTGAAAAACACACACCCCGTTTTACGATCTTTGCAGCTAATAAAACCGCGTTCTTCAGCTTAGTTTCAAGCCTCAAAAAGCGAAATTCTGGCAAATTCCGGCGAGTATACATGACTCTCGGAAAATGTCTAATTTATTTGCATTTATTTAGTAAAATACCGCTTTAACAACCTTTTTGGTTTAGAACCGCCAAAACCACAGCTTAGTGTTTAATTTTAATGCACAGAAGAAGACCGCATCGCGATGCCTCTTCGTTCATCAACGCATTTTGAACCCACTTACGACGGCAAACCAAGTACGTGTGCCATTGAGTATAGGCCAGGTTCTCTGCCATGCAACCATTGTGCAGCATGAACAGCGCCTTTCGCAAAGGTCAGTCTGCTAGATGCTTTGTGCGTAATTTCTAACCTTTCACCGATATCGGCGAACAGTGCGGTATGTTCACCTACAATATCTCCTGCTCTAACGGTCGCAAAGCCAATAGTACCTTGGTCTCTTTCTGGTTCTTTACCTTCTCGCCCATAGACTGCACAGGTTTTTAAGTCGCGACCTAGCTCGTCAGCAATCGCTTCACCAATGGCCATTGCAGTACCTGAAGGCGCATCTTGTTTAAATCTATGGTGTGCTTCTGTGATTTCGATATCAGCAGTATTGCCCAATACGCTGGCCGCTTGACGGACCAGTGAAAGCATCAGGTTTACGCCAACACTATAATTAGCTGCGAAAACAATCGGGATATGCTTAGCTGCGTCATCAAGCGCGGCAAGCTGAGCATCATTGAGACCTGTTGTTCCAATCACTACAGGCATCTTGTTCTCAACACACCACGCCAAATTACTTTCGATAACCGCAGGAAGCGTAAAGTCAATCATGACATCAGCACTATCATGCTGAAGCGAAGAGATTGGGCTGCATGTGACTGGCTTGTTGCCAATGCCTGCCAACTCCCCCACATTCATACCCACCCACGCAGAATCATCACGTACGGTTGCAATGCTCAACGTTGCGTCTTCACTTAAATCGAGTGCTTCGACAAGTACTCTTCCCATGCGACCATTGGCGCCAAACAAACCTACTTTCATTATCAGTTTTCTTATTTCATAAACGATAGAACGCATTTTGCCAAATAGAGACACTATTGCAATGTGAATGTTATACCGTTTGAGACTAAAAGCAGTCCATTTAAGCTAGTAGGGCTTTGCTGCTCCTGCAATAGTTTTCGGTGCACAGGACAAAAATAAGAACAAAAGGCTCGTGTTTATGGTTACGCTTCGATAGCATATTACTATTACTTCGAATGACTCAATGATGATGAAAAAAGCGTTAATTTGGGATCTTCCCACCCGACTTTTTCACTGGTTATTAGTAGCCAGCCTAATGGCCCAATATGTGACTGCGGCGTGGTTGGATAATGCGGTTCAATGGCATTTCTATATCGGTTACTTTACGCTCGGCCTCATTGCTTTTCGCATCATTTGGGGTGTCATAGGGCCGAAGTATGCGCGATTTTCACAGTTTGTGACCGGTCCTTCTTCCGTCGTTAAATACATACAAACATTATTTTCAAGAAAAGCCGCCCCGACGGCGGGTCATAACCCTTTGGGCGGTTGGTTTGTCGTTATCATGTTGGTGCTTGTTGCCGTACAGGGCATATCAGGGTTATTTATGACCGACGATGTATTTTTAGATGGCCCATATAGGCAAATGGCTGATAGCGATACTATCGAGGTGATGAATTGGCTACATCATGTCGCGTTTGACACACTTATTTATGTGATAGCACTTCATATTGGCGCCATAACCTTTTATACCTTTTATAAAAAGCAGCCTCTAGTGCCAGCAATGTTACACGGAAAAAAGCGTACAAATGATTACAGCATCAAAAGCTCTCGCATGCTTTTGGCTGTTATTATTTCATTGTGTGTTGCAGGCGCGTTGTACTATGCCATTGAAATCTATCCTCCTGTGCCTGTTGTAGACGACTATTTTTAACCCCAAATATTCCACAATAAAAAAGAGAGGGTTGTCTCTCTTTTTTATTGTGCGTTGTTACTCACGTATAGGTCCAGCGACTAACCCTTTATCTTGCATCAATGCCGCGATTTCATAAACACTGGCAGGGTCATCAATGGTCGATGGAATAGAAAACGCATCGTTTGCAGCAATTTGCCTCAACAGTTTGCGCAATATTTTACCCGACCTTGTTTTTGGCAGGCGCTTCACGACAATGGCTCGTTTAAAGCTTGCCACCGGCCCAATAGTCTCTCGAACCGCTTTAACCAGTTCATGCTCTAACGTTTCCTCGTCGATATCGACGCCATCTTTTAATAAAACAAGCCCTACCGGACTTTGCCCTTTTAATTTATCGGCAATACCAATAACACTGCATTCTGCTACCGCTGGATGCGATGCCAATATCTCTTCCATCTCTCCGGTAGATAACCTGTGCCCTGCTACGTTAATCACATCGTCGGTGCGCCCCATAATAAAAATATAGCCATCATCGTCTATATAACCATTGTCACCTGTACTGTAGTACCCTTCAAACTCGGTTAAATAACCCGTTTTAAAACGCTCATGATCTTGCCAAATAGTTGATAGGCATCCCGGAGGTAGCGGCAGAGATACAACGATTGCCCCTTTTTGATTGGTTTTTTCCGTTGCACCGCTGGCGTTAAGCACCTTAACGTTGAAACCAGGTGTTGGAACGCTTGACGATCCTGGTTTTGTCTTTAACATTTCAACGCCAACAGGATTAGAGCAAATAGGCCAGCCGGTTTCAGTTTGCCACCAATGATCGATAACAGGCTTACCGGTTTTCTCGACTGTCCAATAGTACGTCGGTGGGTCTAAACGCTCGCCTGCCATGAATATCGTGCGCAGCGATGAAAGATTGTAATTTTCGATAAGCTGTCCATTAGGATCTTCTTTTCGGATAGCGCGAAACGCAGTTGGCGCTGCAAACAATACATTGACCTTATGTGCTTCAACAACGCGCCAAAACGCGCCCGCGTTAGGTGTTCCAACGGGCTTTCCTTCGTATAACACCGTGGTCGCGCCTTTAATCAACGGCCCGTAAACAATGTAAGAGTGACCAACAACCCAGCCCACATCAGAGGCAGCCCAAAATACATCTTCTTGGCTAATACCATAAATAGCCTCCATCGAATAATGCAGCGCCACAGCATGGCCTCCATTATCACGAACCACACCTTTTGGTTTTCCGGTAGTGCCCGATGTATAAAGAACATAAAGAGGGTCTGTCGCATCAACCTCGATGCATTCAGCCGGTTCACTTGTTTCTGTGAGATGATGCCAATCATAGTCATAGTCAGGCGTCAGGTCAGCGGTTACATTAGGACGCTGAAATACTACGCAGCTAGATGGTTTATATTTGCTCAGTGAAATAGCCTCATCAACCAAGGGTTTATAAGCCAGTACTTTTTTACCCTCAATACCACAAGACGCAGTAACGAGCACCGCAGGTTTCGCATCGTCAATTCTTACAGCAAGTTCTTTTGCTGCAAAACCACCGAATACCACGCAATGAATCGCGCCCAGCCTTGCCACCGCAAGCATCGCTATAGTGGCCTGCGGGATCATCGGCATGTAAATCACCACCGTGTCGCCTTTCTTTACCCCCAAGCGTGCCAAAGCACCGGCAAACGTTGCTACAGCATCAAGCAATTCTAAATAGCTCCAATACTGGGTCGTATTAGTAACGGGCGAGTCATAAATAAGCGCGGTCTTATCACCCCGTCCGGCGATAACATGATGATCTAGTGCAAGATAACTCGTGTTAAGCTTCCCACCTGCAAACCATTGATGATATTGGTTATTATCAATTGATAAGGCACCTGGTGGAGAGGTAAACCAGGGTAACGCTTGCGATTTCTCGAGCCAAAATTGCTCTGGTTCATTGGTAGAAGCGCTATATTCAGATAAATATGTCATGTTGGTGTCCGGCAACGAATCCTTTCGCTTACCGTAACGCACCCTACCCTGTGTAACGTATAAGACTTCAGGCGTAGATTAATTAAGCCATTGAAAAAACGAAATTTGTTTCTACCGTCACGCCCAAATTTCTAAATAAGCCTTACCCCTAAAAGCACGAGCAACGCGATATTTGCAACTAAGCCAATCAAGAAAAAATAGCTGCGTGGGCTTGGATTTTTTTCAGTTGCGATAACGTAGTAGAGCACCATATGAACAACACGGGCGAGTAAATACAGCCAAACCAGTCCCGCAAACCATAGACCTTGGTAGCCCAGCGAGAACGAAAATAAGACAGTACCAATAAAGAGCGGACTATTTTCAATTGTATTGTGAAACGTTCGGTGCGCCCTGAACACGAAGCTATCGTGCGAAAGTGTTTTGTCAATTTTTCCCGGTACCGCGTTAGGTTGCTTAGCCTTACTCACGGTTGCAACGGCCCATTGAACCAACAACATTACTAAATACAAAAAGAAAGCAATATATACACTTTGGGAGATTTCAGTCATTAAGATATGCCTAGTTTACGAATAATTACTCATAGTTAAGCAAGAATGACTCCAAGCCCAACGCTTTGATACGTAACAAAATTTTATTTTTTTCATGAGATACTTTGTAAACTTTGCAAAAACGAAAAAGAAATTTACTGGCCTTAATGGTGCGGTTTGCAGTGCAATGTTACTCTGCTCTCGTTGCGTGCAGATTGTCACAAGGAGTTGTCGATGCCCCACCCTAACTGGTTAACCGCTATTTTCTTTATCATGGTTCTGACATCTTGCTCTGAAAGTCCTCAGCAAGCAGATCCTAGTTTTAAACCCAAAAACACCGTAGCGAGTTTTGCCCCTCACCATAGCCCTACGGTTATCGTAGACAATGCACACAACAATTTCTTATCGATTACGGGCAGATATAAGCCTTTCGCACAGGTGCTGCGTAGCGACGGGTTTATCGTGCGGGCCAATACTGAAAAATTTACGCTGAAGACGTTATCCCAAGCAGATGTTTTAGTTATTGCTAACGCCCTCGACAAACCACGAAAAGATTGGCATCCCCCTTATAATCAGGCATTACATAGTGACGAGGTGACTGCCATTACTGATTGGGTAGCAAAAGGTGGGGCACTGATGTTAATTGCAGACCATACTCCTTTCCCCAAAGTGATAGAAAACCTGGCGCAGTCGCTTGGGTTTACGTTTAGCAATGGGCACGTAAAAAGCGCGATTTTCAGAAAAACAGACCGCTCTCTCACGGCGCATATCACCACTTCTCCAAAAGAAAGCTCGACGAGTAAAAATGGTATAGCCCAGTTCAGTAACACGCAATCGTTGCCTTTCTATATTCAACAACAAAGCACTACCAAGCCAGCCTATAAGCAAGTCACTCATGTTAAAACATTTGGTGGCTCTGCATTTACAGTCCCGAAAAACGCGCTATCGCTACTTAACCTTGGCAGGAACGCAATATCCATCGAGCCAGCCATACCATTTCAAGTAAATGCCACAACACCAAGAATTGCTATCGACGGGTGGAGTCAAGGTGCCGTTCTAACACTAGGTAAAGGTCGCGTTGCTGTATTTTCTGAAGGAATGATGTTTTCATCTCAACGCGACACCACAACGGGAAATATCCTCGGGATGACGTCTAGCGGAGCAGAGCAAAACGAATCGTTTTTACTAAATATTATGCATTGGCTTGTTGATGTTGGCGTTTAAGCGCGCCAAATCAGTTTAACTTCGCTTTTACTGACCATTTCTATTACTAAACATCATTAGCTTTCGGTGCTTTAGCACGGTACTATAATGTTATAGATACTTGAATTTGTTGAGACAATTAGATGGACATACCAGAGGCTGAACAGTCTTTTTTCTGGGTAGGAGTAGGCGCGTCTGCGGGCGGCCTCGATGCGATTCAATCGTTGTGCAAGGTATTGCCCTCTGATGCTAATATGGTTTACATCATTGCACTCCATTTGTCGCCAAAGCACGAGAGCAAGCTTACCGAGTTGATTCAACGCGTCACATCATTGCGGGTTCAAACTATCGTTGATGGTATTGAAGCTCAACCTAACGTTATTTATATCACGCCACCAAAGTACGATGTATTCGTAGTGAATAATACTATTCACCTTGCTTCGCCTGATGCAAAAGCACTTGCTAAACCATCGGTCAATACGTTGTTAAAGTCGTTAGCCGAGCAAAAAGGCGAACGTAGCATTGGCGTTGTGCTATCAGGGACAGGGTCCGATGGTGCTCATGGTGTTAAGGTCATTCGCGCGTCAGGCGGGTGTACTTATGCCCAAGAACCCGAGTCAGCAGCGTATGACGGAATGCCGAATGCTTCAATTGATACCGACTGTGTCGATTTCATCTTAACCCCGACTGAAATAGGTAAACACCTTAGTGATTTAAGCTCTAAATTACCCGAAGCATTACGCGCAAAAATAGATGCTAGCGAGACAAAAGATAGATTTGCCGAACTTATAAATATAGTGAGAAGGCAGTGTGGCGTTTCGTTTAAGCAGTATAAAAAAGCAACGCTTCAGCGCCGCATTGAACGCCGAATGCTTGCAAACCGTTTAAATGACTTTAATTCTTATGTTGACCTTTTACGTCGTCAAACCGACGAAGTTGAATTGCTGTACAAAGATATTTTGATATCAGTAACTAACTTTTTTAGAGACCCTGCCACATTTAAACAGCTGTCACCTGTCCTTAACGATATCGTTTCACAAAAAGGTGAAGGCGAGCCGCTACGATTATGGGTGGTTGGGTGTGCCACAGGTGAAGAGGCTTATAGTCTTGCAATTATGCTCACAGAAGCCTTGGGGGGGATAGATGAACTCGCCTCGGGCGACCATCAAATATTTGCCACCGATGTTGATGCAAATGCACTTGCCATTGCACGTAAAGGAATATACAGCGAAGCATCTATGGCTGATGTGCCACCTCTATACAAAGAACGGTATTTCAAGAAAAAGAGTAACGGTTACGAAATTATTGATGAGCTTAAACGCGTCATATTGTTTTCTGGCCATAATATTGTGGACGATCCGCCTTTCTTGCGTATCGATTTAATAACCTGTCGCAACCTGCTTATTTATTTTGAGCAAGAGCTACAAAAAAAAGTGTATCGCATATTTCATTACTCACTGCGAGAACGCGGCTATATGTTCTTAGGCAAATCTGAAAGTACGTCTCAAGTGACAGATATCTTTAGAACTGTCCATTCACAAGAGCGTATTTTTCAGAAGCGAAGCGTGACATCTTTTAACCCGCAACGTTTCTACTTAAGTGGGAAAACGGTGGGTAACTCTGTCAGCGATACGCGTCCCCCGGTCGATGATTCGTCTGCGCCCAAGTTACCTGAAACCTTCGTAGAGCAACTCGGTGATGCGTGCATCTTGGTTAATGACAACCTTGATATTGAACACAGCTACGGAAAAAGCTCCACCTATATAAAATTTTCAAAAGGAAAGCCTTCTCTTAATCTTAATGAGATTATTATTGAAGTTTTTAAGCATGAAATTCGTCCACTTGTTTACAAAGCAATAAGAACGAAAGCATTAGCTGAAGGACAGCCCCGCCGACTTTCAATAGAGGGCACCGCCTATAAAGTTAGAATGACGGTTTATCCTATTTCTGTTGAAGAAGCGTCAGAGTCATTTTTATTAGTTTGTTTTAATCGCTTAGGGGAACTGAAAGAGGTAGGCGAAAAAACGCTAGCCGACGAAAACTCAGATCGCGTTAAAGAGTTAGAAGACGAACTTTCGATGGCGAGGGAGCATATACAAACGGTAATTGAAGAACTTGAAACTTCGAACGAAGAACTTCAATCAATGAACGAAGAACTTCAGTCGTCTAATGAAGAACTACAGTCTTCTAATGAGGAGCTAGAAACGACTAACGAAGAGTTACAGTCAACCAACGAAGAATTGGTGACGATGAACGATCAACTTAATGAAAAGACAACCGCCCTTGAGGTGGTCACTAATAAGTTAGTCAATCTTAAAAACTCTCTTCAGTTCCCATTAGTTTATGTCGACATTAATCTTCGTGCTGTGCAGGCAAACGTCGCCGCAAAGGCGTTTTTCTCCCTACAAGACAGCTTAGGGAATTTCGGCAGCCGTTTACAAAAAACGTTTAAGTCAGATGAGATAATCAAACTAACCACTAAAGTTATTAATACCGAAAAAGAAGAAGTGCTTCAGGTTATCGGTGATGACAAACATTTTAACGTACATATCATGCCGTTTATGGCCACGAATAATCAGGTAGAAGGTGCAATATTAAGTTTCATTGATAACACTACCATTATGCTTCAACAGAAAGAACTTGAAGAGAAACGTCTTGTAGCTCATCGAGCAAGCCAAGCAAAAACCGAGTTTTTGGCAAACGTTAGCCACGAAATAAGAACACCTCTGAACGCCATAGTGGGCGTTAACGAAGTCTTTCGTTTAAATATTGCAGATGAGGTCAAACAAGAGCGATTGCTCACCATTTTAAATAACGCGACAGGTAAACTTAAAGCGCTGCTAAATGACCTACTAGACTTTGCAAAACTTGAAACTGGGCAGCTTACACTCGAATACACAGAGTTTTCTGTTCAAGAAACTATTCAAGATTTGATTGATCTCTACTCTGTAGAAAAGAAACAGAAGGGCATTGCGATTTCAGCAGTACTGGACAACGACTTACCCGAACATTTTATCGGTGATCCACTCCGTGTTCAGCAAATTGTTACTAACCTGCTTTCAAACGCAATTAAATTTACTGAGGAAGGCTCGGTACAAGTAAAAGCAAGCGGGAACTGGAATCAAACGATTTACTATTTAGTCATTGAAGTGGTAGATACCGGTATCGGTATGTCTAAGGAAAGTGTCAATCAAATATTTGAAAAGTTCTCTCAGGCAAATTCTAGCATTGCACGGCGGTTTGGTGGCTCAGGGCTAGGGTTATCGATAATTAAAGAATTAGTTAAGCTTATTGGTGGCACTATTGAGGTTAACAGCAAAGAAGGTGAAGGCTCGTCATTCAAAGTAACGCTGCCATTGCGCACGCCAAAACATATTAGAGAGCCCCTTGAGTCGGAACACAACGAAACATACAAACTCGACGTCTCTGACAAAGAGAAAGTGCTTGTTGTCGAAGATAATGAAACGAACGTTTTCATAATATCATCGTACTTAGACGAATTTGGCGTTCAGCATGACGTTGCAGAAAATGGAAAACGTGCATTAGAAACCTTAAAGGACAATACCTACTCTCTGGTTCTTTTGGATTTACAAATGGATGAAATGGACGGTTTTGAGTTTTATGAGCGGTTCAAACTTATTCAATCCAATGGCAAACACCTAGAGACAAAAGTTATTGCAGTGTCAGCTCATGTCCACAACGATATCATCAAGCGCTGTTTAGACGCTGGAATGATCGAATTTCTGCCCAAGCCAGTAGAAATTAAATCGCTGTTTAAATTGTTGAAAAAACATATAGGGAAATAATTTGGCTCATGTATCTGCGCGATACCCTGGAATTAACCCCGTGTTTTTTATTGGAGCTTCCGCCGGTGGTGTAAACGCGTTTAGTACGCTTGCATCTATGCTACCGGAGGATTTTCCTTCTCCGGTATTCTTTTTGCTTCATAGGCTAAGGGACAGCACAGTAAACTCAGCGGGATTACTACCGCTTTTAGAAGCGAAGTCAAACTTACCAGTGAAAGTCGCTGAGGCGGGTGAACTGGTGCGTTCTGGTCACATTTACCTTCCTCCAGACAATTTACATATCGGCGTTGACGATAATCATATCTTTTATTCTGATTTGCCTGACGACGAACCATGGCGCCCTTCTATCGACTTTCTTTTCAAATCTGGCGCCCGTGAATACAAAGACCGTTCAATCGCTATACTGCTCACCGGGAAGCTGGATGACGGCACGCAAGGTATGATTGAAACCACTCACCAAGGCGGCATTACTGTCGCACAATCGCCGACCGATGCCTATGAGCCGCACTTACCCCTTCAGGCACTCATGAACGACCACCCTACCCACGTCTTGCCCCTAGTAGATATTCCGAAGTTGATGTGCGAATTTGTTCACCACCCTCATTTTGCCAATCAAAAAGACGTATTTGAAGAATCTGCAAAAATAGCAAAGTCACTTAAGCAACAACTTAAATAGGCGTGTACAAGACACGGTTTATCCGACTGCGTAATAATTGCAGTGTTTTGTATAGATAACGCACATCATAATGATACACACACTTAGTGATGCAACTTAATGCACTGATATTAAAGAGTTTTAATCAATTGGCATGTGAAATGAATGAACTAACTTGAATTATCACCTCTGTTAAAGGTTGTACAGAGATTAGAAATCAAGGAGTTTGATATGAAAAAGTTAGTATTAGCATCGTTAATTGGCACCGCCCTTTCAGCAAGTGTAGTTGCCGGTGAAGGTTTAGAGAAAATTGATACAACGTTTGCCGATTTAGATAACGACGATAATCGTTATATCTCTCGTGAGGAAGCAGACGATGATGAAATTTTCGCGCACTTTTCAAAAATTGATGCCAACTCAGACATGAGAATTTCGATGGAAGAGTTTAATCGACATGTAACAAAGCACCCTCAGCATTTTGACGGTGATGTCGTTGCCTCGGTAAAAGCAATGAAGCATAGCATGGTTGAACTGCACGACACGCCAGCGGTACCGCCCAAAGATGAAAAGCTAACCTACGAGCTTCATGAAAACGCGAAGTCCGAAGTAAAAGATGACGTCGTTGAAAAAGAAGTCAAGGTTGAAACCGAAACCACGATTATCGCAAAAAGTGAATTCGATATGATGGACATTAATAGTGACGGTACGTTGACGAAAGCAGAAGCATCGCGAAGTGGTGTAACGAAAGCATTTGATAGCATTGACCGTAATGATGATGAACTCATCTCTCGTACTGAGTATTCAACATTACAACAAGAACGTGACAGTGATTCCGACGAATAACACAGCGTTAACGTAAAAAAACGCGCCTTTTAGGCGCGTTTTTTGTTTAATCTTTTTTGTAATCGTCGTGACAAGATTTGCAACTAGCGCCAATTTTGCCAATGGCCCCTCGATACGCTGTCTCATCGCCCGATTTAACTGCCGTTTGTAACCCTTGCGCAGCAGTTTTAAGCGCTAAGACCTTGCCTTCAACGTCAGAAAAGTTCTTCCATATTGCGTCTTTCGCACCTGTTTTAACGTTGAAGCTACGTGTATCAACAGATAAGTAGTCGGTCATCATGTCAGCTAGCTGCTCTAAACGCACGGCATTGGTCATCATAACACTTTCATCATAAGGTAATGCGCCCTTGGCCATACCGCCCAATGGCGCCATGTTGCTGCGTATTAACGTAAACATTGCTTGGCGATAATTGGTTGCTGCTTTTGCATGTTTCATAGACGACGCTTGTGTTACTTCGTCCGCTGCAACGTTACCAGAAATGCCGAATGCCAATGTTGCTGCTACCGTTAATGCCTTTATCGACCCCAAGGTATTAGTTGCATTTTTCATTACTCTTTCCCTTTCGTGTTTAAACGTGCTTTACCTGCTACGTAGCGTAATGAAAACGCTCTATAGCGAAATTACCTTCTTATCATTAATCGTGACGAATACACGCAAATTAAGCAAGGTTTTAAACGAGTATTTTGACATTTTTAAAAGCAAATATAAAAAAGCCCTCATATTGAGGGCTTCTATAAAAATGTTAACGCGTTATTTCGTTAAATCGTCAAAGAACTTTTTAACACCATCAAAGAAACCTTGTGCCTTAGGGCTATGCTTGCTTGATGCTTTACCCATAGACTCTTCAAGTTCTTGAAGCAGTTCTTTCTGGCGTGTTGAAAGCTTAACTGGCGTTTCAACTACCACTTTACACATTAAATCGCCAACCGCACCGCTTCGCACTGACTTAACGCCCTTTCCGCGTAAACGGAACATACGCCCAGTTTGTGTTTCAGCGCTAATCTTAAGCTTCACTTTACCGTCTAACGTGGGAACTTCTAATTCACCACCTAACGCAGCGGTGGTAAAGCTAAGCGGAACTTCGCAATACAAGTTATTGCCATCACGTTGGAAAATATCGTGGTCGCGAACATGTACCTGAACATAAAGGTCACCGGCTGGTGCACCGTTTTCCCCAGCTTCCCCTTCGCCTGATAAACGAATTCTGTCGCCGGTATCAACCCCTGCTGGAATTTTAACGTTAAGCGTTTTCGTTTTCTCTTTGCGACCATGGCCATGACAGCTATTACACGGGTCTTCAATGATTTTGCCTTTCCCAGAACATGTAGGACATGTCTGCTGAACAGCGAAGAATCCTTGACGCATTTGAACCTGACCGTTTCCGTGACACGTTGGGCACGTTTTAGGTGAGGACCCTTTTTTCGCACCAGACCCATCACATACGTCACATTCGACCAATGTGGGGACGCGGATATCAACACTTTTTCCTCGTACCGCTTCTTCAAGTGAAAGCTCAAGGTTATAGCGTAAGTCAGACCCTTGTCGTGCACGAGATTGACGGCCTCCACGACCACCACCGCCGAAAATATCGCCAAACACATCGCCGAAGATATCACCAAAATCGGCACCACCACCGTAGCCACCGCCACCGCGATTAGGATCGACACCAGCATGACCGTATTGATCATACGCTGCGCGTTTTTTCGAATCAGACAATATTTCGTAGGCTTCCTGGATTTCTTTAAACTTGTCTTCCAGGTCTTTATCGCCTTGTGTACGGTCAGGATGATACTTCATCGCTAGCTTTTTATACGCTTTCTTTATTTCGCGTTCGCCAGCACTCTTGTCTATCCCAAGTACTTCATAGTAGTCACGTTTCGACATATCGGTTACTTATCCTACTTTCTGTCGACAGATTTAAAAGCTAACCCATCGAATCTACCTCTGACTGTTGTGAAAATAACCTGCTTTGGCCTTTGCAAACCAAGTCATTTACACAACAAAGGCGCAACAAGATATTCCTGCTGCGCCTGAACTGCTTAAAACCGCCCGGCGAACCGGGCTTATCGCAACAGCTTACTTTTTGTCGTCGTCTTTCACTTCTTCAAACTCAGCGTCAACAACGTCATCGTTTGCTTGACCAGAAGCTTGCTGTTCGCCGCCTTCAGCTCCGCCAGCTTGCTGAGCTTGAGCCGCTTCCATCAACTTGCTAGACACTTGAATAAGTTCTTGTGTTTTCGCTTCGATTTCCGCTTTATCTTCGCCCTTAGACGCAGTTTCAAGTGCTGTAAGTGCTTCTTCAATAGGCGCTTTATCTTCAGCGCTTAGTGCGTCACCCACTTCTTCAAGCTGCTTGCGTGTAGCGTGGATCATGCCATCAGCTTGGTTGCGCGCTTGAATGAGTTCTTCAAACTTCGCATCGGCCTCTTTGTTCGCTTCAGCGTCTGCTACCATTTTTTCGACTTCTTCATCGCTTAAGCCTGAAGATGCTTTAATCGTGATCTTCTGCTCTTTACCTGTGTCTTTATCTTTCGCAGACACATGAAGAATGCCGTCAGCATCTAGGTCGAAAGTAACCTCGATTTGCGGCACACCGCGCGCGGCTGGACGAATACCTTCAAGGTTGAACTGACCAAGAGACTTGTTGCCACTTGATTGCTTACGCTCACCTTGCAGTACGTGTACCGTTACCGCAGACTGGTTATCTTCTGCTGTAGAGAACGTTTGCGACTTTTTCGTTGGGATAGTCGTATTCTTCTCGATAAGCGCAGTCATTACGCCACCCATCGTCTCAATTCCTAGAGACAGAGGCGTAACGTCTAATAGTAGTACGTCTTTAACGTCACCAGATAACACACCACCTTGAATTGCCGCACCTACTGCTACTGCTTCATCAGGGTTAACGTCTTTACGTGGCTCTTTGCCGAAGAATTCAGTTACATACTTCTGAACTAGCGGCATACGTGTTTGACCACCAACAAGGATGATGTCGTTGATGTCGCCTACCGATAGGTCTGAATCTTCTAACGCTTGCTTAAGAGGTTTAAGCGAGTTCTTTACTAAATCTTCAACCAAAGATTCAAGTTTTGCACGAGTCAGTTTAATGGCTAAGTGCTTAGGACCTGACCCATCAGCGGTGATGTAAGGCAGGTTAACTTCTGTCTGTTGTGAAGAAGAAAGCTCAATCTTAGCTTTTTCGCCCGCTTCTTTAAGACGCTGCATTGCTAGCGGATCTTTACGAAGGTCGATGCCTTGGTCTTTCTTAAACTCTTCAACAAGGTAGTTGATTACGCGGTTATCGAAATCTTCACCACCAAGGTGAGTATCACCATTAGTCGCAAGTACTTCAAACGTATGCTCGCCATCTACTTCATCAATTTCGATAATAGAGATATCGAATGTACCACCACCTAAGTCGTATACTGCAACAACGTTTTCGCCTTGCTTTCTGTCCATGCCGTAGGCAAGTGCAGCAGCTGTTGGCTCGTTGATGATACGCTTAACTTCTAACCCTGCAATACGACCAGCATCTTTAGTTGCTTGACGCTGAGAGTCGTTGAAGTAAGCTGGAACCGTAATAACCGCGCCAGTAACTTCTTCGCCAAGATAGTCTTCAGCGGTCTTTTTCATTTTCTTAAGTACTTCAGCAGAAACTTGTGGAGGCGCCATTTTCTCGCCTTTCGCTTCTACCCATGCATCGCCATTGTCAGCACCTACGATTTTGTAAGGCATAATGTCGATGTCACGTTGTACTTCTTTGTCTTGGAAGCGACGACCAATTAAACGCTTGATAGCGAATAATGTGTTTTCAGGGTTTGTTACTGCCTGACGCTTCGCTGACTGACCAACAAGCGTTTCGCCGTCAGCTGTATAAGCAATGATTGATGGCGTTGTACGATCGCCTTCCGCGTTTTCAATTACGCGAGGTTTGTCGCCGTCTAAAACTGCGACACATGAATTTGTTGTACCTAAATCGATACCGATGATTCTACCCATTTCGTGTCTCCGAAATAATTTCTAAAGTCTGTACTTTTAGTGGGGTTATTCCCCAATCTTTTCAATACTTGTCAGTAAAAAAACTGACATATTTGTGTGTTTATCGCAAAAACGTGAATTACGCTTGCGTATCAACACCACCGCTTGGCGCGCGCGATACCATTACCATGGCAGGGCGTAACAAACGGCCGTTAATTTGATACCCTTTCTGCATCACCGCCATTACCGTATTAGGTTGGTGGTCAGCACTTTCCTGCATTGACATCGCTTGATGTAAATCAGGGTTAAAGCTTTCGCCCTGAGGGTCAATAAGGGTTAATCCAAATTTCTCAATAGTGCTTAAGAAAGTTTTGTGCGTCATTTCGACCCCTTCAAGCAAGGGCTTAATCGCTTCGTTTTCGCTATCAGTCATTTCGATAGCGCGCTCTAAGTTATCGATAACCGGAAGCAACTCGCCAGCAAAGCGTTCAAGGGCAAATTTACGCGCCTTTTCTACTTCACCTTCAGCGCGACGGCGTGCATTGTCTGCGTCAGCACGTGCACGCAATACGCCATCTTGTTGTTCTTTAATCGTCGCCTGAGCTTCAGACAGCGCAGTTTCAAGTTCGTAAATGCGCTGTGCATTTTCATCTAACTCTACACTCTCAGCTTCAGATGTTTCTACCTGCGCTTCTTCAGCGCTTTGAACAGTTTCATCTACTGTATTTTCTTGATCTGCCTGCACATCGCGATTATCGCTCATGCCTACCTCCAAACGTTTTTCTAAATCTAGTTGTTTACCCTACACGGCTGATGTGCAGTGCAAATTGCCTTGTTGCGCTTAGTTATGGGGCTGGTTTTAGCTTGATCAAGGGTAACCACAATAAAATTGTGGATAGATCTTTAAAAATGTTGAGTGCAGAAAGTCGCGCTATGGCATTGCACTATGCCCCCTAAAATATGCTAACGTAACCGAGTGTATTTTTTTGGGCTGGTAAATGCTAAACATCTGGACAGTAAGTAGCATTATAGGTGTTTACCTTATCACCTTGTTTGTCATTGCCTTCTTGGGCGAACGGCGGCTTAAAGATAATCGGCAACACCCGATACTTTATAGCTTAGGGCTGGGCGTTCACTGCACGTCTTGGGCTTTTTTTGGTACAACATCACAAGCCGCTGAGTACGGATGGGCAATAGTCCCAACCTACATGGGTATTATACTAACCATGGCGTTTGCCTTTCCGGTTGTTGTTCATATCAGTCGCCTATGCCAGCAACACAATATTACGTCGCTGGCAGATCTCATTGGCTTAAAATACAAACATTCGCACTTAGTTGCTGCCTTTATCACACTCCTGTGCTTTATTGGTGTTATTCCCTATATAGCACTGCAACTCGACGCCATAACAAAGAGTATCGGCCTCATCGCGCCCAGCGTTCCCGACACAAATCAGAATGTGAGTGTTTACGTTGCCGCATTAATGGCACTATTCGCCATTGTTTTCGGTACACGAAGGCTCAACCTTACCGATAAGCACCCCGGTTTGCTTCTTACTATCGCTTTTGAATCGTTATTTAAACTGATCGCTCTTTGGACAGTAGGCGTATTTGTTTGCTTCTTTATGTTCGACGGTGTACTCGACCTTGTCGCGAAGGCGTCGACGAACGAGGCCGCAAGCAATGTGATTTATGCAGACAGCGCCCCCTTGGTTTACCTAACCCATGTCATGTTGGGTATTTGCTCTATGTTTGTGCTGCCCCGTCAATTTCATATGAATTTTGTAGAGCTAAATGGTGAAGGTGAACTTAGAACCGCTCGTTGGCTTTTTCCTATGTATTTATTAGGGATGACCGTGTTTCTTATTCCTCTCGCACTAGCAGGGAAAATGCTGTTACCTGACACGGTAAATTCCGATACCTACGTACTCGCGCTGCCTATTTATGCTAATAATCTCGAGGTTTCTATTATTGCATTTCTTGGGGGGCTGTCTGCCACTACCAGTATGGTTATTGTCGCAACGTTAGCACTTGGAATAATGATAGCCAATAACGTAGTTACCCCTTTGTGGATAAAAGCACGGTTACGTACTGAACCAAACCACACCATGCAGCCTGGTAAAATACTAACCATACGGCGGCTTACGGTACTGGTTGTCCTGTCGGTAGCACTTTGGTACCACCTCAATGTAAGCCAAGCTGCCCCGCTCGTTAAAAGCGGTATTATCGCAATTGCGTTGTTAAGCCAATCTTTACCCATTTTGATGTTCGGACTGTATTGGAAGAAAAGTAAAAAGGCCGCAGCGGTAAGTGGTCTTCTTGCTGGGTTCACATGTTGGTGCGCGTTATTGCTTTATCCTAGTTTAATGTCGAGTTATTACTTTAATACGCCGCCGTCAGATGCTGAGTTAGGCATAGGGTTTGTTTGTTCGTTAATTGCCAATAGCGTGACATTTGTATTAGTAGCACTATTGACCGGCAAGTCGGCATCCCCCCGTCGCGCAAGCGATGTAAGAGATATCAACCTTGCCTCGCCGCAATTGATGGTGAAGGTAAGTGACTTGATGTCGCTTACGCAACGGGTACTTGATAAAGACAGCCACGATACATTATTAAAACAACTTTCTGTTGACGTATCTCGCGCACACCTTACTGGCTACGCAAGTCATGCGTTATTGAACAGAGTAGAGCAACTATTAGCCGCCCAAGTCGGCGGGCCTAGCGCTCGTATTTTATTAGGTGCGATTGCAGACACCGGGTCAGACTCCTTGCCCGAACTTGTAGATTGGGTCGAAGAGGCCTCGCAGTCATTCCAATTTAATCATGAAGTATTGCAGTCGTCAGTACAGCATATAGAGCAAGGTATTAGTGTATTGGATGACAAACTGCAATTGCTGGCGTGGAATGAACGGTATGTCGAGCTTTTCTATTATCCAAGAGGCTTTCTAAAAGCGGGGATGCCGATTAGCGACATCTTAGATTTCAACGCACAAAGAGGTTTATTTGGTAACGGCGAAGAAGCCCCGCAAGAAATAGAGAAACGAATTGGCCATATGCTGAAAGGTAGTCGCCATAAATACGTTCGTAAACAGCCCGACGGAAAAGTAATAGAGCTTAACGGCTCTCCCCTGCCTGGCGGTGGCTATGTTACCACCTACAGCGACATTACCGAATATATCGCGATTCAAGACGTGTTAACGCAGTCTAAAAGTAAACTAGAAGCTCGCGTGGAGCAGCGAACCGAGGAACTTCGCTACGCAAAACAGCAAGCCGATGATGCAAATGAAAGTAAGACAAAATTTCTTGCTGCGGCCGGCCATGATCTCATGCAGCCGTTCAATGCGGCCACGCTTTTTGCGTCTATGCTAGAAAAGAAGACAAAAGGTAGCGAACTCTCTAGCCTGTCAGAAGGTGTTGTAAACTCGCTCAACAATGCACAGACACTGCTTACTATGCTGCTCGACATGACCAAATTAGATTCAGGTGTACTGAAACCGCAAAAAGTGACGTTCGCGATAGACGACGTTCTATCATCGCTATGTAAGGAATTTAGCCTGATAGCAAAGCAAAGAGGCATAAAACTTCACTATATAAAAACCAGCAGTTTTACCCACAGCGACAAACATTTATTTCGACGGATTATTCAAAACTTATTATCTAACGCTATCCGCTATACACAGACGGGTACGGTAGTAGTGGGCGTAAGAAGAAAGCTAACAGCAAACGCAGCGACGACTGCCACGCCGTTACTTCACATATGTGTTTACGACACGGGCCCTGGAATTGCTCCCAATCAACAGACAAAGATTTTTAGTGAATTCCACCAGCTAGAAAGCCCGCGCAGTTCACAGGGAATTGGGCTTGGATTAACCATTGTAGACAGAGTATGTAAGCTGCTTGGCCACACTATTACCCTACAATCTGAGCTTAATAAAGGAAGCTGTTTTGCAATTGCGGTTCCTAAATGCGAAAAAGCGACTCAAAGCATAACGGAGAGCGTAAAAAGCAACGCCGTAGCGCTGCACGATGAGAAACCGTCACAGTTTCTGCACAAAAAACGGCTTCTGCTTATCGAAAATGATGAGCAAGTTACTTGCGCCATGAAAGCCCTCTTTGAAGATTGGGGAGCGACAGTCGTCACTGCGATGAGCAAGAAGGAAGCGTTAGCGGCATGCGGTATGAAGCCAGATATAATTATTGCAGACTATCACCTTAATTTTGGTGAAACGGGCACAGAGGTTTTACGAGAAATCGCATTGCTGCCACACAGCCCCGATTTGCGCCTGTTAATTACTGCGAACCGAAATAGTGAGATAAGGGATACGGCCGCTGACATGGGGATAGCGTACTTGCCAAAACCCATAAAACCCAGCGCGTTAAAACGAATTTTAAAGCAGCGATTCAGTTAATACGTACCGAATAATGAGAGCAAAACGCGAAAGGCAGAAATCGATTGGTTTTAGCCTGTACGTGAGTAACGTATCATGAGCCTCGTTAATACAGTTATGCTATACAGTAGTCAATTCTATGGAGTGTTCAACGGTGACTATAAAGGACTATAATCGATACCGAAAGGCTATTTTAGGTGCTGTCGCGCTCGTCATCACTTTGCTGGGCATCGGTATATACTTTGTCACAAACGAGAAAGAAGAGGCGTTCAACAACACCGCACCAAGTACCGATGCGTCAGACTCTACTATCGAACCTGAAAACTATAGGCTGATGACTGCTCCGTTAACGCCAGGTCGCACCGCAAACGCATTAGAAAACGCTACAAAAATCTACTCGGCAAGTGAGTCCTACAGTCAATGCGAAGTAGAAAACGCAGAGGTTTGGGATAAACTTCAGCGCGTAAAAAATGCAATAAATAGTGAACTTCTGGCGCTAGATAATAGCCGTATTCTTAGCGATGCCGTGTTCTTACTTCAAGAAGAAGGCTATTTTGACACCTCAAATGCACTGTTAAATTTACATCGCGTTCAACTAGCGAATCAACAACAGAAATTCGAGCGTGCGCCATTTAAGCCTACCCAAGAAGAAATCGATGAAATAAGAAATGCATCCTATCTTCTGCAAGATATAGTTGAGGCTGCGGCGCAACAAGATATTGAAAAAGTCATGCAAGCTACACATGCCTTTAGGCAAAACAACGATAAACACGGCTATGCGATAAGAAGAGGAAGAAACAAATTCCTTATAACCCCCGACGTCGTTATTGGTCATAGTTTGGCAACCGCATCCCAAGCATTTGTTGACGATATCGCCGCACAATACCCAGTCAGCCATTTGCTTTTCACCCAAGCGGTGCGTTCAGGGGCAAGCAATGAAGTATTAGAGAAATTACTGTCGAGTTTTGCCTTTAATAACGAACCCGTATACACAAAACACAACACGCTACAAACCGCTTTGCAAGCAGCGATTGAAATTGAGTCACTACATGCAATGCAACTCATCCTCTCTCAGCCTAATCTTCAACACAGTGCGTTTTTCTTTAACCCTCTCAATACCATTGTTTTTAATGCAATAAATGAGAAGAAAAACGAGTTTACCGAAATTCAAAAGGCGATGATGACCGAATTAGGTGAACGCGGTTTTCGCGTTGAAATCGTTTCCTCACTCTATGCAAAAAAACCAATGTTGGCGGGGTATATAGCGATGCTTGAACGACCTATCGTAAACCAACTAAAAGGCTTATCGATTCTTCCTCAGCATATTGATAAACTATCAATACATCCTGATTCCGCATTACCGTTACATCTACAAAATCAACTGAAACGTGATGCGTTTCAAAGCCAAGTGCTGATAGACGAATTCAATGAAAAGGCGAAAACCTGTCGTGAAAAGAAGAAAGCGCTACAGTCGTTGGTGCCGCCACTAATAAGCATTGATGATGTATTTGTTTATATCAATGCCGACAATAGTTTCACCGAGAACGTCCAACTACTAAAGCAACAATCACTGACATTGGTTGATGCCTATTATGAAAAAATGAGCAGCCAGTCCTTGGATACCCGCAGGGTCGACGCGATAGCGGCATCCACGGAATCCCTTAAAGACATTCCTTTTGGTGTTCTCGCACAAATTAACGAACTGAACCCGTTTGAACGATATCACCTCACCGAACGCTATTGTCAAAAATTTGGTAAACGTTCTATGGATGATATTTTTAACATCGTTCAGTATATAAACTTCAGTGTGTTTAGCTTTGAAGCATGCCTCGCTGGTAGCCCCGATGACTACGCTGATACAGAGCGCTATTTTTATCACCATGAGAATACTTATCCTGGGGTTGTATACAATAAGTTAGCGCACTATGCCGTTGATGAAGCGATAGAAGCATTATCTGATCCCGCGTTCCAACGTCCAAAGGACTATAGCGGTTATCCCCATGGTCGCGATGCTCTGATGCTTGCACTAGATATAAAACTTGCTACTCACAATATTGATAAACAAGACTACAAAACACTAATAAGCGCTCTTATCGAGAAAACCGCGTTAACCGATGAGCATTTCAAAAGACTTCATCGGCTTAAAGTTGATCATTTTTTATTTTTTGAGGAGTTAGCGTCAATTCACCCACAAATCCGACAAGCGGTTGCGTATCCTTTGGCAAAATATAGAACATAGAGATATGCAAGCGCGTGTTGTCACACTGTAAACCCACTTACCAGTTTGCTTGATTCTTTGGCCATAGTAGACAGTGACGTCGCCGACTCTGCTACCAAACCGATACCCGTATTAAGCTCTTCAGCTTGTTCAGCAATACTGTTGACGTTACCACTTACACTATCAGATGTCGCATTTTGCTCTTCGGTGGCAGTCGCTACCGTCTCAGCCATTGCACTTACTTGAGAAATGATATGAGACAGCTCATTCATAGCAGTAGTAACAAGGTCGACCAAATGTATACCGCCATCTGCTGCCGTTGACGCTTTTTCCATCTCTTTCACCGAGAGGCTAGATGCATCATTCATTCGATCTACTATTGAAGATATCTTGTGTGTGCTTTCCTGAGAGCGATTAGCCAACGCTCTCACCTCATCGGCGACCACTGAGAATCCTCGCCCAGCTTCTCCTGCTCTTGCAGCTTCAATAGCCGCATTTAGAGCAAGTAAATTTGTTTGATCTGCAATAGAGGTAATGTCACTCAGTAAACTATTAATCAAACCCACCTCATTTTGCATTGTGCTGATAACGTTCTGAGAATCTCTTATTAATTTCACCAACAGCTTGATGTTGCCTGCTGCGAGGTCGGCTCGGTCCATGTTTTCTTTCAGACTTGCCATGGCTGACGTACTGGCGTCTCTCGTTTCAACTGTATTACGAGATACTTCTGCAATAGACACAGAAAGCTCCTCGACTGACGCTGCTACCATTTCTGTTTCACCAAGCTGTATCGCCACGCCCTTTTTACTTTGCTCCACTAACGCAGCTAATTCATCTGATGAGGATAACAGCTTGTCTGAATTATTTTTTATCTGCTCAACGATATGCTGAATTTGCGTAATAAACGCGTTGAATGGTGTTATCACATTATTGATTTCAGGAATACGTGTTGCGTTTAACCTAATGGTAAGATTGCCGTCTCCGCTTGATAGTGCACTACAGGCCTCACCTAATTCTTCCAAAGGCTTAATTATTTTCTTCGCAAGCAAAAGGGAAACCACTACTGCGAAGACAAGAATAACAACAGCCACAATAAGAGTTGAATACACTAGTTTCGATTGCAGGTGCTGTGCAGGCGCTAACGCTTCAGATACATCAATTTCGGCGAGAAGCCCATAAGTATGCTCCCCAATGGCTAACGGCAAATACGATGAAAAGACAGATACATCTCTGTAGTCTTTCACCATTTCAAAACCTTTTTGACCGTTTAGTGCCTTACCGCTAGCAACACTATCAACTCTCTGAAGCCCGACTGACGTCCCCGCGTCTTTTATTTTCTTTGCTGTGCTCGGTGAAGTCGCACTAATTGCTTTTAAGTAATTTTCTCTGTCTTCTAAAAAGAAACGACTTTCGGTAACCAATAATCCATCTGGCGATACTAGATAAGTCTCTCCCGAGTCGCCAAACCCACTGTCTTTCCATTCTTGGTTATGAGTGAGTATTGCGCCAATTCTATCAATAGGAATTTGAAAAATTAAAACTGCTGTTATCTCACCCGAACCGTCGGTAATGGCTGACGCTAAAAAGCCTGCCATAGCGTCATATGACGGCAAATAGGTCTCAAGTTTACTTATAGCGACATAATTGTTGTCACCTTTCTCTATAACGGCAGAGAAAGCGTTGCCAATCCCGGTATCAGCATAAGGCCCTTCTTTCAAATCAGTGGCAAAATCGAGTTCTTTATAGACACTGTAAACAATCTCGCCGCTCTTGGGTTCGACAATAAAAATGTCGTAGTAGCCAAATTCCTGAAGAAACTGCCGGATTTCATCGTGATACCTTGCATGCGACTTTGCATAATCGCTGTTATTACTCAATGTCGTTAATTTGTCTTTCTCGCCAATTGGGAATTGAGATGCCGCTATAAAGTCATATTGCAGCGCTTGGGAAGTATTAGTCAGGCCTTCCACAAGCCGTGTAGGCTCAGATAGCACTGCATCATTTCGTTTTTTATAGAGCGTTGCGAAATCATTTTTGTAATAATCGAAAAGCGTGTTTTTTTGCGCGCTTGTTAGCTCTCCTCTTTGCTCCGTATAGCGATTAAACGCGGGAACAAAGTCATTGGCGGCATTAAATACGAGAGAAGAAGACGAAAAATTTCTAATTTGGCTTTCATTGAAAGCCAAATAGTTTTTAATTGCTTGCTTAGTTTGAACGCCTTGTTGGCGCATTTTATCCTCTGAGGAGGCAGCTAATGCAGTAGTAGAAGTATTAACAGCGACGTACGTTGTATACGCAGCTAGCGCTAGGACAGATAGAGACACAAGTAGAACGACAGAGAACAACAATCTTGTTTTTAATGACATTAGCGCGCTTCCTGTACATCCCTGTATATACTAAAGATAGTGACGAAAAAGTTCGATAATAAAATACCCTATATTGTAGTCTTGTGCACAAATAATGTGCTAAACCCTACCAATGTATAATGCGTTGCCTATTAAGTTTGTATATTGCCTCTAACCGTCAGAGCCCTCGTATAACACACCAAGACAAACAGAAAAATAAAAAGCCTAAACTTGCG
Organism: Alteromonas sp. 4NH20-0056; assembly: GCF_057539655.1. NCBI lineage: Bacteria > Pseudomonadati > Pseudomonadota > Gammaproteobacteria > Alteromonadales > Alteromonadaceae > Alteromonas > Alteromonas sp. 4NH20-0056. Next base: position 49,894 of record NZ_BAAJLS010000012.1, on the reverse strand, counting down.
CGGTGTCTTGTTTACGCTGGTACGATAGCAACACCGCTGTTAACGATTCAATATTAACCGGTTTAGTAAGGTAGTCATTCATGCCGGCGTCAAAACATTTTTGTTTTTCGCTCTCCATAGCATTGGCGGTCAACGCGACAATTGGGATAGATGACAAGTCCTCGCCTACACTACCAGCACGAATGCGACGCGTCGTTTCGTAACCGTCTAAATTAGGCATTTGGCAGTCCATCAAAATGATATCGTATGGTATTGGAGGGGATTTCATCAGCTTATCTAGCGCTTTGCAACCGTCGCTTGCCTCGTCAACGTCTGCGCCCATACCACCTAAAATAGCCAACATGACTTGCCTATTAATTTCATTGTCTTCGACTAATAGTACGGATAGATTCATGTCAGTAGGGTGAGAACTAACGCTAGCAACCTTCGTCTCATTGTCTGGCTGTTCGGGAACCATCAGTGTGACAAAAAACGCGAAGGTCGACCCTTTCCCTACCTCGCTTTTTAGGGATATCTCTCCGCCCATCAATTCACAAATCTGTTTAGTGATCGCAAGGCCAAGCCCTGTACCTCCAAATTTTCTCGTTGTTGATGAATCCGCTTGCGAGAATGAATCAAATATTATTGGGATGACTGCTTCATCTATGCCAGCGCCGGTATCACTTACCTCTGCGTTTAGAACGAGTGCGTCCTCGGAAAACGTTATATTATAGTGAACAGTAACACACCCCGTTTCAGTAAATTTAATCGCATTTGACAGTAAATTATTAAAGATTTGTTTAAGGCGAAGGGGGTCACCCACTACCCTGGTGATGTTGTCACTTTCTGCAATAAGTTCAATCCGCAAACCTTTTTTATCAGCTTGAAATTTCTGCTCTTGAATTACCTCGTACATGAACTGGTTTAAATCAAACTCTATGTGTTCGAGGGTTAACTCTCCCGCTTCTATTTTCGAAAAGTCTAAGATGTCGTTGATAATCACCATTAACGAGTCTGCGCTACGTTTTATTGTTGCAACGAACTTGGATTGTTGCTCGTCCAACCTAGTACGGCTAATCACTTCTATCATGCCAATAACGCCATTCATAGGTGTCCGAATTTCATGGCTCATATTGGCTAAAAAGGCACTTTTTGCTTCATTAGCAGCCATTGCTTCTTTTTCGTGTGTAACCGCGTAATCTCTTTGTTTCGTTAATTCAACCTGTTTACTGACAAGTTTTTGTCGGCTCAAATGTGAAAACCAACTTAATAACGTTCCCATTAACATGGAAAAGAAAAAGTGAAGCATCAACGGAATATCAGCAACGACGTTTACAATAAGCCATCCAGCCCAATTAAGCGTAATCAATGCTATCCACTGAGAGCGATTAGATAAAACAATGCCGCAAGCAAGAATGACTAAAAAAAGGTTTGTAGTTTGTTCGGACGATTGAGAAAGCCACAGGTGAGCAAGGCTATTTATTGACCCTAACAATAAGAGTGAAAGAATACCTAAACGTTGATGATGCGCTGAAATTTCTACTGACTTACGCATTAATACAAAACTGAACACGGTAGTAAATAGCGCTAAACTGACCAGTGTCCATTTATAATCGTCAGGAAGTAAGAAGTAATGGCTTAACGTTAGTAGCATGTAGAGAAAAAAGAATGCCGCAGCCATCGGCGTTAACAGTTGTGTTAACAGCTCTCGCGTTTCTCCATTTTCCTTCAACTCGTTGTTATCAATTTTCAATGACATTCCGGTTTAGTAATAAGCTGAAGTGATGATAATTAAAAAAAGTTAAAATTATATGCTCAATTAGGCTAATGATTTGGACACGTTAAACAACAATAGTAATTATAGGTTATTTATACAAAGTTACAGCATTTGTAATATTCATACTGCGCAGGCAAGCCTTGACAACGTTATGTGGCTAAAATTAAAAAATGATTATCTGCCCTATTAGCTCTCGAGTTCAGTACTACTTTTTTCTTCCTTCCCAACCAAACATCCTATTCCCTTCTGCCAAATGAAGAGTAATCCAAACCTCTCTGTGTTGTCGTATATAACGACACACATTGTGGAGCATCTATGAGTCGAAAAAACCACTTGCTTTTGATTTATGTTACAGGCGCTTTATTGCTCGCCATTGTTGCAATTAGCGCCTATCAGTCTTTTCAAATAGTGAGATCACACAATGCAAAGAATAGTGCGCTTCATTATCTAGGCAGCACAGGCTGGCAATGGCAAAATGAATCAATTGGCGTTCAAATTAAGCAAGAAGACGGCTATTCGCCAGCGCTAAGAAAGGTTAATCTTGATGAAGATTATGCAGCCCTCATTACGCTTAGTGATAAGGGAGAATACCGAGGCTTTGTTTTCTTTAATGCGGCTTGCGAGCCGGGCTCTGTGATATCTGAAACAAAGTATGTATCGCCCACTGGCGAGCAGTCTTCATCAGTACTTCATTGCATTGAAGGGAAACTGGTTTATATTCAAACGTGGCCCACTGGCATTCCATCCGAACGTTGGGCAGACAACGTGGGCGCGTATGCTTTTGATGTGGATTTAATCAACTGGAATTTTAAGCCTTTGGTTAAGGCGTATTATATGGGGAAAGGTGAAGCAATATAAGCAATGGTTTTATTTTTGTTGTAGCTTGTTGCCGTCATTAAGTGGTAGCAATGTGTCGATAGCCTGCTGTTCATGTTCGGTAAATGCGGTAGAAAAGTTATCAATGCCCACCGTAATAGTGTGTTTACCTTTTGGCGCAATACGAGCGTTTGCCCGAGCGATTTGATCTGTAAAAGCTGCTAGCGATATTCTGTTGTACGTAAATGCACCACCTTGCCCGCCGGCTGAGACCGGCGTTAATAGGTCATCATGCTCAAGCAACAATGCGTGTCTAAATACTGCTTGTGATTTGCTAAAACAAGCGGTTTTACTTCTTAGTAATGCCGCTTCAGGAATTGCCTTTATTCGAACACTGTTGTCATTTTCCTGCCACGTTACGCCACAGATGCTGATAACAAAAGCATCGTCTTGGTTTGCAACATTAGATCTCGCAAACGGCGAATTATCAGGCATAGCGTCAATCGCTTGTACCGCACTTCGAAGTCCATCAATAGTCAGTTTTTCGAGGGTTATTTCACCACTATTTGAGGTGTATGTAAGCTTAATTGTGTTTTCAAGATAATAAACTTGGCCAGTATCCTGCCAAAGCGAAATGGCCTCATCACTGCTTTTAATAATTGATGAACGCTGGCTGGGCCTATTGATTAAACGTTTAATAATTTTTGATAACACGGCTTACGCTTTATATTTTTCGTATGTGTGTTTTACGTTTTAATTTAGCGAGCGGATTATTTTCAAAGCAACATCACTTGCAAATTGGCTTTTATAGTCATCTATAACTACAGATATGTTGCACGTTATTTAATAAAGCATGAATGTATTACAACACTTCTTTGAGGATTCACTATGCTTAAATTGTATGGCTTTGACGTTAGCAACTATTACAACATGATTAAATTGGCGATGGCGCTAAAGGGGATAGAATACGAAGCGGTAACGACTTACCCAAACCAAACGCCAGAGTATTTAGCAATTAGCCCAACGGGAAAAGTGCCTGCGTTGCAAACCGAACAAGGCGTGTTGGTCGAGACCAATGTTATTCTTGAATACCTAGATGAGATAGCACCGCAGCCCCCACTTTACCCTACTGAACCCTTTGCTCGTGCCAAGGTGAAAGAGTTGGTGAAGCTAATAGAATTATATATTGAACTGCCTGCAAGGCGTTGCCACACCGAAGCTTTTTGGGGAGTACCAGTAGATGAAAATACGAAAAAAGAAGTGAAACGTGCTTTGTTTAACGGGGCACAATCCCTTGCACGTGCGGCCGACTTTGCCCCTTTCATAGCGGGCGACACGCTCACGGCAGCCGATATTATGTTTCTTTATTCTATGGACCTTGCAGCTCCTGTGGCCAAAAAACTATTTGATGTTGACCTTTATGAACATGCACCAGGAAGCAAGACGTTAATGGAAACCCTCAAAGCCATGCCAGAAGTAGAACAGATAGAGAAAGACAAGCGCGCGGCGGCGCCGGCGTTTAATGCTTATCTGAAAAAAGCATTTAGTAATAAGTAAGCAACACTAACTACCGGTTCGCATAGTATTTTTAAATGCTATGCCAGCCTTTGTTCTATTGATTACGCCCAGCTTTTTTAATACGGCTGAGACATGTTGCTTTACCGTAGATTCAGAAATGGTGAGCTCGTAAGCTATTTGTTTATTTAACAAGCCGTCAGACACCATTTTAAGTACTTTCAGCTGGTGTGGCGTGAGCTGCGCCAAACGCATGCTAAAGTCGTCTACTTTTTCACTATGTTCTAAAGTAGAGCCCATGTGTTCAGGTAACCATGTTTCACCCTCTAACACGGTGCTAACCGCCTCAACGATACACTCTACCGACGCAGATTTTGGAATAAATCCACTTGCGCCAAGCGTCAACGCACGCTGCACGATATCTGGCGCATCTTGAGCGGTAACAATAACAACCAACACGTCGGGATATTCAGCTCGAACCTCAGAGAGCCCATTTAAGCCTTCAGTTCCAGGCATACCCAAATCTAAAAATACGATATCTATATGGGCATTATTGGCCAAAACATCCATGGTTTCTGGAAACGTGGAGGCCTCCATTAGTGTCAGGTTATCGCTACTATTAAGCGCATGGCACATGGCAGCGCGAAATAACGGGTGGTCATCGGCAATTAAAATGCTGGTCGGCACGAGAGGTCCATCAACTACTAAATCTATTAACACCATAATAACATGACAGAAACAATAGACCATGGGGGCAGAGCTTAAGTGATAAAAAAAACCACCAATATCTTGGTGGTTTTAAAGTACATCCTAACGGCCAGGCTAATACAGCACCGATGCCGCGATAATACGCGACAATGCAGCGAAAGAAGGCTGCGACTGAATATCAAGCGGTGCATGTAGCTCTCGCGCTATGTCACTAACACTGATAACGCCTCTGATGACATGTGCTTTTCTATCGATAACAAGACAATGGTGCTGGCCATTATGTTTTAACGTTTCGACGATATCCCCCACTGTGGCGTGTTTGATATGTTCAAAATCAAACGAGTGCAACGTACTTTTTGCTTGCATGAAATCGAATGCGGTTAGCAACTCCCTTGGCGTACCCTGGGCAACCTTTTGAATAATATGACGTTCAGACAAATCAGCGGCAGTAACAATACCTATAAATACGCCTTTTTTATCCAGCACTAACTTCATTTTCACATGAGACTTTTTCATAAGATGCTCAAGCGACTCAGCTTTTGCATCATAATCAATGACAAGCGGTTCATGTTCGGTGAAATCAGTAAATATTGAGGCTGCGGGTGATGACAGCGTCACTTTCTTATAATGCGTGGCATGTGCTAGTTGATCAACCACTTCAGCTTTAAATAGGGGTAGTGAATGCATACTACTTTCCTTCAATAATAAATAAAAACATGCCCTACGGGCGATGGACTATTAACGGAAAGGAAGTACTGGCGGTGCGCGTATTCTGTGATCATAAAAGGGTAACGTGACAGAAAACGCAGTATAAAAATGAGCAGCGGGGTGTTGTGAGTATATCCATTCAACAGAGGCTAGTATGCCGTCAACATCGTCTTGGTCGGTGTTTGCGTCATCACGTGTTAAGTCGGTGTCGCTAGCAGTCGCACTATCCAACAGCGACCATTGCTCTCCCGGCAGAGTGGTAGATGCAGCATCACGTATTTCCGACTCCAGAGGAATCAAAAACAAAAAGCAGATGCTGATAAACCATTTACGCATTTCATTCTCCATGCGAAAACGACAATTAGCTTTCGCGTTCTTGTAACATACGCTCTATTTTACAAAAGACCACTGTCATTTAACGCTAAATACGCGTTTTCGTCGCATGACATGATTACATGCACGAACATAAACCTCATTTAAGACAAAAAAGCCCACGCTGTCGTGGGCTTAAAAATGTGAATCGGACCAGTCGCTTTTAAAAGCGATAGCCAACGGTTACATGAACCGTTCGAGGGTCGCCGTAATACCCGATGAGTGTGGTATCGCCGCCTAGGCCTGGACCAAAGTTACCCGCATCATCTCGAGTAACAAAGTCGTACCCACCAACAAGGTATTCTTCATCGGTAAGGTTCTTCACATGAAGACCTGCATACCAGTCCCCTTCAACGCTTTCCCATCGCGCACTTAAGTTCACCATACCATAAGCATCTTGCTCAATAAGGTCGCTCGTTTCAAACAACAGGTAGTCGTCACGATAGTAGTAATTAGCATTGAAAACAATGTCACCAACGCTGGTTTCTAATAGATAGTTAGCATTCACGTTTAACGTGTTTTCAGGGGTACTTGCCGCGCCAATAATCGGTGGGATCGCATTGTTTTCTTTAATTTCGAAATCAATAAATCCATAGGCCACATCGAATTGTAGATTTTCAGATGCTACCCATGTCATTTCTACTTCTGCACCGTTTGCCGCCGTTTCTGCTGCATTGCGTAATCGTTGGTCAAGCGCAGTTGGGTCTGACAAGTCACCTTCGACGCCAATATACTGTCTATCACTGTGATCATAAGTAAATAAGGTAACGTTCAAGCGGAGTGTATCGCTTAAATCACTCTTCATACCAACTTCTACACTATCAACTACTTCAGGACGTACACCAGGTTCGTTAGTTTGCGCTCGTGGGTTGAAGGTTCCTGATTTGAAGCCTTGAGAGTAGCTGGCAAAGAACATGGTGTCGGTATTCATTTGGTACTCGATGCCAACACGAGGCGTAAATCGAGACCAGCTTTCTTTCGCTGGTGCATCAACTAGACCATCGCCGTCGGTGTCAGTGCCCAGCACTTGAGGCACTAATTGACCATCAGGACGTACATACCCCTCTATCCAATCAGAGCTCGGATACACGTTGTCAAAAATTAGCCCATTGTTTACAAATGCTGTTTTTTCTTCATCTGTGTAGCGTGCACCAAGCGATAGCGACAACTTATCGTTTACTTGGTAATTGAATTGAGCATACGCCGCCCAGCTCTCAGAGTTGTTACACCCTGTGACTTCACGGGTAAGACCTGGCGCGCCAAGTGAAGCCCCAAGTACTCCTAATATAGCGTCAAAGTTACCACAAGATTCACCATCATAAAGGTATAGTCCCGACACAAGATCATAACTGTCGCCGGTGTAATTTAATTGAACTTCATGCGTGTCATTGGAATCTTCGTATTCAGCTGGCACGTCAAAAATAGGTAGAGGCGTATTATCAAAGTCGATATTAGTTGGTGAATAACTTTCTCTATGTGAGCCAATATATTTCAGCTCCATATTATCGGATACGTTGTAGCGTGCTAACCAGCTGTAACCTTCAAGTTCTACTTTATTTTCTGTAGGTAGACTCGTGTAAGAATCAAATTTTGAGTCAGGAACCGGCGCATCGGTTAGTAAGCTAGGCAGTAATCTGAACCCCCCTTTTGCGTTTGAATCATCTTCCGTTTTGTCCCAACCAAGTCTGAAGAATAAGTCGTCTGATGCATTAATCTCGAGTGTGACTCTCGCTGCCCACAAGTCTTTGTTGTAGTTCTCTTTATCTTGATTTGGAAGCGCACTGATCAAATACTCACCAAACCCATCTCGATTTAAGTTGGCATACCCAACACCTAAATACACCGTATCTTCAATTAACGGTACTTGGCCGGTAAAACGAACATCGCGCTGATTGTAGCTACCCAAGGTGGCTTCTACATTGAACTCGGCATCGCCCGACATTTCTTTTGTTACATATTTGACCGCACCACCAATGGTATTTTTACCATAAAGGGTACCTTGTGGCCCGCGTAGTACTTCTATACGTTGTACATCTAGCAAATCAAGTACAGCGCCCTGAGGTCTCGCCATGTAAACATCATCGATATAAATACCCACGCCAGGCTCATATCCCCACAGTGGATCTTGCTGACCAAGGCCACGAATAAATGCCGTTAGGGTTGAATTGGTGCCACGACTGGTTTGCAACGTCGTATTTGGTGAAAATTGCTGAACTTCGGTGAGTACCGTGATGCCTTTTTCTGCAAGCTCCATTGCGCCTATAGACGTAATAGCTACGGGTGTTTCCTGTAGAGATTCAACGGTTTTGCGTGCGGTTACTTCTATTCGCTCAAGCTTTCCTTTTTCATTGGCTTCGGCTGCAGTTTCTTGCGCAACGGCGATGTTAGACGATATCAGCGCTGTCGCCACAGCGGCAGCACAAACAGTACGAGGGTAACGCTGAAAGTGTGTGGATAGTGACATAGTGAGTCCTTTTTTATTTTATATTTTTACGTTCTGTCGGATGCAATGTCTGCGGTCAAAATCACTTTAGAGCACTTTATAAGGTTCGTATGTAGTACCATCGTACTATGGGAATTAGTACAAAGTCGCGCCACACTCTGCCACTACACTGTGTGCTTTTCTTTCCATGCTACATTTGCATGAGTGATGAAAAGCATTGAAATAACAACAAAATAATTCTATAGCTTAACGGATTCCAATCTATCTGCGGTCACAGATTTTTAAGGAAAATAATTATGTTAAGTATGTTTGGGTTGGTTGGCGGGCTAGTGCTGCTAATTATACTCACTATCCGTGGTATGAACCTGTTTATTGCCGCCCCACTGTGCGCTTTACTGGTAGCAGTAACCAACAACATTGCGATATTTACAGGCGAGTTAAATTTTGTCAGCGCATACATGAGTGGATTCTCTGGCTTTATCGCCTCTTGGTTCTTTATGTTCTTGCTTGGCGCATTGTTCGGCAAATTCATGGAAGACAGCGGCGCCGCAGATTCAGTGTCCCGATGGATTATCGACAAGATAGGCTACAAGCAGGCTGTAATGGCGGTTGTGTTAGCGTGCGCCATATTGACGTACGGCGGCGTAAGTGTATTTGTGGTGGCATTTTCGGTATACCCCATGGCCGTTAGCTTGTTTAAAGATGCAAATCTACCAAGACGCTTTATTCCAGCGGCTATGGCATTTGGTTCGGTAACGTTCACAATGACATCGGCGGGCTCACCTGAAATACAAAATTGGATCCCAATTAAATATTTAGGTACATCGCCTTTTGCTGCTTGGGAAGTCAGTCTCGTGGTTGCGGTCTTTATGGCGACATTGGGCTATTGGTGGCTAGCAAAAATGATCCGAAAAGCGGTGAATAACGGCGAAAATTTTGAAGCCAGAGAAAGCGATCCTGAAGTTCGAGAGCGTGACTACCCTCACCCACTGACAGGCATAGTGCCTTTGTTTGTAGTTTTAATTATTTCGTTTTTATTTCACGAATCGTTAGCACAACTGGCGCTTATTCTTGCCCTTGGCGGAGGTGTACTGACCTTGCTTGTGATTAACTACAAGCACTTTCACGACCTTCAATCGGCTATTAACTTAGGCACCACCGGAGCGCTGGTCGCCATAGGAAATACGGCGGCTGTTGTCGGCTTTGGTGCAATAGCGAAAAATACTGATGCATTTCAAAACACTGTCGAGTTAATGACGCAAATTCCTGGTAATGAACTTATTGGTGCAGCCATCGCGGTCAGCGTTATCGCAGGTTTAACGGGCAGCGCGTCTGGCGGTCAGGCCATTGCATTGCCACTCGTTGCTCCGCATTACCTCGACCAAGGCGTAGAGGCCGAGCAACTTCATCGTATTGTATCTATCTCGTCAGGTGCTTTAGACTCACTGCCCCATAACGGGTATGTCGTCACCACCATAAGGGCAATATGCCATGAAACCCACAAAGCGGCTTACTGGTCAGTAGCGGCGCTTACTGTGGTAGTGCCCCTAATTGGACTTGCTTTGGCGATTACGCTTTTTAGCGTGATGTAATAAGGATAATTTATGAGCCTGATAAAAAACCTCGCGTTCCCCCTGATATTGCTAGTGCTTCTAAGTACTTTGGGTACACCGGCCAACGCCACAACTACTGAAGTAGCTGAAACATCAAACACTGAAACGCTACTTGTTGAAAAACGGCGTTTTACCCTGCCTTCGTTTGAAACGTTTAACGGTAGCACGATTGAAAATGTGCACGTTGGTTGGGAAGCGTACGGTAAGTTAAATGCAAACAAAGATAACGTTATTTTGGTCACCCACTACTTTTCTGGTACCTCGCATGCAGCGGGAAAATATGCAGCAACAGATGCACAACCAGGGTATTGGGACGCCATTATTGGCCCAGGAAAAGCCATAGACACCAACAGGTTTTTCGTTGTTAGTGTTGATACGTTGGTTAACTTGAATGCTTACGATGAACAGGTAATAACAACAGGCCCAGCGTCGATTAACCCCAAGACGAATAAGCCTTATGGCTTATCGTTTCCGGTAGTGACTATTCGCGATTTTGTGAATGTACAAAAAGCGCTTCTTGAAAGTTTAGGTATTACGTCACTTTACGCCGTTGTCGGCCCGTCGATGGGTTCAATGCAAGCTATTGACTGGGCAAGCGCCTACCCCGACTGGGTGCCTCGCATGATTTCTGTAATTGGTGCTGGGGAAAGTGACGGGTGGACGACGGCTGCGTTAGCGCATTGGGCAATGCCGATAAAGCTCGACAGCAACTGGAATAACGGGAATTACACTAAAGACACTGCGCCATCGAAAGGATTAACGGCATCGTTAATGCTTATTAGTCAACATGCGCTATCACCGGAGTTCTTTAATTCTCAAGCTGATTTACTGGGTTTTAATAACCTTGAAGATGCACCACTACAAGACATTAATACATCGCATTCCATAGTAAATTGGCTAACCGCTAGAGCCGCATCCCGTTCAAAAAATATGGATGCTAATCATCTTCTTTATTTAGTGAGGGCCTGCCAGTTATTCGTAGCAGGTCATCAACAAAATTTGGAGAAAGGGCTCAGTACGATAAAAGCCAAAACACTCTTTCTTCCAGCGAATACCGATTTATTGTTAATGCCTTACCTTTCTGAGCGTACCCACGCCATGCTAAACAGCATGGGGAAAGACACGGCCATTGATATGCTATCTGGTTCGCTTGGACACCTTGAAGGCGTTGCAAATGTGCAGGCCCAACGCACGCGCATTCGCCGCTTTCTAGAAGAATAATAAAAGGATAACACATGAAGTTAAAAACGATATTTTCAGCGCTATGTATTGCAACCTCGGGATATGCCACCGGTGCCACGCCAATGTTAAACTTGCAGCTAGATAATGTCACCGTATCAGGGTTGTCATCTGGCGGTTACATGGCTACCCAATTTCACGTTGCACATAGCGACTGGGTGTCTGGCTCGGGCGTATTAGCAGGCGGCCCATACTGGTGTGCACAAGGCGATATTACTGTTGCCCTTCGTCAATGCGTAAACACGGTTGATGAGCCTATTGATATAAAGGCGTTAAACGAAACCGCAAAACGCTACGAAGCGAATGGCAAAATAGCACCGCTTACTAACTTAGCCAATGACAAGGTATGGCTATTTCACGGCACGCAAGATACCCGCGTCGTCGCTGAAGTAAGCGATAGCCTTCACGCTATGTATAGTGAGTGGGTTACAGACGACAACATAAAGTATGTGAATGACAAAGCAATTGCACATGCATTTCCGACGGTTAGCAGTGGTAGTGATTGCATAACATCTGAAACACCGTTTATCGGTAATTGTAACTATAATGCGGCGGGTGAGATGTTAAAGCATCTGCTTCCTGACATTGCCGAACCCGACGATACACTTAGCGGAGAGGTAGTGTCAATCGACCAGCAAGCTCTTGCTGGCGGCGACGCAAAAACACTCGCATCCGAAGGCTTTGTGTATGTACCTAAACGTTGCGCCGACGGTAAACAATGCCAAGCACACATTAGTTTTCATGGGTGTAATCAATATGCTGACGCGGTAGGCGATGCCTATGTTACTCAAACCGGGTTAAATGAGTGGGCCGACGATAACGATATGATTGTGTTATACCCACAAACTAAGAAATCTATGTTTATGCCGTTAAACCCACAGGGGTGCTGGGACTGGTGGGGGTACACATCTTCAGACTACGCCAATCGTGAGGGAGCACAGATTAAAGCGGTTAAGGCTATGCTTCATGGGTTGAACACAGTGCGTGAAGGAGCAGAGTAATGAAACGCACAATTTTCATTACTGGCGGCGCTAGTGGCATTGGCTTTGGTATTGCCGAAGCAATGGCGGCCGATGGCCACCATATTATTATTGCAGATATCAATGAAGACGCAGCACAGCAAGCAGCATCAGCACTTATTAAGGCCGGCGGTAGCAGCAGTGCTATTGCCCTTGATGTGTGCAACGCAGAACATATTGCTTCACTTCACGATAAGCTTGAATCACGACACGTGGATGTACTGATAAACAATGCCGGCATACAGCATGTTGCTCCGCTCGAACAGTTCCCTGCGCAAAAATGGCAGCAGTTAATAGACATCATGCTGGTCGCCCCAGCCCTCCTCACTCAGGCTTTTTTACCCGCTATGCGGGCGAAAAATTATGGCCGGATAATCAATGTAGGTTCGATTCATTCGGTGGTAGCTTCACCCTATAAGTCGGCTTATGTGGCGGCTAAACATGGCCTATTAGGGTTTGCAAAGACAGTGGCATTAGAAACCGGTGATTGTGACGTAACCATCAATACACTCTGCCCAGCCTACGTTAAAACGCCTTTGGTCGAGCAACAAATTGCCGCCCAAGCAAAAGAACACAATTTAACCGAAGAGGACGTTATTAACAAAATCATGTTAGAGCCCATGCCGAAAAAGCAGTTTATTAGCATTGAAGAGCTTGCTGACACGGCGAAATTCCTTATCTCTAACAGTGCAAGGAATATTACCGGTCAAGCAATGATCCTTGATGGGGGGTGGACCGCAAGGTAACGCTTTCCTTTCATAAAATAAGTGTGCTAATGTCCTGCCATTGGAAAGGAAAGGACGTTAGCATTCCATGCCCTATCAAACCGTTGCTCTTATAGGTAAACCGCGTCACGCGGCCACACACGATAGCCTTAATACGCTTGCCGATTATCTTATTGCGCGAGGCTGCAAATTGTTGGTAGAAGAAAGCATCGCGTGCGAATTAGAAACTGATAATTTCACCGCGAGTAACTTAGTCACCATTGGCAGAGATGCCGACCTTGCGGTTGTCGTTGGCGGTGATGGCAGTATGCTAGGCGCGGCACGAGTGCTTGCGCGGTTTGATATCCACGTGGTTGGTGTTAACCGAGGTAACCTTGGCTTTCTAACTGATATCCATCCCGATGACATTGCCTCTCAGCTTGACCATATCTTTAACGGCGAATGTTTTGTAGAAAAACGTTTCTTGCTTGATGTGGGCGTATATAGAGATGAGAAATTAAAAAGTAATAATTCGGCCATGAACGAAGTGGTGCTGCATCACGGTAAAGTGGCACACATGATGGAATTCGAGATTTATATCGATGATCAATTTGTGTTTAGCCAAAGAAGCGACGGTTTAATCGTCGCTACGCCGACCGGTTCCACAGCCTATTCGCTATCAGCCGGTGGCCCGATAATAATGCCAAAGCTTGATGCGCTTACGTTAGTCCCCATGTTCCCTCATACACTGAGCAGTCGCCCCATTGTAGTTGATGCGGACAGCCAAGTTTCAATGAAAGTCTCTAAAGTGAACAGTGATTCGCTTCAACTAAGCTGCGACAGCCATATTGTGCTTCCTGTGCTGCCAGGTGATGAAATACGCATCAATAAGAGCGGCGATAAGTTGCACTTGGTGCACCCGAAAGGCTATGACTACTTCAACGTGCTACGTAAAAAGTTAGGATGGGGCAGTAAACTCTATTAAGTGTGCGTGGTTCGATGGTTCGCTTGACTGCGCACGCTCTCATCTTTAATCGTTTTGATATTCAACGCTGAATCGGTCCCTCTTTAAAAAGGTTACCAAAACTATTTCGTGTGTAGGTTTGTTACTTTCTGATAAAAGTACGAAAATCTTACAACGCCTTGTACTCTTTTCATTCTCCTTCCCTTTCTCTACACATCAAATATTTCCTTAAACTCTCTTACAAAAACGGCTAAGACACTGAAAAGTAGATAAAATAAAAATTCTCTACCATTTCGGTATGACGGTTGCACCTATCACTGTGAGTTCGTTGATATCGTGCAAAAAATAAATTGCAATATCGACAGACAATTAGAGTTTATAAGGAGTAATGATGAGTAACGAGAATATTAAGTTTACTGCACCAGGAATGGATAACGACACAGCCGCTAAAGCGATTAATGTATTGGCGGAACGTTTAACTGCACTTCTTGATTTACAACTTACGCTAAAACATGTTCATTGGAACGTGGTAGGCCCAAATTTTATTGGCGTACACGAAATGCTCGACCCTCAGGTGGACGCTGTTCGTGATATGACAGACACAATCGCAGAGCGCATTGCTACATTAGGTGGTGTACCAAAAGGAACACCGAAAGCGATTGTCGAAACACGCTCGTGGGATGACTACGCGCTGGGCAAGGCGCTAGTAACAGACCATCTAGTGGCGCTAGATGCGGTATACAATGGTGTGAACGGCGATCACAGGAAAGCATTAGAGACGCTGGGTGACATAGACCCAGTATCGGAAGATATGATTACCGGCCAGTTGGCAGACCTAGAGCAATTTCAATGGTTTGTGAGAGCTCACCTAGAATCGAGTTCGGGCGAACTAACTCAATAACATCGTATACTGAGCGCCAAAACGTTACAAACGTTTTGGCGTTTTTTGTTACCCTGCAACCATTTGAATATATTCTCCCTCCTTAAGCCCTACCTTATCCATTTGAATATATTGATATTTTCAAAAATCCTCTTCAAAATACGTTTAATTAAACGACAAATACTTTACCCTAAACAAAATACTGTATATATTTACACTAACTGTATATATATCATGTTAAATGGGTAAGTGTAGTTATGTTAGCGCATCTTTCAATTAGCAACTTTGCTGTAGTAAAACAACTTTCGATTCAGCTAGAGCATGGGTTAACCGCTATTACGGGTGAAACGGGAGCGGGTAAATCTATTGCTATCGACGCGCTTAGTCTTTGTTTAGGCGAACGCGCCGATGCCAACGCCGTACGTAAAGGCGCCCAAAAAGCTGAGATAATCGCTCACTTTTCACTTGAAGGTAACGCGCTTGCAAAGCATTTTCTCGATGAACATGAACTTACTTCGGATGAAGATGACAACAGTTGTTTTATTCGACGTGTAATCTCAAAAGAAGGTCGCTCGAAAGCATTCATCAACGGTATACCTGCATCACTGCAGCAACTCAAAAGTTTAGGCCAGTATGTTCTTGCGATCCATGGACAAAATACACATCTTCAACTTCTTAAAGAAGAATACCAGCGCAATTTGGTAGATAGCTATTCCAACCACAACGGGTTGTTAGAAAACGTAAAGCAATCTTATATGCAGTGGAAAGAAAAGCAGAAACTATTGTCAGATTTGCAAAATCAGGCGCAACAACGTGAAGACCGTTTGCAGCTGCTGACATATCAAGTAAAAGAGTTAGACGAGTTTTCAATTGAAGAAGGCGAATTTGAAGAACTGGAAACGGAACACAAAAGGTTGAGCAATGGACAGAGCTTACTTGAGCAAGCGCAAACAAGTGTATACAACCTTTATGAAAATGATGAAGGCAACGCACTTTCTGTAATTCAGCATAGTATAGAACGATTAGGCGAACTCGAAGCGCACGACGCCACACTTACACCGATAATTGCTATGCTCAATGAAGCCTCTATTCAGGTTGAAGAAGCAGCAAGCGAACTTCGAAGTTATTGTGACGCATTGGAAATCGATCCGTTGCGCCTGCAACAAGTTGAAGCGCGGTATGGAAAAGCGATGGATTTAGCCCGTAAACACAACGTGATGCCCGAGGCCCTTTTTCAGCATCACCAGTCACTGACTGAAGAATTCACCGCACTTGGCGAACAAGAGACGCTTCTTACCACATTGGAAGATGAAGTAAACCAGTGCAAAGACGAGTATCTGACAACAACCCAGATATTGTCTAATAATCGACAGCAATCAGCTATCGCGCTTGCCGCTGATATTGAAAAGCAAATTCGACAGATGAATATGCCGCATGCTCAGGTACAAATTGATGTTGATTACGACCCTTTGAAGAAACCAAGTGCTAACGGACTTGATGTTGTCGCATTTAAGGCATCGACAAACCCAGGACAAGATGCCGATAAATTAGAGAAGGTAGTATCAGGCGGTGAGCTATCTCGTATTGGGTTAGCCATACAGGTTATTGCGAATGACAACAACGCAACACCTACTATGATTTTTGACGAGGTGGATACAGGAATAAGCGGCCCTACAGCATCAATCGTTGGCGGATTACTTCGGAAATTAGGCAAAACGTCGCAAGTCATGTGTGTAACACACTTACCACAAGTTGCTGCACAGGCACATAATCAGCTTTTCGTGACCAAGATTACCGATGGCGAAAGTACAGAAACGCAGATGCTTGCATTAACGAAGCAAGACCGCGTCGACGAACTCGCGCGCCTGCTTGCTGGCGACAAAGTAACCAAGTCTGCGCTTGCAAACGCAAAAGAACTGCTTAAAAGCGCCGTATCGAACTAAAATGAAGTTGATTGGTCATAGTTGTCAAGGTAGCATGCGTTCGCGCGTGCAAGAAAACACCCTAAGTACAAATCGTACTAGGCAACACAAAGCAATACTGGACTGATTTACGCATGAAGTTGCAACACATATTAGTAATACTGAGCATTACCCTTACATCGACCGCCTGTAGTAACTGGATTTATCGTATAGATGTGCCACAAGGAAACTTCTTAGACGAGCGAGACGTTAAGAAGCTTCGTATCGACATGACCAAAGAACAAGTAATTTATGTTCTAGGGAACCCAGTAGTTCAAGACTCGTTTGATGATGACACGTGGTATTACGTTTACGATATGAAGCGCGGAATGAGAAAGCGCGGCGAAGACTTTCAAAAGCAAATGATCATCACCTTTGAAGACGAAAGAATTGTTTCAATAGAAGGCGATTTCGAACTTTCCGAAGACTTCAATACACCGCTAGACCAATAGGTTTACTTATAGCGTGGCCTGATCGTCACGCTATAAAACGGTAAAATAATACTTTATTCCCTCTGAGGTGGTAAATGGAACATAGTTTTTGGCATAGCAAATGGCAAAACAATGAAATTGCCTTTCACGAGCCTCAAGGTAACGCACTTCTGGTAAAGTATTCGTCGGTTTTGCTTAGCACCGCCAAGGCCCCAAACATATTCGTCCCACTGTGCGGCAAAACGAAAGATATTGGCTGGCTTTTATCGCAGGGCTGTACCGTAGTGGGTGCAGAGCTGAGTGAAGTGGCTACACAACAGCTTTTCGAAGAATTGGATGTTAATCCAGTGGTTGAGAACACGTCAACAGGGCTTAAATATTCTGTCGATGGCTTAACCGTTTTTGTCGGAGACATTTTCACCTTGTCATCTAATGACTTGGGAAAAATAGATGGCGTCTACGATAGAGCTGCGCTAGTGGCGCTACCTAACGATATTAGAGCAAACTACGGTGCACATATTATTGAAATTACCCAATCTGCACCGCAGCTTATAATTTCATTTGATTACGACCAAGAAAAATTGCCTGGCCCTCCATTTAGCGTAGATGACTCATCCGTAAACGCTTTATATGGGGCCCATTATCAAATCACCTTATTGGAACGCTCTGAAGTAGAAGGCGGTCTAAAACGTAAAGTTGATGCTGACAATCTCGTATTTAGCCTAAAATAGCAATTTCAACACCGTATAAAATTGCCCCTATGAAACCGCCGACTATGGTGCCATTAACGCGCACTTTTTGAAGATCTCTGCCTATATTCAGCTCTATTTGCTCTGCCATTTCTTTTTCATCCCACCCTTTAATCGTATCTCTTATATGAGCAGTTAAAAAGTCAGCGAGTTCTGGAGCCATGTATTTGCCAGCCTCGCCAATGTGTTGATTAAACGCACTTGCTAAATCACTGTCCTTCGACAGCGTTATCCCAAGTTCATAAAACCACCCCGCAACTTTACTCTCGGCGGTCCCCTCTTTCTCGCTTAAGCTTTTCAGTAACCAGCTTTGAAGTTTCTCCCATGTGCCTTGCAAGTAGGCATTCAGCGAAGGATCGTCTATTATTTGCTCTCGATACGCATCGATTCGCGCTTCCATTAACGGGCTATGTTCAAGTTCATAGATGAAATCATGCACTTGCTCGTCGAAGGAATGTCTTAAAGGATGTTCTGAGTCTTCATAAATATCATCTAATATGCTTGAAACCGCTTTTACAGCAATTAGCGCGCCTTGCTCACTTAGCCATGTCGACGGCAATAGCTTTTCTATACGGTTATGTTCTGTTTTCAGCCACACTACAAGCGTATCAGCAATGTAATGTTGTGTTTCTGGCTCGGCAAGCGTAGCCGCTAATTTCCCAAGTAATTTATCAAGAACAACCTGATGCTGCCTATCTCGCGTTATGGCACCTAAAGACGTCGCAATAAGTTTTTTAAGATCAAGTTGGCGAAGCCCCCGTTGCGCCGTACGACCAATAAACGCCTTAACCGGCTTATCATCTAGCACGCGTAAAATACCTACAAGTGCATCACATACAAAGCGACTTAACCTTTTAGCATTTTGCTCATGTGACAGCCACCGACCTGCTCCTCTGGCTGGATTAGAAGTTGATATTAGCTGTTCGATTGCTTCGGGATGAAAAAACTTTTCTTTCACAAACTGTGATAAATTTTCAGCAATAATGTTTTTATTGCTCGCGACAATATTCGTGTGCGGTATCGGATACTTGGCAGGAATTGGTTTGAATAACGCAGTTACGGCAAACCAATCGGCCAAACCACCTACTAACGCCGCTTCGCTCGCCATCTTAATCAAGCCTAACCAATGCGCATTGGCTATTTCAGGGAAGTAGCTTTGAACCACGGTCGACGCAACAAAAACGCTTGCCGCAATGACGAGGCAAAATAGAGCGAATCGCTTTGCTCTACGTAATTGATTCTGCTTATCGAGCATGTACTGCACCTAAATAATTAAGACCTTTCATTTATGCATTCCCTGTAAAAATATGGGTGCGACGTCATCGCAACGTTATACCAATGTAACTATTATAAAAGTATGCAAGCATTACGCCGACACTAACGGCAGTGGCCGATGCGACCGTCCGAAGCGCTTTTTATGCCTGTCCAATAAAGATAATACTTATGACTGTCCGATCACTAATTCAGCTAATACCCATCTCTTTGTGTGTAATTCGGCCACTATTAGTAAAAAAACTTACTAATTAAGCAAATAGACCAAATCATCTCTTTATTGCTTTGTGTATATCGATGATGAAATTAAAAAAATAAAGTAAACCAATGATAATAATAGCTTTTTCAAAAATGGCACGGTGCATGAATGTGCATGAATATAACCAATCAATTAGAACAATCGCACTACACAGTGTAATAAAACTGCACAAACAGGAATGTCGCAATGAAAAAACTTACCGCCGCCAGTGTAATTCTCCTTTCAACAGTAACGCTTCTATCGGGATGTGTTATCCACGGAGGTAAAAGTAACGCAGCAGAAGGAGACGATTTAAGCAGTATCATAGGCAGCATTAATGTCTCAGAGCGTCGTAACGCTGGTGATATCTCGTCGATAAATGGCAACGTTACCATGGACGACCATGCTTCCGCTGAATCTGTTGATATTGTGAATGGTAACTTAGAAGTCGGCGAGCATGTTTTAATCAAAAGCATAGATATCGTTAACGGCAATGTGGATGCAAAGGAACATTTAAAAGTGCGCCGCGATATTGAGACGGTCAATGGTGATATCTCCCTTTCATCTCATACCCATGTAGGCAGAGATATCGAATCAGTAAATGGCGATATCGAACTTTCCGGCACAACGGTAGAAAAAGACGTTATCTCACTTAATGGTGATATAACACTAGACGGAGACACCGTCGTGAATGGCGATATCGTTTACCGTAGCCGTGAAGATAGTTGGAATTCTGGCGACAGCAAACCACCTACGCTTACTATCGCCTCGTCTGTGGTAGTTAACGGGCAGATAATTCTTAAACGTCCCGTGACGTTGGACATCCAGTCACAAACGTTAAACGACAAAGTGGTTGTGCGATATGATTCAAATCAGTAAGGTCTATGCATAGCCCCATACACAACCTGTATAATGACTGAAAAAGAAAAAATGCTAAGCGGTGAGAATTACTTTCCTTCCGATAAAGTACTCACCGCATTGCGCGTTCAATGTAGAAAGCAGCTCGACATCTTAAATTCCACATGTCAAAGCGAGCATAAAACACGAACACAATTATTAAAAAAATTGTTCGGCACCACCGGGAAACGCCTTTATATAGAATCGTCATTCAAATGCGATTATGGCGAAAACATTCATGTTGGCGAGAGCTTTTATGCAAATTTTAACTGTGTCATTTTAGACGCTGCAAAAGTCACCATAGGTGATAATTGCATGCTAGCGCCACACGTTGGTATTTACACCGCCACCCATCCTCTTGACCCGACCGAGCGCGCAACAGGTATCGAATTCGCTAAGCCCGTAACGCTTGGCCATAATTGCTGGGTAGGCGGTAACGCGGTGATAAACCCTGGCGTAACATTGGGTGATAACGTGGTTGTCGCATCAGGTGCTGTCGTGACTAAATCCTTTGGCGATAATATTGTTATTGGGGGTAACCCAGCAACGGTAATCAAGACAATCAGCAACTCATTGTCACTATGAATACAGCTGCCTGTACAAATTAACCAGTGCTTGTTTTTGTGGAACTCGCGGGTTGTTTGACGGCGAACCCGAGGCAAGGGCTTGGTCAGCCATTAGTTCAAGCAATGCCTCATACTGAGACTTATCTATTCCAAATTGCGACATTGTCGGTACCTGAAGCTCACAATTAAGTTTGTTGAGGAATGTAATAAGCGCGCTGTGACTATGAGCGCTATCTGCGTCAGCGGAAACAAGCCCCATAATTTTTGCACATTCAGCATAACGTTGCTCTGCGCCAGTTAACGAATACGCTGTGATGGCAGGCAACAGCATCGCATTACTCATTCCATGGGGTACATGAAAATGAACGCCCAGTGGCCTGCTCATGCCGTGCACAAGCGCCACCGATGCATTTGAAAAAGCCATTCCCGCAAGGGTGGCGCCCAACATCATCGATTCTTTTGCTTTTTTGTTGTTCTCGTCCTTACATGCGCTTATCAAATTGGGGGCAATCAATCGCATAGCAGCAATCGCTTGTTGGTCGCTAAACGGGTTGGCTTTTTTACTAACCCACGCCTCAATGGCATGGGTTAACGCATCAATACCTGTGTCTGCCGCCACACGAAATGGCACGGTAAGTGTTAGTTCGTAATCAATGATAGCTGCTTTAGGCATAAGGCCTGGCCCCATACAAAGCATTTTCTCATGTGAATCACTGTCGCTGATAACGGTGACTCGCGTACACTCAGAGCCAGTCCCTGCTGTAGTGGGAACAGCGATAACAGGGATGCTTTGCTGGTTAACCACAAACGGGACTTTATAGTCTCGCATGCTGCCCCCGTGTGACACCAAAAGGGCAATGGCTTTTGCGCTGTCGATAGCGCTACCACCGCCAAGTGCAATGATACTGTCAGCGCCTATTTCCTTAATCTGTGCGACCGCACCGGCTATAGACAAATCATCAGGCTCTGGCATCACATCACAAAACGCCTCAGCCTCAATCCCCTCGCCGCGCAGAAGAGAGATCACTTGCGCGACAGTTCCTAATTTCTTCATGATTGGATCGGCAATTAAAAAAGGGCGTTTCACACCTAATGTAGCCAGTACATTGGGTAAGTCCGATAATGCGCCGCCACCAATTTTCAGCGATGCAGGCAGCTGTATATCAGCAATCATAGTAATAGCTCGTCATTTGAAAACCGACCTCTAGCGTAAAGTATATTTCAAAATCAGGCGAGCCAATATTAACATTTAATTTACAATGCAATTGCGTGTTATGGAAAGTCTAAGAAAATAAACTTAAATTTGGATACAAAAAAGCCCCATGGACGCTATATCTCAAGGGGCTAAATCGTTTTTATTATAAATCAGAGAGCTATCGCTTAGCCGCGCGCCCTACACGGTTTTTTACACCATGCTCTTTACGTACTTTATGCTTTTTAACCGAGCGTCTCATCCTGCTTAAACGTGCATGATCAAGTTTGCCTTGGCGCACATCAACCATAGTTTGGGTTTCATCTGGCAGCTGAACATGCTGTCGCAACGCATTAAGGTCGTCTAAACCAAGTTCTACCCAAGCACCTTGAGGTAAGCGTTTTTGAAGTTCTATAGGACCATATTTCACTCGGATAAGGCGACTAACTTGTACGCCTTGAGACTCCCATAAACGGCGCACTTCTCGATTACGCCCTTCTTTAAGCGTAACGTTGAACCAACGGTTCATACTTTCATCTTCCGCGCCAACAGGGGTTGGGGTTCCAGATATAGTTAAAAATTTCGCTTCACCATCTTCAAGTTTCACGCCTTTTTTCAACGTACTCAGCGTTTTTCCTGTTACCTCACCAAACACTCGCACAGCATATTCACGCTCTACTTCGCATTTAGGATGCATTAGTCTGTTCGCAAGCTCACCATCATTGGTAAACAACAACAGCCCACTGGTATTCATATCAAGACGACCAACCGTGATCCATCGTCCTAAACGGATAGCTGGAAGCCTATCGAACACGGTATCACGACCGTCTGGGTCATGGCGGCTACATAACTCTCCTTCAGGTTTGTTATACATCAGCACGCGACATACAGGTTTTTCAGTTTGTCGAGAAAGCAAATGCCCATCTACACGGATTGCTGCAGTGTCATCGACACGGTCACCCAACGTCGCTAACGTACCATCTATTGAAACGCGACCCTGTTCAATCCAACGTTCCATTTCACGTCGCGAGCCTAGCCCTTGGTTAGCCAGTACTTTTTGCAACTTTTCAGTCATGTATTACTTCACTCTTTTTTTGCTCGTTATCGGTCGCACGGTCTGTATCATCAGACGGTGCCTCATTTAACACCTTAAGCGACGAGTTGGATGTTTCCATGTTTTCAAAAGCGTCTGAACTTGGTAGTTCAGATAATGACGCAAGTGAAAAATAGTCCAAAAAGGTTTTCGTTGTAGCATAAAGCGCTGGCCTACCCGGCACCTCTTTATGCCCCACTACCTTTATCCAATCTCGTTCTGTGAGTGTTTTCATTATACTACTGCTCACCGCCACACCTCGAACGCTTTCAATCTCGCCTCGGGTTATTGGCTGGCGATAAGCGATAAGCGCTAATGTTTCTAGCATTGCTCTTGAGTATTTAGGTGCAGATTCTTGCCATAATTTACTCAACCATGGGCTTAATGCATCAACAGACTGAAAGCGAAACCCGCTAGCTACCTCAATCAGTTGAATGCCTCTTGGCTGATAATCTAATATTAGTTCATTTAACACATTGTTTAGCGTTTTATCTGCTACGGTAAATTCGCTCAACACAGTATCTTTAAGCACTTGACGTGTAACGGGTTTATCAGCAACAAAAATTGCTGCCTCTACCAATTGCTTCAATTGCGTGGTGTTAATTTTCTTCATGGCTGCCTAATTTTACATGAATTCTCGCGTGAGGGCCTGCTTGAATGCATAAAATCAGCTGTTCTTTTACCAGCTCCAAAATAGCCAAGAAAGAAACAACTACCCCAGCTCGCCCTTCCTCTAGTGTAAACAGCGCTTCAAGAGGCATAAATTCAACGTTGTTAAGCGTACTTAGAATAAGTGACATTCGCTCACGAGTACTTAACGCTTCTCGCTCAATAGTATGATGTTCAAACGCTTGTGCTCTTTTCATCGCAGCACTAAATGCCAACACAATTTCAGCCAAACTAACTTCTGACTCTACGCGAATTGGTGCGACATGTTCAGACGTATCAACACGCACAGTAAATACATCTCGGCCTAGTCTAGGCTGAACGTCTAAATCTTCTGCGGCCTGTTTAACGACTTCATATTCTTTCAAGCGGCGAATAAGTTCGGCTCGCGGATCGTCTTCTTCGTCGTTGTCATCACTTCGCTTTGGCAGCAGTAATCGCGACTTAATTTCCGCTAAAATAGCGGCCATCAGTAAATACTCTGACGCCAACTCTAGCCTAAGCGCTATCATGGTATCGACGTATTCCATATATTGCTTGGTCACGGCCGCAATAGGTAATGTGGTAATATCGAACCGTTGCTTACGGATAAGATACAGCAGTAAATCAAGCGGCCCCTCAAAAGTCTCTAAGATAACTTCAAGGGCATCGGGCGGAATAAAAAGATCTTCTGGTTTCTCAATAAGCGCCTCACCGTTAATAAAAGCCAGTGGCAGCGGTTGTTGCACTGGCTCGTGAACGGATGATGGTGGCGCTTGTTGATCAGTCAACGTACTTTAACTTATTCAAAAGGTGTCGGATCGCCCGTTCCGAGGCGCAAAATAACGGGCGTGTCTTCTGATAAGTCAATCACCGTTGTAGGTTGTTCGCCGATATAGCCGCCATGAATGATCAAACCAACCTGTTTTTCTAAGTTATCGCGGATAACGTCTGGATCTGACTCCGCCATGGTATTTCCAGGCAAAATAAGCGAAGTAGACATTAGCGGCTCACCTAACGCCTCAAGTAAGGCCAGTGCAATGTTATTGTCAGGTACACGAATACCGATTGTTTTTCGCTTCGGATTTTGAAGGCGCTTGGGGACTTCCCTAGTGGCTTTCAATACAAACGTGTATGAGCCAGGTGTGTTGTTTTTAATTTGTCTAAATGCTGTATTGTCGACCTTGGCGTAAATTGATAATTCAGACATATCTCGGCACATTAATGTGAAGTTATGGTCTTTACCAATGTTACGAATTCGGCATAACTGTTCTAGCGCCTTTTTATCTTCAATTTGACAGCCAATTGCGTAGCCAGAATCCGTAGGATAGACCACGACACCGCCTTCTCTAATCACTTCAACAGCTTGATTGATCAAACGCTGCTGTGGGTTATCTGGATGTATATAAAAAAATTGACTCATTTCTTATCTCGAATAAATGCTGGCGTATAGGGCTACACGAGGTTTTCGTTCGGCCATGTTTGCCAAATAGGGGTTAATTCACTGTTTATACCCAGGTTTTTACCTAGCTCAGTCCATCGCGATGGAAAGTGAAAGTCAGACCCTGCCGATGCTAGCAGGTTATGTTCTAAGGCCAGTTCGTTTATCAGCATTTGTTTTGTTTTATTAATACCTGGGAAGGCCGTTTCTATCGCATCGCCCCCCGACTGAGCAAAAAGTAACACCAAGCGTCGAAGCCACTTTGCGGTCATATCATAGTGGGCCGGGTGCGCTAATACGGCTTGGCCGCCGGCTTCTTGAATCCACAATATTGCCGTTTCAATACTTGGCCATTGCGCTTTTACCGCCGCACGCTTACCTTTACCCAAATATTTTTTAAACGCCGCTTCCATCGTTGGTACGCCGTAATTATTGACTAACACGCGGGCAAAGTGAGCACGGGTAACCTGCCCTTCTCCCGCCAGCGCCATTGCGCGCTCCAACACGCCGTTGAAACCACATTTAACCAACTTTTCTCCAATCAGCTCAGCACGGTTTTGCCTTGCATTCGCTTGCTCGCTTAAACGCGCCAAAAAGGTTGGACAGTCACGATTAACATTAAGACCAACAATATGAATGTCAAAACCATGCCATGTCGTAGAAATTTCAACACCATCAATGATTTTAAGCGGTCTTTTTTGTTCAGCCTGCTTCGCGTGTGCAGCATCTAAACCCGCTACGGTATCATGGTCTGTAATTGCCAATACATCCACCTGCATGGTGTGTGCACGCAGCACTAATTCGGCCGGTGTTAGGTGTCCGTCTGAGTATCGAGTGTGGCTATGTAAATCTATTTTCAATGTTTTATGCAATTATTTGGTTGACACAATCGTGAAATTGTTTTCTTCTATATAGACAGAGTATACGTACTAACAACTTCAATGCCTATTGAAGTTTGAACTAAACAACGAGAATTTTATGCACCTTTCTATTAAATCAACAGCAGCAAAAATTGCAGCTTGGTGGTGGCACTCCCTGAATTAGCGGGCGGTGTGCGCATAGGTGCGTAATTAAAAACACAAAAAGGCCCGTTTTAACGGGCCTTTTTTTTATCTTTTTGCAGTCGGAGAATGGCAAAAATGAGTTTAGCTGATCTGGGAACAGAACCAGGAAAAGTCGAAACAATCGAACAAGTTGGTCAATATATCGACGATCCACTTGCCGCCTTTTCACATCTGTGCAAAGGAAATAAAAATGCGTTGTTACTTGAGTCAGCGGAAATAGACTCGAAAGACAATTTACAAAGCCTTCTTTTAATCGACGCTGCCCTTCGGTTAGAGTGCAATGAAAATAGCGTAACGGTAAAAGCACTTTCTGATAATGGTGCTTCAGTATTACCACTTTTTATTAGTCACGTACCACCAGGCATGCACGTGGCGAGTCATTCTGATGACACTATTACGCTGTTGTGTGACAAAGCAAGCGGCGAGCTTGATGAAGACAGCCGACTAAAAGCTGCCAGCGTGATGGATGCACTTCGTATCGCTGTAAATAGAATCATCCCTATTCGCCAACACCCCCATGCGGTTTTTCTTGGCGGTGTATTTGCTTACGACATGCTAGCGGGCTTTGAAACCTTGCCGGCGGTCGACGAGGGCGAAAACGACTGTCCGGACTTTGTTTTTTATCTTGCTGAAACGCTTATCACGGTTGATCACCAAACCCGAGAAACACATTTAATAGGCAGTGTGTTTAGTGGAAAAGACGTCGCACAACAGTACTTTTCAGTCTCGCAGCGACTTGAAGCAATTCATCAGCGTTTACATGATATGCCCGCCACACCGGAACTGACCAATTCAGGCAGCATGGCACCCGCATCGTACGAAATGAAGGTAGACAAGAGCGATGAAGCATTTTGCAATGATGTACTAGATTTAAAGCAACATATTTTGGCTGGGGATATTTTTCAGGTAGTGCCCTCAAGAACATTTTCACTTCCTTGCCCCTCTCCGCTACTGGCTTATGCCAAATTAAAAGAACAGAACCCAAGCCCCTACATGTTCTTTATGCAGGATGAAACCTTTGCCATTTTCGGTGCATCGCCAGAGTCTGCACTTAAATATGATAGCGAAACCAATCAGGTTGAAATTTATCCCATTGCCGGCACGCGTCCTCGAGGAAAGCGCGAAGACGGTAGCATCGATTACGATTTGGACAGTCGCATAGAGTTAAACTTACGTGAAGATACGAAAGAGAAATCTGAGCACATTATGCTGGTTGATTTGGCGCGTAATGATGTGGCAAAAGTAAGTCGCCCAGGCAGCCGATTTGTCAAAGATTTACTTAAAGTAGACCGTTACTCACATGTGATGCACTTAGTCTCTCGCGTGGTAGGCCAATTGCGCGATGATTTAGACGCACTCAACGCTTATCAAGCATGCATGAACATGGGGACACTCGTGGGTGCCCCCAAAGTCAGCGCGGCGACACTTATTCGCGAGATAGAGCAAAAACGCAGAGGCAGTTATGGTGGCGCAGTAGGCTACATTAACGGTCAAGGCGACATGGATACCTGTATTGTTATTCGCTCAGCGTTTGTAAAAAATCAGCAGGCCTTTATTCAAGCGGGTGCAGGCGTGGTACATGACTCCATTCCCCAAGCCGAGGCAGATGAAACGCGCGCAAAAGCACAAGCGGTCATAAGCGCAATACGTGCAGCATTGAATGAGGAGATGCAATAATGGACAAACAAATTACCCTTTTCCTCCTCGACAATGTCGACTCATTTACTTACAACTTGGTGGATGAACTACGCACATTAGACATTGCTATTCAGGTATATCGGAACACGGTATCGCCCTCGACACTGCTTGATAAAATGGCGGCGCAAGCAAAGAAAGGGCCGGTGCTACTGATGCTATCGCCAGGTCCTGGCGCGCCAAGTGAAGCTGGCTGTATGCCAGAACTGCTAAAAGCTGTGGCAGGACAATACCCTGTACTGGGAATATGCTTGGGTCATCAAGCCATTGTTGAATATTATGGCGGCGTGGTAGGAAGGGCTAAAACGGTTATGCACGGTAAATCGTCGGCTATTACGCATTCAGGCAAGGCGATGTTTTCAAACCTTCCAAAGCCATTACATGTCGCGCGCTATCATTCCCTAGTGGCAGAAACGCTTCCCCCACAACTGCTAGCGTGTGCGTCGTGCATTAACGACGACGGTTCAGAGGTCATCATGGCTGTGTATAACGAACAAGACCGCATGCTTGGTTTCCAATTTCATCCAGAGTCGATACTTACTGCACAAGGCAGCGCATTACTGAAGCAAAGTATTGATTATTTAACACAACAAGGGCTTAGCAATGTTTAATATAACGCCTATTTTAGAGCAATTAATCGCGCAACAGAGCCTATCTCAATCAGAAGCGTACTCGTTGTTCAACAGCATTATGCATGGCGAACAAAGTGAAGCCGTTATTGCTGCCGTGCTTACAGCGCTTAAAATTAAAACGGAATCTCCGAGCGAAATTGCCGGTGCAGCCAGTGCGATGGTGGCCAATGCAAGGCCGTTCCCCACTCCAGATTATGCGTTCGCGGATATTGTTGGTACCGGTGGCGACGGTCATAACACCATTAATATCTCAAGCGCAGCGGCAGTTGTTGCCGCAGCATGTGGTGTAAAGGTAGCAAAGCACGGAAACCGAAGCGTATCGAGTAAGTCTGGGTCGGCCGATTTGTTTAAGCAATTCGGGTTGCAGCTTGATATTACGCCAGAGCTATCAAGAAAATGCTTAGATGAAGCAAATTTCACATTTCTCTTTGCGCCGGTTTATCACGCAGGCATGCGTTACGCAGCCCCCGTCCGCGCTGCCCTGAAGACAAGAACCCTGTTTAATATACTTGGGCCGCTCGCTAACCCAGCAAGCCCAACCCATGGGGTTTTCGGTGTATATTCACCTGAACTGCTTGAACCTTATGCTAAAACCCTTATGCTGCTAGGCCAACATCGCGCCATGATCGTTCACGGCGACGGGTTAGACGAACTTGCACTGCATGGTGAATCGATTATTTTCGATCTTGAACACGGTGATATTCGTAAACGCACCGTCACTGCTGAAGATTTCGGATTGTCCGCTTACCCCCTTTCTGCGATTGAGGGCGGCGAACCAGAAGAAAACAAAAAATATGTTGAGGCTGCATTGCATGGTGAAGGTCACGAGGCCCACCGAGCAGCAATCGCCATGAACTGTAGTGCATTGCTTAATGTCTCCGGCCATGCCACTTCATTTAAAGACGGCGCAGAAATGGCGATGCAGGCGATGAAAGATGGGACACCACTGCGCGTGTTAGAACAGGTAGCAAATATTACTCAGGAGGTAAGCACGAATGGCTAATGTGCTTGAGAAAATTGTCGCGGATAAACGCATAGAAGTTGAGGCACGAAAAACATCGCTGCCCCTTGATAGCTTTCAAGACCAATTAGTGCCATCTACAAAAAGCTTATTTGCATCGCTCAATGAACCCAATGCCGGTTATATCTTCGAATGCAAAAAAGCGTCTCCGTCAAAAGGGTTGATAAGAGAACATTTTGACCTTGATGAGATTCTAGCGGCTTATACTCCTCATGCTGCCGGTATTTCTGTTTTAACCGATGAAAAATATTTCCAAGGTAAATTTGAATATCTTGAATACGTGACTGCACGCGTGTCTCAACCGGTACTCAACAAAGATTTTTTCGTTGATACCTATCAGGTGTACTTAGCAAGGCATTACAATGCCGATGCGGTACTACTGATGCTAAGCGTACTAAGTGATGATGAATACACCGCGTTGGCAGACGTCGCTGATGCGCTTTCTTTAGACATACTAACCGAAGTAAGCAATGAAGAAGAAATGGAACGTGCTATCGCGCTTAAAGCGAATATTATAGGTATAAACAATCGAAATTTACGTGATTTATCAACCGATTTGGCGACTACCGAACGCTTAGTTCCTATGTTATCCAAGGCTACGCATGAGTTTGTAGTTATCTCGGAGTCTGGCATATATACCCATGATGACGTGTTACGGTTAGCGCCACTATGCCAAGGGTTTTTAGTTGGTAGTGCATTAATGGCACAAAAAGACCTTAAACGCGCTGTTAGCAAGTTGGTGTATGGTGCGGTGAAAGTCTGTGGCTTAACGTCGGTCGAACAAGTACAAACTGCATTCGAAGAAGGGGCATATTTTGGTGGGCTTATCTTCGCTGAAAAATCACCTCGATACGTAACAATGTCAACCGCACAAGCGATGGTAGAGGCAACCGACGGCGCATTCGTTGGTGTTTTTGTTAATGAGTCACAAGCGAGCGTTGTTTCAGCCGCAAGTGAACTAAGCCTTGCTGCCGTGCAGCTCCATGGTAGTGAAGACAGCAACTATATCGCCACGTTACGCCAAGCCCTACCTGACACGTGTCAGATTTGGAAAGCGGAGGGCGTAAACGGTCAACTCCCAGCCACCCTTAATGCATTACTGAACGATAGTAATATCGATAAAGTCTTATTGGACTGTCAAATAGGCAAAGAAAAAGGCGGCACAGGTAAAGCTTTTGATTGGTCGTTACTTAACGCAGTCCATCACAAAGATAAAATTGTTCTAGCGGGCGGCATTAATGCACAAAATGCATCGGACGCTATCAAAGCGGGTTGCGCCATTTTAGACATAAATTCAGGTGTAGAAACCGCCCCCGGCGAAAAGTCTCAAGAGAAGTTAAGCGCATTTTTCTCAGTTTGCCGCCAATACTAAATTAATCATTACAGGACATAGCATGAATCAGTTAGATACAAAATTTGGAGAGTTCGGTGGTATGTATGTACCCGAATTGCTCATTCCTGCACTCGATCAGCTAGAGAAAGCGTTTTTAGACGCAAAAGAAGATCCTAGCTTTAACGAAGAGTTTCTGTCGTTGCTGAAAGATTATGCGGGCAGACCGACAGCAATGACCTTATCACGCAACTTAGTGAGCAACCCAAAGGTTAAGCTTTACCTAAAGCGTGAAGACCTTCTTCACGGTGGCGCGCACAAGACAAACCAAGTGTTAGGCCAAGCGCTATTGACAAAGCGCATGGGTAAAAAAGAGGTGATTGCTGAGACTGGCGCAGGTCAGCACGGTGTAGCAACAGCGCTTGCATGCGCACTACTTGGCTTAAAAGCGCGTATTTACATGGGGGCGAAAGATGTGGAACGTCAGGCTCCAAATGTTTTTCGTATGCGCTTAATGGGCGCTGAAGTCATTCCGGTGAATGCGGGTTCAGGTACACTAAAAGACGCGGTAAACGAAGCTATGCGAGATTGGTCGGCTAACTACGACACCGCGCATTACCTGCTAGGTACGGCAGCCGGCCCTCACCCATTCCCCCATATTGTGCGTGAATACCACCGCATGATTGGTGAAGAAACAAGAGCGCAAATTCTCGAAAAAGAAGGTCGCCTGCCTGATGCAGTAGTGGCTTGTGTAGGTGGTGGCTCTAACGCAATAGGCATGTTTGCTGACTTCATTGATGAAGAGTCTGTAAAACTGGTAGGTGTAGAGCCAGCCGGTAAAGGGGTTCACACCAAAGAGCACGGTGCAACGATAGTGACAGGTACAAAAGGCATTTTACATGGTGCATATACCTACATTATGCAAGATAAAGAAGGCCAAATTGAAGAGAGCTATTCGGTTTCAGCAGGGCTAGACTACCCAGCGGTTGGACCACAACATGCTTATCTACATTCTATCGGCAGAGCACAATATGTAGCGGTAACAGATGAAGAGGCGCTAAACGCGTTTAAGCTGCTTGCCCGTAAAGAGGGTATCATTCCTGCGCTTGAGTCTTCTCATGCAATAGCACATGCTTTGAACATGGCCGATGAAGCAGAAGAAGAAACCATTATCGTGGTTAACCTTTCAGGTCGTGGCGATAAAGACCTTGCTCACGTTATCAATATTTTAGGGGATGATATTTAATGGATAGATATGCAGATATGTTCGCGCGTTTGGACAACAACAATGAAGGCGCGTTCGTACCGTTTGTCATGATTGGTGACCCAGATATTGCGCAATCAGAAGCCATTATTTGCCAACTAATTGAAAGCGGAGCGGATGCACTAGAGTTAGGTATCCCCTACTCTGACCCAATTGCTGACGGCCCGACAATTCAAGCAGCCAGCATTCGTGCCCTGTCACATAGCGTAACCGTGGGCCAGTGCATGGCATTACTTGAACGTGTACGTGCTAAATACCCATCAATACCTATTGGTTTATTGCTATATAGCAATTTGGTCATGGCGAAAGGCATCGATGCGTTTTATGCACTAGCAAGTGCGTCAGGTGTTGACTCTATTCTTATTGCCGATGTACCGATTCGTGAAGCTGCGCCATTCCAAAAAGCGGCCGATGCAACGGGTATCTCTCAAATATTGATTGCGCCGCCAAACGCGACCGATGAAACCATGGAAAAAATTGGCGAATATTCAAAAGGATATACATACTTGCTTGGCCGTGCTGGTGTTACCGGCGCTGAAACCGCCGCCAATGTTCCCGCATCTGAACTTATCGAGCGACTGAAGTCACACGAGTGTGCGCCAGCGTTGCTTGGGTTTGGTATTTCAACGCCGGTTCAGGTTAAAGAAGCTATTGAAGCTGGCGCTGCAGGGGCAATATCAGGATCTGCAACGGTTAATATTATTGCTGCACACCTTGACGATAGCCAAGAGATGTTAAAACAGCTTGGTGATTTTGTATCTTCGATGAAAGCGGCCACGGGGAAAGGATAAACGATGCTTTACATGATTTGTGCGACCGACATTGATAACAGTTTAGAAAAGCGCTTAGCGGCGCGCCCTGACCACCTCGCTCGCCTTAATGCGTTGCAAGATGAAGGACGTTTAGTTATTGCAGGCCCTTTTCCCGCTATTGATAGTGCAGACCCAGGACCAGCTGGTTTTACTGGCTCACTAGTGGTTGCAGAATTTAACTCATTGGAAGAGGCTCAAGCATGGGCTGATTGCGATCCTTACGTAGCCGCAGGGGTTTACGCTTCAGTAACTGTTAAACCGTACAAGAAAGTACTGCCTGCTTAAGTAAACGATAACGTAAAGACTCAAACGCCGGCTCACAATGCCGGCGTTTTTATTTGTCATTACTGTTTCGGACAGTCACACATTTCTAACTGGTTTAACATTTCGGACAGTCATAAAGTTTCGGACAGTCACAAAATATAGGGTAGCGGTTGTGACTGTCCGAATTGTTGAAAGATGTTTGGCAAGGTAGACTACTTAAATAAATTCAGTATTCATTCAGGTCAGTCCTTTATACTGAATAAATGAAATGACGTTGTTTGCAATAATGGTGGGGTTTAATGAAAAAAATAGTACATGCCACATTACTCGGTTTCGTTCTGCTTATAAGCAGTTCCAACCTCGTGCATGCTCAATCGAATACCGCTGTTACTAAGAGTGAGGCTGCAGAAAAGGCAGTAAGAGCAGAAAAAGGGCGTGTTTTAAAAGTTGAACAAACAGCCAAAAGTTATCGCGTTAAAGTGTTAAAAAAATCGGGACGGGTTGTTTCGGTAGATGTAGATAAACGCTCAGGCAAAGTTAAAGCCTCCAACGGTAAGGATTAAATACACATGCGAGTTTTGGTAGCAGAAGACGATAGCAAGTTACTTACCCAATTAGATACCCTGCTTCAAGAGAGTGGTTACAGTGTCGACCTTGCAGATAATGGTGAACGTGCGCTTTATCAACTTCAAGAATATAACTATGACCTGGCTATTGTTGACATCGGGCTACCAAAATTAGATGGCTTCGACGTCATAAGAAAAGCGCGCAGCGAGAATATAAGTACACCCGTTTTAATTCTTACAGCAAGAGACAGGTGGCAAGAAAAAGTAGAAGGCCTAGATTCAGGTGCAGACGACTACCTCACTAAGCCGTTCCATAATGAAGAATTACTGGCCCG
Organism: Alteromonas sp. 4NH20-0056; assembly: GCF_057539655.1. Classification (NCBI taxonomy): domain Bacteria; kingdom Pseudomonadati; phylum Pseudomonadota; class Gammaproteobacteria; order Alteromonadales; family Alteromonadaceae; genus Alteromonas; species Alteromonas sp. 4NH20-0056. The sequence continues at coordinate 15,689 of NZ_BAAJLS010000012.1, read as the reverse complement.
GGCAAAAGCGCTAATACGACGAGCGTCAGGACAAGCTAATCCCGTTATTCAGATGGGCCCCATCTCACTTGATACCGTTTCAGAAGAAATTCAACTTAATAGCCTGTCACTTGAGCTTACCGCTTATGAATACAAGGTAATGGAGTACCTTATGCTTAATCCTCAAAAGGTAATATCCAAGACGGAACTAACTGAACACATTTACGACCAAGACTTTGACTTAGATAGTAACGTTATCGAAGTTTTTATAGGCCGACTTCGTAAAAAGCTCGACCCTGATGGAACCATAAAACCGATCGAAACCTTGCGAGGGCGAGGCTATAGGATAAATAGAAACCTATGAGGCAACTCTCTCTGCGCGTAAGAAGCATTATACTTGCCGTTGTCTTATTGGCGCTATTCGCTCCCTTTACTATTTTTATACTCGACGGAGCGTATACAAAAAGCCTGACACAAGCCAAAATGAGTGAGCTTCGACTGATGAACTTAGGTTTATTATCAGCATTCGAACTCGATGGTGATGTTCCTTACATGCCCGAAGTGCTTTATGAGGAACAGCTAAATTTGCCTGGCTCAGGCTATATTGGCGTCATCGTGTTTCGAGATACAGTTATTTGGCAATCAGCCTCAACCCTCGAATACACACTTAACGCCCCCTCTCTACAGGTTGATGTAGGAAACGAGCTTTTTCTAGACAATTACGAAACAACAATCGGCAATGCCGATAACTTTTTCGTATATGCATTCACCGCCGAATTCGCATCGAGTAATCAATTTGAACCCGTTCATTTTTATATTTTAAATGATAAAACACAGTTTTCAGCGGAACGAAAAACCTTTGTGAACACGGCTTGGCAATGGATAGCGACGCTTTGTGTGGTACTGATTGTTTTTATTATCGTTGGTATAAGCCTTGTGTTAGCCCCAGTAAGAAAGCTAATTAGTGAAATTGCTCACGCCGCAACAGGTAACAAAAACCAGCTTGAGGCTCGCTATCCTGTAGAATTTGATTCACTCAAGCGCGCGATTAACAGCTTACTTACGTCTGAAGCTGAGCAACGTTCGCGATACAAAAATAGCTTGGGGGATTTAGCGCATAGCCTTAAAACGCCTCTTGCCGCGGCGATGGGAACTAATTCATTGCCATTTGAGGCCATAGAGTCGTTAACTCAAATAGATAATATCATCCAGCGGCAACTAAAGCGCGCTAGCGCCGGAAAGTCAGGGTGGCAAGCGTCAATAGCGGTATGGCCATTACTATTGAAACTTGCAGACGCAATGGACAAAGTCTACGGTCATAAGCATCTTACGATAAGCTTAGATGGCAATGATGAGGCAGTGTTTAAAGGTGACCAAACTGATCTAATGGAGTTATGCGGAAATATTCTCGATAATGCCTGTAAAGCGGCTGACTCGATAGTGAACGTTACTGTTATTCAAGACAAAGAGTGGCTAACGATAGCAATTGACGATGATGGCCCTGGTATACCAGAGAGCGAACGCACCACGTTGTTGGCCAGGGGTACTCGGCTTGATACCTACGCTGAAGGACAAGGGATAGGAATGGCAATAGTCAGTGATTTAGTTGCGATTTACGAAGGCAAGCTGCATATCGAAAAAAGCCCCTTGGGCGGGGCTAGCATTCAAATAAAGTTTCCTAATAGCTAACGTTATTGGATTGCTGGTTTTTCGTCCCCTTCGCTCGATAGCAGTACCGCTATCCACTTACTCTCTTCGCGAGACTCCAACGCAATTTTAACTACCATCGTCAACGGTACGGACAGCAGCATACCCACGGTGCCGAGCAACCACCCCCAAAAGATCAATGAAAGAAAGACAACGAGTGTACTTAAGCCCATTCCTCGGCCCATCAGCTTTGGCTCGACCATATTCCCCATAATAGTATTAACGAGTAAAAAGCCTAATGCTGCAAAGCCAGCTGAAGGTAGACCAAACTGAACAAAGGCAATCAGCACGGCAGGCACGGCGGCAATAATAGAGCCGATATTGGGGATAAAGTTAAGCATAAATGCCAACACAGCCCACAGTAAAAAGTGATCCACACCCATCACATAAAGCCACACGCCAATAATAAGGCCGGTACCTAAACTTACCACGGTCTTTATTGCCAAATAACTGTTAACAGAGCGAATGAATTTGTCGATGTGTTTAAGCTTCATGTCAGGATCGGCTAGCGCAATATGTAGCCGTTTAGGTATCGATTCAGCTTCAAAAAGCATAAATATAACGGTTAACAAAATGAGGAACAGGTTTGATAACACACCGCCCATTCCGCTAATGAAGTTTGTTGCGACTGACATTGCTGTAGCAGGGTCAAGGTGCGAAGCAATGAGCTCTCGGTTAATGTAAATATTGAATTCAGCGAGTTTAGCCACTACCCATTCAAATTCTGTATCTAACTTGGCTCGGTATTCTGGCAAATTTTCTTTAAATTCAGTCATTGACTGGCCAACAAGGCCCGCAAGAAGAAAACCAAAAACAACTATAAGCAGTATAACTAAGGTAATTGAAAGCCAACGCGGGACGCCGTATTTTGATGTCCAACGGATAACAGGGCTACACGCAATGGCAATAAACACCGAAAGAAAAAATGGAACCATAATGGCACTTGCTGCCTTTACGCCAGCCATAATAATAACTAAACATGCTAAAACAATGAAGATTTTTGCTGTTGGGGATCGCAGTTCCATAGACATTCTGTGCTACATTCCTAATTAAACTACATCACTTTACAACGACTTATCGCTAACTACAAACAAGAGACAACTATGAATTTCAACTTAGCTACAATAAGAATTAAAAACCTGAGACTGCGCACCTACATAGGAATCAACGAAGACGAAATTAAAAACAAGCAAGATGTGGTGGTGAATGTAAAGATTGACTACGACGCAAGCACCGCGTCTAACACTGACAACATGGACGACGCACTTAACTACAAAATTATCACTAAGGCGATTATTAAGTTAGTTGAGGATAATCGTTTCTCTTTACTCGAAAAGCTTACTGGTGATGTTCTGAGCATCGCTGCTGAACATGACTCTGTACGCTATGCTGAAGTTGAAGTGGATAAACCGCACGCGCTGCGTTTTTCTGATTCTGTATCGCTCACACTTTCGTGTAATAAAACCGCGTAACATAACGATACACCGGAGGACTTATGCACATATTGCTTACTGGCGGCACAGGGCTTATTGGTAGTGCACTTGTAGAACGCTTGCGCAGCAGTCATAGCATTACTGTAGTGACTCGCAATACTGACGCAGCAAAATCGAAGCTAGGGAGCGAACTGTCATACTTGAATTCTGTAAACGAAATCGCAGATATTGGCGCATTTGATGCTGTTATAAACTTAGCGGGTGAGCCAATAGCAGACAAACGGTGGACTACCAGCCAGAAAGCCAAAATATGCGATAGCCGGTGGGGGATCACTGCATCGCTAGTCGCAAAAATCAATGAAAGTGCTTCTGCTCCTCGTGTTTTCATATCGGGTTCTGCTATTGGGTATTATGGGCGCCAAGGTGAACGTGATGTCGTGGAGTCGACAATGCCTCACAAAGAATTTACGCATGATGTATGCAGTAAATGGGAAGCGATAGCGAATACTGTCACGAATAACCGAACGCGTGTTTGCACGCTGCGTACAGGCGTTGTTTTATCTGAAAATGGCGGCGCGTTGGCCAAAATGGCGCTTCCATTTAAGCTAGGTGTTGGCGGTACGCTAGGGACTGCAGAGCAATATCTTTCATGGATCCATCTTGAAGATATGGTTGCTGCCATCATTCATCTTTTGAATTCGCCCGATTGCGAAGGCCCTTATAATATGACCGCGCCGGTACCGGTTACCAACAAAACATTTTCTCACTCACTAAGTAAGGCGCTTTCCAGGCCCTGCTTTTTTAATGTGCCTGCATTTGTTATGAAGATAGCAATGGGAGAATCGTCAGATATGATTCTAGAGGGTCAAAAAGTATTGCCAGACAAACTCATAAAGTCCGGGTTTACTTTTACTTATCCAACCGTCGATGAGGCGCTTCACGCCATTTATTCCTAACCACACTTCATTTCGGACAGTCATAAACTTTATGACTGTCCGAAAATAAAAAAGCACCTTTAAAAAACATGCTAACGCGTTTAGGGCAGTCAGTAATGTGACTGTCCTAAACCGGTTAGACCATTTTCTTAAGGAGTTCCGAGGTATTCAACGACAGCAAGCGCCAGCATGCTACAGCGCCTAATGTGCCAACCACTACCGCACCGACCACGGGCGACAGTAACCAATATTCAACGTGCAAACTCGCAGTCATCTTGAATATATTTGTTTGCAACAGATATAAGCTGAGTTCATTAGCAAATGCCGCCATAAGCCCAGCAACGATGCCGATAATGACAAACTCATACACCACACTTTTGCGAATCAAGCTCCCTTTCGCCCCTAACGTTCTCAATATAGCCAGTTCTTGCCTTCGCTCATCCATGCTTGCTTGTACCTGCGCTATTAAGACTAAGCTACCAGCAAGCAGCACTAAAATGAGAATGAACTCAACCGCTACGGATACTTGCTCAACTATCTCCCTTAGTTGATTAATACGAGCGTCGACATCAAACATTGTAATAGCGGCAAACGGTTTAAGAAGCTCTGTTAGCTCCGCTTTACGCTCTGATGGTAAAAAGAAGCTCGTAATATACGTCGGGTTAAAAGCCTCCATAGCTTGCGGGTGTATTACGAAAAAGAAGTTTGGCTGCATCGTCTGCCAATTAACTTTTCGTATACTAGTTACGCGGGTTTTTACTATCTCGCTTCCTACGTTAAAGGTAAGCCTATCCCCCATTTTTATTTTAAGCCTTTCAGCAACCCCCTCTTCCACCGACACAGGATAAGTATCGATGCCAGCATCAATGACACTGTTGTCATGCCATGCTCCTTCAACAATCTCATTTTCTTTTTGTAACGTATTACTCCACGTGAGGTTTGCTTCTCGGCCCAAGCCTTGGCGGCCTTCTCGATCTTTCTCTTCCTCTTTGGTAATTTCAGAATTTACACCTTCATCATTTACCGCGGCGAAGCGACCACGGATAACCGGGTAAAACTCTTCAATTTCAACGCCGCTATCAGAAAAGTGACTGTCCAACCCCGCTTTTTGATCGCTAGTGATGTTAATGAGAAAGTAGTTTGGCGTGCCTTCAGGCAATTGAGAGCGCCATTGCGACACCATGTCATTTCGCATTACCAACACAACGAGCAGTAGCATTATCGTGACTGAAAAACTGATCAACTGAACACTGTTGTTCATAGCACGTCGTTTGATTCGTGCCCAGGCCAATTGCCATGGCCCAATTGCGCCAGAGCCAAGTTTTCTTCCAAGGGAGATGAGCAAATAGGTAGCACCTAGAAGGCCTAAGACAAGGACGGAGCCAGATAAGAACAATATCGCACTTATTCTAAGGTCTTGGCTGTATAGGAACATAAGTAGAAAAATAGCACCGCCAGATGCTGCGTACTGAATACCTCTAGAACGCACGCTGCTCTCAACATCTTTTCTCAATACGCGCAATGGGGGCACTGAAAAAAGCTGTAACAGTGGATAGAGCGAAAACAATAACGCGCACGCCGCTCCAGTCGTTATAGCAATAATTACTGGGCGCCAATGCCATACGGACAGCGCAACATCAATACTATCAGCGAGTGCCCATACAACGATCTGCTGTCCAACAAACCCGATAAGCAAACCAATTATAATGCCCAAAAGCGTAATAAAAATGACCTGTAATAGATATACCAAACGAATGACTTGCTTGGTAGCCCCTAACGTTTTCATTATCGCAACGGGGTCGAAGTGGCGTTGTGCATATCGTTGAGCTGCGACAGCTATCGAAACCGCCGCCAATACTATTGCAAGCAGACTGGCCAGCAAGAAATAGCGCTCAGCACTTGCAACACTTTGACCAATAGCCGATTCATCATCCTCTACGGTCCGCCATGAATGTAAATCGTCATTTAACTGCGGAAATAGCCAATCATTGAATTCATTCAGGTTGCTTTTTTCGCCCGCAAAGTAGGCGATAAAGCGGGCACGGCTTCCTGGCCCAACGACAGCGGTTTTGTCTAAGTCGTCCATATTCATAAGAACGATGGGGTCGGTGTTGAATACACTGAAGCCTGCATCTGGAATGTCGACCAGTACGTTTGATACGGTAAAAACAGCATCGCCTATTTCTATTTTATCGCCAATATTGACATTTAAGGTTTGAAATAACCTTGATTGGATCCATGCTTCGCCTGAATTAGGTAGTTCGTTCGATTCCTTTTTCACGCCAAACGGTACATCGCTTATCGATACGGCCCCTTTAAGTGGATAATCATTGTTAACGGCACGTAAATCTACCAAGGACATCATATCGCCGTTGAACACCATAGACCGCGTGCTTACTTGCTTAGCGGTGGCGAGTTCGTTTTCACGCGCGCGAGTAAGCCATGCCTCATCAATGGGTTTGTCCGACCTTAATTGCGCGTCTGCCGCAATAAACGCCGCGCTCCGTGACTTCAACACGCCCTGAAGCCTTTCACTGAAAAGCGACAAAGATAAAACTGCCCCCACAGATAAGACAATCGCAAGTAGGATGATAGTCAACTCACCCCGTCGCGCCTCGTGCTTAAAAAGACGCCACGCAAGACTCAATGCCATCTTCATTTACACAACCTCTTGTGTAGTCGTGGTTTCAACAAGTGAACCGGCCTGCATCGTTAATTGCCTATCGCAGTGCTCAGCTAGCTTATTATCATGGGTTACTAGAACAAGCGTTGTGCCCTTTTCTTTATTAAGCTTGAAAAGTAATGCTTCAACTTTATCGCTATTCTTCGCATCTAAGTTCCCTGTGGGCTCGTCTGCAAACAAAATCTTGGGTGATGTTATAAAGGCCCTAGCAATTGCAACACGCTGCTGCTCACCACCAGACAATTGATTTGGAAAATGATGAGCACGATGCGAAAGCCCAACGTCTTCAAGAATGGATAGTGCTTTTTGCTTGGCATCAGCTAAGCCTGCGATTTCTGCCGGCAACATAACGTTTTCAAGCGCAGTAAGGCTTTGTACAAGCATGAAGCTTTGAAAAATAAACCCTACCGTGTTGCCACGTAGCACTGCACGCTGCTCTTCATCGAGTGAGTGTAGAGGTTGGTCATCAAGAAAGATCTCTCCTGATGTTACTTCATCTAACCCCGCAAGAAGCCCCAAAAGTGTAGATTTTCCGGAACCTGACGCACCAATGATAGCAACAGACTCACCTTGCTTGACTTCAAAAGAAATTGGTTGAAGGATCTGTAAAGTACCTTCACTCGTAGTTACTGACTTAGTTACTTGTGCTGCTTTAATCATATAAGGGTCATCAATTCGTGTTTATTCATCTGTTCAAAAAGGCCGTATTTGTTGCACTGGCTGCTTTCACATTATTTGGCTTATTTATACCAAACTCAGCGTTATCAGATCAGCGCTACGAAACGGATAATGATAAATCTGCGGTTCTTTTAATTCTTGGTGACAGCCTATCTGCTGCTTATGGGTTAGAGCAACAACTTGGTTGGGTCAGTTTGTTACAAAATAAGTGGCAAGACGAGAAGATTAAGATTGAAATCGTAAATGCTGCGGTGAGTGGTGAAACAACGGATGGAGGGCTTGCTCGATTACCAAGGCTACTAGAACAGCATATGCCAACGCATGTTTTCATTGAGCTTGGGGGCAACGATGGACTTCAAGGCCATAATACGAACAAGATAATGCGTAACCTTGAAAAAATAGTGATTACGAGCAAAGCAAGTGGCGCTGAAGTTTTTATTCAGGATATTCAAATTCCGACAAATTATGGCCGGCGATATTCAGAGATGTTTCAAGGCAATTACGAACGTGTTGCATCAACCCAGAATGTAGTAAAAATCCCATTTTTTCTTGAAAACATTGCGCTAAATGAAGAATTAATGCAAAGAGATGGTATCCATCCAAACGCGGAAGCACAGCCATTAATTGCTGATTTTATGTATGAACAATTAACAAATTTAATCTTCACTGATGAATAATTGTGCTATATTTTGATAAAGTTTAACGAGAGGATTTGAGATGGACGTATCATCAGTTGCGCAAAACTCTGCGCCGGTTTCAACGCTACTCGAAGCGCCACAGCAGCGCCAGCAAATACAACAATCGCAGCCTCAACAAGTCGAGCCTGCCGAGGCGTCGTCAACGCAACAAACATCGCCACAAAACGATGGGCGTGTTGGATCTCGAGTCGATTTATTCGTTTAAGTGAGTCCCTACTCTTTCGTTAATACGAAAAAGGTATAAAATTTATCATCAAACCATAGAGCGCTTTTTAGCGCTCTATTTGCTGTTGTGGCAATATCGGACAGTCGGAAGTATCGCGCGGCAACATCGGACCGCGGTAACATCGGACAGTCGCATTAACATCGCGCATTAACATCGAACATCGGACAGTCAGGGAACAACAGGTAGGACAGTCAGAAACATAGCGCTTTATTTATTTGCTTCTAAAAGACAAAGATCCATCGAAAAAGCCCTAACTCGACCTGTACGAAAACCAATCTTTTGCTCAGGCCCATATTTTTCGAAAATTGAAGATACTAGTTGTTTTTCAAAATCGAGAAAACCAATGCCGCTTCCAAGATATAAACAAGTCAACCTTGAAGAAACGCCTTTCTATCACTGCACTACTCGCTGCGTTCGTCAGTCGTTTCTTTGTGGTAAAGATAAAAGGACTGGAATAAATTATGAACATCGGCGGCAATGGATTGTGGACAGGATGCATAGCCTTTCTGACGTTTTTGCCATCGACTTATGTGCCTATGCTGTGATGCATAATCACATTCATGTCGTTTTACATATAGCGAAGGGCAGATCTGACAGCTGGAGTATGGATGAAGTTCTTCTTAGATGGCGAAAATTTTATAAGTGCCCTTCAATTATACGGCGCTACCTATCTGTAAAAAACAAATCGGAATTAAAGGATGATGAAGTTAAAGAGGTTCACAAAATAGCGTCTGTTTACCGCCAGCGCTTACAGTGTATTAGCTGGTTTATGCGCATGCTAAATGAATACATTGCTCGTAAGGCAAACAAAGAAGACAAGTGCACGGGTTATTTTTGGGAACGTCGATTCCGCTCGCAGGCGATATTGGACGAAAGAGCACTTGCGGCGGTTATGGCTTATGTCGATTTAAATCCTATCCGAGCCGGTATAGCAAAAACACCAAGCACCTCTGATTTTACCAGTATTAAATATCGGCTTAACGCTGAACGTGTTGGTAAGACTCCGAAATATTTGGCGCTATTTAAAGGTCATGCTGAAAAGAATACCCGTCGTCATGCTTTGCCCTTTACACTACGTGAATATGTGGGCCTACTTAACCAAACTCGCCAAATGTCCAAAAAACCAACGTTGCCGACTACACATAATAATAAGTACGTTGTGATACACAGCGTAAAAACCTCCCTTAATACCTGGCAAACGTTGTCTAGTCAGTTTGAGCATATATTTAAGTGCTCTGCGGGTTCACCTTCAGCAATAAGGCATTTTGCAAATGCATGTAACTACGGGCACCTACCGAATACTAATGTAGTAGCCAAATTATTACGCCAATAAACTTTGGACCCTGGGAAACGTTGAAATAAAGTTATTTGATGAGTAAATGCAAAGACGTGAGGTATTTGGGACAGTCAAAATGTTTGACGATGTTTGAACACTAAGATCGAGCTATCGCCATTGTACTCATCGTTACAGTTTCAGCGAACGAGCATTTGAAAAGGTAACGGAAGTGAAAGAAATCGGACAGTCACAATCACAGTTTCTCAGAGGAGTATTGCGACTGTCCGAAGGATGCTAATTGAGTTCGCGATAATAATGCGAAGGCTTCTCTGCACCAGTTTGCTGTAGCAACAAATATCGGTCACGAAGTTTAGTCTGTCGAGACTCCATCTGCATAACTTTGCCGTTTGAGATTACGATCTCCGCCGCTTCTGTTACCTCAAGCGGATCGCCCGACCATACAACGATATCTGCAACCGCACCACTTTTGAGAACGCCTAATGTATTTTCTACGCCTAATATCTCAGCAGGTACACTTGTCAAACTAGCAATACCAGCCTCATGAGGAAGCCCATTTGCCACAGCGTTTCCGGCGTGCTGAGCAGCAAGACGAATATTATGCGTATCCATTCCTATCGCCACCTTCACACCCGTAGCATGAAGCCTAGCGGCGTTAGCAAGCGTGGCCCCCATTTGGTCAAAGCCACCTGGCAAGTTATATTCAGGGTCTATAATAACGGGGATATTTGCCTTTGACAGTGCGTCCGCTTCTCTCCAAGCTTCCACTCCATGCACCAAGACAACTCGGACAGTCGGATGCCGATGTTTAAATTCGATAACTTGGCGAATATCTGCTGCCCGGTCTGCACGCATAAATAACGGGACGCTACCATTCAACACCTGTTTTAGGCTTGCAACATCGCTACGTGTATTTATCCCGTACCAACCTTTTTCCGGCGACAACACGTTACTTGCCCCCTTTGCTTCGGCAAACATCTCCTCTAGCGCAACCCATAACGCCGCCCTGGAGCCTCCAGCAGCTTCAGCACCATTACTTCCGACATCTACGTTCATAAATGCTCTTGCTTTAACAAGCGGTGCATTGTCGCTTAATGAAATAACTGCTCCCATGCCATCGAACATATAATCTGAGCCCATTATGGATGTCGCAGCCGACGTCATGCCCTCCAACCGAGTAATTGCAATTAGCGATGAATCCGGATTAATGGCATAGCTGACATCAAGTGCCGCACCGCTATTTGTTACTGGTGATTTCTCAACACTTGCATCAACTACACCAGATGAGGACGAAACTTCAACAAGGCCTAACGATGTCATCGCACCAATAAATCCAGGCGTAACTACTTTACCCGAAGCATCGATAACTTGATAACCAGCAGGTCTCTCCACACCATCGATCACACGCTCAACCTTTCCGTTTTTAACTAAAACCGTCGCCGATTTTAGCGTGCCTTGGCTAGACATCGTGTGTACCTGCCCACCAACAATTGCGATGTTTTCACTCAACACAACTGCAGAGAAAAACAAACTAAAGATTACTATTGCAATGCGATTCATTTATTGTCTCCTTCGCCCACTTGACCCAGCTCAAAATCGCTCACTGGCCAACTGTTTGTATCATTTAGTGAATAGGCTAATCCTCCATCTATGTAAACTTCTTCAGCTTTTGAGTACGTCGAAAACGGGTCTCCAGTCCAAAGAACAATATCAGCTTGCTTACCTACCTCTAACGACCCCGTTTTGTCAAAAATTCCTAGTGACTTAGCTGGATTAGCTGAAAGCCACTGCCACGCGTCTTCAATCGAAATATCGATACCTGCTCGGCGTCCATCTGACCATGCTTTCGCCGCTTCTTGATTCAATCGCTGAATTCCCAAGTCACTGTCAGAGTGAACAATCGCACAAGCACCTGCCGAATGTACGGCTGGGATATTCTCGCGTATACCGTCATATGCTTCCATTTTGAAACCATACCAGTCGGCCCACATAGCAGAGCACACATTGTTCTCTTTCAATTTGTCAGCAATTTTGTAAGATTCGACCGCGTGATGAAAAGTACCAATCTGATAGTCAAACTCCTGCATCAAATCCATCATTACCGTCATTTCGTCAGCGCGGTAGCAATGCATATGGACACGTATATCTCCCGCTAACACACCCGCAAGAGTTTCTAACTTCAAATCACGCTTAGGGGCTTTAGGATCTTTGCCTGCTTCATAATCTTTCTCATACCTTTCCCATTTTCTCATATAATCCTGGGCGTCTGACCATGCCTGACGATAACCAGCGACATTCCCCATACGAGTCATTGGACCGCCTTTTTGACCATAAACACGTTTTGGATTTTCGCCACACGCCATCTTAATTCCATAGGGTGCGCCGGGGAATTTCATATCCTGCATGGTACGATTTGGTACATTTTTGAGTACCACAGAGCGCCCGCCAAATAAGTTAGCTGAACCTGGAAGAATTTGTAATGCAGTGACACCGCCAGCAAGTGCCCGACCAAAACCGGGGTCCTGCGGCCAAACGGAATGCTCGGCCCAAACCTGCGCTGTCACAGGGTTAGTCATTTCATTTCCGTCCGAATGAGAACGAGTAGAGGGAGAAGGATAAACCCCGAGATGGCTGTGGTTATCGATTATACCTGGCGTTACCCACTTACCGTCACCGTTGATGACCGTCGTATTTTCAGCAGTATTTAGTGACTGTCCAGAGTTGCCTATTGCTTGGACCTTCCCGTCGACAAAGTAGATGCTTCCCCCTTCAATTTTATTACCAACGCCGTCAAGAATGGTGACATTCGTTATTAGCGTGGGCCCACCGTCAATGGATCGGTAAGTGCTTGGGTATGGGTTAGTATCGATAACGACTTTTTGACTTTGTTGTGCTTTATCCTGCTTCTCATCTGTGCATCCCACAGCGACAAAAGCAAAAACACAAGCCAGCGCAATAATGCGTTTGGTTGAATGTAATTTCATGTTTTCCCCGGAGTTTTATTTTTATTTTCACAACGTGCCTCGTTAGCGTAGCTAACTTGAAGGAATCTGCAACGTGTGAGGGGTAAACACGTAAAAAATTAAGAGGATTGGCGTGACAGTACGTCGACAATATCTTTCGAAACAGTTAAACGACGAATGTCGTTAAAAAGCACTTCAGCCTCTGGATACTGCTTTTTCAAATAACCACACCACTGCTTAATTCTATTTGGATAATATCGTCCTTTATCGCCATAGATTTCATACCCCGAGTATTGAATCAAAAGCGCCGCTACATCGGACCAAGGCATAGGTGCTTCAGCATTTTTTATGCACTGAGCTAAGTTCGGCATTGCAAGCGCGCCCCTGCCGATCATTAAGTTGTCACATGCAGATTGCATCTGGCACTGTTTAGCGTCCGCGCTATTCCAAATTTCACCATTTGCTACCAGAGGAATCGTGGTGTGTGCCTTAATCTTAGCAATCCAATCCCAGTAGGCTGGTGGTTTATATCCTTCTGTTTTAGTACGCGCATGCACGACTAATTCAGATGCGCCGGCCTCAGTGATTGCGATTGCATTATCTATGGCAAGTGACTTGTCTTCAAACCCTAACCTGATTTTTGCGGATACGGGTATATGATCGGGAATTGCATCACGCACGGCCTTAACTATGTTATAGAGCGTTTGAGTCTCTTTAAGTAGTACCGCGCCACCTTTGCTTTTGTTTACCGTTTTTGCAGGGCAACCAAAATTCAAATCAACACCCGGAGAGCCTAACTCAGCTACGGTAACTGCGTTTTCCGCCAACCATTCAGGATGTTGCCCAAGCAATTGAACTCTAACTGGCACACCTGATGGCGTTTTTCCGCCGTTATGAAGTTCAGGGCAAAGTTTGTAAAAGGTTTTTTTAGGAAGTTTTTGGTCAACAACACGCACAAACTCGGTAACGCACTGATCGAACCCACCAACGCGTGTCAGCATATCTCTCATTAAATGGTCAACTACCCCTTCCATAGGAGCAAGCATAATTTTCATAGCGAGTGGCATTTCCAAGGATGTTCAGAATTTCGGCGCGAGAGTGTAGCAGATTGAATGAGGCTATGCTATTCACTATACCCATCTAGGATTGTGACTGTCCTAAATTAATTATTGGGCTTTGTGACTGTCCGAAAAGGGTTTAAGGTTTATGACTGTCCGAAACAGTTTTAAGTAAGTCTAAGCGTTCCATTACCTGCAGCTTTTGTGTTTGCGAAAACGCAGCCCAACCGACTATCTCATCAATTGTACGCTTGCATCCTTCGCAGATATCATCTTCAGATAACTTACATTGTGCTATGCAGGGCGATAGGTTTTTCATAATTAACTCGCGGGTTGTGCAGGAATACCTAATGTACCGTTACTCGTTGAAGCAATAACATCCAAAACAGACTGAGTCGGTTCTTGGTTACACCATAAACATACATAGCAACCATATTGCTGCTGTAAATATGCCTCAAATGCTGCCAAGTCCGACACATCCTGCTTTACAAGATGTTGCCTGTTGCCATCATAAATTACTGCTGAAAATGTATACAAAGACGCCTCCTCACTCGAGAAGGCAATATACATCTAGACGTCTAAACGTTCAAGCGTCTATTTCAAGAAATCTATTGCAGCGCTAATTGCGGCGACTTGTGCATCATTGCAAATTTCAGGTGTAGCATTCTCACTATCAGGGTACACCTCCGTAGTGGTCACGAAATTAGCATCCGTCATACCGCCACATAAGAATAACGCTTTTTTGTCGTAGCAAATAACGCCATCGCTTTCTACATCTGCACCGATAATTTTTCCGTTTTCATCAGCTGGTGCAATGTGAGTTACACGCCTTACCGCATCGATAACTGCTTTTTGAAACGCAAGTTGTGGGTTCGCCAAGTTTGCTACTGTGTAAAAACCATCTGGGATATTCCAGTTATCATGGCTTACGCCATCTCGTGCAGCGAGTGCTGGCCTAAATTCACTGTTGTCAGTATCTGTCGTTTCATGAAGATCGATATGGAGTAAAAGATCAACCTCTAAGCTTTCAACAAATGACATCAACTCAGCCGATTCTGGCGCAGGAGAATTAGCATAAAAGGAACGATTAGGATCAAGCGCCATCGGGTTCCAACGGTTTATGGTTTCATATCCCCAAGGGCTCACACAGGGCACGACAAATACATTGAAGTCTGCAGCGTAATCTTTCAAGCCACGTTTAATAAATTTAAGCGCCCCTTGTACACCACTTGTTTCATAACCATGCACGCCACCTGTAACCAATACAGACGGCTTTGTTTTGTCTACTGACGTTGGAACAACCGCATAAAGCGGAAAACGAGCTTCGTCGTAAGGCAATGCGCCGTACTGCTTCTGCTCAAAACCGATTGGAATGATAGATGACAACGGTGTGAGTACCTCATCGCCATAACTACGTTTTACAGTTTGTAGTGCTTTCCACTCTGCTTTTTGTTCTTCTCCCCACGGCGTGCCTGGAGTCCCTATTGGATATTGCTGCATAATGCACCTCTTAATTTGAATCGTAATCGTAACAAGCCATGAAGAAAATGTATGTGGGAACTCGATAAAAGTAGACTAGTGTGGGGTAGAAACAAAAAAACCAGCCGTTTGGCTGGTTTTTCTATATGGCGTCCCCTAGGGGATTCGAACCCCTGTTACCGCCGTGAAAGGGCGGTGTCCTAGGCCTCTAGACGAAGGGGACTGAAAATCTTCTTTCGAAAGCTTCGCTTTCGAGATTTTCAGTAAGGCGAAGTGAGCCAGCGAACTGAGCGACCTTTTCCTTACCGAAATTTCAGTCCGGAGCTAAAAAACTCCAGCCTATTTCACAGTATTAATCGACTGTGACGCGATAATATGGCGTCCCCTAGGGGATTCGAACCCCTGTTACCGCCGTGAAAGGGCGGTGTCCTAGGCCTCTAGACGAAGGGGACTGAAAATCTTCTTTTGAAAGCTTCGCTTTCGAGATTTTCAGTAAGGCGAAGTGAGCCAGCGAACTGAGCGACCTTTTCCTTACCGAAATTTCAGTCCGGAGCTA
>NZ_BAAJLS010000011.1:0-127446 GCF_057539655.1 Alteromonas sp. 4NH20-0056 | reverse complement strand
GTTGCTTATTTTGGTAAACAACTTCAGGACTCGCCTGAACACCCCTCTCGAAGTGGAAGCGCATTTTACATCGTTTGTTTTTGATGTCAACCTTATTTTTTAACTTTCTTTCTAGTTAAAAAAGAGGCTTATGCTCTTCAGTTCCTCAGTGGCTTGCAGCCCCCTCAAAACGTGGAGCGCATTATAGATAGCTATCGAAAAAGATCAACAGTAAATTCGTACTTTTTTACTCTTGATGCAAATTAAGTGCTTAAACGCTCATTTTAACATCACAAATAGGACTTCCATGCTTCTTTAGGCTACTTTTTTCACATTTTATTGTTCTAATTGTTACAAATGAGTAAACTAGCCTCAGCCTCCAATATGATAATAAACACTAGAAAGGTAGGTATATGAAAGTTGGCTTTATTCAATGCGCTGTTATTAGCGCAATTTTTGCAATCGCAGGCTATTTGTTATTTTCTTCAGCTAGTCTAAATCTTAGTCTTCCACTATCGGTAGCAGCGTCGTTACTTATTAGCGGTATTCTCACTCCTTGGTTAGCATCACTTTTCCATAGTTCTTCTTCAGTTGATGATTCAACGCCAGTTAAGGGTGCTACTGAAACGTTATATGTCGGTAACCTCCCTTATCGTGCTAATGAATCTGCAGTTAAAGATTACTTCAGCAGTTTTATTGAAGTTCAATCTGTTCGTTTGATGAAGGATAGAAAGACCGGTAAAAGAAAGGGCTACGGTTTTATCGAGGTCATTACCGATGACCTTACCAGTGTTATAGATAAAACCAATGACTCGGTGTTTCAAGAGCGAACACTCAAAGTTCGCCCTGCTAAAGAAAAGATAGAAAACGAGTAAAAACAAAAAAACCTGGGGAAACCCAGGTTTTTTTTATTCTACGCTTAAATTACTCTGACGGTGTTGCACCTTCAGGCTGAGGCAGTGCATTCAATAACGTTTTATTGAATGAATGGAATCGGTTAATCGCTGAGACTAAATCAGGTACCTGCACGTCCTTCATCTCATTTATGATTCCGTTGATTAACGCATTATAGTCTTCATTGCTTTGAAGCTGGCGTTCAGCGCTCTCAAATGTCTTTACCATCTTATCTATATACTGCGATACCGGGCTTGCAATATTGCCGTATTGATTTTCTGGTTCTCCTTTATCACTGTAATGCTGAATATTCTCATAAGCTTTCACTACATCGCTTTGTGTAGTTCTATTTAGTTGCAATGCGTAACCTACAAGCTCTTTATCATCAAACCCAAGTTCCAATGCCTGGCTAAATGCCTTATCAACGTTTCCAGAGAAAAAGTCATCTGCAAGGTCCTGCGCATCTTCAACCAGCGCCGAGATTGCTTTAAGTTCGTCCTCATCTAACTCTCCCTTTAAAGAAAAGCTAATACCTGATTTTTCAAAATACTCATAAAGCGTAGATTGTTGCCTCATTTGCGCGCTCGATTGACTATCGCCACTCGCATCCCCGCCTGATTGTGCATTGTAATACGACGTTTGACTTACAGCATTGAACTGAGAACGGCTTTCAAAGCTTAATGTAACCTCGTCACCATCGCGGGTTCTTATTAAAATACTACCGCTTTTTTCTTCACCGCTTGCAATGGCATTCAATTGTGTTGCCGCATTTACTTGGTTAGGGTTGAAGATATCCCGCTCAAGTTCATTAATACCGTCGTCAATTAACGAGCGACTTTTTGTCATGCCGTCTTCAATCTCTTTATTCATAAAGCCAGCAAGATCTTTTTCTGCCATAGCAAAACCTCGGCTTACACCATCTCTTGCCTGGCTGAATAAACTATTGAGCTTTTCGTCACCCGCTCCAGCGTCTGCCGCACCTCTAATCACGCCGCCGACAAATCGCATAACATTCTTCGCGATCTTTTCGAAATCAAATAAGCTGTTTGTTTTATCTTCGTCTTTATCAGTAACCTCAGTTGATGGTTGTTTACCATCTACCACAAGATTCTGATTCATGCTGGAACTGAATACTCGCAACCCTATTGAAGTCTGCGTGCTGCTCACCGATACGGTAGCCGCTTGCTGCTTGGTAAATTCAGCTGCCTGCTCTAGGCCGTCCTGTTGAAGTTGTTTTTTCAACGCTTCATTTGGATGAACCGATGCCTTTTGCTCTGCTTTCTGGTCGCCCATGAAAGCCTTTATTTGACTAACGTTCATAATAAGATCCTCACTATCCTCGTTCATGTTATCGGCATCATGTCGGTATTGTTTAATTTTAGTACTATATTTTTTTAGTTCACTGTTTGAATACACGTTGCACATAAAATAGAACGCACTACAATCCACAGCCCTATTATATTGATTATCTGTTTTACCCAATGGAGCGCTTTATGACTGTGCCTACACAACAAGACTACCAAGCACAACTAGACGAAAAAGACGCACGTCTAACCACTCTACTCTCCCAATTTGGTGAAACACGCCCTACCGTATTTCCATCGCCTCCTGTCCATTACAGAATGCGGGCCGAATTTAGGGTATGGCATGAGGGTGATGACCTCTACCACATCATGTTCAATCAAGAGACAAAAGAAAAGTATCGTGTTGACACTTTTTTACCAGCCAGCAAAACAATTAACCGAGCAATGGAACGGTTATTGTCATTGGTAAAAGGAAACCCCTTACTTCGCCACAAGCTATTCCAGGTTGACTATCTGTCAGGCCTTTCTGAAGAGTTAGTAATTAGTTTGTTGTATCACAAAGCGCTTAACGATGAATGGGAAGTTCACGCACGCGAACTTCAGCAGTTATTAGAACAAGAGTTTGGTACCGTGAATATTATCGGTCGTGCACGAAAGCAAAAGCGCATGATAGGGAATGATTTCATTATTGAACGTTTACCTATCAACGGCAACACGCTCGTTTTTAAGCATATAGAAAATAGCTTTACTCAGCCGAATGCTGAAGTTAACTGCAAAATGATTGAATGGACACTTGATTGTGTTAAAGATTTGGATGGTGACTTACTAGAAATGTACTGCGGAGCGGGTAATTTTTCAGTTCCCCTAGCGCTTCACTTCGACAATGTTATCGGTACGGAAATAGCTAAGCCTTCGGTGCAAGCTGCACAATACAATATTGAAGCAAACGCGATAGAAAATTTAAAAATAGTTCGATTATCAGCTGAAGAGTTTACTGAAGCGATGCAAGGCACACGGACATTTAGTCGTCTAGAGGGTATTGAGTTAAATGACTACAATTTTAAGACCGTGCTAGTCGACCCACCGCGTGCAGGGCTTGATATAGATTCTCTTAAAATGATTCAGGCTTACGAGAACATTATTTACATCTCTTGTAACCCAGACACACTTGCAGAGAATTTAACGATATTAAGTAAAACTCACGATATTGTTGATGCCGCGCTATTCGATCAATTTCCATTCACACACCATATAGAAGCGGGTGTTTTGCTGAGTAAAAAATAGCACTTTTTAGGGCTCTTTGTGAACCGATGCGCCTAGCTGTACATAACGCAGCTGGGTTTTTACCTTATCACCTATCTGTAAACGTAATTCAGTATCTGCTTCTAGCGCTTCAGCACCTGCACTGAAAACAAGTCGCACCATCGCGTCGGCTTGTAGCTGCGCTAACTTAAACTCTACATTTTGTCTTTCAATAATGTAATCGGTTAACTCATCAACGAAATGTTGAATTTCTCTAAATACTGCCAAACGGTACGCCGACGATGTTCCTGTATGTTCCCTTAGCAGTAATCGAAAGACATTTTTATTCGCAGCGATAAACTCCATAAACGTATCTACCGATGTATTGATAACGCCGCCACCGGAGGCAATTCGGCGTCGAGCTTGACGCATAAGTTGCCGAAGTGCTAATCCAGCTTCATCAACAAGCGTAAGGCCTAGCTCATCAATATCTTTAAAGTGACGATAGAATGACGTTGGGGCAATTCCGGCTTCTCGTGCTACCTCTCGTAGACTAATAGCAGACAAACTTCGGTTTTCATCCAGCAACGAAAATGCGGCGTGTATGATGTTTTGTCGCGTTTTTAATTTCTGTTCTTGGCGAGTCACAATTATTCCATTTTTTTATCTTTGGTTAGTCTATCCCATGTAAGGTGATAGTTAGAAGTGAAAATCTTTTTTCATAAAAAAATTCGCCGACATGTTTTATGGCGAGAAGGATAACTTCTAAAACGTTAAAGCACATTATAGAGCAGCCCCTACCGTATTAGATTGCTTGATAAAGGCGTTATTACTATTATTTTTCTATACTGTAATGTGACAGATGTAATCTGAACTTAACCTTGTTTTACTTGCCTGAAAGGTCATTAAACGCTAAATTAGCGCACAGTTGTAAGCTGAGTGGTATAAAATGAAAAAACCTCCAATTATCCTGACAAATGTACTGGTGTTTATTATCACCGGCGCAATTGCCTTCATCGGCGCCCCACTTTGGGTCGCGTATAATGGAATAGATTGGGTAGAGATCGCTACCGCAATTGTTCTATTTTATTTTACAGGTATGAGCATTACCGCGGGCTATCATCGCCTATGGTCTCATAAAACGTATGATGCCAACGTGGTAGTGCGTGTAGTACTGGCCATCGGTGGTGCAATGGCGTTACAGAACAGCATTTTACATTGGTCATCTGATCACCGAATTCATCATCGCCATGTAGACGATAATGATAACGACCCTTATTCAGCAAAACGTGGACTTTGGTTTGCCCACATTGGTTGGATGCTACGTGAGTACCAAGCCAAACGCTATAGTGACTACAGTAACTGCAAAGATTTGCAGAAAGACAAAGTGGTAATGTGGCAGCACGACTATTACTTGCCTATCATGATAATCGCCAACGTCGGTATTACTGGGCTGTTGGGTTATTTAAACGGCGATATAGTGGGCATGATTTTAGTTGCTGGTTTTCTTAGGCTAGTGCTTGTGCATCACGTAACCTTCTTTATTAATTCTTTGGCACATTTTTGGGGTAAACAACCTTACACCGATAAAAACACTGCACGAGACAATGGTGTGCTAGCATTTTTCACATTTGGTGAGGGGTATCACAACTACCATCATATCTTCGAGTACGATTACAGAAATGGCATTAAGTGGTACCAATTCGATCCGACAAAGTGGTTAATAAAAGGCTTGTCATTTGTTGGTCTCACAACCAACCTTCGACGTGTTCCTGAAGAGCGCATTGAAAAGGCGCTCGCTGCAATGCAGTTGCAACGCGCAAGCGAAAAAGCCTCGGTATTACCGAACGCGGATGAGGTCATGCACACTATTCAGCAAGAGTACGACTTGCTGATCCAGAAAATGTCCGACTACTATGCAACAAAGAAACGTCTTATGCGGGTGAAACAAAAATCTCTTAAGCGTTCATTAGAAGGCTTAGAATTAAAGTATAAGTACAAAGAACTGAAGCACTCTTTTGCGGTGCAAAAGGAGAAGTGGGGACAGTTGCAAAGTCTATCGTTGCAATTCGCATAGCGCACTACTCGCTTGAAATATTACAGCCCGCCTTTATTCGTAAAGGCGGGCTTTGTTTTATTTGCTGTTTAAGACTAGAGTTGGAAGTACAAAAACAGTACCTTAGTGCATACTGAGGTACTGTTTTATATGTGGCAACGTTTATAGGGGTAATAATGGCAACGAAAGCAAAGCAAAAGGCACCATCACCGTCTTATCATTACGATGCAATTGTTATTGGCACAGGACCTGGTGGAGAAGGGGTCGCTATGCAGATGGCAAAGGCTGGTAAACGCGTTGCGGTTGTCGAGCGATACGAAGCGGTAGGTGGAGGCTGTACGCATTGGGGTACAATACCCTCCAAAGCGCTTCGTCACTCAGTAAGTCGACTTATAGAGTACAACAGTTCTCCTTTGTTTGCTGATAACCACTTAAGCCGAAGCCTGACGTTTGCGGAAATCATGCACCATGCCAGCGGCGTAGTAAAAAGCCAGACCCGTCTTCGTTCATCGTTCTACGACCGAAACCGCGTAACGCTGTTTCACGGTGAAGCCAGCTTTATCGACGCGAATACTTTACAGATAACCCGTGACGATGGTTCTAAAGACATTGTTACTGCAGCGCAAATTGCTATTGCGACAGGCTCTCGTCCTTATTGCCCAAATGATATCGACTTTACGCACCCACGGGTTTATAACTCAGACACTATTCTATCGCTAGATCATGATCCGAAATCTATCATTATTTATGGTGCCGGTGTAATTGGGAGTGAATATGCCAGTATATTCAGGGGTATGGGCGTTAAGGTTGATTTGGTCAATATGAGGGACCGCCTTCTCTCTTTCCTCGATACCGAAATCTCAGACGCATTGAGCTATCACCTTTGGAATAACGGGGTATTGATACGCCATAATGAGACATATCACTCCGTTGAGGCAACAGATGATGCTGTGGTGCTTAATTTAGAATCAGGCAAGCGTATGAAGGCCGACTGCCTACTTTTTGCCAACGGCAGAACGGGGAATACCGATACGTTAGCGCTTGAAAACATCGGCCTGAAAGCAGACAAGCGAGGTCAGCTTAAAGTAAATGAAACCTATCAAACTGATGTCGATAACGTGTTCGCTGTAGGCGATGTCATTGGTTACCCAAGCCTCGCATCGGCGGCATATAATCAAGGCCGCTTTGCTGCGGAAGCGATGCTTGGAAAAACCACCCATGCTGCGTTAGTAGCCGATATACCAACCGGCATCTACACCATTCCTGAAATTAGCTCAGTGGGTAAAACAGAACAAGAGTTGACCGCTGCGAAAGTACCCTATGAGGTGGGCCGTGCCCAGTTTAAGCACTTAGCGAGAGCACAAATCGCCTCGACACAAGTAGGAAGCCTGAAAATTTTGTTTCATAGAGAGACAAAAGAAATCCTCGGCATTCACTGTTTTGGCGAGAGGGCATCGGAAATTGTACACATTGGACAAGCAATCATGCAGCAAAAAGGTGAAGGCAATACGATAGAATATTTTGTTAACACCACGTTCAACTATCCAACGATGGCAGAAGCCTATCGCGTGGCGGCAATTAATGGATTGAATAGGATTTTTTAGCAGGCATAAAAAAACCGGCTACTTAGCCGGTTTTTTCATTTGTATTAATTTCGGTTCGCAGCCAGTGCGTTTAGCGCTTCTTTGTGCGCTACGATCTCAATATGCATCTTTTCTTGATCGAATGTCATTGTAGCAATCGCATAATCTCCACGATTCTCGCTTGCAACGTCGACCAGCTTTGTTTGTGCATCACGGAAACGAATGTTGTTGCTGATGCTATCAGCCATACATTGGTTATTCATTTCGAACGTTTTTGCATCCATACAATCGAAAAGTTGGTTTTCACCAGATTCCGCATGCGCAATACCAAATGAAAGTGATAATGCTAAACCTAGTACTACTTTACGCATGTTTTGTCTCCTGTATTCCAGTGCGTCACTGTATGAGTAACTATACTGTATATACATTAAACAGTCAATCTCGATCATAGTTTTATGACAGTAATATGACAAACTGTCATATTTGAGGGGTTTTTATGGATAAATTAAATACTTTAAACGAGAGTATTAAGCGGTGTACGTTATGTGAAAGTGCCCTGCCCTACCCACCTCAACCCGTTATAAACATTGGGATGGCGCCATCTTTGCTTATTATCGGTCAAGCACCGGGGTTAGAAGCTCACCGATATAACAAGCCTTTTTATGACAAAAGTGGTGAACGGCTTAGAATGTGGCTGGGGCTAGAAGAATCGATATTCTACAACCCTCAGTGTGTTTCTATCATGCCAATGGGGTTTTGTTTTCCCGGCTATAAAAACAATGCTGATGCCCCGCCACGTAAGGAGTGTGCGCCCAAGTGGCATCAGTTAATCATCAACACCATTAAACCTAACATGCGTATTATTGTTGGTAGGTATGCGCAGCAATACCATTTACCTCAATTTAATACGTTAACGGATGCGATTAACGCCTGTTCACCTACTGATAACCATATTGTATTGCCCCACCCTTCGGGAAGAAACAACCGTTGGATGGCAAAACATCCATGGTTTGAAACGCGCTACTTACCCGAGATAAAGGAAAGAATTAAGCGCATTATTAAAAGCTAACTGTTTTACTTTATATCGCTATGTGACAAAAAGGTCATAAGTTCGTCAAACGGCATAGGTTTAGCGAATAGATAGCCTTGTGCCTCATCGCAGCCTAACTTAATCATATAGCTGGCTTGTTCTCGCTTTTCAACACCCTCAGCAATGGTAAGTAGACCTAATTTATTGCCTAGCGTTACTATCGTTTCGGCCAACACAGCACTTTTACCTGGCTCGATATCCTTTACGAACGATCTATCGACTTTCAATCGGTCTAAGGGTAACTGCTGTAAGTAACTCATTGATGAAAAGCCAGTACCAAAGTCATCGATGGCAATAGCAACACCGTATTCTTTTAATGCGCGCAACGCATCTATCACTATTTGCGGCTCGTCCATTACCACACTTTCGGTAATTTCTAATTCTAATAAACTGGGTTCGCACTGCGACGCCTCAAGCGCCTCTTTAACCTTGCTAACAAAAAGCTTATCTCGAAACTGAGGGATTGAGATATTTATCGCTACGCGCAGCGAGCCATAACCCGAGGCCTTCAATTCTTGTAATCGACGACAAGACTCTTCTAATACCCACTGCCCGATATCGACAATCAAGCCAGAATATTCCGCTAGTGGTACAAAAATAGCGGGCGATGTATAGCCACCATTGCCGTCAGGCCACCGTAGTAACCCTTCCATGCCAACGACTTTTTCACTAAGCAAATCCACCTGAGGCTGAAACCAAAGCTCAAGTTTCCGTTCAATGAAGTCACTACGTAGGCGACGAATCATTTCAAGACGCCATGTCGTCTGGTCTTCGATATCTTTCGCGTAATACTCAAAGTTACCAATTAGGTTTTTCTTTGCACGATTCAAGGCAATATTGGTACGCTTTAATAGCTCAATACCAATATTGCGTTTGTTATCCAACCGACATAAGCCCATCGTGACACTGACAGGCAGTGTGTGTTCACTGACTTTAAATGAAGACTGAAAAATAGCATCAATACTTTCGGGGTTTACAACATCCGATGGGCCGATTAATCCAAACACGTCGGCGCCAATACGGCCTTTTTTAACGTTGTCATCGAAACCATCTAAGAAACGTTGACCAATAGCACGCAAAAGATCGTTACCAACCTCTTGCCCTAAACCATCATTGATATCTGAAAAGTGATTAACATCGATAAGCGCAACCGAACAATTTTCACATGAAAAAATATGCGGTTTATCCAACATGTTGATAAATTCATTTCGGTTTGGCAAACGCGTCAACCAGTCTCTAAACGCCGCATTCCTGAGTTCATGGAACAAATTTACGTTCTCATAACCTACCGAAATACTGGATAAAAAAACTTCGAGTAAATTCTTATCTACATCGCCGATTTGCTTGGCCATGTGAATATAAACTGCGGCTTCAAAGCCAGCATGGTTGATATAAAGCACCGTGCAGTCAGGTTCAAATACATGCTTTTTAAATCGTAGGCAACGGCTAACATGATCAACGATATCGATATTCTGTATCTTTTCGATTGGCTCATTAATTAGCTCTGCGTACTCACCTGCAGCCCCGAGAACATAAATACCATCGTCGTCTCTATCAAGTACTGCACCTGCTTTAGCACACAATAGCCCCTCAGCATCTAGCCCAATTAGTGAGCTTATTTGCGTTACCACACCTTCGCAAAACCCTTTCACAGAGTGCTCTTCAAAGAGGTTGGCAGACGACGCAATAATTTTTTCTAACCCTTTCCTATTTTGACTTATTGTCATAATTTGTTGGTAAGAGCGAAGCGATGCAATCATCGTCGTCATTAATTTTGCACGTGTTAATTCAGTTTTGGTTTTGTAGTCATTGATGTCGTAAAGCTTGATCACTTCTTCTTCTGGCGCATAACCGGGCTGGCCGGTTCTAAGAATGATGCGAGGCTCAGGAAGCTGTAACTCTTCGCGAATGTACTTCACTACCTCGAAACCGGCGTCATCGGTTTCCATGACAACATCAAGTAGGATGATTGCGATGTCTTGTTTCATTTCGCATAGAATGGCTTTCGCATCTTTAGCGGAATAAGCATGAAGAAAGTTTAGGGTTCTATCTGAAACAGTAAGGTCTGATAGTGCAAGGCGTGTAACAGTGTGAATCTCCTCGTCATCATCAACGATCAGTACATTCCACTGCTTTTGAAATGTAGTATCTACTTCTACAACGCCATCGTCTTCTAAAAAGATGAGTTCGTCGTTCTCATAATCCGTTGCCGACATAACTTCTTAAATCCTCACTGCCTGTTACCTTCATTATTGAGAGGCACTAAAACCCATCAGTCAACATTGATAAAAACCTGCCATGATGCAATAGTGGGTCATTCTTTTATCCTTTTTAGCAATCTATTTATATTAAGTCTATATGAAGATTACATCTGATATTTCGACAAACACTGTTTCAAAACCAAAAAATGAAAATCAGGTGCAAAAAAAAGAAAGTGATGAAACCACAAACACTGCTACTCAGAAAGCGCCATCAACCGTACATTTACAACAAAAAATACTTTCTTGGTTTTCTCGTGTTGGCATATCGCCTTCTATGTCATCTCCCGATCCAAAACGTCAACAACAGGTTTTGGCACGCAGAAAGCAGATCTTAGAAGCACAAAAAGCAAGCAATTTACAATCAATACTAAATATAGCATTAAATGTTGCAATATCCGAATCGGAAAAAGAGACCATCGATCCAGATTGGTTTTTTGCTTTTAGTTCTATGGCAGAAGAGATCCATAGCCCCGCAATGCAGGAACTATGGGGTAAAATATTTGCCGTTGAAGTCAGTAAGCCTGGAAGCTTTTCACTTAGAAGCCTTCAAATTTTAAAATCTATCACCCATCGCGATGCAAAAATATTTTCTCGTGCGGTTAGTATTGCCAGTAGAAGCCATCGAGATAGCGTACCGCGTATCTTAGTGGGCTTTCACCGACGAAAAGGATTGTTCTCGTTATTCAAACGTCGTTCACCAGAACAGCTAAGCCTTTCACACTTCGGGCTATCGTTTCCTGATTTACTCGCTTTGCAAGATATGAAGCTTATTTACGCCAGTGAAATAGAAAGCGGAGAATATGTCGAGGGACAACAAACGAAATGGCGATGTGGAAGCGAGCATTTTTCACTTGCTAGTAGGACTACGGGTGTGGCATTGATTTATTATAAATTTACGGCAGCAGGAAGTGAACTGGCAAAATTGGTAGGGCGAAGCGACAATGCACATTACCTAACAATGCTTCACCAAGTATTAGGTGAAGCATTTGTTGTTAGTTAGCAAGATGACAACGCAAGGTTAAATACCATCGCCAAATTCATGTAGGCCACATTCACGTTTTAATCCAAAGAATCGTGTATCTTGTTCGCTCATACCTTCTTGGAGTGACTGGGTAGTGTGCCAATCCCCTATAGAAACATAGCCTTGTTCCCAAAGAGGGTGGTATGGCAAATCATGTTCTTTCAGATAGTAGTGTAAATCCTTGTTACTCCAATCAATGATGGGATAGAGCTTAAACTGCCCACCTACTTTTTGAAGTACTGGTAATTTACCCCGAGTATCAGATTGGCTGCGTCGTAATCCAGCAAACCAGGTGCCTACATCAAGTGCTTTTAAGGCACGTTGCATAGGCTCGACTTTATTCATCTTGTTGTACTGCTCAATACCATCAACACCTTTTTCCCACAGTCTACCAAAGCGGGCTTCCTGCCATGCAGACGACAACGGTGCGGTGTATACGTGAAGGTTTAGCGCTAACCTTTCCACCAGCCCGTCAATAAACGTATAGGTTTCAGGAAAGAGATAACCAGTATCAGTAAGTACAACCGGTATATCCGCTTTTGCTTGAGTAAGCATATGCAACATCACCGCAGATTGTGCGCCGAAGCTGGATGACACGATATGGGTAGTGGGCAAGTTTTCTAATGCCCATGTTACCCTTTCGAGCGCCGACATACCTTCTAGCTCTTCATTGATATCAGCAAGGGCTTCTTTGCTGATATCTAATGAAAGAGGCTGACGATTGGGAATCGTTGGATTACTCATAAAAGTCTCGAGCCGAATCAATTACTGGCTTAACAATATTTGCGCGTATAACAAAATCACCAAATGCTTCATTTTGTTCACGCTCTTTCGACCATCTGCCAATTAACGTATCAAGCTCGGTCATGATTTCTTCTTCGCTGATATTCTCTAAGTACATCTTAGGAATACGAGTACCTTCACGGTTACCGCCGATATGTAGGTTGTACTTACCTGGTCCTTTACCTACTAAACCGACTTCCGAGAGCATTGAACGGCCACAGCCATTTGGACAACCTGTCACTCGGAAAATGACGCTGTCATCGGCTAACCCATGCTTATCCAATAAACCTTCAATTTCAGTGACTGCATCAGGCAAATAACGTTCAGCCTCAGCCATTGCTAGTGGACATGTTGGTAGTGCCACACACGCCATGGAGTCGAGGCGCTGATTTGAAATCTGAGGCGCAATTAGGCCATGTTCTCGAGCTAATGCTTCGATGTTTTCTTTATCTTCTGGCGGCACACCAGCAACAATTAAGTTTTGGTTAGCTGTTAAACGGAAATCACCCTTGTGCACTTTTGCAATCTCGGCACATCCTGTTTTTAAGGTCTTTCCTGGATAATCCAGAATACGACCGTTTTCGATAAATAGCGTTAGATGATACTTACCGTCGATACCTTCAACCCATCCGAATCGGTCGCCACGTTCAGTGAACTCGTAAGGTTTGCTTTCAGCAAAGGTAATACCCGCTCGCTTCTCTACTTCCGCTTTAAAGTTATCAACGCCAACACGCTCTAGCGTATATTTGGTTTTCGCATTTTTTCTGTTAACACGATTTCCCCAATCACGCTGCGTAGACACAACCGCTGCAGCAACATCTAACGTACTTTCAAGAGAGATAAAGCCAAAGTCGCTTGCTTTACGAGGGTACGTACTTTTATCGCCGTGCGTCATAGCAAGACCACCGCCAACCAACACGTTAAACCCTATCAACTTTCCATCTTGTGCAATAGCGACAAAGTTAAGGTCGTTTGCGTGTACATCAACATCGTTTTGCGGTGGGATAACAACTGTCGTTTTAAATTTACGTGGTAGGTAGTTGTCACCAAGAATAGGCTCAACCGGCTTCTCGGTGGTTTCCACCCTTTCACCGTCTAACCAAATTTCTGCATATGCTCGTGTTTTAGGTAACAAGTGCTCGCTGATTTTTTTCGCCCACTCGAACGCTTCAACATGCAACTCTGATTCAACCGGGTTGGACGTACACAGTACGTTTCTGTTCACATCGCCAGCCGTGGCAATAGAATCAATACCCACCTTATTTAGCATTTGGTGCATTGATTTTATTTTAGGCTTCAGAACACCGTGGAACTGGAAGGTTTGACGGGTTGTGAGTCGAATACTGCCATAAGACGTGTGATCGTCTGCAAATTTGTCTATTGCTAGCCATTGGTCAGGCGTAATAACCCCACCCGGCAGACGCGCGCGAAGCATTACGTTGTGTAACGGCTCTAGCTTTTGCTTTGCTCGCTCGGCGCGTATATCGCGGTCATCTTGCTGATACATGCCGTGAAAACGAATTAACTGGAAGTTATCGGCGGTAAAGCCACCGGTTAAGTCATCTTTTAAATCGGCTTCAATAGTGCCACGAAGATTATTACTCTCGCGCTTCAAGCGTTCGTTATCAGCAAGTTTACCTTCTACTGTAAAGGGAGATTTTTCATTACTCATTAATAAACATCCTTCTGATAACGCTTCGCTTTGCGTAATGCTACAATGTAAGCCTTAGCGTCTGCTTCAGACTTTTGACCATGTTCTTGCACTATACTGATTAATGCATTTTCAACATCTTTTGCCATGTAAGTGGCATCGCCGCACACATAGAAGTGCGCGCCTTGCTCTAGCCATGCATACACTTCTTTACCGTTTTCTAAGAGGCGGTGCTGTACATAAACCTTTTCTTCTTGGTCGCGAGAAAATGCCAATGTAATTTTGTCGAGCAAACCGTCCTTCACATAGCCTTGCCATTCAACTTGGTACAAGAAATCCTGTGTAAAATTGGGGTTACCAAAGAACAACCAGTTTTTCCCTTCAGCGTCTTGCGCATCTCGCTCTTGCATGAAAGCTCGGAACGGAGCAATACCTGTTCCAGGCCCCACCATAATTACAGGTGTATTAGGATCATCTGGCAGACGGAAATTATCATTGTTCTCAACGAAGACTTCTACTTCGCCGTTTTCTTGTAAGTACTCGCATAAGAAACCTGACGCGCCACCTTGATGGCGGTGACCAAATGCATCGTAATCGATATGAGCAACAGTAAGGTGTACTTCCTCTTCAACTTCTGCCTGACTAGACGCAATTGAATAAAGGCGCGGCGTTAATGGTCTGCACGCGTCAACTAACTGCTGGGCTGATAGCTTACCCGGATGATCGCGAACAATATCTATCAACTGGCGCTCCGCCATATAAGTTCTTAACTGCGCCTTGTCTTCCATCAATGCTGCTAGCGATTCAGACGACGTAGCCGCTTGGTAGGCTTTTATAAAGTTGGGGTAACTAAGCGTAAGCTCTAATTTGCTTGTTAATGCTTCTTCAAGTGATACCGTTGTATCGCCAACAGTAACCTCTGCACTGCCTTCTAGAGCAAGTTCAGATAGGAATGCATTTACCAACGAAGATGAATTTTTAAACCAAACGCCCAGAGCGTCACCAGGTTTATAAGTAATACCTGACGATTCAAGGCTTATTTCAATGTGCCGAATATCTTTCACAGAATCACGACCCGTGATTTTTTGTGAATCAATTAGGCTAGCAACAAACGGGGCTTTTTTGGTGTAAGCCTGCGTTGGCGAACCTTGCACTGCTGAACCCGTTTGAACCGCTACGGCACTCGCCGTCGCGTTAAAATCGTCTTTTAAAGATTCAATTAGGCGGGCTACCCACGCTTGTGCCTCTGCTTCATAGTCAACATCACAGTCTAAACGCTCAATAACTGGCGTTGCGCCAAGTTTATTGAGTCGCTCATCAAAATCTTTACCCGTTTGACAGAAAAATTCATAGCTACTGTCGCCTAAGCCCACTACAGCATATTTAGTATTAGGTAACTTAGGCGCTTTTTTACCACCCAAGAATTCGTGTAATTCAATTGCATCGTCAGGCGCATCGCCTTCACCATGCGTACTAACAAACAGCGCTATGTGTGTTTCATTTTTCACTTGGCGCGGCTTATAGTCTGCCATGCTGACTAACTTACTGCTGTACCCTGCCTCTTCAACTTTGGCCTGACACTCCTGAGCTAACCCTTTCGCGTTACCCGTTTGCGAACCATACAAGATAGTAAGCGTTGGGGCATTCGCAGCAGGCGCTGCTACACCTTGAGCTTGCGCCACTGGTGCAATACCTGCGCCCTGGGAAGCGGCAAGCCCTGCGGTAAAACCACTCACCCACGTAAGCTGGTCGCGATTTAGGCCTGCGATTGCCTGCGTAATTGCATTATATTGCTGCTCATTGAGCACAGCACCAAGTGCTGAATTTGAATTCGATTCTTGTGACATAATTCTTTAGCCTTTATTCAATGGTGACAAGGCTAACGGCTTTCTTTAAGAAGCGAAAAGATTAAATGAAGCTTTTTTATTACTGAAAGTAATTAAAAGGGTACTTGATATAAAAAACACGCACTGGAGAGGCCAGTGCGTGTTTTATTTTTTTACTCGATATGCGGCGCTACGCCATTTAAAAATGGACTTCTAGGCCTGCAAAAACACCATCAAATTCCATGTTGGCGTAGATGTCGTCTAAGTCCTCAATATCTACCGTTACTTTTCTGTAACCCACTTGCAAAGTCATATCTACCGCTAGACTTTCAATAAACGAATAGGCAACGGCTACTTGATAATCACTTAACTCATGATCATCAAACGACAAATAACTACCTTCTGCGTAAGCCGCCAACCCCGTAAACGGAAGGCCTAACTGTAAACGTGAGTACGCCATTGGCACAACACCTGAAAACTCACCGGTTCCTTGCGTATTACTGGCAGCATCCACAACAGAAAGTGAACCATCGATATATTTCGCATTTATCCCCAAGTCAAAACTAACCAGGTCGTTATCAAATAACTCATAATACAAAATGAAATCGGTAGCCGTTAAATCTATCGTAGTATCAACGGTACTGTTGGCGGTATACAGTTCGCCATCGAACGTAAAACTTGTATCAAGCGCCGTTGTCCCACTATTATCTAACGTTGTACGAGCCACTTTAATATTGGGAATGAACGGCAGCGGATGCTCTACTGCCACATAGAACGATGTATTTGTTTCATCAGCAAAATTGAAGTTTGCGGTATTCGAACTATCGGCAAAACCTCCCGTTGTATCGGTTTGCCATGCTTGAGCGCCAGCATAAATACCCGCGATAGTGTCTGACTGCGCAGACATAGACATCAAAGCACAGCCCAAACCAACTGCGATTAAACCCTTTTTCATGCGTTATCCTTGATTAAGAAGTTCTGAAAGTTCAATTAAAGCGGCATTTGCGCGAGAAATATAGTTCGCCATGACTAACGAGTGATTAGCAAGCATACCAAAGCCACTTCCATTCAATATCATTGGGCTATAGACAGACTGTTGAGTCGCCTCTAACTCTCGAATAATTTGTTGTAAGCTTACTGTCGCGTTTTTATCTTCCAATACATCAGCAAACTCAATTTCTACCGCTTTTAAAAAGTGTAGCAACGCCCATGTAGCACCGCGAGCTTCATAAAAATTGTCGTCCAGTTTCCACCAGCTTGTTTTTACCACGCGCTGCTGAGCGACAGGAGAAGAACGTCTAGCGTTATTATCACCCGCTAAATCGGTGTTCAATCTCGCAGAGCCCACACTGGCGCTCAGTCGCTGCGAGTAACTTCCTAAACGTTTTTCAACCTGCTTAAGCCATTCACGTAAGTTGTCAGCACGCGTATAAAATTGACTGTCTGAACGTTCGGCATTGGCCAACTCATCTCTATATTGCTTAAGCAAAGCAATACCGTCGCTGTAGCTTGATTCAGACGATGGAAACATCCAACTTCTGTGATCCATATTGAATTTAGGATGTGCTTTCGTTAGGTAGGTATTTTCAAGCGATTGAGATTGAGAACGGCTGAAATCTTTTCGCATAGATAACGCCAAGTCACGAATCATCTCAACAACACCAAATTCCCAGGCTGGCATATTGTCTAGCAATAGGCTTGGCGGTATAACGTCATTTGATAGATAGCCTCCCGGTTTATTGAGCAACGTTTCAGACACTTCTATCATTGAAGAGGTGAGCGTAAGCCCAGCGACAGACGTTGGGTTTTCGATAGTAGTTTGCGCTTTTACTTGTGCTCTTACATCAAACGTATCTGGGTCTAAACTCCAATACCAACCAATTAACCAAAAAACCAAAAATAAAATTGCGGCGGCAATGCTTATCCCTTTAGCGTTCATAAACTGTTTCATTCTGCGCTCCCTTCCTCATAAATGACATAAAGCCGGACTGAGCCGGCTTTATATAAGTACGCTGTTACTATTTAAAATAATCAAACCTGAACATCAATCGTGAATATATCATTAACTACAGGCGATTAAATACAATTTATATTTAGAAATCATGTGCGTTTTATTGGTAAACCATGTTGTTTCGTTGCTTTTTGCGCGAGAAAGCATACACCACAATGCCCACTACAATTATTGGCCATAGCGCACCTATACCGGCAACAAACAGGGCGAGCAATGCAACGCCAACACCAATGAATAAGGTACCGATTACGCTTACCGCAACCACAAATCCAACCACTGCCAACACCACACCAATAATAGATAACACAGCAACATTCTCCCATGGACTAAGTAGTTCATCTGACATCACAATATTGATACCAAAGAAATCATCTACCACGTTTCCTAAACAATTCACCAAAATAATGGCAAGTACTAACGCTATTAAAAAGTTTTTCATTATGAAAGCCTTGGCAGTAATACTACTGCGGCAACATACGCTGCAAGCACGACAACAGGTGCAAAAAACAATCCCGCGACAGCTGCAACGCGCACCCATACAGCATCGACATCAAAGTATTTAGCAAGCCCTGCACATACACCCGACACGACCGCCGAATCCAAATCTCTGTAAATTCTTTTTTGTGATGACATTTTCATAATGATTTCCTTTTGCATTAACATACAGTGTAATAACGTGTTGTGAGCGCACACTGTGTAGCGTGCGCGGGAGTGCTTAGGCCACTTTCTGCTTTCTAAGCGTCTCAAGTTCTTTTTCGATTGATTCGTCGGCTTCCATTGCGTCGAACTCTGCTTGAAGCGAGTTTGCTGAGTCTGACGTTGCCGTTAAGTCGTACGCATCTGCTTGTGCTTCTAAGCTATCGATTTTTTGCTCATATTGCTCAAAACGCATCATGGCATCATCAATTTTGTTGCTATGTTCCGCAGCCTTCACTTTAAGACGCGTATGGGCTGATGCCTTTCTGGTCACTAACGCCTTCTGTTTTGCTTTTGCTTCCTGCAATTTGGTATTTAGACGAGCAGTGTCAACTTGAATCTTATTGATACTCTCTTCTAAATGAGTAGCTTGCTCTTCCAATGACGCTAACTGCGCGACGTATTTTTGCTTTTCGACAAGCGCTGCCTTAGCGAGTGACTCTTTATCATTGTTCATAGCAAGCTGAGCTTTATGCTGCCAACCGTCGACTTCTTTCTGAACGCTTGTAGTTTTACGTGCGATTGTTTTTTGTTGTGCAATATAACGAGCCGCATCGGTACGTACCTCTACCAGCGTCTCTTCCATCTCTTGGATGATTAAACGAATGATTTTTTCTGGATCTTCCGCTTTATCTAACATCGCGTTTAAGTTTGCTTGAACGATATCGTTGATGCGTGAAAACATACCCATGGTCTTTCTCCTTAACTCGTAAATTCAGTACTACCATGCGACGTTGTTGATATTGCTTGGCAGCATATTTAATTTCTCCTTTACTATTACAACTCACGTGCCAAATTTACAAACACCTGAATTTAAACAATTTTATATTTAATCGCATTATTCCCTCCCCATTTTTTAGACGATTGATTTCACTAAGTGGTTATTTTAACCACCTTATTTAATCAAATTGACCATCGCAAAATAATGCCAGTGAGACATTCAGTAATTACATTATGGAATCAAAACAGACTTTATAGATAAGCGGAGATAATGTGATGTATGAACAAATAACGGAGATAGAAAAACTGAGTGGGTTGTGGACTCACAAATGCTCGATTGTCAGAAATAAAAAAGGCACCGCACGGTGCCTAATTGTTTTATCTTGTAGGTGGTCTAGCATAGACGCAAGCTGTATATTGCAGTGACTACTCTGCGTCCTTATCTTGTTGTTCCGCACCCTTGGGGTCTGCAGAAACAATATCCGTGACACTTACACTACCCGTTGCGCTCTCACCTTCAAGGTCGAAGTGATAGGCCGTATTTACGACTGACTCGTAAACATTTGCCTTTACCTCATTCGACGTTACGGTAATGGCGGTTGATACCATACGTGTTAGTAACGACTCTAATACTGATTCTTGAGCGCTTGCTGCGCCGCTAAATAAAGATGCTGATAAAATAGTTGCTGCTAGTAGTGAAGTTTTCATAGTTTTTCTCGATGCTTAGTCACTGCAACAGCCCGCTGCCATTGCATGAATAAGATATTGCGAAAGCTATGCCAATAGAGAAAAAAACCGTTAACCTATTGAAAATTAAAGATTCAATGTGGGCAACCATTTCCTCATCATCAAAGTGGAAATTGGATGAAAACTAACCTTTAGTCTAACTCGCCATCGAGTTGGTTTTTTTAACCACTTTCATGCGTACGCTTTTGATCATTAAATTTAGCCACTTCTTTTTGAGCACTTTCGACAGCATCAAGACCATTCATTAAAAGGTTAGGATCAGGCGATTTGCCTGTACCGTGCTGACTTAAATAACGTCGCCATACCCGGCCACCAGCCTGCCCTTGATATAAACCAAGAATATGCCTAGCCACGTGCCAGGGTTTAAAATAAGGATCGTCCTGCCTTTCTATATAACGTTGCATAGCAACAACTACATCACGGCGAGATAATACAGGAGCGCTTTCGTCACCAAACACCTGTTTATCGACACCCGTCAAGATATACGGGTTGGCATACACCTCTCTTCCCATCATGACGCCATCCACATGATTAAGCTGTGTTAGCGTATCTTCTATCGTTTTTACACCGCCGTTAATACTAATAGACAGTTCTGGGTGCGCTTCTTTCAACGCATGCACACGTGGGTAGTTAAGCGGCGGGATCTCGCGATTTTCTTTCGGGCTCAACCCCTGAAGCCATGCTTTTCTCGCGTGAACAATAAAAGTATCGCAGCCAGCATTGGCAACAATATCAATAAAGCGCGCGAAATCTTCGTACTCGTCCATATCGTCGATACCAATACGGCATTTCACTGTAACCGGTATGTCGACCTCGGCCTGCATGGCTTTAACACAGTCAGCAACCATTTGAGGCTGCGCCATTAAACACGCGCCAAAGCTTCCATTTTTTACGCGATCAGAAGGGCAACCCACATTGATATTTACCTCGTCGTAACCTCGTGCCTGTGATAACGCGGCACACTTTGCCATATCGTCAGGGTTGCTTCCCCCTAACTGAACCGCAACGGGATGCTCTTCATCGTTGTAACCAAGGTAATCCCCCTTGCCGAAGATGATTGCGCCCGTTGTTACCATTTCTGTGTACAGCAGCGTATGTTTTGAAAGTAAACGTAAGAAATAACGACAATGACGGTCGGTCCAATCCAGCATAGGTGCCACCGAGAAACGCCTGTCGATAGGTGGCTTAACAGAATTCTCATTTAAAACTTTAATATCAGGCACTTACAGCATTCCTCAAATAATCACTAATGCCAAAAGCATTAGACTTTTCACGGTTTTCAGCCCCCATTCAGGGAACGCGGTGCCCAAATAGGGGAATAATTTTCCGCTTTGGCGCACCCTCTTTAATGGGTCAAATAAGATGGCTAATATTAGCATAACTAAGGGGACGAGAAAAAATGGAGTTTCCTATACTGCAAGGGTTAGACAGAAGCAAAGTGGCATTATTACGTTTTCTAAAAGTAAAACATTCAATACTAAGTCAGCTGCTAACAAATGGGCGAAAGAAATAGCACATAAGAAACTCATTGAAGGAAATCAGCTTAGGCTAGGAAAGAAAAACGCTGAAGATTAATTTGTAAATGTCCCCTTCAAAGTAATGAAGGGCTGTTGTACGCGTAATAAACACAGAGAAATAAAGTATCTCTCTGTATTTATTAAAAGGACGTCTAACTACATAAATAATTGGCTACTTCGCTCGCAGACCAAGAGTCGTAACGGTTTCCCATGTGACCACTTCCTCCACGGTACCACGTACCATTCTTTTTGTAGATGACATAGTCACTGCCTGAAGTGCATTCTACTAGGTAAGATGGCACGCCACTAATACTGCCATTACTCCTAATATTTGACACTCCTGCAGATACACTCGTCGTCATTATTGCAAATACAACAGCCACAATAGTTACATTTAACTTCATTTTTATTTTCCTTTTAACCCTTTGGTTGAGCGAAAAGAGACCGGGCAATATCATTCTCTCGCTTGAATATCGATTCATGTAAAAGCTTCATCCTGCCGACTTCATCACGCTATTAAAAAGAAGAAAAACATCTCAATTTTTCCAAAAGAAAATAAAAACTTTTTGCGCGTTTTAAGGAAGGAACGCTGCTTGGTTCAGTGGTTTAATAATTAAGTCTGTAAAGGCGTTTTGCTCGATTATGCAACTTCAGAAGAAAGGTAAACTATGAATAACTCAAAATTCTTCATCTTCCTCCCTATTTTATTTTTGGGGCTGGGATGTAAAACCACTGACGCTCTTTTAGACAGCGCTACAGCAAGTTTGAAAAGTCTAAAACCAGGTAGCGATATTCACACGCTAGCAGCAAAAGGAAACAACGATGGCATTAAGGCGTTATTGGCAGAGAAAGGAAACGACATCGTAAATAGCCGTAACGCAATAGGTAATACGCCTTTAATGATGGCAGCCTTTAAAGGGCGCTCGGATACAATAGAGACTCTGCTTGAACATGGCGCTGATCTTTCACTAAAAAATAAAGACGGCGAGACCGCTTTTCATGCAGCCGCACAGGGAGCACAACCTGCAACGTTTAGATATTTGCAGATTGGCCACACATCATTGGCAAGTAAAGCTGACTATAATGCTATCACGCCATACATGAGAGCTGCCTATAGTGGCATTAATGCAACTTTTTTTGCCGATACTACGGACAATGTGTTTTTTGCAAAAGATGCTGACGGCAGCGATTTATTGAGTTGGGCAGTGGGTGGCAACAATATATCAGTCGTTAAATATTACGCTGAGCGTGCTGGTGACAACCTTAATATAGACAAATTACGTCTGGCTCAATTGGAAAACTTCGACAACCCCAACAGCCAACCAAGTTTGCGCGTCTTGGCAGAAGTCTATTGCTCATTCGCACTAAAAAACACTGATTTTAAACCAGCGTCATCTGATTGGCTAAAGTTTGGTCGTTATTGTGAGTACGACTTTAATCAATTAAGAGAGCAACGAAACGGATAGCAAAAAAGTGGGCTCGCTTACGCGAGCTCTAATTTTTATACTTAGAGAGTAGATAAGTGAAACCTTCCTATGTGCTGATAATAGTTATTTTTCTTTCACCTTTTGCGTTCGCCAAAACGCTTATACAAAATCGAGCCACACTTGAGTCGTTAATCGTTAACCAACGCTTAACATCGAACGCCGAGGACTTTTATTTCTTAGAAGATGGTACCTTGCTCTATCATGAATTAGACAACGGAAATATAACCAATGGGCTTTGGTTTATAAAGCAGGCAACATACAACTATGACTCTCCTTCACCATATAAAAAATGGTCGCCTTCTGATAATGAGCGTTTTGGAAAACCAGTAATTTGTATTGCAGTTAACACCACTTCAAGAACTGAATTTAGCTGGTTACCTTGCACACGGCTATATCATGAAGAGGATAACCTCTATGTAGCTCATCAAACACAATGCAATTTAGACGAAACCTTAGTGAATGAAGTCATTCATTGTAACTGGACGCGCCGAACGTTTCAGCGATACCGGATTAACCAGATAGAGCAAGATTAGGATGCTTAGCCGAGCCTTATTGACTGCATTAACTTGCATTTTGTTAACACTGCCAGTAAAGGGGATCAGTGCAAAATTAAGTCTAGACGAAGTCAAATCAAAACTAGAGTTAATAGGTGAGAGCGCACCACATAATTTATGTGTACAACAACGCCAATTAACCGCTTGTGTTGATTTAATAGTGGGGAATGACCGCGATGTCTACTTCAATGAAATTATTACTGATCTCGATCACGATAAGAAGATTGAATTATCGAATTATCTTATTGAGTACGTATTAAAAAACAAAGAAATTTTAGAAGATGAGCGGCTTGATGAGCGAGAACGCAGAAGCCTACATGCTATTCACAAAAAATCGTATAAGTATGGCTTAATTGAACGTATACCAAAACGATTGCGCGATATGGTCTATAGTTTTAACATCAAAAGTTCGAATTTTTTCCATTATATCGCAACACCTAGGCATAAAAGAGACAAACGTATACTCGTCAAAGCTGCAACGCAAAAAGACAATGAACCAAATGAAAAATATGGAAAACTAATCACGAGAACATACTACGACGATATTGTTGATCATATTAATAAATTACCGACTTTCTTTGACAATGTTTTGGCACAATGCCGCTTGTGTGATCGTAAACGATATTATTCAGAATTTCACAATCTACCTGGGTATGGTCAAAAAGTTCTTGCTGACAGTCCGCTTACCTCAGTTGAGTATAAATATATATTCAAACCTAGTATCGAGGCTGGCTGGATCGATGCGTTCCTTACATCTAGCTATCAAGCAATGCTTGTTACAAACGTAAAAGAGATCCCTCGTTTTGTCGAAGAGGTACTGGCCCCATGCGACCAATGTAACGAGATGAAAAACTATCGAAAACTTCTAAAAACGCCAGGTTTTGGCAGCAACGCTAGGGACTTTTTTGCTTCTATTGAATATAACTATGTTATTAAGCATTTCCCTTATCATGAGGTGGCAGCACACTATTTTGATTATGCAGTATCTTATGAATCTGACCTACCAGCCTTTTTTGATAGTGTGCTGGCTAAATGCAATATGAATTGCCCAATATTAGCATATTATAAAAAAGCACTTAATCTTACTGAACTCGATTTAACACTCGATCTCGCTAGCTTTACCGAAAGAACTATTTTTCGCTATGTAGTTAAAAACTTGCAATATAGTGTTAAAGCATATTCCACAAATAAGACACTTAACATTTATCTATCTGTAGATGGACACCGATTTAACAAGCGCTTTGATGGTAAATGTGCGTTTAATTATGCTACGTCAAGTCGAGATAGCGCTACGTTTTTCCAAGCATTGCGTGGCGCATCGGAGGCTATCAACCACTACGATGTTTATCAATGCGAATTACCACAAGCCGACATTTCACTCATTGAGCGCTTTGTTCAAACGGTAAGAGCCCCTCATGAACTTAGTGAGATAAAATCGCACACTAAATGGGTCCACTCAGTATTTACTTACGATGAACTCATCTATCCAACGAGACCTAAAAGAAGCGCTAATGCTTACAGCGATTACTCGGACTCTTCCCCTCCTCACTCGCCGTCAAACTCTACATCAAGCGACTCTAATACATCGAAAACTTCTCACGGACCGGCGAGGGAGGTAGAGAAAATACGCAATAACGGAAGAATAAGTGGTGTTCCGTCTTATCTTATTGAGTGCTCGGGGGGAAGTGACCACGTGATTTATCACAAAGATGGTACATGGTATCACGGCAGTTGGGGACATATGGGAAATAAATTTGATAGTTGGGATAAAGAAGAGATAGGTAAAGAACTCTGCCTGTAACCGTGAAACGCTGCTCTGTTGCCTATCTTTCAGCAGGCAGCGCTCCTGTCATTAACGTTATTAAATTAAGCCTAAGTGCCCGGCATGAAACGCAATGTGCTCTTCAATAAATGATGCAATAAAGAAGTAACTGTGATCGTACCCTTCGTGCATATTGAGCGTAAGCTGCGTTCCAGATTTTTGAGCCGCATGAACTAACGCCTGAGGCTTTAGTTGTTCTTGCAAAAACTCATCGCTAGTACCTTGTTCAACTAGCAGGGGAATCGCATGGGTTTTGTTTGCCATTAATACCGATGCATCGTAGTTCTCCCACTGCGAGGTATCATCACCTAAGTACTGCCCTAACGCTTTTTGTCCCCAAGGGCAATCTATTGGATTACTTATAGGGCTAAATGCTGATACCGACACATAGTGATTGGGATTACGTAACCCTATTACTAACGCTCCATGACCGCCCATTGAATGGCCACTGATAGCACGCTCGCGGGTAACCGGTAAGTTGGCCTCTACCACGCGAGGTAATTCGTCAGTGATATAGTCATACATGTGATAGTGCTCATTCCAAGGTGCTTGAGTTGCATTCACATAAAACCCCGCCCCAACACCAAAATCGTAGGCGCCGTCTTTGTCATCGGGCACGCCTTCCCCTCTCGGGCTTGTATCAGGCGCAACAATTGCCAGGCCCAATTCCGCGGCGAGTTTCATTGCCCCTGCTTTTTGCATGAAGTTTTGGTCGTTACAGGTAAGCCCTGACAGCCAATATAGAACGGGAACCGGCTTTTCTTTTGACGCAAAGGGAGGAAGAAACACCGCAAACGTCATGGCACACTTTGTCGCTTCAGACTGGTGTGTATATCGTAAATGTCTACCGCCGAAGATTCTGTTTTCGCTAACAAGTTCCATTGTTGCTCCTACTAAAATTGCTGTTTCAATGTGAATCAGTAAACGACCTATCGGATTTTAGATCAAGTTCGTTTACACTAAGCGCCTAATTTTTGAGGTAAGTACAATGATTAAACGGCTGTTCCATCATTTGATTGGCACAATATCGGTTATTTTTTATTTTGTTAATACCGTACTATGGGCAACGCCTATTATCGTGCTGTCTGTTTTTAAACTGATCCCCCTAGCGCTTTGGCGCCGTTTTATCTCATATCTACTAGATGCATGCGCAACGGCATGGATTACCGTAAATAATATGAACCAGCGTATTAGTGGTGGCACACAGTGGCATGTTACTGGGTTAGAAAAATTAACTCGTGAAGATTGGTATTTGGTGATTGCCAATCATCAATCGTGGGTAGATATTCTTGTATTGCAACGGGTTTTCAATCGACAAATTCCATTCTTAAAATTTTTCCTCAAGAAAGAGCTTATTTATGTGCCTATTTTAGGCTTGGCGTGGTGGGCACTCGATTTTCCGTTTATGCGACGCTATTCAAAGTCTTTTCTTGCTAAACATCCTCACCTTAAAGGTAAAGATATGGAAACCACGCGTAAAGCGTGCGAGCGTTTTCGTTTTAAACCGGTAAGCATTATGAATTTTGTAGAGGGTACGCGTTACACTGGCGCTAAGCACAGCAGGCAAAGTGCTCCATTTTCTCATTTATTAAAACCGAAAGCAGGCGGTGTAGCATTTGTGCTGTCAGCAATGGGCACACAGCTGCATAAACTTATCGATGTGACTATCCACTACCCTCATGGCATTCCTACATTTTGGGACTTTGTTAGTGGCAAGGTAAGAGACATCCGCGTGCATATTGACGTAACACCCATCAAAGACATTATAGACAACGGCTATTACAGCGACGCCTATTTTGATGACCCTGAAGTTCGTGCTCGTTTTCAGCGCTGGCTAAACGAACGTTGGCATCAAAAAGATGAATTATTAACCTCATTTAACGCAACAAAGAAATCACTATGACTCGTGCAGTACTCGCGCCTTTTATTTTTGTTATTCATACCTCACTTCAAATCGCCAACCTCGCGCTTTGGGGAGGATTAATTATTCTGTTTGGATTAGTAAAGCTTGTTATTCCGAACGGCAGAGTAAGGACATGGTGGAATACTGTGATGCATGCCCTTATGTTCAGCTTTGGGCGTATCAGCGTAATACTTATTCGTTTATTTAATAATGTGGATATTGAATGTGCCGTTCACGGGGAACTTGCAAAAGACCGCTGGTACTTAATCATTGCAAATCACTTAAGTTATTTAGACATTGTGTTGCTAATCGAATTTGCCACATACCGTATTCCCGCCCCTAAATTCTTTTTAAAGAAAGAACTTATATGGTTACCGTTTGTTGGCCTAGGCGCCTGGGCGTTAGACATGCCTTTCATGCACCGTTTCACTAAAAAATACGTCGAAAAATATCCTCACAAAAAGGGTAAAGACTTAGAAACCACCAAAAAGTATTGTGAGAAATTTAAAACCGTACCTACTACTGTAATCAACTTTGTGGAGGGTACACGCTTTACACAAGAGAAACACATCGCTAAGCAAAGCCCGTATACCAATTTACTG
Organism: Alteromonas sp. 4NH20-0056; assembly: GCF_057539655.1. NCBI lineage: Bacteria > Pseudomonadati > Pseudomonadota > Gammaproteobacteria > Alteromonadales > Alteromonadaceae > Alteromonas > Alteromonas sp. 4NH20-0056. Next base: position 99,697 of record NZ_BAAJLS010000011.1, on the reverse strand, counting down.
CCGCCGAAAGCAGGAGGTGTATCATTTACATTGGCCGCTATGGGTGACTTGTTTACTAATGTGCTGGATATCTCTTTGTTGTACCCCGAGAACAAGAAACACCCTATGATGGAAATGCTAAGCGGGAAGATGACAAAAATCATCATAGACGTGAGCGTTACGCCAATACCTGAACTTCAACAAGATACTCAACGAAGCGATGATGAGTTTCGTGTGTATTTCCAAAATTGGCTAAACGGCCTGTGGAAAGACAAAGATGCTCGTATTAAAAAGCTACTGGAGTCATAAAGATGGAAGTGAGTTCTTCGTTACGCGACACCTTTGTTAATATTATTACTCGTTTCTTTCCAACGATTGAAGCGGACAGCCCGCTTTACAATGCCTTGGCAATCAGTTCGATAATTCTTGTCTCTGTCATTATTTATTTCTTTGCTAGGCTTGTCGTTAGGCCTCAAATTGCATCTTGGGTTACACGCACAAACAACCGGTGGGACAACGCGCTACAGACCCATGGCTTCTTCCGCCGATTAATGCACCTGTTCCCTGCACTGTTTATTTTTCTTATCACGCCAGTTCTCATCCATGAAGAATCGTTACTGCAGGGCATGCTAATAAAAGGCTCTCAGCTTTATATGTTATACAGCGGCTTACTAGGTATTTTTGCCCTATTAAGTACCATAGAGGATGTTTATAACGCGTCGGCGTTTTCGAGACGTGCGCCAATAACAGGCTTCATTCAAGTTGCGAAGCTCACGGTCGCCATTCTTACTATTTTATTCAGTATTTCACTTATTGTTGATAGAAGCCCCCTTATACTTGTATCCGGGCTAACTGCCATCGCTGCGGTATTGCTGCTTATTTTTCGCGATACCATACTGGGGTTTGTTGCAGGTATTCAAATTGCCGCGAACCGCATGTTTAATACTGGTGATTGGATAAGCATGCCCAAATATGAGGTAGACGGTGAAATTCTAGAGATTGGACTTACCAACGTAAAAGTACAAAACTGGGATAAGACTATTTCTACGTTGCCTACTTACAGCTTAACCACAGAGGCGGTTAAAAATTGGCGCGGTATGCAGGAATCTGGGGGGCGAAGAATAAAACGCGCTGTCTATATCGATATTCATAGTATTAAGCTATGTGACAACGAAATGCTGAACCGATTTTCAAACATCCGCTACATTAAAGACTATATTGAGAAGAAAAAGCGTGACTTAAGGGCCTATCACCAAGATAGCTCAATAGATGAGTCAGACTTACTAAACAGCAGACGTCTTACAAACATCGGTACGTTTCGCGCTTACCTAGAAGCTTACCTTCGTAAACACCCCGATATTAATCAAGATTTAACGCTGATGGTTAGGCAACTACCGCCTAACGAACTTGGGTTACCGCTTGAATTATATTGCTTCAGTGCACAGAAAGACTGGGTAGTATATGAGAAAGTACAGGCGGACATATTTGATCATGTTATGGCAATGCTATCGCTATTTGATTTAAACGCTTACCAACGAGATGGACACATCGCGCTGCTATCTAAGCAGTACACTGCTTCGGTGAATACAGCGAATCAAGAGTCACAGTAACTCATAGGGCTAATTTCAGATACAAAAAAACCGGCTAATAGAAAGCCGGTTTTTTTATGTCATGCACGTAAATGCCGTTATGCCAATGCATAACCCATCACTAAGCAAACGACTAAGCCTGTCACACCGAAAAAGCCATATTCCACTTTTTCCTGCATACCTTTAGGACCGGTTTCAGTTGTTAAAAAGCCCATAATAATGCTGCTAAGCCCCAGAGCGAAGGCGAGAAGTGCAACACCAAATGTTAGTGCGTTAATCCAATCAGTCATTCTCTTAACCCCTTAAAATTTCTGGGCGTATTATGCACGAATTAAAAGTTTTTGAACATGCTCAATCTCGTTTAATTTAATCTTTGGGCATGACATTAACGACTTATTGATCTTCGTCAAATTCACTACTAAGTTAAATTTTTAACCAATTTTTTAGAAAGCCACATTAACCACATCGTCACCAAAATAATTAAATCATTGTATTTTATGATTTTTCTATTTTGGCATTAGGGTTGCTATATCAATACTAATTACAAATCTGTGACGGAGCACATCCTCATGATGAAGGTGTTTGGTACGCCGCACAGAATATAAAGAATGTAGCCTAATGGCATCGTTAAAAGGATATTCAAAATGAAAGCAAAGCAACTTCTTCCACTGGCAGTAACTACCGCACTGCTTGCACCTTCGGCTTTTGCGCATGATACAAGTTGTGACATGGAACTTGATGGTAATATTCAATATCACCATGGTTTACTCACCGTCGACATGAGTAATGGCGGTTCGTTTTCGATTGATGAAAACCATACGCTTACCATTAATGGCGAACGAGCTGATTTGGACCGCGATCAACAAGCGTGGGTATCGACCTATTATGACAATATCGACACCGCGATCCCGATGACATTGAACATTGCAAGCGAAGGTTTAGCCATCGCTAGCCTCGCCGTTACTGAGGTGTTCGGTGAGTTGCTTGGGGCAGACTCTGGGATCACTGATGATTTTGATACTCTATTTGCATCGTTAAACGACAAGCTAAACCATTCGTTTTATGACGAGAACGGCGATATTTATGTAGATTCAACACGCTTTGATGAGCCGGGCTGGTTTGATGAAAGCTGGGAAGCAGAATTTGAAGAAGAAATTGAGTCATTAGTGGCTAAATCGATGGGGCATATCCTCGTTGCACTTGGCACACAAATGTTGTGGGAAGGCGGCGATATGGATGCATTCGAACAAAAAATGGAGCGTTTTGGCGAGACAATCGAACATAGAATTGAGACTCAGGCCGCGTCGCTTGAAGAAAAAGGTCACGCACTGTGTGAGGTCTTGCAACAAGCCGATTATGCAGAATCAAAAATGGCCGCAAATATTCCGGGGTTAGATTCATTAAACCTTTTAGACATCGACGGTTCAGAAATGAAAATGTAGCCTTGTGAAAATGGGCGCCATGACAATGTAATATAAAGCGAGGCATAGCCTCGCTTTTTTGTGTTTGCATATCACTTTGATTATTAATGGTATGCTTAACGTCACATATTGTTCAAACGCATTTTTTTCAAAGAGGCTTGCTTATGTCAAACAACGTTGTGATATGTGGGTATGGATGGCTTGGCCGCCATTTAGCAGCATCACTGTTACCTACCAGCACGCTTACGGCCACAACGCGAAGCGATGAAAAATTACTAACACTTAAAAGCAAGGGTATTCAAGGCATACGTTTTTCACTTGGCGAAGACAGTGAGGCTTTACTGCATGCTTTGAAGGGCGCAACGCTGGTCCTTAACATTCCACCCGGCAGACGCAATACCCAGCTTGATGACTTTACACGGCATATGAAAAAGCTCATCGACGATGCAAAGCTAGCCGGTGTTGCAAAGGTTGTATTCATCAGCACCACCTCGGTCTATGGAGATGCCGTAAGCCGCGAAGTAAAAGAAACATCAGCCGTCATGCCTGAAACCGCTTCTGCTAAGGCCCATGTAGACTTAGAACAGCATATTGCAGCGACGATTGAACATTATAACATTCTACGACTAGCAGGCTTAGTGGGGCCTGATCGCCACCCGGTTAACTCGCTGTCAGGTAAATCACTGGAAGCAGGAAATAAGCAAGTAAACTTAGTTCATATTGAGGACGTCGTTGCCGCCTTAGTTAACATTATTGGGGGCGCGTGCAGTAACACAACACTTCATTTATGTAGTAACAACCACCCGAAACGTGGCGTGTACTATCATGAAGCTGCCATTGCTAAACAGCTTCCGCCTCCTGTTTTTAGTGATACCGACAAACCGCCAACAGGAAAAACCATTAACGCCATCGATAGCTGGGAAGCCTTAGGCGTGGTTCCCCGCTTTGCTGATCCGAAAACAATGTATTAGTACGCCATATTCTATGACACAAAAAAGCCCGCTGTGATGCGGGCTTATTTATGAAATGTATTTTGGCTGTTATCCAAATAGGCTTATACCGAAGTATTTAACGGCTACGGTGTTAACGAAAATCACAAGAAGAATTAATGGAATAAACGTTTTAAGCGATACGTCAACGTACTTCTCAAACCAGCTGCCTTTGTACCCTGTACTTCCTTCCTCTAGCGATGCATTAAAGTTTGCACTCTTCCATCGGTAGATAACGAAGATACATATTAGAAGGCCATTAAGCGGCAAAATAGTCTCATAGAAAACATCCAGGATGATATCAAACAGCGACTTATCAGCCCCAGCATAATGCGCAAGTTGCGTTAGCATTTCTACCTTGCCAAAAGACAGTGCCGACAATATCGCCAGTACTATCATAACGCTGCCAAGTGAAGCCAATGCCCACTTTCTGCTTACGCCTTTTTCGTCCATTAGCGCGGCAACCGGTACTTCGAAAATAGATACCAACGACGTTATTGCGGCAAAGAACACCAATAGGAAAAATAAACTCGCTACGATAGAGGCCCCCATGTAGCCTATCGAATCTTGTAGCGCCAAGAAAATGCTAGGCAGATAAGTAAATATCATGCCTACCGAAGACTCACTTAAATCTTCTGGGTTGATGTCAGGGTTAAATGAAAAGATAGCAGGAAGGATCATGAGTCCCGCGGTAAACGCCACTGCAGTATCCATAAGCGCAACAAGTTTTGCTGAGTTAGGTACATCAGATTTCTTATCTATATAACTTCCGTAGGTAATGAGAATACCCATACCTAAAGAAAGCGAGAAAAAGGCTTGTGCTAAAGCGCTATTTACCACAGATGCGGTTAATTTAGAGAAGTCAGGAACGATGTAAAACTTCACCCCTTCCATCGCATTTTCGCGAGTAAGTACGAATACTACCAGCCCAATAAGCATTATAAAAAGCGATGGCATAAGAAGTTTAGCCGCTTTTTCGATGCCGTCTTTTACTCCGCCTTGCAGTATTAGGTACACCACCGCGACAACCATAGCCATATAGGCAAAAATGGATGGTGAATTAATAAATACGCCGAAGGTGTCAGGGTTCGCTAATTGGTCTAAGTTTCCACTTACCGCTTCAACTAAATAACCAAAAATCCATACCGTAATTACCATATAAAATACGGAAATCATGAATGGTGTAGCAATGGCTAACCAGCCAGCAATTTTCCATTTCGGACTGTTTTTACTAATGTCGCTATAAGCACCAAGTGGGTCTTTTTTCGCATGACGGCCAACAGACATCTCTGCAAGCATTACCGGAAGGCAGATAGCAAAAACGAATACTGCGTACATTAACAAAAATGCGCCGCCACCGTTTTTCGCAGCCCCTACGGGAAAACCAACCAAATTACCTATACCTACCGCTGACCCAGCCGCGGCTAATATAAACCCTATGCGCGATCCGAACTGTTCTCTGGCCCCGCTCATATCCCTTCCTCTTGTTGAGTTATTGTTATGTTTTTCAGGATGGCGATTTATTAAAAAGTGACTACTACACGCTAAGATTATTGGCGTCGACGTAGTGGTATTGCTTACTTATTACTAGTAAATCAACACGCTGCACCATACCGAAAATGCATGTTAACAGCAGTCAAATAAAAAGTCTTGAACTAGGGCACATTCGCGCGCAACGAAACGTATCACCAAGTTACCACTTGGCCATCCCAGTCGATAAAGTGACACGCCTGTTCACGGTCAAGCTCACTACTGTGCTGGAACAGTTTTTCAGCGGTGAAGGCGGGCGTAAACAGCTTTTTCGCATTAACGTTTTTCTGAAAAGGAACGGATAACGAGGTATCAACCGTACCTGGGTGGTAACTCACTAATACCGCATTTTTCAGTCGACGACGGTATTCTACCGATGCGGTTTTAATCAGCTGGTTTAATGCGGCTTTTGACGCTCTATAACCATACCACCCGCCTAATTTATTGTCAGAGATGCTTCCCACGCGTGCACTGACACAAATCACCGTCGCATGCTGCGGATCCATTATTGTCACGAGGTGTTTTAACCATAAAGCCGGGATAATACTGTTTATGGCGAAATAGGTGCTTAATGCCTGCTCAGACATATCTTCCAGACGTTTTTCAGGCATTAAACCTAGCGTTTCGTTGTGCAGCACACCGGTTGTTATCACTACCGTGTTAAGTTTCGTGCCCTTATCTTTAAGCGTCTCACAAAAGGCTTTTATTGCACTGTCGGTGTGTTCACCCATCGAAATACTTTCAACGCTATCTGACCAGTCATCTGCATGAAAACCACGCCGGCTTAGCGCGATAACGCTACCACCTTCGCTAGCATACTGCGACACCAAGGCGCTTCCAATCCCTCCTGATGCGCCAACAATTAATGTATTATTTGTCATTCGGTTCTCCGGGTATACAGCGGGCACAAGAGCGTTTTTTGCCTGTTAGTAGATAAGAAATAGTATAGCGGTGGCGTGCAAAAACAGTGTAAAACCAGTCTGCAAAAATCCGAATGACGGGCCACCTAAGCGGTGCATATAACCACCCTACTCCAACTGCTTTCCACGCTTGATGCGTAACGTCTAACCCTGTGATTATCTCACCATTTGGCAGCATGGCATGAATACGGGCATTTAATGCATCATAATCAAGGTTTGGGTATTCAGCAGAAAAACCAGGGTCTTGAATATCAACCAGCGTTAATGAATCAGCTTTGTCTCGTTTTTTGAGGTGGCGCATTTCCGCCATGCACAAAGGACAATAGCTGTCATAAAAAATAATCATGTGAAACCTCTACTATTAATCACTGTATTTTAGTCGCTTGTGCTAAAGTGCACTGTAATTACTACACCAAACGCAAACACAGGCGCGTGATTTATTTTCAATCTCTATCACTCTATACGCAGTAAAAAAGGGGATTACTCATTAAACATGCGTAATTTTATTTGTTATTCGTTAATACGCTAAAAAAAACGGCTTGGATGACTTGAGTTTAGGGTTAAGCAAACCCACACTCACTGCATAGCAACAGAGAGATTTACATAATGGCAAATTTACAAGTAGCGACACTCGGTGGTGGGTGTTTTTGGTGTATTGAGTCAGCGTTTAATAGCGTTGATGGCGTAGTAAAAGCGTTATCTGGATATGCGGGCGGCGACGCGCCCTCACCAACGTATGAATCAGTATGCAGTGGAAATACCGGTCACGCTGAAGTGGTACAGGTTACATTCGATGCAGACAAGATAAGTTATAGAGAAGTCCTTGAGATTTTCTTCGCACTTCACGACCCAACGCAGGTAAACCGTCAGGGTAATGATGTAGGCACGCAATACCGCAGTGCTATTTTCTATCACGATGACGCGCAAAAAAGCGCAGCGGAAAACATTATTGCCGAAATCGAGAAAGAAGAAATTTGGCCGAACCCTGTTGTCACTGAAGTGACGGCCCTTAACAATTATCACGAAGCTGAGGCATATCATCAGGATTACTTTAAAAACAACCCGCAAAATCAGTATTGTTCAATGGTTGTTGCGCCAAAGCTTGCGAAGTTTAAAAAGACTTTCGCCTCTCGCTTACGAACAGAATAAGCGCTAAAAGGGTACGTCTAAAAGCAGCATCAACGATATGTTAGTGCTGCTTTTTTGTGCTTTGAAAGCGTATGATGTACCGTTAGTTAAACCATTGCGCATTTAGCGGCAGTGAGAATAATAACGGCGCAGAGGCTTCATAATAGGCCGATTGCTGTTCACACGTTATATTTTTAAGGTAGTTCTTTTTCCACGGGTCGTTGATGAGCCATAACGTGTTGTCAATAATCGCGAGGCCTTCTATCGATGCGTTATCCATCACATAGGCAGTGCAACCATTTTGCGCTTCTACTTCAAACGACAAGGCAATACGCTTGGCGGCTTTTTTACCCGTGGTATCGATAATCCATAGTTCATTGTCGTTGCGTGCCGCGGCTAGTAAATATGAAGTCGCGTCATCCGGCGTGTAAAGTACTAGCCCGTTGATAGGGTGACTGCCCTGCGAAAACGTGGGTAGTTTTAAAGAGGGCGCTTCAACAACCGCAAATTCTTTGCTCTCCCAAAATGTATCAGACATGTCGACTGTAAAAATACGCGGTTGGCCAGCGGTATCTTTTTCAAGCCCAAGGTAAAGTGTTCCATCACCCGCCATCGCCATACCCTCAATGCCATCGTTGGGGAAATTCCCAACATTTAGCTCAAGTGGGAATTGAAGTGGCCTAACATGTGTCATGGAAATATTACCGTCCTCTCCTACTTTTAAACGCACCAACAGTGTTGGGTAGTCTGTAGACCCTGTGTTCTCATACGCCTTTTCGCATCGCGGCGACAGCGCACCTGTTCTCGTTGCATCTTCGGTAACCGTATAAAAAACCGTATTGTCAACAGGGTCTGTTGCTAATGCTTCAAAGTCTGGCGCATTTTTTAAATAACTACTGAAACAACTGCGAGACACCCTCGTAGCCATAGAAAATACCTTACTACTCGCAACTAATTCAGCATTCGATGGGTTGATGGTGTGCAGCTTTCTCTGTTGCATTTCTACAGCACTACCGTCAGCAATAGTAACAAGCTGCCCGTTCACATTGATGAGACCTGAGGTTTGAGGGTCTAACATTACTTTACCCTCTTTGTCTTTAATCCACGTTCCAACCGATGTCAGTATGCTATTTTCACTGACTGGCGCGACCGTCACGTTAGTATCATCAAGCTGTGTTTTGGCGTCACTACAACTTGATAACAGTAGAACCGCCAAAATAAGACAACTAGCACGTGTAAACATAGGTAGTACATTCCTAAAGTAAGTATTAACAACAAGCGGCGCACCATCGTTCGCTAAAGCGCCCTTTTTATGTAAGCAAGTATATCGACCATACCGTTTTTAAACAAAAAATAGTAAGGTACGTATCAATAGGCTAAGCAATGCCCAAAAGGGAGTTTTCCTCTACAATGCAGCCACTACCTACTGTTATAGCCGGCCCTATTGTACGTCGTGTTGAAAAAAATGCCTGCCATATTTGGTTCGTCACAAGTGTGCCTAGTACACCGACAATAGCATTGACTCAGGCAGATAACACTATCGACGGTGAGCAAAGCGCAACTTGCCTTAAGGTTGGTGAAAAAGCTTTCATACAGTTAGTAAGTATTCACTGCAAAAACACATTCACGCCCTTATCTGCAATTTCGTATTCGATAGTATTCGATAGCTATGAAGAACAGACATCGTGGCAAAAGCGCGAAGAAACGCTGAAATATAAAAACCAATCAGCGCTTACATTCCATTTCGCCCCAAGCCCTGAAACCATCTTACATGGGTCATGCAGGAAACCACATTACGATGGTGACGATGCACTTGCGCAAGTAGACACACTGATTGAGCAGTCACTCGCTTCAGCGTCAAAGCGGCCGGACATACTACTAATGACCGGGGACCAAATTTACGCCGATGATGTGGCAGGCCCGACGCTTCAAGCCATTCAACAGGTAATAACACAGTTAGGTTTGTTTGAGGAACCCCTTGAAGGTGCAGTGGTATCACATTCATCTGAGCTTGCCTCACATGCGCATAATTTTTATGAACGCGAACAAATGCTACCCAGCGTATCGACCAATACGGCCCTATCAGGGTTATTTTTTGGCGCGAAAAAGAAACCCGTATTTACCTCTGTAAACGCGCAAAACCACCTAATAAGCGGCGCAGAAGTACTTGCCATGTATTTGCTTGTATGGTCGTCTGAACTTTGGGAATACGTTACATTTAATGCTAACGATATTGACACAATACACCGCGATAACTTTAAAAAAGAACAAGGTGTTATTGAGCATTTTGTCACCTCACTCCCGTCAGTTCAGCGCGCGCTTGCCCATATTCCAACCTATATGATTTTCGATGACCACGATGTTACCGATGATTGGAATCTTACCCGTGGATGGGAAGAAGAAGTCTATGCTAACCCGTTTTCGAAGCGCATGATTGGCAATGCGTTAACCGGTTACTTACTGTGTCAAGGTTGGGGGAATGCACCGGAAAAGTGTGCAACTTTAATTAAGCTTGCTAAGGATATGTTGGCAATAAACTCAGGCGACGCCAGAAATACATTTATCGACACCTTGTTTGAATTTGAAGACTGGGATTATCGAATCCATACCACGCCACAAATTGAAGTACTTGATACCCGTACACGTCGATGGCGCTCTGAGTCGAAGCCGAATAAGCCATCGGGGTTAATGGATTGGGAAGCACTGTGTGAATTTCAGCAGGCCATCATTGGCAAAGAGGCGGTTATCGTGGTGTCTGCTGCGCCAATTTATGGCGTTAAAGTCATTGAAGCTATTCAAAAACTGTTCACTTTTTTTGGAAAGGCACTTACCGTCGATGCTGAAAACTGGATGGCACACAAAGGCACCGCGAACGTGATGCTGAATATATTTCGCCACTATAAAACGCCACCAGAGTTCATTATCTTATCAGGCGATGTTCACTATTCGTTTGTTTACGATGTGACACTTCGCTTTAGAAGAAATAGCCCTCACATTACCCAATTTACCTGCAGTGGCCTTAAAAATGCCTTTCCCGACAAACTAATTCGTAACTTAGATAGATTGAATCGCGCGCTATATGGTCCATCATCTATTTTAAACGTGTTTACGCGGCGCAGAAACATGCAGGTAAAGCCAAGAAAACCCAGTATTGGGCGAGGCGAGCTGCTTAATGGCAGTGCCATAGGTGTATTAAATATTTCACACAATACTTCATCGGTTACCTGCAAAGCTTTGTTGAGTAACGGTAAAGAGGTAGAATTCCCGCAAAATGAAGACGACTAGCCCCACATAGAGGTTTTTGATGAGCAATTCAGCCCTGTCCATTGGTTTATTTTACGGTTCAACGACATGTTATACCGAAATGGCAGCCGAAAAAATTCAAGCACAGTTAAATGCACTCTTTGATGAAGAGGTGGTTTCACTTCACGATATAAAAGACGTGAGTTTAGCGAGAACGGCTGAGTACGACATCATTATCTTTGGTATATCAACGTGGGATTTTGGCGAACTTCAAGAAGACTGGGAGTCGCACTGGGAAGACGTTCATACCTTAAATCTAAAAGGTAAAACCATCGCGCTATTTGGCCTTGGCGATCAACTTGGTTATGGTGAATGGTTTCAAGACGCCTTGGGTATGCTGCATGACGCTATATTACCGTCTGAATGCAACATCATTGGCCTATGGCCGAACGAAGGTTATGATTTTACCGAATCTAAAGCGCTAACTGATGACAAGCAACATTTTGTCGGATTGTCGCTAGATGATGAAAATCAATACGACAAAACAGACGAAAGAATTGCAGCGTGGTGTGAACAACTCCTTATTAGTCTTGCTGAGTAGCAATACTCGTGACATCTCTTCGAAACTAGAAGGCGTTTCGTGCGCCGTCCTTACGACTGCGCGAACCTAAACATGCGTTGCCCTAAATTAGGTTTTGCTTTTTGTTGGGCATGTTGGTTCATAATGTACGCCTGAGAATCATCATTGGCATTATGCTTATCAAACCAGTTGTACACTTGATCTTTTTTAAGTGGCTTAGACGATGAGTGAAATTTATTAGCTGACATGTTATCCATTCCTGTTACTTTCTGGGAGTCGACCAGACGAGTAATAACTCCAATGATAAATTTACGGGTATAAATCAAGCCGACCACACAATCTCTGTAAATTGAGGGCCAGCTTAATCGGCGTTATTGCTAACGCATAAATTATACGTTTGCTTTTTTCTTAGAACGACGTCTGTTTGCAAACATAAAGACTAAGCCAGCGCCAAATGCGCTAAATGCTGCTGGTTCAGATACTGAAACTGCATCTGGCGTATAGTCGAATTCAACTGCCACTTTACCCCATGAACCGGTTGAAAATACGTTGTTGAAGCTGCCCGTACCGCCCTGTACTTGGTTGAACAAGTTGGTTCGTGCATCGGTAGAAAATAAGAATTCTACTGGAGTACCTTGAAGAAATGCTGCGATATCAACGTTTGCTAACATGCCTGAACGCTCACCCGTTGTCACATCAAATTCAAACGTCTGTGATGGGTCATTTGGCAGCATGGTAAACGTGCCAGGCGCGGAGCTTTGCGCTGATACGAGTGGGTTTATGAAATTAGCATTTTCGAAGATGAACGTATCTGCAGCATCACTCGCAACCTGCCAGTTAGATGCTAAAAAGATTTCCACGTCAGTGCGGCCAGGCTCAGTACTGCCATTTGTCGACGTACCTTCACTGTCAATTTGACCGAATACCATAATGTTTACTGCATTTAATGTACCTAGCGATGCGTCAAAAGCGTTTAGCGATAATGTTTGAGACAGTGGCGACACTTCTGCAATATCAAAGGGGCTACCTTGTTGACCGAAAGAGACTTCTTGGGTGATGATGGCTGCATTGGCTGACATTGAGGTCGCTGCAAGTATTCCTGCTGCTATAAGTTGCTTCTTCATAATATTTCCCTGTTGCTTAATAGTGGTATATCAAGTGCCGATACAACTAGCGCTGACATAAATGCTGCCAATACCTTTGGCAAGCTAATACAAATTTGTTTCAAGGTTACTTTGCAAGAAAAGAACCAATGTCGAAAATGAGGCGATATCCCCTGTGGGATATAGAAAATAAGTGAAATTAGTAAGTTATGTAATAAGTGCGGAAAGTAAGCGATGAGTAAAGATTACTGACTATTTGTAAATTATTAACATCACGCGGCGAAAGTAACGAAGTACTAAGAAACATCAATTTATCTGTATAAATCGTCTAAAAATTAATAAGATGTAACGGGGATAGACATATTAAGTGCTCATTAACTAAGTAATAATGAAGACAATATATTGCTGTATGATGCCTACGCATTAAAATAGCGCTGTATATAGTGCTGTCGTCTAAAACCTTCACACCGTGCTAGTATTTATAAATGAGCCAAGATTCCCGTCCTTCAAGACTACATCAACATTTTTACCGAAATGGCCCTAGCCATCGTGACGGCGCTGACGTTACGTTTCAGGATATTCGCAAATTGTTCAACTTCTCGACCATTACCATTGGTCGATGGGTAACCCCCCAAGAGCAGCAGATCGCAGCAAATCTTTTTTTTGACGCGTTATACGACTTAGCAGAAATTTTGAACGTGAGTGAGAATGTGATCTCATTGAACGGATCGCTGTCACTTGCGTTTGGTAGTGGAGGACAGAAACATGCTAGTGCACATTATAACAGTGCAAAAAAACAATTGGCATTAGCTAAAAATGCCGGTGCTGGAGCACTGGCCCATGAGTGGTTTCACGCTTTTGATCATTATATCGCACCCCGCATGTTTACAGAGGTGGGGCCTGGTAGCTTTGCATCACAAGCTTGGCTAGATAACATACCTATTATCGATCACCCGTTAAATAAACGGTTGAGCGAATGCTTTTCACGAATGTTTTTAGATCAGAACAACAGGCCCAATGAGTACGTAGTACGATCAGTAGAGGCTGATCGCGCATTAAAAATGTATTACTATGCAATGCCACAAGAAATGGCCGCGAGATCGTTTGAAGCTTACGTTCAAGATCACGAACTCAAAAATGCGTTTCTTGTGCAGGGTACAAAAAAGTCTACAGAAGCTAGACTTGGTATTTATCCTCATGGTAATTTGCGTACAGCGCTCAACGAGGCGTTGATGGTGTATTTTTACCAATTAGGCGCTGCTATTTCACACAAACAATCTTAGATTGAGCGGTATCATTGTGTAAATTGAGCATTTTTTCAGCAACAAGTGTTAATGAGCACACTGTTTTTGTATAAACCCCTGTTTATTTTTGTTACAGGCAGTATACTAATGTGCTCGAACGTAACAGAAGAAAGAAGACGAGATGAGAAAGAAAAAACATACCTCGGCCGAAGACGAGGCTCAGATTGATATGACCCCCATGTTGGACATCGTGTTCATCATGTTGATTTTCTTCATCGTAACGACCTCGTTCGTTAAAGAGAAAGGTCTTGGCGTTAACCGTCCAGAAGATAACCAAGCCAAAAATGATCAGCCTTCTAAAGCACTTTCAATACGTATTGATGCTGACGGTTCTATCTTTATGGGTGGTCGTGAAGTAGATGTGCGTCGTGTAGTTGCAAACACACAAACATATCTTGCTAACAACAACACAGATTCTGCGGCTATTCAAGCGCACGAAGACACCGAGCACGGTACGGTTGTTGAAGTAATGAACGAAATTAAAGTGGCAGGTATCGAAAAAGTATCTGTTCTGGTTAAGAAAGGCTAATTTCTTACACCTTTTATAAAAGGCCGCCTTTATGGCGGCCTTTTTCGTATGTAATCCAATACTAAAGTATCTCTTGCGTTAATGCATGAATTTTGTTCAGATCGTAAAATACGGTGTATCTGGTAATCCATGTTGAAAAGTGATTCCAGAATCTGATGTCACTGGAGTCGACTAATGAAACATTCATATTTTAAGCTAAGCGCATTGGCGTTTGCATTATCAAGCAGCTTCAACCTTGTTGCTGCCCCTATCGAAATTAGTAATGCGTTTGATTACAACGCGTTCATATTCGAAAATTTCACAGGCATAAACTCTGATGTTGAGGGAAAGCTTGCTGTGGGTGGTAACCTTAACGTCACCGACTTTAATGTCGGTCTTTTGTTACCTACCGATTTATCTAGCAGTTCGCTTTACGTGGGTGGCGACCTTAATTACAACAAAGGCGACGTTCATGGCGGGCAAACTACCGTCGGTGGAACAATTACCGCAACCCAAACGACCTTTGATGGCGCATTAAACAGCGGCAGCGACACAAGCGTCAGCGAAACCGCAGTTGGCAACGGTGGAATAAACGCTGCTGGCAACGTAACGGTAACATTATCAGATAATGTGAGTGGCAATATCACCGCCAATCAATCTGTAGAACTAGTGAATGCAGATATTCTTTCAGGCTCGGTTACTCACGGAACAGGCTTTACTAAAGATAGCGACAGCCAAGTGAGTGGTAGCGTAATTAATGGAACAGGCACAGAAGTATCGGTTAATAATATCGACTTCAATGGCATTATTAATGAAGTAACAAACCACTCGTTCGATTATTCACAATTAGCAGCGAATGGGGTTACTACCGTTAACTGCTGGGGTGATGATGATGGTGATGGCTTCGGCGATGCCGCATGTACCAATACCGACACCGACGTACATGAAATATTCTTTAAAGGCAGCGAAAATCTCAACGTTTTCTCTATAGATTCTGCCTTTTTAAGCGATCCGGGTAAAAGCATAACGTTCGACTTTTCAACAACCAGTTATAACATTATCAATGTTTATGGCAAAGAAGTTGAATTGTTTGATACGGGCTTTTTCAACGCCGCTTTTAGTGAAGAAAATAGTTATTTTAGGGAAAACGGCCAGTATCGAGACAACGACAATAATGTTGGTCAGCGTCATGATGGCTTATATACCAACAATATCCTGTTCAACTTCGTTGACGCCACATCGTTAAACCTTCATACGGTCGGTATCAAAGGCAGCATTTTGGCTCCTTATGCCGATGTATCGTTTTATAACGGGCACATCGACGGCAACCTTATCGTCAAAAGTTTATCTTCGCCTGACGGCAGTTTTGATGCTAACGGAGAGTACGACCCTCCAACTGGCCAAGTTAACAACTACCGTTTTGGTGCTATCGATGTCAGTGAACCTGCATCAGCAGCGTTGCTATTCGGCGCTGGGTTATTTGCATTATCCCGCAGAAAATTAAAGCGCAAAGCCTGATAACCGAGGCGAGGACAACATAAGCTCATCGCTCGTGACGCCCTCGCCTTTTCCACCTCGGTATCGAATTTGAATGCCCGCTGACATATCTTCAAACTCTACCGCGTACGACTTTCTGACGTAACCTGCAACAATCCAATTGTTCGTTATCCTGTACTGGCCTTCGGCCATAAACTGCCCCGCGATACCATTTTGCGTGCTCGCCTCTATCCGCTCACCCAACAATTCATCATCAATAACGTTATTAGGTAACCCCAGAGGGAATCGAGCTGCGCCACCTTCTTCTATTCGCGAATAGCCTAGCGAGCCTGCTAGCTTCACTTGCCAATGCTTGGCTTCAAGGGTAAGCAACTCGGTATACAGGCCAACACTAATAAATTGCTCGGGGCTAAAATACCCGCCTTGCCCATAAGTAAAGCCACTTAGGTTATCAGCGTACGTGGAATAGCTTAAGAACGGGCCTAAACGCCAATAGTCGAGTTGTGGGCTTATTGCTTCAGCAATATCTTTGTTAACATCGATACGCAAAGAAACCTGGCTATTGTCTTTTATAAACTCTCCCCCTATTTGGCTAGCGCTGGCGGTTGCCGCAACCGTCCAAAGGGGCTTAATATTGTGCGCTACGAGCATCGATACGCCATCTTCAATCGCGTAGCCCCATGGAGCAGTACGCTCAGCATTAAACGTACCAGTATTGCTTAATAAGCTATCTTGCTTAGGCTGACGAAAAACCGTGCCAGCCACCGTCGTTTTAGAGAGGTACCATGTACCAGATAGCTGGCCAGTAACCGTTGCATCTACGGGTTGTTCGAAAAAGCGATACGCCAAGTTAGCGTAATACGTCGCCCCTTCTTTTTGGTATTCTACTTCGCCTCTCACACCCGTATCTTCAAACCCAGTAATGCCACCGAATGGCTGAGCAAGTTGTGAATCGGCAAACCAGTCATTCGCTTGAGGTGCACCGCTATAGCGCTGCCCATAATCTAATGCCACCTGCCATCGAACGCCCTTATAGATATCGCCAATGCTTATATAGCTATTGAGTTGATCAAAGCGCCCCAAACCGCGAAAACCACTTCGTGACAGTGAATGTAGGCCTGCGGTTACTGTGAATGCATCTTTTGTCTGTGCCGCGGTTACCCGTGGCTCTTGCGTATTAAATGCGAGCAAAAACTGCTTACGTGGCCACGCAGATGCATGAAGCTCTGAGGCTTGTAATGCTGCAATAACAGGGTAAGTCTTCGCTAACCTATTACGTTGCGTATTATCGTCACGTGACAGTTGATACAGCGCGAAAGCAATATCACTATTTGAAGTGTCAACCTGCAGTACCGCTTCAAAGGCATTGATTGCTACACTCGCTTGTGAGGTGGAGTTTGCTGCCCAGCCGAGCAATGCTTGTTCGTCTGGCGTAAGACGCCTTATTTTCTTAAGCTCGTAGGCAGCGTTAATGCTGGTCTGATAAGCTTCATCTTCATACGCTTGCACTTGCTGCTGTGCCCAGTAATCAGCGCAGCGCTTAACGAACTTTTCGGTATTAGCAAGTTCACAAGCAAGCTGTCCTGCAGCCTCGGTATCACCCATGGCGGTATACGTTAACCATGAAGACTCACTATCATTAATCACGTCGAATAACACCAACGCTTGTTCATAGTGTTGCTTGTCGTAATATTGCCACGCTCTTCCCGACACAATACTTTTAATGTAAGGCTCGTCCTGACCGCCAAACATCGCCTCAATGGAATCAATAGCGTTGTTATTAAGATAGCCTTGCACTTTTTGATCAGTAATCGTTCGCAAGCCTTCCTGTGCGCCATTTGCCTCATATGTACTTCGGCTTAATGTACTCGCATAATCAAAGTGAAGCTGTGCACTGTTCCACCATTGCTTATCAATTGCCGTCCAGCCTAACAACATGTGATAGTCAAAATTGGCCAGCGAAATTGCTAATGTCGATAATTTTTCAAATTGCGCTTCAGAGACTCGCTGACGCTTCTTTTCACTGAGACTTGCGAATGCTTGTAGCTCAGCATCTTCCGCGGGTTTAGGGATAACAGCAGCCTGGTTGTCTGGAGATGCAACCGAAGTGGGAGGCGATATGACACGTTTTGGATTATTCAGCGTATAAATGGCGCTTAAAATTTCATCAGGAACGGTCCATGCAGGATATAGTACCCGTAATCTTCCCAACTCATCGTTTGCCAGCTTGACTTGTTTTTTACGAATATGAAACCACAGCCCGGTAGTATCAGGCGCTTGCTCGTCAATGGTGGGGATATCGACATTATTCTCTTTATACGTGGTCTTTACCTGAGCATAGCTTATATCACACAGCGCCAATAATACTCCCACAGCACTGGCGGTTAACGCCGTTCGCATAGTTACATACTTCATTATTTAGCGCCCATCCCCTACCGCAATGGTAGATAGCAATATAAGACTTGCCGAATAATAGTCCACACGCCGAGTGATGTTAGCGGGGCTATAGGGCTTGTCGAAAATTAGTGTATTTACCGCAGACTCGACGGCTAACATACCCGGCGTCATGAGATATTCTGACGCTGTCGAGTTCACTAGATTTAGTGTTGCAGGCGTATTAGGCTTGCTCCACCACTGTGCCAAGTCGTTATAAATTGGCGACGACGTGAGTCCTCCCCACGCTGAATGAAGAGGGATACGAACCGCATTGAAACCATAATCTTGTGAAATAGTATTGGCTAATGTTATTCCTGAAGGTGTTAAACGAACCCAATCAGAGGGTAAGTTATGTTCTGAGAAACGGGCATCATCAATAAGGACTTCACCACTTTCGGCTAGCTGCTTCCAAATATTTGGGTTAGTCGACGCTGTTGCTAAGGCAGTGAAGGCAGGAAATACCCAATAGGACAGGTTAATTTGCACACCATCGTCATTGCTAAAGCCATATTCACCTGGCAGCAGAAGGGTGTAGCCTTGATACTCAACAATGAGCTTTTTTTCAATTGCAGCAACAATCTGATTTGCCGCACTGCGATACTCTGTGTTGCCCCACTTTTCATAGGCACGAAGTAGTGCCCATGCAATGAGAACATCTCCATCAGAAGCATTATTGGGATCATCAATACAGCGCTTGTCATTAGATGCGCATGGCGTGAAGCGCCAATGAAAAAGTCCGTCGTCTCGTTGCAAAACAGCTTTCGTCCACGCCCATAATGCGTCAAACGTTGGTTGTTCATTGGCGTATACGGCAAATAAAAGACCATACCCCTGCCCTTCACTATGCGAAACATTGTTATTGCCGGTATCGACTACCCGTCCATCGTCAATAAACAAAGCACTGTAGGCGATAAACTGCCGTTTAAACGCATTATCGTCGGGTTGGGTACAACCTGAAATCACAAAAACGCAGATAAACAGCGCGTGGAACCAGCGCCACTTACCAAGATACGGTGTTAGTCCCATGACGCCTGAACTTCTTTATTTCTTCTTTTAAGCAGCAGATAAATAATAAGGCTCAGCATGAAGACCGAAAACAAGAAGCCGACAAGCCAGTACCAAGGGTGATTCGATAACCATAAACGAAGTGTTAGCCAACGACTATTTGCTTCACCCATCTCGAACTTGTCGTTTACTTGCATCACTAAAGATGGGGTAAGCGCATTATCCCAAACAAAGAAATCACCCGCTAATTGTCCCCACATCGACAAACTCACTAAATCATGAACACGCTCGGTTAACAGTTCAGGCGTTTGCGCCGCCATTAAAAACACCGTGTCTGTTTTTGAATTATGTGGTGATTTTTCGGCAATAAGTACTGCAAGTGGGCCTAATTCATTGGTTTGTATGGTCACGCCATCGGCGCGCATTTGTTTGAATGACTTATCGCTAGCGATGTTACGAACGCGGTTGTACAAAGTATTTTGTAAACGGTAAGGCCAGCGGTTTGTTTCGCCAATAGCAGAGGCAAAACTCTCTTGTTCAACCTTACTGAGGGTGTCTGGTGTACCCAGTAAAAAGCTCGTTCCATTCTCTGGTATTGTCGACTGCATAGTAACATCTAGGTTCAACAGCGGGGCACGAGCAGACTGTGCAAACTTTCCAGCCAGTGTTAATGCCGCGCTAAGAAAGTCATTAGACGGGAGCACAATATGAGACTGAGGAGCGCTCGCATAGCGGGCAAATGGATATCCCGTTTCACCAAGCAGGCGTAAATCGGGCTGAATGGCAACATGACCAGCTTTAGGGAGTGTAAGGCTAGAGGTGTTATTCAACTGAAAGATAAGGTGTGAACCAAATACGTCATCACACTCAACCCCAGCTAACGGTGCACGCATCGTGACAGAAAAATCGATATTGTTGATGCCTCCACGGAAAAAGCGCGCAGGAATATTTAGTTCGTAGTCCCTAAATGCTTCACCGTTGGTATTACCTAAATACAAGCCGTGTACTAATTCGTCATTAACGCTCACATTCATGATTGAACCTGGCCCGTAACCCGCACCATAGCCGAAATCAAGTAAAAACTTAACGCTCGCATTTTCAGGCACATAAAAGTCAGCAGGAAGGCGAAGGGTCATTCGCTTATTAAAGTCGCCTTCATCTCTAAATCGTTCGCTGGTAAACCCTAAGTCCTCAAAGGTGTAGTGCTCATCCGGAGAGACAACCTGTGTTACTTGAATAACGTCTGCTAACGCATTACTTTGCGAATTCACAATAAGATTATTCGTGGCATTCAATGCATCGTCTTGCAATGCCAGGCTTCGAGCCGCTTCATAAACCTGCTCAGGGGTATCTCCACTAACGATGAGGCGATAGGCTGGCTGAACAAGCGTTTCGCCTTTCACGCGAAATGCCGGTGTACGTTCAACATGCAAGAAAGGCCCTTTAATGTCATTAATAACATCATCCGTTAACAACATCGAAAGCGCTTGCTCAGTGCCTACGAGAACATGAACATTGGCGCTTCTTTCAGCACGATACCATGATGATGTCTCATAGCTTTCAATGTTTGATTCACTCCAAAACGTAGATAACCCCTCGTCACTCGCCCCAAACGCCTGAGCAACATCGGGAAGAACATGTTCGTTGGGAAGCGGTAATGCATCAATAGCAAGGGGTTGATATTGGTTCCTCAGTGCTAGGGCTTGAGCCACTAACGACAGCGTTTTTTCTTTGGTTACGCTGGCATCATCAATGTCACTGTAAATCTCGACATTTCGTTGACCGCCAATGCCTGGGTGAAAGAACCCGCTTAGGTCCCGCAGTGCTAGCGTATCTATCGCTTTATTGGTTTCAATTGACAGTGTAGAGTTATAAACGTTTATTTCACTCCACAGTTCTGGCGCACTGCCGTCTACACATTGGTTCGCATAATGCTGGCTTACCGCAAGTGTCAGTTGGTTAAACCCCGGTCGCCATAACTCTGTCGGTATAACGATATCAGACGTTAAACTAGGACGGTCAGGGTCAAATGCAATCTGCCCGATGGTGGCATTATTAAACCGCACAAAAAGCTGAGAACGTTTTTTTATAAGCGCTTGCGAACTAACAACATTTAGCGTCAACGTAGAACGCACCACTTGGCTGTTCGGAGACAAAGGAATGGCAATATCCGTGCTTGCCGCCTTCCCTTGCATGCGTGCGATACCTTCACCATAAAAATCGGTAAGCCGATACGTTTTAGTTTCCGCAATGCTATTCGCGCTCAGTAACATAAAACCAAAAAGAAGCGTTATTATTCTTATCATTATTTTTCCTTAGCAAACCCAACTTTTTTTGTCACTTGGCGCAGCAAACGCCCTGACAGATGATACAAATGGATTAACGTGGGTTTGAGCCCCACATTCAAAACATGCTTAACGCCAAACCAATAGGATATTTGACGTGTTCTCCTGCGTTGAAAAGACTTCCAGCGACGGCTATCACACAGACTAAAGGCAATGACATCATTTTCCTCCTCGTCGGTCTCTGGCATAAATCGAACACGAAGCAGATTACTTTTACTATCGGCATTAAGAATATCAATGTTTAATGTTACTGTTTTTTGCAGCGCGTGACACCATCCAGACAATTTCGCTTTTTCAAACGTAGGGACATCACCTTTTATCATCACGCGGGCACCGCCAACCGATAAATCGACGAGCTCGCCTCTATGCAATTGTCCATCGCCGCCCATTAACATAACGCTGTCGCTAGCAGGTAAGCGCGACTGGCTTCTTATCTGTTTACGTTCCAGCAGCACACTCATTACGCTAAGTAACAGTAATAAATTGAACGCATTCCAAAGTAACACAACAACAGTAAGCTCTCGGGTTAATGGTTCAGCAAAATACTTGAACACACCAAAAACAGTCGCAAAACTTAATATAGCAATTAGCCAATAAAATACATTCGACAATGGTGACAC
Organism: Alteromonas sp. 4NH20-0056; assembly: GCF_057539655.1. NCBI lineage: Bacteria > Pseudomonadati > Pseudomonadota > Gammaproteobacteria > Alteromonadales > Alteromonadaceae > Alteromonas > Alteromonas sp. 4NH20-0056. The sequence continues at coordinate 77,500 of NZ_BAAJLS010000011.1, read as the reverse complement.
AAATGTCTTGTCTAAACTTTCCCCTTTAGGGGTAACTACAAAAGACGGGGCCCGTGGCCGCAAAAACACTTTCACAATAGCATTGAGCGTAAATGCGCATTGCAAGATTTCATATAACTCTGACACCAATGGCCATCGTGTGCGACCAAACAGCATGGTCGATAACGTGTAGGTGGCAATAACATGAGGGATGGTGAACGCAAAAATCTCAAGTAACGACGCATGGTAAACTTGTAAACCAAACACTAAATATGCCAGAGGCATAAGCATGAATACTATTCTGGCAAACGGGAATAACCAAAACATGATAGAGCTCATATAGCCTACCCGTTGGTACCATTTCAATCCCTCTGCTTTATACGGCTTTTTGAGCAGGAGAATTTGCGTCATCCCTTGCGCCCAACGCATTCGCTGCTGGATAAAAGCATCAAAGGTTTCCGGCGCTAAACCGCTTACCATAGGTTGGTCAACATAAACCGACTCGTAACCCATTTTATGTAAATCGAGGGCAGTTTCAGCATCTTCTGTAATAGATTCACCAGAAATCCCACCAACCAAATCAAGGTGCTTTCTGCGCATAAGCGCAGCAGAACCACAGAAAAATGAACTCGACCAGTAATCTAAACCTTTTTGAATGGTGCCGTAGAACATGTCGTTTTCTGATGGCATTCGCGTAAATGCAGAGAAATAATTTCGTTCGACAGGGTCAGGGTTGGCCATAAAATGCGGGGTTTGAACCAAAAACACGTTCGGCTTTTTTATCATCCATGGCACGGTACGGTCTAAAAAGTCACTGGTAGGTACGTGATCGGCATCTAAAATAACAATAAGGTCTGACGTAGTATTGCCAATAGCACTGTTCACATTACCGGCTTTTGCAAATTCGTTTTTAGCGCGGGTATGGTAGGTTACGCCAAGCCGCTCGCAAAGCCGCTGTAATGATGCACGCCGCGCTTTTGCGCTATCTGCCGACGCTGTATTGGATTGATTTATTTTCTGGTCGGTTCCCCCGTCATCTAACAAATGAATATGCAACTTGTCGGCGGGGTAGGACATCATTTTTGCAGCACGAAGAGTGATTTCTAATATCTCTTCAGACTCGTTATAGCTTGGCACCATGACGTCGACTGTGGGAAGCGAACTCAACGCAATGTTATTGAGCGTTAACGACGGCCGCACCAGCGGAAAAGCATTAACAATACACCCAAGCACAGAGGTTAACCCAGCGTATAACTCGGCCAAAAACAGTAACCATACTGCAACGAGCGAAACAATATCTGGCGCAGTGATAGTGTACATGCCACGCCATAGGAGATAGCGGATGGTTAAGCCTACACCTAACAGTAACGCTAAAACTCTAAAGAAGTGTTTATGTTTCTGATGTGACTCTGCTTCTTTACTGCACAATGAAATAATGAAGAGAATAATGAAGGAGACAATAAGTTGTCCTGAAGCATCCATCGGCGCCAGGAGAAGTGCACCAATGGTAAATGCCGCAAGCAGAAGCGCCGCTACATAGCGGCTGTGATGATGTGACCTAGCTTGCTTGTCTTCCAAGTTTTATATCCGAGACGCTAATGAACGTAATAACATCATAGCTCGCTCGGTCAATTAAACTCACTTTGTCTTCGGCAAAATCGAGCTCGTGATTACTGGCGTAAAAACGCGAAGATAAATCGTCTCGAATACGATGGCAATCTTTCGCAAGTAAGTGCCATACCGGGTACAAAATAAGCCCTGTACACAACACTACGTTAAGACCAACAAAAACAGTTGGTGACAATGTAGGCGATGTATAAATCGAAAATAACAGCGATACTATGGTCGTAATATTAATAACTGCTGTTATTTTACGCAGACGCCTCATTTTTAAAAGCTTTTTTTCCACTTTTAAAAATTGAAACAGTCGGTTTCTCCACATGTTGATATGCGAGTGCGTGTTAGCAGTAACCAAAGAAACTGTATTGTGTTCATCCTGAGATGTAGCGCGTCCGTGCTGATTTGCGCTTTTATTAGACAACGTAACTACCACTTCCATAACACTCCACTCATATAATGCTTGGAGAGTACTAATATGAAACAAAAGTTAAAATGAGCGCGTTAATACCGCGTTATTAAAAATGATACGTAGTTTTTTAAAAGTTAACCATTGTACTTTAGAACACTTTTCATACAGGCTTGGTGCGTTTTAAGGTCGAGAGAATGCTAACTAAGTTACTTATATTGAAAACCGTTCCAAAAATACTGCCCACCGATATGGCATAGATAAGCCCTAACGATTCGGCGACGAGGAAAGTACGCCTGATTACATGAACATCTCGCAATACAACAGAGCCAACCGTGAAAATAAGCGAAGACGCATAGGCAATGAAAATGTTCCAATCATGATTCAGAACAAACCACTCATACAACAAGAAGAAAACATTGGCGCCGATAAAGAAAAACAAAACAGGTTTGCTTCTATTTTTTATGGCAATAAAGTTCCTAAGACCCGCCAACAGTGTGCCAACACCTGCTGCCATGGCGTCCAGCATAAAAAAGTGTGCGCTTAAGAATAATAACGCAAAAGCTGAAATGAAAAGGTACCGGTCGACATTGCTTTGCCGATAACCCAAAAAGTTGAGCACTACCGCTAAAGCGCCAAACGCTTCAGCAATTAACAGTGTCATAATCAATACACCTACTTAAAACCGTAAATAGAAATCGCGACATAGTGTTTTATAAGCAGCGGTATAGTCGCCGTTTTCGTCACGAATAATTAATACCTCCTTGTTTGTACCGCCTTCCCTTTTACTAAAACAAAACGCCATTAAATAGGGCGGTGATGCTAGTGCATGTTTTACCGTCATCAATCTTGAAGCATGTAACCCACACCGCTTTGCTTCTTCAAGAATGAAAGGCGCGCGATTATACGGATAAACACAATACAATTCGCCATTATTTGTTAACTGTTTTGCGCTAAACGTAAAAAGCGCATGGGGCGTCAGCAAGCTTTCGTGGCGTGCCACGCTGCGCTGTGTCGTTTGACGAACAAAAGCACTGCGCGTCATATCGACCGCATCAAAATACGGTGGATTACTAATAATAAGATCAAGAAGGTTGTCGCAATCAAAATCATCAAGCGCACAGTGAAACATACGTATCTTATCGTGCCATGGCGACGCGCTTACGTTTTCACTGGCTTGGATAAAGGCGTCATCGTCAATATCCATAGCACAAACATGGGCATCCGGTTTTGACTTTTGCGCCATCATTAGCGCTAGAATTCCCGAGCCTGTGCCAATATCGAGTATGTGGGTGGCATTATTCGGCTGCGCCCAGCTGCCCAACAATAAGCTGTCGGTTCCGACCTTCATTGCGCATTTGTCATGCGCCACTTCAAACTGTTTACACCTAAACACACACTGTCTCTTGATACTGTCTTTTCATAATGCAAGCGAAGATTCACTTACCACACTTGAAGTGACATCATGTTCCTTGCCACATCGATAGGGTGAACCGGCCTGTATTTTTTTAACGGTCCTTTTAGCAAGCTTTGCCAAATGATTGCTGTTTTCTGTGCCATATCTTCCATAAAACGAGCGTCATCTCGTTCGCCCAGTAATAAAGATGGTCGCACCGCAGCGGCATTAGGAAGCTGCGGCATGCGCATAATAGCATTTTCTAATTCGCCTTTTACGCGCAAGTAAAAATTACTGCTTTTTGCATCGGCGCCCACTGATGATATCCAAACAAAGCTGTCAGCGCGTTGTGCTCGAGTCAATTGCGCCGCAACATGCACGTATTCGAAATCCACCCGCCTAAACGCTTGTTTTGACCCTGCTTTTTTAAGGGTGGTCCCCAGGCAACAGTAAACATGATTCACGCTAAAATAACCTTGATAGTCCTGAAAATTCTCAAAGTCGATAACCACAGGTTTCAACTTTCCGTGGGGGTCATTAAACATTGACGATGCAAGAGGCTTTCTTACTAAACACGTGACCTCTGCGTACCTTCTGTCTTGTAAAAGTGTGTTTACAAGCGTTCGTCCCACTAAACCTGTCGCTCCTAGCACTATTGCGGATTTCATACTTTGCACCTTGTATCATGGAATGGTTTCTCTACAATCAAACCTTCGACAGTAAAATATGCAGATAACAATGAAAAAAGCCCTTTTAATTGGAGCCGCTATGCTCTCTACTGCTTTACACGCTGAAACGCTCACTATTGAGCGCATTTTCTCTTCCCCTTCGCTCGATGGCAATGCCCCGCGTTCGCTTAAAGTGTCACCAGACGGTGAGCGCGTATCGTTTTTGAAAGGAAAACAATCTGATTACGAACGATTAGATTTGTGGGAGTACCATATCGACAGTGGCGAAACTCGCATGCTGTTCGACTCTAACGACCTGCAAAGTGGCGAAGAAGTCCTTTCTGATGAAGAAAAAGCCCGCCGCGAACGCATGCGGTTATCAGGTAGCGGTATTGTAAGTTACCAATGGTCTGACGATGGTAAAGCATTGCTGTTCCCGTTAGGTGGTGATGTGTTCTATCACAAATTAGGCGAGAAAGGGGCAAAACAGCTGCTTGATACTGATGCGTTTGAAACCGATATCAAACTATCGCCTAAAGGTAATTACATCTCTTTCATCCGCGACCAAAACCTGTATGTAAAACATATTGCTTCAGGTAAAGAAATGGCGATCACGAAAGACGGTGGCGGCAACATCAAGTTCGGTATGGCCGAATTCGTAGCGCAAGAAGAAATGGGCCGCATGACAGGTTATTGGTGGTCACCAGATGAAACCCACATTGCCTTCACAAAAGTAGATGAAAGCCCTGTTGACGTAATAACACGTACCGAAATTTACGCAGACGACATTAAACTGCTAGAGCAAAAATATCCGAAAGCTGGCACACCAAACGTACTGGTTGAGCTTGCTATTCAACGTATTGATAACGGTGAGCGCACGTGGGTAGACTTAGGTGAAGAAACAGATATCTACTTTGCTCGCGGAAAATGGATGCCAGACAGTGAAACGTTCACATACCAATGGCAAACTCGCAACCAACAAGTTTTAGAGCTTCGCGCTTTTAGCATGCGTGACAACACTCAGCGTGTATTGCTTACTGAAAGCAGCAACACATGGGTAAATTTACATAACGACTTGTATTTTTTAAAGGACAAAGGCCAGTTCATCTGGGCCTCTGAGCGCGATGGTTTTAAACATCTTTACCTTTTCGATAACAGCGGAAAGATGGTGAAGCAATTGACCCAAGGAAACTGGGTTGTTGATAGCGTTGAGGCCATTGATGTTGCCAACAACCGCTTGTTTTTCTCTGGTCGTAAAGACACGCCGTTAGAAAGCCACGTATACACCGTATCACTGAGCGGTGGCGAGATTGCGCGCGTTACCGAATTAGGCGCTTATCACAGCGCTGCTTTTAGCAAAGACGCCTCAATTTTTATTGATCGCTTTTCTACCATTAATTCACCCGCTCAAGTAAGTCTTAACGACGCGTCGGGTAAACGCATTACATGGTTAGAAGAAAACAAAGTGTCAAAAGGTCACCCTCTTTTTGCCTACATGGATAGCTGGACAGCCCCTGAGTTTGGCGACATTACTACCAAAGATGGTGCAACACTCAAGTACCGCATCTATACCCCAGAGAGTGCTAAGCAAAACCCAAGTCAAAAACATCCGGTGATTGTATACCTTTACGGCGGCCCCCACGCTCAGGTAGTAACCAATAGCTGGGCGGGCAACCGAGGTTTACTTTTCCAACATTGGGTTGACCAAGGCTATGTCGTATTTACATTAGACAACCGCGGTTCAAACTACCGTGGTAAAGCGTTTGAAGACCCTATCTATAAGAAGATGGGCTTTATTGAAGTAGACGACCAAATAGCCGGTGTTGAATTCTTACGCACATTACCATTTGTTGATGCCGATAACGTTGGCGTTCATGGTCATAGCTATGGCGGCTACATGACATTAATGACGATGTTTAAAGCCGGTAATTACTTTGCGGCAGGTGTATCAGGTGCTCCAGTGACAGACTGGCGCTTGTACGACACTCATTATACAGAACGCTATATGGGTAACCCTCAAACAGACGATGATGCTTACACGGCGTCATCGGTGTTTCCTTACGCTAAAGACTTAAAAGGTGACTTACTTATTTACCATGGTATGGCAGATGACAACGTATTGTTTACCCACTCAACCATGCTCTATAAACACCTTCAGGATTTAGCGATTCCGTTTGAAACGATGGATTATCCAGGTAAAAAACATAGCATTCGAGGGAAGCAAACGGGCATTCACTTATACAAAACGGTGACGAATTTCTTCAACCGAAATTTGAAGTAGCCTTACCTCACCACTTAAAAGGCGATACTATTTTTTGTATCGCCTTTTTTTGGCGAAGAGCATTGTTTTTCTTAGGCAAATAACTGACTTGCTAAATTCTTTTGTACGGCTTGTGCCGACGATGCACTTAATTCAATTTCAATCGCGTCTGCTTTACCCGACAGCCAAATTTTAAGCTCGGCATCGGTATCAAAATGACCGGCCGTTTCAACGATAAACTGCGTGATAGATTTATAGGGAATGGAGTGATAATTCACTTTTCGACCCGTCAGGCCCTGCTTATCTATTAATATTAAGCGCTTATTTGTAAACACACTCAAATCGCGTACGAGTTTGAATGCCGCAGTGACTGACTCATTATCGGCTAAGATTGGCGAAAGCTCTTGTTGAACGTCTTCAGCATTTGTTTCGCTGGCATTTCCCATTATCGTGTCAAACAGTCCCATTATATATCCTTAATTATTATCTGGCGGTGTATACGGCTTGGCTTAAATGAAATGCAAACACCGCCGTTTCAAAAAATAGTAAGCGTAATTACTCTAGCACGCCCCTGCTTACGCTATGAATATTTTTCGCACTGTCGCCTTACTAGATAGATAACTACAGCAATACCAACATAGCGTGACGTGGCACGTGTAACCTTGCGACGCGAATCAGCATAGCGCGTTAATATACATTCGATTTGTGAAAGTTTGGTGGTAGGGTAGTGACTATTATTATTAGCATTTTATAGTGAGCCATGACCTCAAGCCTTGATTTCGATGCAATAAAAGCAGCATATTCGCGAATAAGTGCCGACATAAAGCGTACCCCAATTATGGAGTCTTCGTTGTTGAACCAATGGATGGGACACCGCATTTTGTTTAAAGCAGAATGCTTACAGACCATAGGGGCATTTAAATTACGAGGCGCATTACATTTCTTAGCGCGTAAAAAAGAGCAAGGGTTGCTGCCAACACAAATTGTCGCGAATAGCTCAGGAAATCATGCACAGGCCGTCGCTTATGCGGCTGCCAAATACGGCATTCCGGCAACAATTTATGCCAGTGAAACTATCTCGCCTATTAAAGCTGCTGCAACAAAAAGCTATGGCGCGACGCTATTGACCTTCCCCACCCGCCAAGAGGCTGATATTGCCGTTAAGGCTGCGGCAGAAAAGGAAGGAACGGTGTGGATACCACCTTTTAATCATAAGGACATTATTGCCGGACAAGGCACCGCCGCACTAGAGGCGCTTGAAGATGCCGGTCACGTCGATGCGGTATTTGCGCCCTGTGGCGGAGGTGGGTTGCTATCAGGGACATTACTCGCAGCGCGCGCGATGCAACCTGAAGCCTTAGTTATTGGCGCCGAACCCGCAGAGGCCAACGATGCGTCGATGTCACTACAGGCCGGTGAAATTATTTCATTAAAAGAAGCTCCTATAACCCTTGCTGATGGCGCAGCGACACCATCAGTGGGCGACATTACCTTTCCACTTCTTCAAGAACTTGATGATTTTTATGAAGTTGATGAAGTACAAATAGCCTACTGGACACAATGGTTGCACCATTTACTTAAACTACACGTAGAACCCACATGCGCGATGACCATGGCAGCTGTAGCGTCATGGGCGGCCAATACTACGCCGGGGCAAACTGCGCTAGTGATGCTGTCTGGTGGAAACATAAGCCAGACCGCTATGGCTCAAATTTGGGAGCGAGACTTTTTACTTCAGCCTCCTATTATCAACACGGAAGAACAATAATGACATCAACAACAAGCAAACACACTTCTGTAATTAAAAAAGCATCGCTGCTTCTAGCAAGTTTTGCTTTTACAACATGTAGCCTCAATGCAGCAACATTAGTAGAGAATGTAAAAGGTTATACCCTAGACAACGACGGCCAGCTCATCACCTTTAGCAACATGGTAATGGAGGACGGAAAGGTCCTTGCCCTTAATGGTGAGAAAGACGCGTTTACCATCACTGACACCATCAACGGTAACGGAAAAGTGATGTTACCGGGGTTGATTGATGCACACGGCCACCTGCTTGGGCTAGGCGCTAACTTATTAGAGGTAAACTTACGCGAAAGCACCAGTGCTTCTGATGCTGCCAACAGCGTTGCAGAATATGCCTTTGCCAATACAGAGCAGACATGGATAACCGGGCGAGGATGGAACCAAGAGCTTTGGTCTGACAGGGCCTTTCCAACCGCGAGCGATTTAGACAAGGTTGTTTCTGACAAACCGGTAGTGTTAACCCGTGTTGACGGCCATGCCGCATGGGTGAATACCAAAGCGATGGAAATAGCGGGAATAACAAAAGAGACTAAATCGCCCGCAGGTGGTGAGATCATTAAAGATGATAATGGCAACCCTACGGGGGTTTTTATCGACAACGCATCACTGCTTATCGAGAAACACCTGCCCACCGCTAGTAATGCTATTTACGCCCAACAGCTGCGCGCTGCTGGCGATCATCTATTGGAAAATGGCATAACATCTATGCATGACGCAGGTATTTCACGCGACGTTTACGATTTTTACTTAAAAGGCGCAGTAGAAAGTAGCCTGCCTATTCGTATTTATGCCATGGTAAGTGCAACTGATCCTGAGCTCACTACAATGCTTGGCAATGGGCCCGTGCGCGATGACGACGACTTTTTATATATTCGCTCGGTAAAAGCGTATGGTGATGGTGCGCTAGGCAGTCGCGGGGCGGCATTACTTGCCCCATACTCTGACGCTCCGCACCAACATGGCTTATTGCTAACGCAGCCAGAAGATATGACGTCGCTATTTACCACTGTTATTGGCGCAGGCTTTCAACTTAACTACCATGCCATTGGCGATAAAGCTAACCACGTTGCACTTAACGAGTTTGCGTCTACGTTTAAGGCACTGGGCGGAAGCGAACTTCGTAACCGTATCGAACATGCGCAAGTTATTGCCCCTGACGATCTCGCCCGCTTTGCCGACTTAAAAGTACTTCCTTCTATGCAACCTACTCATGCCACCAGCGATAAGAACATGGCTGAAGACAGAATAGGCAAAGAGAGAATGAAAGGTGCGTACGCGTGGAAAACACTCCTTAACTCGGGTATTGCGCTCCCTCTAGGGTCTGACTTCCCCGTAGAGCTTGCCAATCCGTTTTACGGCCTCCACGCTGCAGTAACGCGCCAAGACCGCGACAATCAGCCAGTGAAAGGATGGTATGCACACGAGGCGCTGACTATTCAGCAAGCATTTAAAGGGTTTACCTTAGATGCCGCTTATGCAGGCCATATGGAAGATACGTTGGGCACGTTAACCCCAGGAAAATGGGCCGATTTCATTTTAGTTGACCAAGATATCTTTACCATTGACGCAAAAGACATTTGGAAAACAAAGGTGCACGCTACCTTTGTGGCGGGTGAAGAAGTATTTAGTGTATCGATGAAGTAACAACGGGATGCTAACTCGAAGTATTGGCGGTATCGGCGCCGCCTTACTTGTACTAAATGGGCTTATTGGTGCAGGGATTTTTGCGCTTCCGGCAAAAATGGCAGGTGAGCTGGGCGCATTTAGCCCTTGGATTTTCCTTATCTTTGGGGCGTTAATGTTAAGCATTGTCTGGTGCTTCGGCCAGCTCGCTATTCATTATCAAGAAACCGGTGGCCCCGTTATTTATGCCCAAAGAGGGTTTGGAAACAGCGCAGCGTTTCAAACGGGCTTTATTTACTACCTTGCGCGCGCAACAGCTATTGCGGCAAACATGCATGTGCTATTGCTGTACGCGGGCTATGTATGGCCTGAGCTAAACACAGGGGGTGGAAAGTCTGTTGCCATCATTGTGCTCACTAGCCTGTTAATTATTGTCAATATTGTAGGGTTAAAAGCCGCGATGCGGGCGCTTGATACCATTTCAGCGTTAAAGTTACTTCCCTTTGTATTGCTAATAGGCGCAGGATATTGGCAGCTCGATTTTACAATGGCATCAGTCGATACCGCCGTTCCTGCTTTAGATACAATATCAGCCGGCGCACTGCTTACTTTATATGCCTTTATCGGTTTTGAAACCGTTGTTGTTACAAGCGGGGAAACAAATTCACCTAAAAAAACCATACCTCGCGCACTCATGTTCACGGTGTCTGGTATTGCACTGTTTTACTTTTGTGTACAGTGGCTTTATTGGCATACCGTTGGCCCGGCAAAGCCAGACAGTGCGCCACTGATTGCGCTTGCTGATATCATTTTCGGAAAAACCGGCGCGCTAATAATGACATTAACTGCGGTGGTGTCGGTGGCGGGTAATTTATTGGCGAATATGATTTCTACATCGCGGTTAACCTATTCAATGGCGCAGCAAGGGCTGATTCCTGGAAAGCTAGGAAAGCGTGGACTAGGTAAAGTACATAATCGCTTCGACACCCCCTATATCTCAGTACTGGTATTGGGTATTTTTGCAGGTCTTATGGCACTAAGTGGCAGTTTTGCATGGCTTGCTATATCCAGTGTTTTAGCACGCCTCGTCGTTTACGCTATGTGTGTTGTGGTATTAATTAAAGCCCAACGTCAACGGGCACACCCACCGGCTATTATTAAGCAGATGGTCCCGTTTATTGCCCTTGGGGTCTGCGCGTGGGCGTTAACGCAATCGTCAACCAGTGCGTGGCTATTTTTAATGGGTGAGTTGATTGTTGGTGCCCTACTTTACATTGCGTTAAATACAAAGAAACGGCGCCCTGTATAAGATTAATGTTGTCATTAAATATGACGGTACACGAAAAAGTTTTGTATGAAACCCATAGTGATAAGAGTGAAATAGTGGAAATAATTGTTAACCCCGTTACCCCCTTCGCCCAAAACTGCTCCTTAATTTGGGATCCGGCCACAATGAAAGGCGCTTTCGTTGACCCAGGTGGCGACATTGAAACGCTTATTCAGGTTGCGGCCGACAATAAGGTCGATATTGAAAAAATCATCCTAACACACGGCCACCTTGATCATGTGGGCGGCTCTGTTGCTATTGCGGCGCACTATGACGTGCCCATCATTGGGCCACATCGTGGCGATAAATTTTGGTTAGATGCATTAATGCAACAAAGCCAAATGTTTGGTTTTCCTCCAGCAGCGCCTTTTGCACCCAACGAATGGTTAAATGACAATGACACCATAACGCTTGGGACGTTAACCTTAGATGTACTACATTGCCCCGGTCACACACCTGGCCATGTTGCACTAGTAGAGCGTGCAAGTAATAAGGTTATCGTAGGCGATATTATTTTTGCGGGGTCTATTGGTCGCACTGACTTTCCTCAAGGCAACCAACAGCAACTTATTGATGCTATAAAAGAAAAAATCCTCACTCTCCCTGACGATATGACAATTTATCCGGGTCATGGCCCCACCACAACCGTGGGTACCGAGCGAGCGACCAACCCGTATGTTTCGGGTCAATGGGGTTAGCAACGCTGTTATTATTAACATAGTAGAAAAGGCGAGTTTTACACTCGCCTTCGCGTTTATTTACGCCAGTCGACGTATTTATTCGTAAGCACCGCTTGCATAATGTAGCTCATAGCTGTGGCTATAGATTTCAAGAATATTGCCAAACGGGTCTTCCATATAAATCATGCGGTAAGGCTTTTCGCCCGGATAATAATAGCGCGGTGCTTTCATACGCTTTTTACCACCCGCTGCGACAATCTTATCCGCAAGGCCCTCTACGTCTGGATCTTGCACGCAAAAATGAAATACTCCCGTCTTCCAGTATTCAAAGTTGTTTTCTGGGTTTTCTTGGTTACTAAACTCAAAAAGTTCAACGCCTACTCTGTCACCCGTGGATAGGTGAGCAATACGGAACTGTCCCCACCCAGCGCCAAATACATCAGTACACATTTCACCAATGGCGGAGTCGTCTTCGACAATGTCTGTTGGTTTCATAATAAGGTACCAACCTAGCACCTCGGTATAAAATTTAACGGCAGCGTCTAGGTCTGGCACTGAAATACCGATGTGAGAAAACGTGCGTGGGTATGGTGTTTTTACAGTGTTTGTCATGGCTGTTTCCTGTGTCGTTATCGTCAACATAGAATAGCTAGACACGCATAAAATAAAAAATTATCATTATTTTTTATTTCGATAATTTAAATTTATACGATGTTAAACCCAATTTGGCTAGACACCTTTATAACGCTTGCTGAAACAGGTTCCTTTACCCGTACCTCAGAAGCGCGCTTTATGACGCAACCTGGTGTTAGTCAGCATATAAAACGGCTAGAAGAGGCTTGCGGCTGTGACCTGGTTGTTCGTCTTGGTAAAGGTATTCAACTTACAGAACAAGGCCAACGCGTACTTGCCTACGCCAAAGGTCAGCAAGAGAAAGAACTCGCGTTTATTACAAGCCTTAAATTTGATGTACCTTTTGAGGGTAAGTGCGTCATTGGTTGCTCTGGTGCTATTGCACAGCGCATTTACCCTGCATTACTTAGCGTGCAATTACGCCACCCAGCGTTGCATATTCATGTGGAAGTTGCACCAAGACAACGTATTCTAGCAAGTATTGCTGACAATACGCTCTCATTGGGAATAGTGACAAACGAAGCAGAGAGTGACGAGGTGATATGCTCTTATTTAGGGGAAGAAACACTAGGGCTAATATTGCCCCGTGCGGATGGCAATGACACTCAAGAACAAAACAGCGCACGCACCATAGACAAACGTATCGCGTCACTTGGCCTAATTAATCACCCTGATGCCATGCATTATTTGCATCGCTATATAAACGACAGTGGCGACCCTCACTTACGGTCGCTTAACCCGATGAAAATAAAAACGTCAGGTTATATTAACCAGTTGTCGCAAATTCTTATTCCTGTAAGCCGCGGCCTAGGTTTTACGGTACTTCCCACCAGCACACTCGCATTTGTTAACGTGGCAGATAAGCTTGACATATACGAACCCAAAAACAACGTAACCGAGCCTTTGTACAGTGTACAAACACCACACAACGCACTCCCCGCCCGCTACCAGATAGTGAAAGAAACGATTTCTGAGGTATTAGGCTAGCGTTAATTATCCACGGCAGGGCGAGCAATATCGCTATCTGGCGACACCATATCGGCTTCCGTTTTATGCTCAGGTACGGCTACGTTGCCACCGATAATAACCTCGCCGTTTTGCCATAAACGCCATTCTCCGCGAGCATAAACATCCCATTGTTCGTCGTTGGTTAGCGGCGCTGTAGCAATAATACTCACAACATCTTTAGGCGTTGTTTCAGAAGCAAAATCAATTTCTACTTCAACATCTTTAAGACAAGCTGGTCCAAACGGTGCTCTACGGGTAATGCTTGCTAGCTTTGTGCTACAAAACGTAAACAACCAGTCGCCATTGCTTAGCAGGCAATTAAACACGCCTTGCTGCGCATAACCTTTCGCGAGGTTTACCAATGTCTCGGCTAACTGTTCAAGCGAGGCATCGCGAGATAAATTTTGGCGAACATTGTTCATAATATCGCAAAATAACGCTTCACTATCGGTATCGCCAACGGGCTCATAAATTCCCGAACACCCTACAAAATTTGGCAATTGACCATTGTGAGCAAACACCCAATATTTACCCCATAGTTCGCGTGAAAACGGGTGAGTATTAGCAAGGTTAATGTTGCCCACGTTAGCCTGTCGAATATGACATAGCGCGGTTTGGCTTTTAATTGGCAAGGTTGATACGAAATCGGCTATTGGCGACGTGGCGCAGGGTTCTGGGTCGTGAAACATACGCACACCGCTGCCTTCGTAAAAAGCCACGCCCCACCCATCTTTGTGCGGCCCAGTTTCACCACCACGGCGGGTTAACCCCGTAAAACTAAAACACAAATCGGTTGGTGTATTGGCACTCATGCCAAGCAATTCACACACGACTATACCCACTCTATTTGCTGCATCTTACACGAGCATACTCAAGCACACCTTCTGAAGCAAATAGTGTGTAAATACCCCAAAAAAAAGCACACCTTTTAAGGTGTGCTTTCGCGATAAAATTAGCTGGTTTAGCCCGTTGTTACCACTGCGTTATGCACCTACAGCACGTGTATCCGCAGTATCGATTACGTCGGGTGGCGGCATGTCCATCGCGGCATGGTCATTATCTTCTTTGCGCTTACTGAGTATTTCTTTATCTCGAACGTTCTTTTGCACAGTAATCGCTGCGAATAAACTCAGTATAAACGCCATTCCAAAGAAGCCTTTTTCGCTAAGTAACAACTCTGCATTCATAAGCCCAATAATAAGTAATGCAATAGAGGATACAGTGGCAACACAAGACGCTAAAAAGTACGCCTTGGTCGTTGGGACGCCTTCCATTTTATCCCTTACGGTTTTTTGTAGGCTTACCACTGAAAACAGACCAAATAACATAATGGTAAAATAGTAGCCCTTTTCGTTTAGTGCCATGGGGGCGTTATACAGCCCGATGAAATAAGCGATTACGCCCGTCAACAAGGCAGCAATTGAGGCTATCCTAAACGCTTTGGTGGGTTGTTGTAGTGTACTCATGGTGTCGCTCCTAAATTGGCTGTACATTTTGACTATCGATGAAAATAAATGCGTTCGACGAAAGATCATACTGCCTCATATATCGCGCCATACTGCTAAACGTTGTTGTTTCAACACGACGAGAATGATCTTGCAAGGTCACACCGTCATTAAACATGCTTGCTAAGCGAAGTTTTGCACGGCTCATGTTGACTTTTTGTGGAACAAAATGGGCCTTTGCATTCGCTTTAAGTTGAGGAATATCCGTTGTCGAATACACCGCACTATTTAGTACATCAAGTGTGTATTCGGTGCAGTTTTGCCTTTCGCTATTGAAAGGGTTGGCAATTACCGAATAACGCGGGTTGTGCAGCAACTTAGCCTTATCTTCAACATATAAATTAATGAGTGCAGTTTGTACGTCGTTTGTCGGAATAATAATCCCCGCTTCAAGCGCATAAGCCCCCCAAAAGAAATCAACCGGATAATCAGTAATTAAGTGACTAAGGTCTGGTTGTTGAGCATCTTGATATAAATTATGAATGGCATACCCTTTGGCCACTTCACCATTATCTAGCGTGACAGATGAGTAAATCGCTATGGCGGTATGCGTAAAACGAATACCCTCAGGCAAATCTTCTGTAGGCCGCCCTCGTCTTGCAATAATGAACGCTCGCGCGCCTTGAGAAGCAGCATACTTTTCAACGTTTTTTGAAAACGTGGCTATCGCTTCTGGTGAGAAATTTGGCTTCCCGGCTTGCTCACTCCCCGCACTTACTGTGGGGCTAAGCAATAGCACAATGACTAAGATAACTATTCTCATACCGTCACCTACCGTGTGGTTGTCGTTACTTTAACTTTATTCGGGGCTGGGTCGGCGGTAATAATGGTTTCAGTGATCACAATGGGCGCATTATCATGTGAATGGTGTGTGCTCTGTGAAGCCGATTCAGCACTCTCTGCAATAACGCTTCCCGCGGCAACGACTACACTGCCGGTTAATAGTACAGGCACTGCGACAACAGCGCTGGCAACAGATGCAGTTGTTCGAAGGCCTTCAGACGCGGCTAGCGCACTATGCTTGCTGGCTTCACCGCTATGATTAACTGAGTCATCAGCAATAGCAGCGGGCGAAAATGACACAGCGCTTAACGCCGCAGCTAACATCAATGTTAAATATGTATTTTTCATATGTCTTACTCCTGTTTGAAGGCAATCGCTTTGCCTTCGACGCTATCTACACTAGAAGCAAGAATAACTATCGTAAACCTTTTTAATTAATGTAGTATTAAATTAAACCAACAGTATTAAATATTAATACCATGAGCCAGATTAATCATATTTACGACACGTTAAAGCAATGTCTTCGCGAACAACGCATCACCTATAAACAGCTTGCTAACGCACTTGATGTGAGCGAAGCCAGCATCAAGCGTAATTTTTCGTTGCACGCATTTAGCCTTGAAAAGCTTGAACACATTTGTGAATTTCTTCAATTATCTCTCAGCGAACTATTTGCTTTATCACAAAAACAACAAGACAAGATTTCACAGCTTTCAAAAGAACAGGAACTGCAGCTTTTAGCCAACCCTAAACTGTTATTGGCCGCGGTGTGCGTAAGGGATGGCTGGCGTTTTGAAGAGTTAATATCTCATTACGACATTGGTGAAGTAGAAGGTATTAAACTAATGACGACACTTGATAAACTGAAACTAATAGAGCTGCTGCCCAATAACCGTTACAAACTGCTTATTGCACAGGATTTTCGATGGATACCTGGCGGGCCCCTTTCTAACTTCATGGAAAATGAAGTGATGGTGAAATTTATGGCTCCCAAAAAGAATGAACCCTGGATGTTTAGATCGTACTTGCGTGGACGTTATTCACCTTCATCGGTAGCAATAATTCAACGGCGATTAGAACAACTTCGCCAAGAAGCGGCTAAACTCAGCAAAGAAGACAACGCATTGCCAATTGACGAACGACAGCATGTTGGCCTACTTATGGCGATGCGTCCTTGGGAGCCATCACTGTTTGAAAAAATGAAACGAGTAGAAAAATAACACGCCCCCCCTATTTTACGGTATTCACGATTCAAAGAGGCAAAAGAGATGTGTTCTCCTTTAAATACGCCTTAAGCTTCTCGGCATCAATAACACGAACACCCCCGTATTGTTTCTCTATAAGGTTAAAGGCATAGAGTTTGGTTAAGGACTTATGCGCGGTAAGTACGGTTACGCCTAACCTTTCAGCGTAATCGCTCTGCCGTAAGGACACAAAGTTTTGTTTTGTAGACAAATAGGTTTGGTAAATCAATTTTGCTAACTGCACATGTGTAGGCAGCCTTCTAATGTCATCTAACCTATCAAGCGCCGCATGTAGCTTTATTGCCAAGGCACGCGTAATAAATTGAGAAACATCTGTATGACGCTCAACTAATCGGCGAAACGCAATTTCTGGTATTTGTAACACCTCGCATGTTGATATAGCTTGCGCATGATGCGTTCTTGCCAATGAGGCATACAAGGTGAACTCCCCAAACGTGTCGCCTCGGCGTAAAATAGTAGTAATTTGATAGCTTCCGTCTAGACCAAAGTTTCCCACTTTCACTTCGCCTGAGATAACAACAGAAAGGCCGGCGTTTTTACTCCCTCTGTTGTGGATGGTGCTGGCAGCAGGGTAAGTAATAAGCGTACCGAATGGTAAACAAATATCAATAAGTGCAGTCGGCATTACCGTTTGCTCAATACCTTGGATATAAGACATTTCACACCAAATATATAGTTGTATATATTCTTTTATGTTAACGCCATGTTAATTTACCCGCAATGATTATTAAGAAGATTAACATAAATGAGTTATCAGTGGTTGATATTAGGCGTTTTCGCCTTGTTCGCGTTGATGGAAGCACAGCATGGAAAATTATTTAAAAAGACAACGGAAGTTGACGATGATGGCAAAGTAGAGTTTGTTGGGACATTACTACTGTTCGTTGTTACACAGCCACTTGTGCTTTTTTCTGCGGGAACCGTCATGTTCTTTGTATTTCCACAATACCAAGCAGTGCTTGCAGAAAGCTCATTGTTGACACATATTCTACTGCTGCTGATCTTCGACGACATGATGCAGTATTGGTGGCATCGCCTTTCGCATTCCACACGCTTTCTTTACAACCTACATAGGGCACACCATAACGCCAAATATATGAGCGTGCGCATTATCTATCGCAATAATTTTTTCTACTACTTATTTATGCCGTCACTATGGTTTTCTGGCGCACTCGTTTATCTCGGGCTGGGTTGGTCTTACGCGTTGTATTTAGTGGTAAAACTTACCGTTATTACTGGAGCGCATGCAGAATGGAAATGGGATGCGCTCTTGTATAAAACACCGTGGCTTAACCCTATTGCATGGGTTGTTGAACGTACTATTTCAACACCGTCAACACATAGTGCTCATCATGGGTTGAGTGCTGATGATGGCGTTACCCACTACAAAGGCAATTATGGGAATTTACTCTTTTTTTGGGATGTTCTGTTTGGTACGGCGAAGATAACCCGTCAATACCCTCGTCAATACGGTATCGAGGGCATGTTTTACGCCAATTGGAAAGAGCAACTAATATGGCCGCTCTACAAAACACCAAGAAAGCCTAAGCACGCTATGCCACCACAAAGCACCGCAACGCCATTACAGGCAGAGCGAACGCTACCAAAATGACGAACACAACTGAGTGTACGCATGCGCTGCCTGACATGGTAATATTGCATCAACAATACTGCTTGGTGCTGCCATGAACGAACAACCTAATAACCCCTTACACGGGCTTACCCTTGAAAAAATTGTCACTCAGTTACACGAACGCTATGGGTGGGACGGTCTATACTATCGCATTAAAATAAACTGCTTCAGCAGTGACCCGTCGGTGAAATCTTCACTGAAATTTTTGCGTAAAACACAATGGGCTCGAGACAAAGTAGAGCAGCTTTATATTCAAACTTTCAGCAAGTAAGCGCAAGCCACTGTCACTTGCGCTCGTGCCGTTCCGTTAGTTTACCGATAACGTAAAGCCATAGTGATAATCACGCCATGGTAACGTGTATTTAAACAGCGGTGGGGTCATCCAAGAGTCAGTTCCAGCCACTCCTCTTTGTTTGTAATCAATGTTGATAAACGGCGCGCTTTGCAACGGAATACTGTGCGGATGCGAACTGGTTTTTTCCAATATATCGTAGTTTAGAATATCGCGATATTCAGCATTGAAGCCAATGGTAGGCAGACCCGTTATAGTTACCACCGGCAGCGTATCGTTAGCGCTACTGACAAAGTTCACTTCATAAACATCACTACGATGCCCGTTTTCTTGTGGCCGAACATAATCATGCGCTAACGCTTTGATCGGCATGGCGTAACGCCCAAACAAGGCTGAGCTTTTACGATCCCAGTAGTTTTCATGGGGCCCACGCCCAAACCAAGCCACCGAGTCGTAATCGCCAGACAATTGAAAGCGGTATCCTATGCGCGGAAGGGCGGCATAAAATTGATTAGGTGCGGCAAGAAACCAAACATCAACTTCCAACGAGCCATTTTTATTTAGCGTGTACGTCGTTTGATAACGACTTTCAACAGTAGGCAAACGATGCTCGGTAGCAACCGTAATCTCCGTCGTACTCTTTTTAGATGTTAATGACACTAACTCTGCATGGCTTGCAGTATCTAGCCATACTTTACTTTTCTGAGGAAACCCTTCACCAAAGTCGTTATCTGTCGGCGCTCGCCAAAACCAAGGTAACAATTCAGAGCGCGTTAACGCTGTGCCTTGTTGCGTAATTGACGATAGCCAACCCGTATTTGTATCAATAGCAAAGCGTGTTTGGTCGTGCTGCAACACCCACTGCGTTTGGTGCTTTGTAAGCGAGAGCTCGCCGCTACGCTCAGCGTGGTTGCTTGGACTAGCATTATCTTTAACAGGGTAGACCAACTGTACGACTGCCACCTCATGCCCTTGCTGCAACCCGTGGCGCGCATTTTTTAGCATAAACCGTAAGGTTAAATGATAGCGAACACCAGGTAAAAACGTATGCGCCATCGCCAGCTTAATGTTTTCAGATGAACGTGCAGGCGTATCCAATGTGTTGTAAATACCGCTATCAACAATAATCCCATCGGCGAGCAACTCCCATTGCATATCCACATCGTCCAAGGCGGTAAAGAAACGGCGGTTTTCAACCGTTACAACATTTTCATGGTCAGTAGAAAGTGTGGCCGTGATATCTTGATATACCGATTTAACTTCAAAAGCATGGGGATGAAACTCACGGGTAGCGGTTAACAGGCCGTTCGCGGAGAAGTTGCCGTCATGGTATTGGCCCTGCGCTTCAAAGTCACCGCCGTAGCCTTGAAATTCGATACCTGACGCTGTTTTTGTCGTAATGGTCTGATCAACCCAGTCCCAAATAAATCCGCCCTGAAGCGCTTTATGTTTGCGAATTAACGCCCAATATTCACTAAGATTGCCGACAGAGTTACCCATTGCGTGTTCGTACTCACACAGGATCATGGGACGCTCATCACCAATTTCAACAAAGCTCTCCATTAATTCCAAAGACGCATACATTTGTGCATACATATCTGTATGTGGACGAAGCTGTGCTTGTTCTGACATGACTGGCAAAGACGTTCTTGCTTTTAGCCAGTCGTATAAATGTGCAATGTTAGGACCATCGCCACTTTCATTCCCTAAACTAAGCATTACTACTGATGCGTGGTTTTTACTGGCTTCGTACATATTGCTGATGCGGTCTTCGTAAGCGGCCTTCCAAGATGGTAAATTAACCATATGTTTTTCTTGGTTGTAGCTATGCCCTTGGTTCGCAGCACCAATGCCATGTGACTCGATATTCGCCTCATCGACAACATATATACCTAACTCATCAGCAAGTGCATACCAGGTGGCATTATTAGGGTAGTGGGAATTACGCACCGCGTTAATATTTAACGACTTCATTAAGATTAAATCGTTTCGCATTGATGCTTCACTTAGCACATGTCCAGTTACGGGGTCGTGTTCATGCCTATTAACGCCTTTAAACAAAACGGGCTTTCCATTGATTAACACATTCCCATTTTTTAACTCGCTGCGCCTGAAACCAACACGCAACCACGCTTCTTGCTGTAATGCGTCTTTTTCATCAACTAACCGAACCCTGACAGGATAAAGCGTAGGTGATTCGTGATTCCACAGTGCAACGTTAGTGAGTACCGTTTCAGGGATGATTGCTTGCATTGCGCCTGCTTGTCGTTTCACCTGCTGTTTGGTACGGTGTACGATGCCATTTGTGTCGTTAAAAACTGTGATATCGACATAACGATTTAGTGAAGGCTCTCCAGTTATCTCAATAGAGGCTGCAAATTGGCCTTGGCTATAATCTTCGGTTAGGTCTGTGTTTAGATGAATATCGCGAATACGAGTAGAAGGTGCGCGGTAAAGGAAAACATCCCGCTCTATTCCGCTTAAGCGCCACATATCTTGAAGTTCTAAGAAGCTTCCGTCTGACCAACGGTATACCTCTAACGCGATAATGTTTTCGCCCGGCGTCACCACATTTGAAATATCGAACTCGGCGGCGGTTTTACTGTCTTGAGAATACCCAACATAGTGCCCATTAACCCACACTTTGAACGCCGATTTAACGCCCCCGAAATAGGCGATAACGCTATCGTCTTCCCATGTTTCAGGTAAGGTAAAGCTGCGACGGTAGCGCCCTGTTGTATTTTCATCATGTGGAATTTTGCCTACTTCTGGCGGTGCACCATTCAGTGACGCATCGGCAAAATCGGCTCGCATGTTAACGTAATTAGGCACGCCATACCCGTTTAACGACCAATTTCCAGGCACTTGTATTGTGCCCCACCCTTTTGAATTAAATGCCACATCATAAAAGTTGCGAGGTTCGAGAAACGGCGATGGTGCAAATTGAAACGACCACTCGCCATTTAAGTTTACATAGTCATTGCTATGCCACGGTGTGTAAAGAAAACCTTGTTGCGACTCAGTATGAGCATAAAAATGCGCACGTGCGGGAAGCCTGTTTTGTGCAAAAACCGACGGATTTTCCCATAACTCAGGGGTGCTTGACGACGATGCGGTACTCGCAAACGATGTTGTATAAGAAGCGAACAGCACACATACAGCCAACAATAACGCAACGGGTGAACTTTTCATCAAAGAGTCTCGAAGTAACCATAATAACCCCATGGTAGGAAAACGTTTACCCAAAGTAAACCTATTCGTGTCGAAATGTTAATTAATCGTTACTTATGACTGGATCCGATGAGGCGATATAAAACAAAAGAGGAAAGGAAAAGAGGGAGCTGCATCCCCCTTTTCAATAAAATGAACAGTGTTACGCGTCGTTGTAGAGGGTGGCTATCCACTTTTCTTCAGTAATAAAATTCCAGTTATAGCGCTTCCATTTTTCATCTAACCCTGTTGCTTTGATATCGTCTAGCGACTTGCCTTGGGCCTTACGCGTTTTTACATCGTTAAACGTACTACGAATCATTTCAAGAAAGGCGGCATATTCTGCTTTGTTACTAACCATTCCGTGCCCTGGGATGATAACAGTATCGTCATCTATCTTGTCTAGCAGATGCTGTACCGACTCCATATAGCCTTCTACGTTTCCGCCAGCGCCTTGGTCAATGTAAGGAAACATACCATTGAAGTACAAGTCACCCGTGTGCAACACATCTGGCTGCTCGAACCACACTACACTGTCACCGTCTGTATGCCCTACTGGCAAATGCATAACGTGAACGGTCTCTCCGTTGAAGTATATTTTTATGCCATCATCATAAGTGACCGTAGGCAACGCTTCTGGTTTTATCTTTTCGTCGCTCGCTAGGCGTATACGCACATTTTCATGGGCAAAAATCGTTGCTCCCTTATGACTATGGAAAAATGCGTTCGACCCAGTGTGGTCGCCATGGTAGTGCGTATTTATTACGTACTTTGGTTTATCATCTCCGAGCTCACCTAGCTGTGCTGCTATTTTTTCAGCAAGCGGGGCAAACTGGTCATCGATAATAAGTACACCGTCTTCTCCCGCAGACACGCCTATGTTGCCCCCCATGCCAGTGATCATATGCACTGCACCTTTTATGGGAGTTGCTTTTACTTCAACATTGGCAAAGCGGTCTTGCGCTAGTGTGTTTGATGCAAACGACATCGTAAACACGGTTGACAGCAGCATGGCACTGCGTGATAACACATTGTTCATATTAATATTCCTTAGTGTAGGGCTTACCGACCGCTAATGGCCTTTTTTATTGATTCTATTTATGACTATTTGTGCCTTTCAGATCATTTTTCATCATCGGGAATATCGCCAACGTAAGCAAAGCGAGGAACCGATTCACCGTCGACCTCTACCGTTTCTGTAAACATCGTCAGCGGGCGGACCCATAATGCACGTTCACCATAACACGGACGATAAACCACCAACTTACTTTCATCTTCAGAGTGTGTCGCCACCTCGTAAACATCATAATCATTGCCTTTATAATGTCTGTAGCGCCCTGGTGCTTTTAATAATTGCTTAGTCATTGTTATCCTCAAAAGGTAGCGGTAATTGCAAAGTAGTATGGTTGCTGGCCAGCCCGATATGCAAACCAACGAGGCGAATGCCGCGGCCCTTCGCGCGCTCAAACGCTTCTTCCATTAGCGTTTCAAAGTAGCCTGCTTCTAATGTCACATGGCGATGTTCAACCGTGGTAAGTTGAAAGTCGTTAAACTTTAGCTTTACACCTTGTGTCCGCAATCTAACCTGCTTTCCGGTGCGTTTACTATGGTTTTCAATGCGCGTGTTCAATGTATCGAGTAAATGAGGTAAAAAGTCTTTTACCTCATCAAGGGTATGAATATCGTCACTGAGTGTACGCTCAACTCCTATGGATTTGCGCTCTCTCGATACAGACAATTCGCGCTCGTCGATACCATGTGCACGTTCCCACAACACGCTCCCGAATTTACCCAGCTCTTTCTGTATCCGTTCAAAAGGGTATGAGCGAACATCGTCGCAGGTGTTTAGCCCCAGACGCTGAAGCTTTTGCATGGTAACTTTTCCAACGCCGGGTATTTTTTTTAAGGGCATGCGCCTAACAAAGTCGTCAAGCTCACTTGGAGTAATAACACAAATTCCATCGGGCTTATTTTCATCGCTTGCTACTTTGGCAACAAATTTACATGGCGCCACCCCGGCAGATGCAGTTAGTCCCAACTCTTGTTGGATCCTTGCGCGTATTTCTTCGGCGATTAGCGTCGCACTTCCACCGCAAAACTGACTATCGGTTACATCAAGATAGGCTTCATCAAGCGACAATGGCTCTATAAGGTCGGTATAGTCAGAGAATATCTTTCGAATTTTTTGAGACTCGTTGGCATAAACGTCCATGCGCCCCTTAACCACAGTAAGATCAGGACACAGTTTTAACGCATAAGCGGTCGCCATTGCAGAGCGTACGCCAAACTTGCGGGCTTGATAGTTACAGGTTGATATCACTCCCCGTCTATCTGAGCTTCCGCCAATAGCGATAGGGATATTTTGAAGCGCTGGGTTATCCCGCATTTCAACCGCGGCATAAAAACAATCCATATCAACGTGGATAATTTTTCGCATGGATACTCGCATTGCCGCATTTATCGATTTGCTTGCACAAACCGTTAAACGCAAAACTGTACAAAAGAACAGTATAATAGCGGCTAACGAAGCGGTATACCAGCGCGACGGTTGATTACATAACGCAACTAAGGGTTTTTAGCAGCCACTTGTGGTTACATCAATAATAGGTTTTCCATCTTCCGAACGCGCGGCAGCGTATCTCACACGACAATTAGCCGGGTCTGGGGCATCGTCTAACGTAAGATTGATATTCCCAAGTCGTCCGGCGCAGTTACCGCCGCCCCACGTTAGTCCGTCGCTAACATCCATGGCATTTGCGATGCCACTCGGGTGCGGACATGGAAAACCACAGCGAAGGGTAATAGTTTGCCCAGCAAGTTCGACGGTAGGATCGGCACTACAATCGGTTTTGTTTTCAAGACGTGCTTTGTAATTAACTAATTCCGATGCGGTGCGCATTGCGCCTTCGGTTGACTCAAGCGTAGCGATACGGGCATCTGTGCCTAAATTGACTAATTTAGGCGCTACTGTGACAGCTAGAATGCCTAGAATAACAATCACGATAATGAGTTCTATTAACGTGAACCCTTTTACATTTACTTTCATAAGCGCATTATCCAACTGCAGAATAGATAAAAATGGTGTAGATATACGATACTATACGAGCCAAGGGCGCGTGAAAAGATCATTTACGCCAGACATTTACGTTATCGCAGCCAGTCTAATAACAAAAACGCCGCGTAGAGTACCTACGCGGCGTTTTCATCTAGAAGTAACGTTCATCAAATACTATAGAATTTGATTTTGCTTCCATTCATTCAATTTCTTCTGACGGGCTTCTTCTTTTTCCATCCGTGACTTTTTACGATCGCAGGGCTCTGGACAATCACAGGCTTTTTCAATGCCTAATGCACCCAAACCACCACAGCTTCCAGAAATTGATTTTCGCTGCACGATATAACCCACGGCCATCGCCGCAACCATGGCTAAAAAGAATCCAAATGCGAGAATAAATGTAGACATACCTACCTCTTAATTATGAACTGTTACCAGTTTATCAAATTCTGGCGATGCATACTCTTCAAAACCGTCATCAACGCGACGAATTAGGAATACAGCAAGTTGTTCTTGCTCTGCAAGCGCCTTTGCCTGTTCCCATCCCATTACGTTAAATGCCGTTGCAAGCCCGTCAGCGGTCATGGAAGAAGGATGTATCACGGTAACCGACACCAAATTATGAGAAATGGGCGAACCCGTTGTTGGGTCAATAAGATGCGAATAGCGCTTTCCGTCTTCTTCATAGTAATTTCGGTAGTCGCCCGATGTTGCAACAGCATTCGTCCCTATTGAGAGTACTTTTTGCACCGCGCGTTCAGTAGTCACTGGCTTTTCTATCGCAATAAGCCATTCGCTGCCATCGCCTCGCTGCCCTGTGACACGCATCTCACCACCAATTTCAACAAGGTAGTTAGTAATGTTATGTTTGTCGAGTATCGCAGCAACTTCATCCACACCGTAACCTTTTGCGATTGTCGATAAATCGACATAAAGCATCGGGTTACTCTTTCGAAGACCAGACCCAGTCGTCGATAATTTCGTATACCCTACGTAATCACGCACTGCATCAACGTCTGCCTGACTTGGCACTTTTTCTGGACGCTTCGTCGGACCAAAACCCCAAAGGTTCACAAGCGGCCCTACAGTGACGTCTAACACCCCCCCACTTAAACTTGCTAATCGCAATGCTTCATTAACAACAAACAAAGTGTCTGGTGAAGCGGCAAAGTTGTCAGTGTAGCGATATTGGTTAAAGCGCGATAATTCAGACGTCGGGTCATAGGTAGACATAAGTTTATTTATATCCACTAAACGGGCATCCATCTCTTGCTGAAGCCCTTCCTTTGGTGTTTCGCTCTCTAGCACATATTTTACATTATAAGTTGTGCCCATTGTTTGACCTTGCAAATGAACAACAGGGAGTGCCTTTTCACTGCAGCTAGCCAATATAAGAATGCTGAACGCTATCACTGCTAGCGCTATACGAGCATAAAATCGAATCACGTTGTTACCCTTTTTACTTAACAAAAAGGGGGCTAATGCCCCCTTCTTTAATCGTATGCTTTTAGATTAACCACCAAAGTCATCTAGCATAATGTTCTCGTCTTCAACACCTAGGTCTTTTAGCATGTTGATAACGGCTGCGTTCATCATAGGTGGTCCACACATGTAGAACTCACAATCTTCTGGCGCGGGGTGATCTTTCAGGTAGTTCTGAAGAAGCACTTGGTGAATAAAGCCAGTATAGCCTTCCCAGTTATCTTCAGGTTGAGGATCTGAAAGCGCTACATGCCATTTGAAGTTTTCATTTTCTGCTGCAAGCTCATCGAAATCTTCTACATAGAACATTTCACGAAGTGAACGAGCACCGTACCAGAAGCTGATCTTACGGTCAGACTTCAAACGACGAAGCTGATCGAAAATGTGTGAACGCATTGGAGCCATACCCGCACCACCACCTACGAACACCATTTCTGCGTCTGTGTCTTTGGCGAAGAATTCACCGAATGGACCAGAGATAGTCGCTTTGTCGCCTTCTTTAAGGCTCCAAATATACGATGACATCTTACCAGCAGGTAGGCTTAGGTTATTAGGCGGCGGCGTAGCAATACGCACGTTTAGCATAATAATGCCTTCTTCTTCTGGGTAGTTCGCCATTGAGTATGCACGAATAGTTTCTTCGTCAACTTTAGACTCAATATCAAAGAAGCCAAAACGTTCCCAATCGCCACGATATTCGTCTGGGATCTCAAACTCTTTGTACTTAACGTGATGCGCAGGGGCTTCAATCTGAATATAACCACCAGCACGGAAAGGAACACTTTCACCGTTAGGAATTTTAAGCTTAAGTTCTTTGATGAACGTTGCTTTGTTATCGTTAGAGATAACGTCGCAATCCCATTTCTTAACACCAAACACCGACTCTTCAAGTTCGATTTCCATGTCTTGCTTAATCGCAACCTGACACGACAAACGGCAGCCTTCGCGGGCTTCACCTTTTGTGATGTGATCAAGCTCAGTTGGTAAAATCTCACCACCACCTGAATGCACATCCACACGACACTGACCGCAAGAGCCACCGCCACCGCACGCTGAAGATACAAAGTAACCAGCATCTGCAAGTGCACCTAGCAACTTGCCGCCTGGCGCAGTTTTAATAGCTTTGTCCGGATCACCATTAATGGTAATAGTAACGTCACCGCTTGGTACCAATTTAGACTTGGCAAACATGATGATGAATACTAGTGCCAATACAATGGCAATGAACATGCCGACGCCTAGATAAATTTCTACGTTATTCATTTAAATGCTCCCGAGCTCGATTAAAGCTGAATACCAGTGAATGACTGGAAGCCTAACGCCATAAGACCCGCAATCATGAATACCGATCCAAGACCACGAATACCATCAGGCATGTCAGCGTATTTCAGCTTTTCACGTACAGCGGCCAATAGCACAATAGCGATTGCCCAACCGATACCACTTCCTACGCCGTAAACGACACTTTCGGTCAAGTTATATTCACGTTGAACGGCAAATGCTACACCACCAAAAATTGCACAGTTAACTGTAATTAGCGGTAGGAAGATACCAAGTGCGTTGTATAGCGCGGGAAAGAACTTATCCAAACTCATTTCTAATATCTGTACCAACGCAGCAATAACGCCGATGAAGGTTAAGAAGTTAAGAAAACTTAAGTCAGCGTCAGGGAAGCCTGCCCATGCAAGCGCACCTGGGGCAAGGATATTAACGTAAATAATTTGGTTAACCGGTACTGAGATACCCAATACAACGATTACCGCAACACCGAGACCCATTGCAGTTTTAACTTTCTTAGAGACCGCCAAGAAGGTACACATACCTAAGAAAAGTGATAACGCCATGTTCTCAACAAAGATTGAGCGAACAAATAACGACAAATAATGTTCCATGACTTACTCCTTAGGTTCTACTTGCTCTGGGCGAATGGTACGGATAAACCAAATCATGCCGCCGATTAAGAAGAATGAACTGAATGGTAAAATTAACAACCCATTACCTTGATACCAACCCCCATTTTGAACTAATGGAAGAATTTCAAAGCCTAAGATAGTACCAAAACCAAATAGTTCTTTAATTGTACCGATAACAACAAGAATGAACGAGTAACCTAAACCGTTACCAATACCATCCAAGAAGCTCATCAATGGTGGGCTCTTCATCGCGTATGCTTCAGCGCGACCCATTACAATACAGTTAGTAATAATTAGACCAACAAATACTGACAGCTGCTTCGATATTTCATACGAATACGCTTTTAGAATTTGGTCTACCACAATTACCAAAGACGCAATGATCGTCATCTGGATAATAATTCGAACACTTGATGGAATCTGGTTACGAATAAGTGAAATAAACAAGTTTGAGAACGCTACAACCGTAGTGAGCGCTAATGACATTACTAATGCTGTTTCAAGCTTAGTAGTAATTGCCAGTGCTGAACAAATCCCCAAAACCTGAAGGGCAATTGGGTTGTTGTCCACGATTGGCCCAAAGAGGGCCTTTTTCATTTCTTTAGTATCTGCCATGAGACTTCCCTTATGAACGCCATGCTTGGTTCTTCAGGAACTGGCCGAAGCCTTGCTCACCTACCCAATAACGAACTGTGTTTTCAACACCGTTACTAGTAAGGGTCGCACCTGAAAGCGCATCGATT
Source organism: Alteromonas sp. 4NH20-0056 (assembly GCF_057539655.1). NCBI lineage: Bacteria > Pseudomonadati > Pseudomonadota > Gammaproteobacteria > Alteromonadales > Alteromonadaceae > Alteromonas > Alteromonas sp. 4NH20-0056. The sequence goes on along the minus strand of NZ_BAAJLS010000011.1, from coordinate 48,213 downwards.
GTGTGAGGATTGCTTGGGTTAGCGTTTTTCACTACACGGATAGCCACTTCGCCATTCTCGTATAATTCCTTGCCGTCCCACTTATCCTGCCATGCAGGGTTTTGCACTTCACCACCCAATCCTGGGGTTTCTTTTTGCTGATAGTAAATTAGCTCTCGTACGGTTTGACCGTCAGCGTCTAGCGCTAAGAAACCATACATGAGGTCCCAAAGGCCGCTACCATGGACAGGTAGGATAACGCGAGATACATCACCTGCAGCGTCTCGTACTAAATAAACACTAGCAACGTCTGGACGACGTTGGAAACCAACATTGCTGTTTGTTACTTGTGTGCTGTATTCAGTTTGCTTTGCTGCTTTATACATATCGTAATCTGGCTGAGGAGCGTCAACAAACGTGCCTTTTTCCAGATTAACGAAACGCTGTTCTACTCGTTCGCTGTAAGTGCTTTCAATAACACTGTTGCTCATACCCACTTCGTACAAACCTGCTGCGTTTAAGATATTACTCTTTTTGTCCAACGCCGCGTTAGTCTGTTGTAACGAGCGCAAGCCAACGGCTGAGCCTGATACTACAATCGAGCAAACTAAACATACTGCAACAACGATACCTACCGTTTTGCCTAAAGATTCTTTCTTAGCCGACACGTGCTACCCTCCGCTTGATATTGCTTTGTGCGACAAAATAGTCGAACAATGGCGCCCACAAGTTAGCAAAAAGAATTGCTAGCATCACACCTTCTGGGAAGGCTGGGTTAAGGACGCGTATCAGTACTGTCATAAAACCAATGAAGAAGCCGTATGCCCACTTACCTTGGTTAGTGAATGATGCAGATACTGGGTCTGTCGCCATAAAGAACATACCAAAGGCAAGTCCACCCACAACGAAGTGCCAGTATGCAGGCATTGCAAACATTGTATTGGTATCGCTACCAATGACATTAAGCAGCGTTGCGAAGAAGGCAACACCCAATGCTACACCAGCAACAATTCGCCAGCTTGCAATACGCATGTACATGATAAACAAACCGCCAATCATGATAGCCAATGCAGAAACCTCACCAGCAGAACCAGAAATCGTTCCGATAAAGCTGTTCATCCACAAGTCCATGTTTGCATAGTCAAGATTACCTGACGCCGCCTGGCTTAGTGATGTTGCACCCGAGTAACCATCTGCTGCTACCCATACTTGGTCACCTGAGATTTGAGCAGGATAAGCAAAGTAAAGGAATGCACGGCCAGATAGTGCTGGATTAAGAAAGTTACGGCCTGTTCCACCAAATACTTCTTTTGCGATAACAACACCGAAGGTGATACCTAGTGCTACTTGCCACAACGGAATGGTTGCAGGTAACGTTAATGCGAAAAGTACTGAGGTTACGAAGAAACCTTCGTTAACTTCATGCTTACGCACTGATGCGAAAAGTACTTCCCAGAAACCACCCACAATAAAGGTAGTGGCATAAATCGGTAACCAGAAACACGCGCCGTAGAAGAACATGCCTAGAACGCCGGCGTTAGATAAGTCTCCACCAAGAGCAGTGAATAAACCTGCTTGCCACGTATCTGGCAGTGTACCTGCACCAGCAGCAATAGCGTCTTGCGCTTGAAAGCCGATGTTGTACATACCAAAGAACATAGCTGGGAATGTTGCCATCCATACCATGATCATAATGCGTTTAAGGTCGATGCTATCACGCACGTGCGTGTTTGCTTTGTTTACTTTACCCGGCGTATAAAAGATGGTTGCCGCTGCTTCATAAAGCGCATACCACTTTTCATGCTTACCACCCGGCTCGAAGTTCGGTTCGATTTTTTCTAAATACGCTTTTAAACCCATGACTTAACCCTCTTTCTCTATCGTGGCCAAACAGTCGCGTAAAATAGGACCATAGTTGTATTTGCCAGGGCATACATAAGTACACAATGCCAAATCTTCTTCATCCAATTCTAAACAACCCAACGTCTGAGCACTGTCAGTATCACCAGAAATCAGGTCTCTAAGCAGAAGCGTAGGAATGATATCTAGGGGCATAACGCGTTCATAATTACCAATTGGAACCATAGAACGTTCAGAACCATTGGTAGTTGTTGTCATATCAAATTTCTTGCTACCACCTAGGTGTCCTAGGTAAGCACGTGTCACTGAGTGTTTGTCCGAACCTGGAGTAATCCAGCCTAGGAATTTTTTCTCGCGACCTTCTTTTAGTAGTGAAACTTGGGTGTGGAAACGACCTAAGAAGCCGTGAACGCCTTGTGCAGTTGTACCGTTAAGTACTGAGCCTGAAACAACACGTACGTCACCGTCGGCCTGTTCGCCATCGGTAAGTTCAGTAAGGTCGGCACCGATAACCGTGCGAACAAGACGAGGGTTAGTTGCAGCAGGACCTGCTAGCGAAATAACACGACGGTTATCTAGCTCACCTGTTGTTAACAACGCACCAATCGCCATCACATCTTGATAGTTTACATGCCATACGATTTTGCCAAGACCAGCAGAATCGAGATAATGGATATGTGTACCAACAAGACCAGCAGGGTGTGGGCCGCCAAATTCTTCAACGTCTACGGCTGCATCGCCAGTAGCTACTGAAGCACCTGGTGCTTTACACACAAAGACCTTTCCGCCGCTCAACTGTGTCAACGCTCTAAGACCATTAACGAAATCGTCTTGGCGTTCAGCGATGATAACAGCAGGATCTGCCGCTAACGGATTAGTGTCTATCGCTGTAACAAAGATTGAACTTGGGACAGAATCTAGCGCTGGAGCCTTGCTGAATGGGCGCGTACGTAACGCTGTCCACATACCAGACTCAACGAGGATTGACTGAAGTTGCTCACGTGACGCGCTCGCAATCTGATCAGCAGCAATGGTGTCAAAAGTGACGGTATCGCTACCGCTTACTTTAACAACTACTGATTGCAGAACACGTTTTGCACCACGGTTAACCTCTACCACTTCACCCGCAGCTGGGGCAGTGAATTTAACGCCAGGGTTCTTTTTGTCTTCAAAAAGAACCTGACCTTTCTTCACTACATCGCCAACTTGGACGTGCATGGTAGGGCGCATACCCACATATTCTTCTCCCAGAATGGCAACGCGCGATACAGCAGACGCTTCAGCAATCTCCTGTTTCGGCGCTCCCTCAATTGGGAGGTCGAGACCTTTCTTGATTTTTATCATATGTAATTGCACTACTCTAATAGAAATACCCTTTTGCATGACCGCAGTAAACCTGCCTGTCAGCATGCAAAAAAGCATTAAAAACAGGTGTTAAACACCTTTAATTATTTGAATGACGGAACTTGCTACGTTGTCACAGCCTGGTTACTTTTTAACCGTGACGTTTATTTGTTATAGACCAACATCAGAATTTTACACCTTTTTATGGTTTTATCGGCGCAATCACTGCTGCTGTTGAGTGAAGGTAGATAAGCCCCCCACTTAATGTCGGGATTTTAGCATTAACAAATGGGTTTGTGCCATGCAAATCACGATTAAAGCTAAAAATTTCTACAATTTAATGTAAATTTTTTAACTCACATCCCGTTATTAGGTGTTAAAAAGCCGTCAATTAAGACGGCTTTTAAATGTACAGGTGGTTTCAAGCACTACCAATCTATTTGAATCTCAACATCTCGTTCATAATCAACAGCATCAATGTCGAAACCGAAAAGTTTCAAGAACTCATGGTGGTAGCCTTTATAGTCGCTCAACTCATGAAAATTCTCTTGGGTAACTTGGTCCCATAGCGCCTTAATCTTAGCTTGTGTTGCATCATTGGTTTCTTTTCCGTCCATGCGGAATCGATTCGCTTCATCTAGCGTGGGAGTATCACCAAATAAGCATTCAGTGAAAAGCCCATGAATTTGTTCAATACACCCTTCGTGCGTTCCCTCTTCTTTCATTACTTTGTAAATCAAAGAAATATATAAGGGCATGACGGGGATTGCTGAACTGGCTTGAGTCACCAATGCTTTCAACGAACTAACGTTAGCTTGTACCAGTAACTTACTATTTTTACCTATGATTGCCGCAGCAGCTCGATCTAAGTCTTCCTTTGCTTTACCAATGGTCGCTTGGCCGTAAATTGGCCATGTTAGCTCTTTGCCAATATAGGTGTAAGCTGTGGTTTTGCAGCCCTCAGCAAGTACGTCGGCGTCACGCAGGAAGTCCATCCAACGTTCCCAATCTTCGCCACCCATCACTTTTATCGTATTTAAGATTTCGTCGTTATTGGCAGGTTCCAACGACACGTCATGCACTTTGTCTTTATCGGTGTCATAGGTTTTGGTGGTGTACGCTTGACCCACTGGCTTAAGCGTCGATTTATATGTCACTCCAGTTTCGGGGTCGGTACGACGAGGCGACGCCAAACTGTAAATTACGAGGTCCACTTTACCCATCTCGGCTTTAATCTTTTCAATAGCCTGTGCTTTTATCTCATCAGAAAACGCGTCGCCATTAATGGTATCTGCATACACGCCTTTCTTTTTCGCTTCGCTATGAAACGCGGCCGTGTTGTACCAGCCTGCAGTCCCGGTTTTACGTTCGGTCGGTGCCTTTTCAAAACAAACACCAAGCGTGTTTGCACCATATCCAAATGCTGATGTAATACGCGATGCTAAGCCATATCCAGTAGAGCTGCCGATCACAAGCACGTTTTTAGGGCCTTCGCCAATGTTTCCTTTGCTTTCAATATAAGCAATTTGTTCTGCAACCGATGCTGCACAGCCCACAGGATGAGCATTCGTGCAAATAAAGCCTCGTACTTTAGGCTTAATAACCATATTCATTTTCCTTTTATTAGCGTGCGCGTATTGTAAACATGCATGGGCGTTTAACAACTCGGAGCAGATGCGCTTAAGTAACCTGCGCATTGCAACAACGTTTCTCACGCAGTGAATGAAAACCGAAAACGTAACCTCGTTTAACGACCGTTCTTATTATTACCCATGTCTTTGAAAATTAGCTACTTACATCATCATGAGTTTTCATATAAACGCAGTGCTACTAAGAAAAAAAGGGCTTACATCCTACTGATGTAAGCCCTTTTTACGGTGGGTATTAAAATACGTTATTCGCGGTTTTTATAATATTCTTGGTCTGCAAGTTTGTGATAGGCCGCTACATCTTTATAAAAAGCTTGGTAGTTGCTGTAGATTCTTGCGAAGTCCGCGTCTTCTTCGGAAAGGCGCGTCATCACTTTTTTGGTGGCTTGCTTCAGCGCTTTCATTACATCATCAGGCAACGGTTTCACTTTTACGCCGTGTTCGTTAATGAGTGATTGCATGGCGCTGTTATTGCGTGCCGTGTATTCATCAAGCATGTCTTGGTTTACCGCGCGAATGGCAATACGCACAATAGATTGCAAGTCGCTAGGTAAGGTATCAAAGGCTTCTTCATTGACAATGAATTCAAGCATAGTACCCGGCTCGTGCCAACCTGAGTGATAGTAATACTCCGCCGCTCTATGTAAGCCAAACGCTAAGTCGTTGTATGGCCCCACCCATTCAGTCGCATCAATAGCCCCTGTTTGTAGCGATACAAATATTTCGCCGCCAGTGAGGGTCACAGGCACGCCGCCCACTTCTTTAAATACTTCTCCACCAAGCCCTGGGATGCGCATGTTAATGCCGGCGAAATCATCAAGGCTATTGATTTCTTTTTTAAACCAGCCCGCCATTTGCACTCCGGTGCTACCGCCAGCAAAAGGAATAACACCAAACGGCTTATACAGCTCCTGCCATAATTCTAGACCGCCACCATAATGTAACCATGCATTCATTTCATTCGCTGTCATCCCAAAGGGAATGGCAGAAAATATAGGTGCAGCCGGAATTTTCCCTTTCCAGTAGTATGATCCCGCATGACCCATTTGCGCCGTGCCTTGCGCAACCGCGTCGAATACTTCAAACCCAGGAACTAATTCACCCGCCCCATATACCGATACCTTTAAACGCCCACCTGACATTTCTTCTACATATTGAGCAAATGTTTCAGGCCCTCTGCCGAGGCCCGGGAAGTTTTTCGGCCAGGCTGTCACCATCTTCCATTCATAGGTTTTTGCCGGCTCTACAGCAGAAGTAGAGACCGTTTCTTTTTCTGAACATCCGCTTAGTGCAGTCAAAGCAAGGACACTGGCCAATGACAGCAGTGCTTTTGTTATTTTCATAATGGTTATCTCGATGGGTTATATACAATATCTGGCAACCATGTGGCGAGTTCTGGCCATATGGCAAGGGCTAATAATAATAATAGCTGTATAGCAATAAATGGCACCACCCCACGGTAAATATCCGACGTTTTCACCTCAGGAGGAGCAACACCTCGTAAATAGAATAGTGCAAAGCCAAAGGGCGGCGTTAGGAAAGACGTTTGAAGGTTTACGGCTAACATAATGCCTAGCCACACGGGGTCTAGCCCCATCGCTAACAAAATAGGCGCAACAATGGGAACGACAACAAACGTTATTTCGATAAAATCCAAAATAAAGCCGAGCACGAAGACTAGTAGCATGACCAAGACCATAGCGCCAATCACGCCACCGGGTAGATTAGTCAGAAATTCTTGAACAAGATGCTCTCCGCCAAACCCTCGAAACACCAAGGAAAATACCGACGCGCCTATAAGGATCATAAAGACCATACATGTAATTTTCGTCGTATCTTGCATGGCACTTTTTAGTACGAGCTTTGTAAGTTTACGCTGCGTAAGCGCTAAAACTACAGCGCCCATCGCACCGACACCGGCCGCTTCCGTGGGTGTTGCATACCCACTAAGTATCGACCCTAATACCAGTAAAATGAGTACAAGCGGCGGAACAAGAGCATGCAGTAACGACGGCGTATCCCCCTTATTTTCTTCAGAAAGAGCAGCCTGTATATCAGAGTGAGTGCTCACTCCTTTCATATTTGAAATATTACTAAGGAAGACAACGTAGATAAGATAAAGCACAACAAGTAGTAGGCCTGGAAGTAGTGCCCCGACAAACAAATCGCCAACAGATACCGAGTCAGGAGAGAAAATCCCCATCGATAACTGCGCTTTTTGGTAAGCACTTGATAGTACATCGCCAAGCAATACGAGAGCGATGGAAGGCGGAATGATTTGCCCAAGTGTCCCCGTGGCGCAAATAGTGCCAGTGGCAAATGAAGGGCTATAACCACGATTGAGCATCGCGGGTAAAGACAATAGCCCCATTGTCACCACGGTAGCGCCCACAATGCCGGTGCTTGCCGCCAATAACATGCCCACTATAACTACTGATACGGCCATTCCTGACTGGTATCGCCCCATTAACGACGACATGGCAAGCAGCAGGTTCTCAGCTACTTTCGACTTTTCTAGCACCACCCCCATAAAAACAAAGAGCGGGACAGCAATCAGGGTTTGATTAGTAAGAATACCGTAAAAGCGACTGGGTAACGCATTAAGATAGCTGGGGTCAAATGCACCGACAACATAGCCTATTCCTGCAAAAATCAACGATGTACCCGCTAAGGTGAATGCCACTGGGAAACCAAACATGAGTGCGCCACACACACATAGGAAAAGAACAATTGCCATCCATTCCATTAGCGCTGCGCTCCGTGCTTAATGGTATGCAGGTTGCGCACGATATCAGATACACCTTGTAGCAGCAGTTGCACCGACATAACAATAATCAGTGATTTAAGAATGAACACTAATGGAAGTCCACCGGCCTCTTTTGACCCTTCAAGCAAACGCCATGACTCGCTTACGTAAGAGAAACTGTAAATAATGACAACGATGGTCAACGGCATAAGAAACAGCACTGTACCCGCCACGTTCACCCACGCTTTTCGAGCAACCGACCAGTTTCGGTACAACACATCAACCCTTACGTGTCCGTCCGCGCGCAGCGTGTAGGCCATACCCAACATAAACACTATACTGTGGAGATACATTACCGACTCTTGAAGTGCTATCCAGCCGCTATTAAACCCATAGCGCAGCACAACAATAGAAAAAGTCACGATAACCATCAGTAGTGTAGCCGTACTGACTACACCAAAGATGAACGCGTTGCACTTATCAATAACCGAAAGCGGCATCTGATGCATTGATGTTGGAGATTCATTACTACTGGCAAGCGCCATACTGACGATCCACCCACTTTACTTAACAGTTTTTTTACATAACGCTAGAGTAATGAGTTTCTATTTGTTTGCCAATGCTTTGCGCAAAAAATTAGTGAGTTGAAGAAACAAGATAACATTTATTGTTTTAATGAGGCGAGAAGCCATGAAAGCAGGTAATGATGCGAGAGAAGACGACAAATAAAACAAGTAAGCAGGTAACCCTGCTTACTTGCATGACGATGAATTAACCCAGTATATCTAGCAATTCAACATCGAAAATTAGCGTGCTGTAAGGAGCAATGGCCGCGCCTGCACCCTGTTCGCCGTATGCAAGGTCATGTGGTACGTATATACGCAATTTACCACCAACTTTCATAAGCTGAAGCGCTTCAGTCCAACCTTTGATAACGCCACCAACTGGGAACTCAGCTGGCTGTCCGCGCTCGTAAGAGCTGTCAAACGTTGTGCCATTAATCAATGTACCGTGGTAATGAACACGCACTGTGCTAGCAGGAACAGGCGTTTCACCGTCACCTTCTGCAAGTACTTCATATTGTAAGCCAGACTCAGTTACGCTTACTTCGTCACGCTTTGCGTTATCTTCAAGGAATACCTTACCTTCTTCGATAACCGCTTTGCTTGCTTCTTCTTTTTCAGCTTGCATACGGTTATGGATCTCACCAAATGCATCGCGAAGTGTGTCGTTATCCACTTGAGGTGCAGAACCTGAAAACGCATCTTTTAAACCGGCAACTACCGCATCAATGGCTAATCCATCAAAAGGATTTGATTGTAGTTGTTGACCCATTTGAAAACCAATGCCGTAACTCGCTTGGGTTTCTACCGTATTGAATGTATCAGTCACAAGAACTCCTGAAAGTAAATTACAAATGCAGTACAAATTTCAAACAAATCGCATTTTTCGATTTTGTTTCTGCATTTTCCGGTGCAGGAGTGTATCACACCAGAAAAAATCTTGCTTTGCGCAATGGTCGACAGGCCCTTAAAGTACCAAATTATTGTAAATTATAACTGAAAGTGGTTAGACAAGCTGCTCATGACGCAGTATGGTTAAGGCCATATATTTAGGAGGATAGCATGCAAACACATCACGATGCTGAACTAAAAGATACCGTCCGGTACCTTGGAAAGACCCTTGGTGAAACTATTCAAAACCAATTGGGTGATGAATGGCTAGAAAAGATTGAAAAAATCAGAAAAGACGGCCGCGCGTCGTATCAAGGCGATATCTCTTGCAGTGAAGAACTGAAAGAAACTTTCAAAACAATGTCGGACGACGACTTGCTTACCGTAGGTCGTGCTTTTGCTCAATTTCTAAATTTAGGCAATATTGCCGAGCAAGAATATACCAGCGCAATGAATGTCGACGCGTCAATTGATACGCTCTTTGAACATTTAGACAAAGCTGAACTTACTGCCGAGAAAGTACAAGAAGCCGTAGGTAAACTAAATATTGATCTTGTTCTTACCGCTCACCCAACAGAAGTTACGCGACGTACGCTGATCCACAAGCATAAAGAGCTTGCTAACTGCCTTCAGTCGGTGCATCAAGAATCACTTAACGATGTTGAGCGCATGAAAGTGGAAACACGCATTGCCGACCTTATTGCGCAGGCATGGCACACAGAAGAAATTCGTTCAGTGCGCCCTACTCCGGTTGATGAAGCACGCTGGGGATTCTCAGTAATAGAAAACTCGTTGTGGGAAGCAGTACCGGATTTTCTAAGAGAACTTGATGGCCGTTTAAACCAAGATTACGACATCTCGCTTCCACTTGATGCATCACCAGTACAATTTAGCTCTTGGATGGGCGGCGATCGCGATGGTAATCCGTTCGTAACGTCAACAGTAACCGAACAAGTACTATTGCTTGCGCGTAAACGTGCCGCTAAGTTATTCGCTATCGACCTAGACCGCCTTCAAGTAGAGCTGTCAATGTACGATTGTAACGACGCCCTTCGCGAAAAAGTAGGTGATGCAAATGAACCGTACCGTGCACTGTTGCGTCCGTTGGTGGAACGTTTTGTTGCAACGCGAGATGGCATTGCCGACTATTTAGCAGGTAACAGCCCTGACACTTCAAACTGGATAGAAAGCAACGAAGAACTAATTGATGCACTGTTGCTATGCCATCAATCACTTATCGATTGTGGTATGCAGGTTGTCGCGAACGGCTTGTTACTTGACACCATTCGTCGCGCTAATGTATTCGGTATTCATCTTCTTCGATTAGACGTACGCCAAGACTCTGAACGCCACTCTGATGTGTTTAGCGAACTGACTCGTTATTTAGGCTTGGGCGACTACGCTCAGTGGAGCGAAGCGGATAAACAAGCATTCTTGCTTCGGGAGCTGGGCTCAAAACGTCCGCTTTTCCCTGCGCAATGGGATGCATCAGACGATGTAAAAGAAGTACTTAATACGTGTAAGGTAGTTGCCAAACACAGTAAACATGGCTTTGGCATTTATATTATCTCAATGGCAAGTGAGCCATCTGATGTATTGGCCGTTCAGTTATTATTGAAAGAAAGTGGTGTTGATTGGCCTATGCCAGTAGCACCGCTTTTTGAAACGCTAGACGATTTAAATAACTCACCAGACGTAATGCGTAAGTTACTCTCTATCGACTGGTATCGTGGTTATGTGAAAGGCCGTCAATTCGTCATGATTGGCTATTCTGACTCTGCGAAAGATGCAGGCGCACTAGCAGCTGGCTGGGCACAATACCAATCGCAAGAGGCATTGGTTGCGATCGCAGAAGAATACGATGTATCGCTAACCCTTTTCCACGGCCGGGGCGGTACAATCGGTCGTGGTGGCTTACCTGCACACGCAGCTATCTACTCACAGCCTCCTGGTTCGTTAGAAGGTGGGTTCCGTGTCACAGAACAAGGTGAAACTATTCGCTATAAGTTCGGTATGCCGAAATTAGCGAAACGCAGTTTGGGTATTTATGCCAGTGCTATTATTGAAGCCATGTTGTTCCCACCGCCAGCACCAAAACAAGAGTGGCGAGAACTTATCACCACTATGGCGGGCCAAGGACGCGATAACTATCGTGCTACCGTGCGCCACGATGAAGAGTTTGTACCTTATTTCCGCGTTGCTACGCCAGAGCAAGAATTGGGCAAACTGCCACTAGGTAGCCGTCCTGCGAAGCGTAAACCACAAGGTGGTATTGAAAGTTTACGTGCGATTCCATGGATTTTCGCATGGGCACAAACGCGCCTAGTACTGCCAAGTTGGTTAGGAGTAATGCGCGCGATAGACAGCGTGAAAACGCCGGAAAACGAAAAAGTAGTTAACGAAATGTTCAGTGAATGGCCGTTCTACCGCTCTCGTCTATCAATGCTAGACATGGTGTTTCACAAGGCTGACCCGCGCATCAGTGAAGCCTACGACGAGCGCCTTGTACCTAAAGAGCTTAAACACTTCGGTGAAGCACTTCGTAGCGAGCTTAAAGAAAGTATTTCATCGCTACTTGCTATTACTGGTGACGACGACATTATGAAGAACGACCCGCAAGGTAGAGAGTCGATGGAGATACGCGCAGCGTACCTGCAGCCCCTTCACTATCTTCAGATTGAACTTCTTGACCGTATCCGTAAAGCCGGTGACGATGCACAGAACACAAGCTTAGAGCGTGCTATGATGGTAACCATCACGGGTATTGCAACCGGTATGCGTAACACGGGCTAATAAACCATTGTTAGTGTAAACAAAGACCCGCGTTCAACGCGGGTTTTTTTATACCCCATTTTCGCAACCGCTCTATTAGGCCATCTGCCTATTAAAGTGGCACGCTTTTAACCGACTGTTTTGTTCGCAACGCTGTTAATCCACTCTCTAGGGACAGTTACCATCTAGTATTACTCACTATATTGTTAAGCCTATAGTAACAGGCGTTCTCTCTTTCACTAGCGCACAAGGGTGCCGTGGCAAAGCGTATATGGATGTAACAAAAAAAAGGCTGGATACGTAAGGTCGTACAGACTGTCTGCGGCAGTGATGCTGCAGCCAAGTCTCCATAGATGGAGTCTCGGCGTGTCTGTAATGGCCTTACGTATCCAGCCTTTATTCAGCGGGTGCAATGCACCCGCCAACAGCCTAATTAGCCGTTTACGAAATCAACACCTAGCTTGATGTCGCCACGTAGGCCTTCAAGCATGTCGTTTTTCGCTTTTTCTTCAAATGCGCTTAGCTCACCGTATGGCAAGATTTCTTCAACACCGTTTGCGCCAAGGCGAACTGGGTGTGCGAAGAATGCAGCGTCGTCGCTGTCGTCAGTTTGTACGTAAGTGTACTCAACCACGTTCTCGCCTTGCATTGCTGCAACTAAAGATAGACAGAAACGTGCAGCTGCTTGACCCATAGAAAGAGTTGCAGAGCCGCCGCCAGCTTTCGCTTCAACAACTTCAGTACCCGCGTTTTGGATACGAGTAGTCAGGCTTGCGACTTCTTCGTCAGTAAACTCAACACCTTCAACTTGTGAAAGAAGAGGAAGAATAGTCGTACCAGAGTGACCACCGATTACCGGTACGTGCACAGAAGATACATCTACACCCTTAAGTTCGGCAACAAAGGTTTCAGCGCGGATTACGTCAAGCGTTGTCACACCGAAAAGTTTGTTTTTATTGTAAACGCCTTTTGCTTTTAGCGTTTCTGCAGCGATAGCAACAGTAGTATTAACTGGGTTGGTGATGATTCCAACACACGCATCAGGGCAATTGTCAGCAACACCTTCGATTAGGTTTTTAACAATACCTGCGTTGATGTTGAATAGATCTGAACGATCCATACCTGGCTTACGCGGTACACCAGCAGGAATAAGAACAACGTCACATCCTGTTAATGCATCAGCAAGGTCATCTTTACCGTGACCGGTTACTTTTACCGCAGTGGGGATGTGGCTCAAATCAACAGCAACACCTGGAACAACTGGCGCTACATCATAAAGCGCTAATTCTGAACCTGCTGGCAATTGTGTTTTCAACAACAAAGACAGCGCTTGACCAATACCACCTGCAGCACCTAACACGGCTACTTTCATACCATTTCTCCTATGGGATTACTCACGTATTTAAACGGAACGTCACACTAATGCAACGCGTGGGAAAACTCAATCACCGGATAGTCTTATTGACGTTATTTATGATGATTTTTACACGATATTCATTATAATGAATGTTTATGCAAGCAAAATGCGTAAAGTCTTCTAAAAGACAGCATTTACACTGCTTACTATTATACCCTAACAATAGAAAAAGAGCGCTAATGGCAAACGTAAAACAAGAACAACTCATTAAAGCTTTTAAAGAAATACTCAAAGCAGAAAGCTATGGTTCACAAGGCGAAATTGTTGAAGCGCTAAAAACGCAAGGTTTTGACAACATTAGCCAGTCTAAAATATCACGAATGCTAAGTAAGTTCGGCGCAGTGCGCACGCGAAACGCGCGGGGCGACATGGTGTATTGTTTGCCACCAGAGCTAGGCATGCCCACCGCGAAGAGCCCTCTTAAGCAGTTGGTTCTCGACATTGTTCACAATAATGTGATGGTAATCATAAGAACAAGCCCCGGTGCTGCTCAGCTGATTGCTCGTTTACTCGATTCACTGAGTAAGAAAGACGGCGTATTAGGTACAATAGCAGGCGATGACACAATATTTATTGCCCCTGCTGATGTATCAAATATCGAAGAACTACGACAGCGTGTTGAAGACCTGTTCGAAAACGTTTAATCAACGCTATTTAGGACTTGTCATACAAATAAAAAAAGCCGCATTGAATGCGGCTTTTTTGTCATTAAACACCAGGTTTACGCTAGCAATTTAATAAGTGCATCAGCGGCAGGTTTTGACGATGGTGGGTTTTGTCCCGTCACTAATAACCCATCGCTACATACTTTTACCGCGAAGTCGTCGGCGCTTTCATAATTTCCGCCCTTTTTTACCAATTCATCTTCGACAAGATATGGCACAACTTTCGTAAGTTCCATTGCTGCTTCTTCGCTGTTAGAAAACCCCGTTACCGACTTTCCTTTCACCAGATGTTCGCCATTTGGTAGCTTTACGTCTTTAAGCACAATGGGCGCGTGACATACCGCACCAACAGGTTTGTTGGCCGCAATCATTGCCTCAATCAGTGCAATAGAATGCGCATTGTCTGACAAGTCCCACAGCGGGCCATGGCCTCCGGGATAGAACACTGCGTCAAATTCTTCTTCGCGGACGTCTTCAAGCGGAATAGTCGATGAGACAGCACTGCGTGCAACTTCGTCCTTACTGTAACGCTTCGCGTCTTCGGTCATCGCGTCATCAGTGAGGCTGTTGGGGTCAATAGGTACTTGGCCGCCCATCGTCGATGCTAGTGTTATTGTATAACCTGCATCTTTGAACGCGTAATACGGTGCAGCAAACTCTTCTAGCCACATACCTGTTTTGTTTCCCGTGTTGCCCATAATCTCGTGTGATGTCATTACCATTAACATACGCTTAGACATTTTATCCTCCTTGGATTTATTGCTAGTAGTGTTAATGGGTTCGTGTGAAACAGGGAATAAGATCAGAAAGTCATGAAGTTAAATAAAAACGGGGACGTAATTTAATAAAGGTCAAAAAAAATGCCACCTCCCTTTCGGGAAGTGGCATTTATTATATTACGCTATGTTTCGTGTAGCTAACTACGCTTAGAAGCGGTAGTTAATACCTACACGGATTTCCCATAATGAAGGACCGCGTACTAAGCTCTGCTCAGGTCGAGAGAAGTCACTGTAAACGAACTGACCTGCGTCATTTACGCTTGCAGTAATAACTTCATCACCACCGAATGAGCCTTGACGGAAGTCACCCCATTGGTCGTTGATTAAGTTAGTTAAGTTCTCGATTACAAAGAACGCGCTAGCGCTATGACCTTCGTAGAAGCCTGGTAGCTCTTGAGAGATACGTACGTCAGCTTTAAACCACCAATCAGCACTTTCGCTGTTACGCGCAAGGATTTCGCCACGCTCAAAACCGTTTGCATCTACCCAACGGTTAAATGCAGTTTCAGTTGACTCGTCAGCGAAAACAACGTTTGGATCGTTTACTTCAGGAATGTAAACAAGTTGACGACCGTCGATACCATCCCATGGGAACGGGTCAGCTAAGTCACGGTCTGTGCTGAATACATACGAGTAAGGCTTACCTTCGTTAGCTGTTGCAAACAAGTTGAAACGTGTTTGGTAGCCGTCAAAGAACTCAGCAGTGTAACCTAGTGAGAAGTTAAAACGGTTGCCAACAGCATAGTCAGATGTAGCAGGTGTTGGGTTGTTAGGATCGCTAGTCGCGAAGTTCGCGTAGTTAGAGAACGCTACCGCACTTGTCATTGGGTTAGCATCTTCTGCATCAACATAAGCATAAGATAGCGCAGCATCAAAGCCATTATCCCAATCTTTACTCACACCAACAGAGAATACAACCGAGCTACCATCACCTTGAGTAACATTACCTAGGATGAAGTCAGACGTTTCGCGACGTGGGTTAAGAATGTCATAAGCCGTACGGCCGTCAAACAATGTTGCACCGTTATCTACAATGTTCGCATCACGAACGATTGCAGAATCTTGGCGATCTGTATAGATCACGTCAGCGTTAATAACATACTCACCTGGGGCAATATAAGTTGCACCGAACGCATACTTCCACTCTGACGGAATTTCAAAGTCAGGTGCCGTTGCGTTAGTGTTTCCATCGCCATCAGTTAGGCTTGTACCCGCAACTTCGTCAAACAATGCTTGAGGTACGTTGTAGATAGGGTTGCCTTCGCCAGTAAGTGCTAGGTCGAACAATGACGTAGTACCTGCTGTGAAGCCTGGAATGTTGAATTCGCGCACACCGATGTTTGTTACACCGTCGTTAGAGTATGCGTTTGAAATCCAAACGTTCGGGTTACCGCCTGAGTATAGACCCAAGCCACCACGAAGTTCTAAGTCTTCGTTGATAGTGTATGTGAAACCGAAACGCGGCTGAAGAAGGTCAATACCGTCTACGTTAGCAGTGTTAGCAAAACCATAACGATCAGTAAAGTTTTGGTTTAGCGTTGGTCTGTCGTCAGAACCGTAAGTGTCATAACGTAAGCCCGCCATGATCTTAAGGTCGTCAGTTAAGTAGAATTCGTCCTGAACGTAGAATGTAGTTACGTCAAATGCAAATGAAGCACCTGCGTCAGCTGGGTTATTAGTACCGGCTGAGTTGTTGTAGTAAATACGGTTTACTAGGCCTTGCTCGAAATCAGAAATGCTGTTGAAGCGGTATTCGCCCACAGTGTGCTGCATGAACAAGTTAAATACGTCAGTTTCTTCATATTCAACACCAGCTGTAATTTCGTGGTCACCCAAGAAATAAGTACCAGCAAGTTTAAAGTTGAACACTTCGTAGTTTAGGTCGTTTGATTGGCGTGAATCATCTGGACCAATGTATACCGTGCCGCCGCTATCAGTACGAATTTGTGCTTCAGCAAAACCAGAATCAGCGTCAAGAGATTGCTGACGGTTATCTAGGTCAGTGTGACCGATGCGAAGTTCAGTTGTGAAATCGTCAGACCAGTTTGAGTATAATGAACCAACAACTGTTGTTAGCTCAGCGCCACGCTCGTAGAAGTGGTTGCTAAGAGAAAGACGCGAAGAACCGCCGTCAGACTGGCTTACGCTGAAACCATCGTTCCAGTTATAAACAAGTGATGCACGGTGATCAGCGTTGATGTTCCAATCCAATTTAACAAGAAGCTTTTCATCTTCAACTGGTGCAGAACCTGGCGTACCACCAACGTCATAACCGTATACGCGTTGTGCTACTTCAGAAATCTGGTCGATTTCGCCTTGCGTTACACGGTTGCCTAGTGCGTTGTAATCATAAAGCTGAACACCTTCTAACTTCTCGTATGCCGCGAAAAGGAAAAGTGAATCTTTAATTAGTGGAAGACCAACATTGAAGCCATAACGCTTTTCAGTGTAGTCACCGTTATCACGCTCTTGGCTAACAGTCTCGTCGCCACGGTATGAATCGCTCGTGTAATCGAAGAATACGCCACCGTGAATTTCGTTAGTACCAGACTTGGTTACCGCGTTGATGTTACACGCAGTAAAGCCACCGTATTCAACGTCAAATGGTGCAAGTTCTACTGCAACCTGTTGAATAGCGTCATAAGAGAAAGGCATACGCTCTGTAGGGAAGCCGTTGCTATTTAGACCGAAGTTGTCATTCATACGAATACCATCTAGGGTCAAGCTGTTGTTACGTGGGCTTGCGCCACCACAGCTGATTGAGTCGTTGAAGCTTTCATCAACGAATACTCGAGGGTCAACACGCACGATGTCACCGATGCTACGGTTGATAGCTGGTGTATTTTCTAGTGCTTCAAGGTTGAAAACAGTTTGAGGGCCAGTTGCACCGAATGCTGTTGAAGACAACGAGCTTCCGCTAACCGAAATAACTTCGATATCGCTTGCATCTTCAAGAGTAAGGTTAACGCCGTATGCTTCACCAAGGTTGATAAATACGTCATTTACTGTTGTATCTTGGAACTGGTCTGAATCTACAACGATGCGGTATGGACCACCAACGCGAAGACCACGTAAGTTGAACGTACCGTTTGCTCCAACAACAACTTCACGTGCCGTACCTGTCGGTTCGTGAATTACAGTAACTGAAGTGCCCGCAGCAGGTGTGCCAGTAGGTGTAAGAATACGACCTTCCATTGCAGATGACGTTTCTTGCGCCATTGCTGTGGTAGACAGACCTATTGACAGCGCGACAGCAGCAGCGATGCGGCTGAACTTTGCTGATGTGTTCATGTGTGTGTTTCCCTTATTGTTTAGAATTCTTTCGGCGTGGAAGAAATATGTTTCTAACACAACCTCTGATACTTCATTTCATGACTGCACGAATTGTCAATGAGCTTTATGTCATTTTTATTACAGTATGAGAAATTTCATTGTAGCTAATGTTTACGTAGTAGCCAATTTTGAATAAAAAACTTGACCAACTGGTCAAGTTAATTTACTTGTTATTATTGTCGGCTACCGGTACTTATTAGACCAGCCTATTCTTGACACACGTGCAACTAATAAACAGCGTTTAATAAAAATCAAACTGATTTATAAAAAATACAAAATAAACAGCCACTTAGCACTTTAAAATAAACTTACCTATTGCAATAAATAACATTAACTGATGAAATCACCCCACAAATCATTAATTCATTTGGTCGTTTTTTTGACGAGATTCAGAATTATCGCCACCGGAAGGTGGCTATTATTCACTCTAGCGGCGCTAGCAAGCGGCGTGGCGAGCTATTTTTTTCACGCCGTTGAATTTGAGAGTTTACCGCCCAAGACTGGACAGCATTTAACCTGTGCAACGGCATTATCGGGAAACACCGACGTGTTCTCTGTTTATGTAACAGACGCCACAATGGCGCAGATGGCGATTGACAGACTCTGCGATAATAAAATCATTAAGCGCCAGTATGGCGAGGTAAAGGTGATTATCGGCCAGAGCGATTATGATACGTTTCGATATATCAACCATGGTGTCGCCGATCTTGCTATGGTGAAAAGTAACGTCGTAAGCGCATTTGGCGCCGACCAAATCTATGGCCTGACAAGTATTGCGTCGCACCCAAATTACAGCGCGTACTTTATTGCCCTACGGGAAAAGCCTAAATTAGAAAAAGAATATCTGCTCGGCAAGCGAATCGGGTTGCTTGACTACCCGAGTAGTCGTTCAGGCCACATTATTCCTAAAACTATACTTCAAGACTTAGGGTTAACCGACGCAACAGTAGACATTACTTATTACAGTACGCATAAAGAACTGCGAAGCAAATTGCTAGCCGGAGACGTTGATATAATATCTTCATATTGGGCTGAAGAAGACGGTGAAAACTTCTCCGAAAACTATATTGCCCCACTTATGGACAGTGTTAGTGGTATGCAGTGGTATTTGAAGATGCAAACGAGGAATACAGACCTATATTGTGCGATGCAAAGCATCGTTCACGAAATAGCAATGTCCCATCCACGGCCTTATTATAAAACGATTATTCTAGAATCGGGGTGTGCTGATGACCTTTCCTAGCATTCATATGAAGTCAAAGCTCGCCATATTCTTAAACGGGTTACTGCTTTTCTTATCGTTCCAATTTCTTGCGTTTGTTGGGCAGTTTTTAGGGGCACAAGCCACTATTCACAGTGCCATCGACAAGGTAGAGCGTCGGATTAGCTTAGATAGCGCATTTTTAGACGTGGGCAATGAAACATTAAGTACCCCTGTTAACCAATACGCTGTGGTTCGTTACTTGTTCGAAATAAATGATGAATTGCGCCAACTGGGGCTTCCTGTTCGTGTTTCCAACATTCAAGGCGTCAAGGCAAAACCTGATACACTTGATGGACTAACACACACATACTCGATTGCGCTTCAAAATGCAGAGCAAACTATTTCGCTAAATTTCGTTACGCGTTCACCCTTTTTCACGCTAGGGTTCAGTGCACTAGCATTAATAGCGTCATTACTTGTGCTACCCGTATTTGCCGTACATTCACGTAAGCCAACGCGTTCTCATACCGTATTAGAAGAAATACTGCCACCAAAGCCAAAACTGATTATCAATCTTGAGGATAAAACCTTAAGTAACGGTGTAAACGACACAGTCGTAGTATTGCAAAACAAACCGTTGTGTTTTTATTCCGCTTTGGTCAAGTTTTGTATTGAAAACCCAGGCGAGCCATTACAACCGCACAAAGATGTGCCGCATGAGCTGGTTAATCTCGCAAATAAAAGTTTTTCAAGGCTAATTGAGTTAGGTCACACCAAACGTAAACGCCCAGATTTCAATGCTAATCTTGACAAAACGTTGAGTGAAATACGTGCGTCTCTTGACGAGGTGTTTTCTGAATTTATTACCGAGAAAGAATGTTATTACCCGCCTCGCGCACAGGGTGAGGGTTCTCGTTCCAAACAACATTCTTACGCGCTTACTCATATAACTTATGACGACATAGAAATTATCGGCAACTAATCCGTAAGCTACTGCATAGAAATGCGCTTTTCATCGCTATCTGCATACATTTCGAGCAGTGTGAAAATGCACCGCTTTAAAATTTGACCATTTGGCGGGTTTTTCACAATGTGCGATATTGCTCGCAATGCATTGAAAATACGCCAAAGTTCTAGCAAAGAACGATCCAAAAAGCACTTTGAGATTAATATATCATTGATTCATTGAGGCTAAACGCGTATCTTTGCACCAATAAAATCAGCTTTATACTATTATGCAATCGCCTTTAATTATTGCCATATCTGGAGCGTCAGGCTCTGGAAAGTCATTGTTTACCGAAAATCTGTTCAATGGTTTCTCTGCACAAGGTCGCCCTGTACAAGTGCTTCGTGAAGACCATTACTATCGTGCCCAAGACCATCTACCCATGGAAGCGCGTGAAAAGAACAATTACGACCATCCCAATGCATTTGAACACGAATTGCTAAAGGCCCATTTGCGCGCCTTACGGGAAGGCCAACCTATTGACTACCCCCACTACTGTTTTAAAACGCACACGCGTTTACCAGAGACAGAACGGTTAAACCCTGCACCTGTCATTATTCTTGAAGGCATCATGCTTTTGGCCCGTCCAGAGCTGTTACCGTTATATGATGTAAAAATCTTTGTCGATACGCCACTTGATATCTGCCTGATGCGCAGAATGATGCGTGATATTAAAGAACGCGGTCGTTCAATTGAGTCGGTTGCAAAACAATACGAAGAAACGGTTAAGCCCATGTACCACCAGTTTATTGAGCCAAGCCGCTTTACTGCCGACGTAGTAGTAACGCAGGGTGGAAAAAATCAAATTGCACTAGATGTGATCAAATCACACATTCAGCAAGCGCTTCTTTAAGGGAATAACATTATGGTAGGTTTACTGGGCGTTGCGCTCCTAATAGGTATTGCATTAGCGATGTCGTCGGCGAGGCGCAACATCAACTGGCGCACAGTTGGTGGCGCTTTCGCCATTCAAGCCTCTGTGGGTGCGTTTGTCCTATATTCCGAACCCGGCAAGGAGTTCCTCCTAAAAGCAACAGAATTTGTTGGCAATATCATTGGTTACAGCCAAGACGGAATAAGCTTTTTATTCGGTCCCCTCAGCAACAATTCTCTTGGCTTTATTTTTGCGGTTAACGTACTTCCCGTTATCGTTTTCTTCTCCGCACTCATTGCGGTGCTTTATCACCTTAAGGTGATGGGCATTGTTATAAAAATTATTGGTGGTCTTCTGCAAAAGCTATTAGGCACCAGTCAACCTGAGTCAATGTCTTCAGCGGCCAATATCTTTGTCGGTCAAACCGAGGCGCCTCTGGTCGTTCGCCCCTTTATTCCACACATGACTCGTTCTGAGCTGTTTGCCATTATGGTGGGTGGTTTAGCATCAATCGCGGGCTCTGTTATGGCCGGCTACGCAGGTATGGGCGTAGAACTTAAATACTTACTGGCCGCGAGCTTTATGGCGGCTCCTGGCGGATTATTGATGGCGAAGATTATTTTGCCTGAAACGACTAAACCAAATGAAGATTTACACGACGTAGATGCAGACAGCGCAGGCTACGCCAACGTATTTGATGCTGCTGCTAGTGGTGCAGCATCGGGCATGCAGCTTGCGTTAAACGTAGGTGCAATGCTACTCGCTTTCATAGCACTTATTGCCATGTTCAACGGCCTCATTGGCTGGACAGCGGGGCTATTTGGCTATGAAAACGTGACTTTTGAAGGGATCCTGGGGTTTGTTCTTCAGCCACTAGCATGGGCAATCGGCGTACCATGGGAAGAAGCACAACTTGCTGGTAGCTTTATTGGACAAAAGATGGTGGTTAACGAGTTTGTCGCTTACCTCAGCTTTTTAGAAAACCAAGATCAGCTGTCTCAAGCCTCTCAGGCCATTATCACCTTTGCATTATGTGGTTTTGCAAACTTCTCTTCTATCGCTATTTTGATGGGCGGAATTGGTGCTATGGCACCAACACGCAGAAAAGAAATTGCGCGACTGGGATTAAAGGCGGTTATTGCTGCAACCTTATCTAATTTAATGAGTGCTGCACTGGCTGGCATTTTCCTTTCTCTCGGTTAAAGTTTTTTAGACAGACTATTTGGTCAAGTTTTTACTAGACTAAACAGTCAGGTTTATGTAAATTACGCACATTCTTCGCAGGCGTTGATCTGAATCAACGCCTGCGTCTTTTTTCTGTAGCCCGTCTACCTTTATAATGCCGCAATCAAAATATACGGGATAACGTTATGCAATTAGTTGCTGTTGATTACCAAGCTGAAAACGCACAAGAAGAATTTGTTAAATCACTTCGGGAAACTGGATTTGGTGTTCTCAAGAACCACCCTATTCAGCAGTCTTTGGTCCAAGGCATTTATGACAATTGGCAGGGTTTCTTCGATAGTGAACAGAAGAACGATTACCTTTATAACAAAGGTAAGCAAGACGGATTTTTCCCTCAGAGTGTTTCTGAGGTAGCGAAAGGTTTTACGAAAAAAGACATAAAAGAGTATTTTCATTATTATCCGTGGGGACAATGCCCTGAAGCATTACTCCCACAGATTTCCCAGTATTATGGCGAAGCCAATGCGCTAGCGACAGAGCTACTGGGATGGATTGAGAAGTATTCTCCGGTAGAAGTGAGTAGCAAGTATAGTCAGCCGTTGGGTGACATGATCAAAGACTCTGATCAAACGCTACTTCGTATTCTCCATTATCCGCCATTAGATGGTAATGAAGAGGTTGATGCCATTCGTGCCGCTGCGCATGAAGATATAAACCTAATTACGATTCTACCTGCGGCAAATGAACCGGGGCTACAAGTTAAAGCAAAAGATGGTAGCTGGCTCGATGTGCCATGTGATTTCGGCAACTTAATCGTAAACATTGGCGATATGCTTCAAGAAGCATCGGGGCAGTACTTTCCATCGACAAGCCATAGGGTTGTGAATCCAGACGGCGCCGATATGACAAAATCACGTATATCGCTACCGCTATTCTTACACCCTCGACCAGATGTTGTTCTATCGGAACGTCATACTGCAGGGTCATATCTGCAAGAACGCCTTCGTGAGCTGGGCGTTATATAAATTAAGTTCCTTTTTGTAGTGTTATTTTGCCACGGCTTGTCCGTGGCTTTTTTTTAGCTCTTCCCAATCACTCTGATAGCCCGGCTAACGTAGTCAGTTTAGACTGGTATCGTTCTTTCTCTTGTTCATCTGTCGCCAAACGTTTAGCTAATGTTAGATAGTCCTGCGCGTTGGACACATCCCCAACCTCTAAATACGCTTTAGCCAGACCAAACGCAAACTCATGACGCGCGCTATCAAGTTTTCGAGCCTTATGATAGAAGCGAATTGCATCATCGAACTTTCCTTTGTCAAACGCTTGCTCCCCCAAAATAAAATGATAAAAAGGGTTTGAGCTTCTGCGTAGCTCAACCATATCGAAAATTTCTTTTGACGCCTCTTTCCTTCCTTGATAATTATAAAGAATGGCTAAATTCTCCCATGCTGTGAGGTTGTTATCATCATTGGCGATGGCATATTGATAAGCCACTTCAGACATCTCATAGGCGTCAACCATACGATATAGCACACCTAGGTTAACCCAACTTTCCTGCACTTCAGGAGCTAACTGTGCCGCGGCTTTAAAATAACGGTAGGCTCGACTATAGCTGTTTGCAATAAGCGCTTCAGCCCCCTTATTGTTATAGAACATCGCTATGATGTTTTTTTTGCTCACCACATTGCGAGGGAAATGACTTCTGATCATTTGAGGGTCAAAATCGACATCAACGTTTCTCGGGCCGATAAACGTGACGAACGGATCATCTTTTACTGATACTCTTAAATTGACGTGGCCGTTTAAAAAACTAAACCCAGCTCTGCGGGTCCAATATTCTGGGATCTCAACCGAGTAGAACGTCGCATCGTAACCTGCATATTCCGCTAATGCGTACGTCATAATAGAAAGCGACAGACAGTTCGCTGTGCGATTGTCGAACGTGGTACTTGCTATTGAGTTCGCACCGCTTCGATAGAGCATGCCCATTTGCGAATGATCGAAGATAGCGGAAACCAACGTGTTGATGTTTCTTTCGCGGTTTTCAAGAGGCCTAAAAATGCCGTCGACGAACGCTTTTGCATCGTCGTTAAGGGCAAAAATAGTGTCCTCATTTTCTAAAGGAAATGCCTGATAGTTAGGAAAGAGGGAATCATTAAATATAGCCCGTTCAGTCGCTTCATAGCGAGGTGGTGTCGCTTGGCAACCCAATAGACAACACATGAAAACTACACCAATCGCCGATTTATACATGAACTACCCCTACTACACCACCACTAATATTATAGCGCAAGAAGGGACAATTCACATTTTATTAACAATAAGTTAGGTGGCGACATATTAATTTTCCAGATCACAAAATGCCATTACTAAAACTTAATCATCGAAACCCAAAGGTCCCGCGTAATCATTTGCGAATCAACATCCATTATTATCAATGCAAAAAAGGAAAAGATTATGCGTAAAATTATTTCGGTCGCGCTGGTGTGTTTGTTTAGCTTCACGGCCACAGCTGGACATCACAAAATGCACGAGCACGCAGATATTGTTGACACCGCCGCAAGTAAAGAAATGTTCTCAACGTTAGTCGCTGCCGTGAAAGCAGCGGATTTAGTTGACACCCTCAAAGGAGATGGGCCTTTTACAGTGTTTGCACCAACAAATAAAGCGTTCGCCGCCTTGCCTGAAGGCACCGTAGAAATGCTTCTTATGCCAGAGAATAAGGCGATACTTACCAAAGTTCTTACCTACCATGTTGTGGCGGGTAACGTTAGTGCAAAAGACGTGATGGCGCTTTCTTCTGCGACAACGGTTGAAGGCAGCACAGTGGCGATTAACGCTGGCATGGGTAAAGTCATGATAAATAACGCCAATGTTATCAAAGCTGATGTTGAAACCAGTAACGGTGTCATCCACGTTATCGACACGGTATTGCTACCTGCTGACGTTGCAAAAGCACTGTAAACAACGTGTAGTTTAGATATAGTATTCAAAGCGCCGAAGAAGGATATTTCTTACGTACCGGCGCTTTTCTACCCCTCTTATTTTTTGTGTTGGCTATTGCTTTTGGGACTTGTTATATTCACAGAAGTCGAGTTTAGACTTAAATCCAATGGCGCTTATTTGTAGTCCCGACTATTCTTAACAAGGCAGTCTTTTTAGTTTTAGGCTTAATGTGATACCTACTAGTATAAACGGTAAAAAGCTCGCCGATTGCAGTATACTCATCGTTGATGATCAAGAGAGCAGTCGGCTTGTAATAAAAACTTTATTGCAAGACATTGCTCGTTGCGATGTGGCAAGCTCTGGGCAAGAGGCCATTGCGTATTGTAAACAATATACTCCCGATTTAATCATCATGGATGTCATGATGCCTGATTTAGACGGTCATGAAACCAGCACGCTCTTGCACGAGTCAGAACGAAATTGCCCGCCCATTATGTTCGTCACGTCTTCAAACAACGATGAAGAACAAAGCAAATGCTGGGACTCAGGTTGTGTTGATTTCGTAACCAAGCCCATCAGCGCGTGTACTCTGACGAACAGAGTGCGCTCACAGCTCATCAACAAACTAAAAAGCGAAACGTTAGAATCGCTAATTTACATCGACAAATTAACCAGTGCCTACAATCGACACTACTTAGATGATTACCTTCCTAAGCTTTTTAAAGATGCAAGCCGTAATCACTTACCGTTCTCAATCATTATGGTGGATATAGATAATTTTAAACCATTCAATGATACCTATGGTCATCTTGAAGGCGATGAGTGCTTAAAGGCCGTTTGCCACAGCATGAGAGAAGGCTTATTGCGGCCTTTCGATAAGCTTATTCGTATGGGAGGGGAAGAATTTCTTGTGGTACTTCCTAATACGGATGAGAAAGGCGCAGCAATTGTTGCAGAGCGCATACTCGACGATGTGTTCAACTTAAACATCAAACATCAACACTCTCAATATCAACGTGTGACGGTAAGTGCAGGCATCTGTACTAAACCCATAGCTGAAAAAGTTGAAATAGATCAAATGCTTTTAGAGGCAGATAAGTATCTATACGAAGCCAAAAATGCCGGCAGGCATTGTTTTTTTCCAAACTCTAACAAACACCACAATATGCATTCAAAAATAAAGGCGCTTAGTCGCTAGATTTAATATTCCATTGTGACGTGAATACAATGACGTCCTCATTACATTCGTCCTAACGTTTTCCGTCCTACAGCGTGCGTATGCTTCATTTCTCCCAATTTACTGCTACTTGTCATTCCAAATTGCGTATATTGCGCAAGTAGTAGTTGAAGCGTCGCTAACGCATCGTCTAGTGCATTATGTTCAGGTGCTACCGGTAGCCCTAAACGCTGTCTACACACCGTCAATGTAGCACTATTATTAGGTAAAACCTGATGCTGTTTTTTAAGCTGGTAAACCGCTAATTGAAGGGTATCAATAAAGGTTACGCTCACACTCGGTAAACCACATTGCATGACGGCTTTGTTCAGTGCGGCAAGGTCAAGTGTTGCATTATGGAATACCAATACATGGTGTTTTAGTAAAGGGTACAGCGTGTTTATCACCTCATTTAACGGCTGCCCTTTTTCTAGTAGATCACTTGTTAAACCATGTATCACAGGGCTTTGTCCCAGTACTGCGTTGGTGTGAATCACCTCATAGCGGCAGGTGCTAAGATCAATTGAAAAGTTTTTCCCTCCAACCCACCCTATCGATGTAATTTCGGCTTGCTTCGCATCTAACGATGTTAGCTCTAGGTCAATCGCGAGTAACGGTAAAGACGCGAGTGTCATATTATGAAATGCCATATGCGTTGGCACTTTACTTGAACGCAACCAAGACATTAGGCCAGAGAACATCACTACGCCATGCCTCCTGAAAACTTCATCACCATAGCTTGATTAGCGCGGTCTATTGCTTTGAAGGCGGCCTTTAATTGATGTTTTTCGATTGAGGACAACTCAGAGACAGACACACAGTTATCGGCAACATTGTTTTGTAACTGGTGACGCCAGCGCAACCGATTGAGAAACAACCAAATATCACGAAGGTTATTTGCATCACGAGGTGACAACCCTGACGTTTCGGGGAGCGATGCTAGCCGGGCGAGTGTGTTCGGTAAAGTAATACCGCTTTCCAGCGCGTAAATACGAGCAATATTATTAATAAGGGCAACTGCACGCACTTTTAAGTCTATCGTGTCTTTCTGCGCTCTTCCCTTTTCGTAAGTAAATTTATGAAACATTGATAACGGCACGCTGACGTCATTACTGTGTCTCGCTAGCGCCGCGAGAAACATGCTTTGTTTCAGCAGCGGTATTCGTTGCGTTTGTAATTCATTAAACAGCGATTGATCACCTGCTGCGCAGCGTGTATCCAGAAAAATATTAAAGTGCATGATGGCATCTTTGGTAGGCGCATTGACCCATCGTTTAGCTTCAGCCAGAGCACCAGAAAGGGACAAGCGCAGTGCGGGGTTGCTAGCCATAATATTACCATCGCACAATTTAATGCCGCATTTTGCCAACCCATTACACACATAATCAGCCATGTTAGCAAAGTAGTCAGCTTGTTTTTCATTCGGGTCATTGCCAAGAAGTAATGCATTATCTTGATCAGAGCCCATGGTTTGGTCTTCACGCGCTTGCGAACCATACACTAGCCACGCAAACATCATGGGCGCTTTACCATTATCTTGCTGAAAAAAGCCAATAAGCTTACGGGTCATAATATCCGTTGCTTGCGATAATACCTTTCCAGCAATATCGTAATCACCAGCACGTTTCGCATGCGAAGAAAAATAGTGGGGAAGCTGCCACGACAATCGCGTCAAATCATAGAGATTCTCAGCTTTAGAGAGCTCTCCTATGATAAAGAGGACATTTCCTCGTTGGTGACGGATGATATCACTGGCAGTGAGCATACCTACAGGCGTTTGCGTTTTCCTATCTATCACAGGTAAGTGATGTATATTACGCTCGGTCATCATCGACATTGCGTCAAATAATGTTTTATCGTTGGTAATGTTAGCCGGGGCTGCGGTCATTATTTGACGGACCGAGCACATTGTATCTAACCCACTGGCCACCACTCTTGAGCGTAAGTCTCTGTCAGTCACTATACCGACAAGTTGCGAGTGCTCTGTGATCAATAATGATGACACCCGCTGGTCCGTCATAATGGTAGCGGCGTCTCTTATTGATGTGTCTACATCGGCACCTATTGGTGTTTTATCAATAACATCCCTCAACCCTTTGTATAACCACATTGAGTTGGAGTCATTCATCGCCTTGTTTTGTAATGCGTTATTTCTAAGATTTTCAAAAAAGCTGCGTATTTCAGTATTGTCCAGCAACGAACGACATGCCGCTTCAGGAAAACAGAAGATTAAGCCCGCACTTTCCACCGTTACAGTTAAAGAATGGCGTTGATTGTCTAAAATATTGGGGAAACCAAAATAATCCCCCTCGCTAACGTGGCGTACCGCTCCTGGCTCGTCAACCACCGAGAATTGACCACTTTGAACCAAGTATAAACTGGGTTCATCTCCTATCACCGTCTCAATGTTATCTTTCGTCACATAAATAAGAGAGGCATGATGAATAAGAGGCGCTAAAACATCCTCGTGAAAGACATCAAAAGGAGCAGAGGTTTTCAAGAAATCTGACACTTGTTTAGCAATGGCTGTCATAACGCCTCCAAAATAAAAAAACCAATCACTTCGAAGAAAGTGATTGGTTTAGACAAGGGCCAGATAAATCTGGCCTAATCACATTCATCGCTTAGTGTGCTGACGCCTCACCAGCCCCTTTAGGGTAACGAATGCTTTCTACTAACTCTTGAATTTCTTCTGGCGCTTCATCCGTTGCTTTAAACACGATAAACGCGACTAAGAAATTCACCATCATACCAAGCGTACCAATACCTTCCGGTGAAATACCGAACCACCAGTTTTCAGGAGTATTAGCTGCAGGGTTCACGAACTTGAAGTAAATAATGTAGGCCGCAGTAAATGCAATACCTGCAATCATACCTGCTATCGCCCCTTTATCATTCATGCGCTTGCTGAAGATACCCATAATAATCGCAGGGAAGAAGCTGGACGCTGCAAGTCCGAAGGCAAAGGCGACCACCTGCGCGACAAATCCGGGCGGATTAATACCGAAGTAACCGGCAATAACAATTGCCACCCCCGCAGCAAGACGTGCATAGAACAGTTCGGCTTTGTCAGTGATATTGGGCGCAAAGTTACGCTTCAACAAGTCATGCGACACCGACGTAGAGATAACCAACAGTAAGCCCGCCGATGTAGAAAGCGCTGCTGCAACCCCACCGGCCGCTACAAGTGCAATAACCCATGCTGGCAAGTTCGCAATTTCTGGGTTTGCTAACACCATAATATCGCGGTCGACTTTCATTTCGTTACGCTCATCACCTGAATAGAACATGACGCCGTCACCGTTCTTATCGTTAAACTCGATAAGACCCGTTCTTTCCCAGTTCTTTATCCAAGCAGGAGCTTGCTCGTAACTTGTTCCGGTTAACTCTGGCCCATTGATTGTTTCAATCATGTTCACACGAGCGAACGCAGCAAGTGAAGGCGCAGTGGTATACAGAATAGCTATAAACGCTAACGCGTAACCCGCAGACTTACGTGCATCATGTACTTTAGGTACAGTGAAGAAGCGAACAATAACATGAGGAAGACCCGCAGTACCTACCATCAAGGCAAATGTGATAAAGAAAACATCAATGGTACTCTTAGTACCGGACGTATATTCATGGAACCCGAGTTCCATCGACAGGTTATCGAGCTTTTGCAATAGGTGCATGCCCGAGCCATCAGCCAGTGTCGCGCCAAAGCCTGTTTGTGGAAGGATATGGCCTGTCACCATGATTGAAATAAATACAGCAGGAACAATATAAGCAAATATCATCACACAGAATTGTGCAACCTGCGTGTACGTAATGCCTTTCATTCCGCCCAATACGGTATAGAAGAAGACAATTACCATACCAATCACCACACCGGCGACGATATCAACTTCTAAGAAGCGACTAAATACCACACCAACACCGCGCATTTGACCGGCTACGTAAGTAAAACAAACAAATATAGCGCAGAATACCGCAACGGTTCTTGCCGTTTGAGAGTAGTAGCGGTCGCCTATAAAATCAGGCACGGTGAACTTACCGAATTTACGTAAGTACGGCGCTAAGCAAAGTGCAAGTAACACATAACCGCCCGTCCAGCCCATTAGGTAAACAGCACCGTCATAACCCATGAATGAGATAAGGCCAGCCATTGAAATGAATGAGGCTGCCGACATCCAATCTGCCGCCGTTGCCATACCGTTAAGCAGCGGAGGTACACCACCACCTGCAACGTAAAAATCGTTAGTTGATCCTGCTCGTGCCCAAATGGCAATAGCGATATAAAGGGCGAATGTTCCGCCAACAATAATAAAAGTGAGTGCTTGGACGTCCATGGTATTACTCCTCGTCTACGCCATAACGTTTATCCATGTCTTTCATTTTTGCCATGTAAACAAAAATGAGTGCCACGAACACATAAATAGAACCTTGTTGCGCAAACCAAAAGCCCAGTTTAAAACCAAAAAATTGGATGTTATTCAGTGCGTCGACAAATAATATGCCTGCACCAAACGACATAATAAACCACACGACTAAAAGCTTAAAAAGGAGAGATAGGTTCTCCTTCCAGTACGCTTTTTTGTCATCATCATTTCTAAAAGCCATTATTCCGTCCCCATGTCAGGTTAATCGGTTGTTGTTTTTTTACATTTTCCTAACGCCCGGCTTTGATAACGTTATTGCCATCGGTGGAAAACAATTTTTTTGTTATCACGGACAGCAAAGTCAAGCATTTTAGGAGCTCGCGTATTACTCTAGACCTGACGAGAAAATTCAGAAATGAGACCATGGTCGTAGGTAGACTATGGTCGAAATGCTTATAATGGACATGTAGTTGTAAATAACACGTTAAAGGAATGGTATGACATTCGGTTGGGTCACCCTTGCAGTTCTCTATCTTTTTCTACTGTTTTCACTTGCCAGTTGGGGGGATAAAAACTCGCCGACCGCGCGGGCGTTAACGTCTCATCCTGCAATATATTCACTTGCGCTCGCCATATATTGTACGGCGTGGACCTTTTTTGGCATGGTTGGCCAAGCTAGCAGAGACACGTGGATTTACCTGCCTATCATGTTAGGCCCCATGTTAGTGTATTTACTCGGCTATAAATTTATTTATAAACTAACGCTCGTCAGTAAAAAGCAGCATATCACCACGATTTCTGACTTTATTGCGTCGCGTTACGGTAAACGTCAAACCGTGGCGCTATTTGTCACATTGATTGCGTTATTAGCAACTATCCCTTATATCGCATTGCAACTTAAGGCCGTTGGATCGACCTTTCAGCTTCTCACTCAACAAGAAAACAGCCAGTTTATTATTATGGCGGCCACAGCCTTCATCGCCATTTTTGCAATTTATTTTGGAACAAAACAAACCGATGTGACCCAGTACAGGCGCGGGCTAATGCTTGCTATTGCGTTTGAGTCGACAATAAAGCTACTCGCTTTAGTCCTTGTTGCGATTGTCGGCTATAGTGCGTGGAAACAAGCGCAGTCTGGCCCATTTTTCGAAAGCTTTATGAATGAAGCGGCGCTGTCGCAATTTGGTTCGTTTACGTTTATTGCACAAACCATCATGGCGGCGGCAGCTATCGTCTGTCTGCCACGGCAGTTTCACGTGGCAATCATAGACAATTTAAGCCTTGGGCATATCAAAACCGCTCGCTGGTTGTTCCCGCTTTATCTGGCTATTATCTCTGCTGTCATTCCTGTTATTGCCATTGCAGGTAAAGCAATATTTCACGGCCAGGCGGTTGAACCTGACTCGTTTGTCCTCTCTCTTGCTGTATTTTCAGAATCAGTATTACTGCAAGTTATTGTGTTTATTGGGGGGCTGTCTGCTGCTACGGCCATGATCATTGTTGCCACACTTACGTTAAGTACTATGTTGACGAATGATGTGATTCTGCCGCGCTATTTGGCTCTAAAAGACGCCACAGAACAAACACAGGACTTCTCAAAACAAATCAGACTTATTCGGCGTTTAGTCATTGGTTTTATTTTATTAATGGCATTTTTGTATCATCAACAAATGACCACCAGCCGCTCGCTTCACTCTATCGGGTTAATTGCATTTTCTTTGGTTATACAACTTATGCCTGCCATTGTAGGGGGCTTATACTGGAAACGTGGACATGCGCATGGTGTCTATGCTGGCTTACTCGTTGGGTTTATTATTTGGGTGTTATGGCTGGTGCTGCCGGTGGTTGGCGACCGGGTTTCACAGGTAGAGCAAAACGACCTTATTAGCCAAGGCGCCATGATTAGTTTAGCGGTTAATGCTCTCGTATACGTTATTTTCTCTTGGTTTGCACCACAACGACTTATTGATCGCATTCAAGCAGAAGCCTTTGTTTCACCCACAATGGCATCTAACAGCGTCTCAAAAAACCAGCATGGAAACGTAAAAGTTTCCGACCTCATCACCCTGCTCTCCACATTCATGGGCTCAGGCCGATGCGACCAACTTATCGACCAATACCAACAATTAAACCACTGTGAATTGAAAAATGATGATACGCCCGATGAAGCCTTTTTGGCGTTCTGCGAGCGCGCACTTGGGGGAGTAATTGGCGCATCAAGCGCAAAAGTGTTGTTAGATAGTGCCCTGCGCGGAAAGAAAATGGACTTCACCGAAGTCATTAATTTCTTCGATGATACAACACAGGCAATGCAATTCAACATGACTGCACTGCTTACCTCGCTTGAAAATATGGATCAAGGCATAAGCGTCGTTGATAAACACTTAAACTTAGTGGCCTGGAATAAACGTTACGCCGCACTCTACCCTTACCCTGAAGAGCTCTTGTCGGTAGGCACGCCTATCGAAAAACTTATCCGATATAACGGAACGCAAGGTGAGTTCGGCTCTGAAAACGTTGAAGAAGAGGTTAATAAACGCTTAGAGCACTTGCGCTCGGGGCGTACACATCGATTTATTCGCCAACGTCAAGACGGTCGAGTGATAGAAATGGTCGGCAATCCTCTCCCTGGTGGCGGCTTTGTTACTAGCTTCAATGACATCACGGGGCATGTTGAAATTCAACAAGCGCTTGAAGAATCAAATATTGATTTGGAAGCACGTATCAAAAAGCGCACGGCAGAAGTGCATTCCATTAATGCTGAGTTACGTCTAGAGATAGAACGGCGCTCAGAAGCTGAAAAGGAACTTATTCGCGCTCGAAAAGCAGCAGAAGATGCCAATGCGAGCAAGTCACGATTTTTAGCATTAGCCAGCCACGATGTATTACAACCGCTAAACGCCGCAAAACTTTATATAACCGCGTTAGAAGAGCAGGAACTGTCAACAGCAGCAAGTACCATCGTCCATAAACTTAATCATAGCGTAGCGTCCAGCGAAGCGTTAATTGGTACCCTGCTCGATATCTCTCGACTCGATCAAGGTGAAATGAAACCTGAAATTGAAGCGGTAAATGTGAAAGCCTTACTCACACCCCTTGTAGATGAGATGGCGATGCGAGCAAAAGAGAAAGGCCTTTCTCTTAACGCCATCATTCGTCCTGTATGGGTGAAAGCAGATAAAACATATCTGTATAGAATACTGCAAAACTTGCTTTCAAATGCAGTGAAGTACACTGAAAAAGGCAAGGTACTACTGACCGTAAAAACACAAAAGGACCGTGTAGTCTTTAGTGTTTACGATACTGGAATAGGCATTTCTAGCGATAAACAAAATGCGATATTTGGTGATTTTTATCGAACGAATCAAAGTAACGAGCATGGACTTGGGCTGGGGCTTGGGGTAGTAAAACGGCTAAGTAAGCAGTTACAGAGCGATATTAACGTTTCATCTACCATTCATCGAGGAAGTCACTTTTCAATATCACTTTTAAGCACTACGCCGGTTATCGATGAAGCCACAACAAAAACTAAAAAAGCGACAACGTTTTCTGGTCTTCAAGTGCTGTGTGTTGATGACCAAAAAGAGAACTTAGACGCTATGAAGACGTTGCTTGAAAAGTGGGGCATTGCCGTGCGCCTTGCCAACAACTGGGAAGATGCGCTCGCGCTTTGCGATGCAATACCTCCGCACATTTTATTAATGGACTATCAACTTAGTCATGATGACAACAAAAACGGGCTGGCACTTATTGATGCCATCAGGTTAAGGCTTAACATTGTCATTCCGGCAGCGCTAATTACCGCCACACCAGATGAAAGCTTGGTATCCCGTTGCAAAGAACAAGGGGTTAACTATTTATCAAAACCATTAAAGCCAGCGAAACTTCGAGCGCTACTACAAAGTATGACGCGATATATTGAAGAGGCACATAACAACGTGAGCGAGTAAGGAAACTGGCTGAATAGCCTGAAACCGCTACCCGCATATACACGCAAAATTTAGGTATTTGTTAATACAAAATGTAGGTTTATCTTTTATGCCTGAGGGGGCGTGAGGGGTTCTATAGACGCGTCATCAACAGGAAGCGTGGCGGTCACTTTTCCCATTGTTCCCCACACTGTTTTTGGGTTAATTAGCACAGGTCGCGTCAGTATTAAGTTATTAGGGTACATCAATGTTTCTCGTTCTGCGGTTAAAAGCCGTGTGCTAAAAGGCCCTAAATCTGCAATGTAGCCTTCAATAAAGTTATCACCGTCAAGAATTCGAATAAAGTTGCCACGCCGGTAAGCGACATTGGTTAATAGTATAAAGTACGCCGTGATATTACTGATTAACGACCAGCTTGCGAATAGTGCTACCCCGGTGACGGTGATAATTGATGTAGAAAGGACCAACAGACCTGAAAAGTCTATGCCCCACGCCAGCAACAATAGCGACAAAGAAACGGTTGCAACAATAACTCGGGCGGCAAACAAGCCTTTCAACGCGCTGCCTGATTTCAACTTAGACTTTGTTATATTGCTCTCTACTTTAGGCAGTAATTTTCGAGACACCACCAAGTAGAACAGCACAACAACTCCGCTCCAAATGATGTTGGGCTGGTAAGCGTAAAACCACAGTAACGCGTGTTGCCACAATTCGGACATGTCCGTTGCTCCTCGATTAAAAAGCGCGCATAGTAAGATGAGATGTAATAAACTTCATACAAATAATTCGCTCATCAGCATAATAATTATTTGTAAGACAAAGCGACGCGTAAAAACTAGTATGCGCGCAAATTTACTGTATTTTTTTCTTACGCCACTTTATCGCCAGACAACATTACACTAAAGTATAAATGGCAAACCAACTAACTCAAAGGCTTTATATAATGCGCATTGCGATTTTATCCAGAAACCCTCGTTTATATTCTACGTCACGTTTAGTAGAAGCGGGGAAAGAGCGAGGACATGAAGTAGATGTCATCGATACCATGCATTGCTACATGGATGTGACCAGCGCCAATCCATCCGTGAGATATAAAGGTAAAAGGCTGCCTCGTTACGACGCTGTTATTCCTCGTATTGGCGCTTCTGTAAGTTTTTACGGTACATCAGTAGTAAGGCAGTTTGAAATGATGGGGACTTACAGCCTTAACGAGTCAGTGGCTATTAGCCGTTCTCGCGACAAGCTTCGTTCATTACAACTGCTTTCTCGTAAAGGGATTGGCATGCCGCGCACAGGCTTTGCCCACCACCCGGATAAAATTGATGACGTAATCAAAACAGTAGGGGGTGCTCCTGTTGTCATTAAGCTATTAGAAGGTACACAGGGTATCGGCGTTGTGCTTGCCGACACACATAAAGCAGCCGAATCTATTATTGAAGCCTTTATGGGGTTAGATGCCAGTATTTTGGTTCAAGAGTTTATAAAAGAAGCTGGCGGCAGCGACATTCGTTGCTTGGTGGTAGGCGGAAAGGTTATTGCGGCAATGAAACGTCAAGCTGCACCTGGCGAGTTCCGTTCTAATTTACACCGTGGGGGCCAAGCTAGCTTAGTCAGACTAAGTCCTGCTGAACGTAAAACCGCCGTAGATGCGGCTAAAACCATGGGGCTTAACTGTTGTGGTGTTGATATTTTGCGCTCAAACAATGGCCCTGTTGTGATGGAAGTTAACTCATCGCCAGGCCTTGAAGGTATTGAAAAAGCAACGAACAAAAACGTGGCAGGTATGATTATTGATTTTATCGAAAAGAGCGCACAGCCACACAAAACAAAAACTAAAGGTCAGGGCTAAATGAAAGGCGACATATTAACTATTGGCGGGCAAAAGGTTGCAATGGGCGAGTCGGTCAAAATTGACCTTGAAATGCCTCCCTTGTATACCGCAACTAACATGAGCATTCCTGTTTTCGTAAAACGAGGAAAGCGACCGGGCCCGGTGATGTTTGTCAGCGCAGCTATTCATGGAGATGAATTAAATGGTATCGAGATCATTGGGCGTCTAATGCGCTCGAGCGCCATTAATCGCCTTCGTGGAACGCTTATCGCTGTTCCAATGGTTAATGTGTATGGCGTACTTAACCAGTCTCGTTATTTACCTGATAGGCGCGATTTAAATCGCAGCTTTCCAGGGAGCAAAAAAGGGTCATTGGCAGGGCGATTAGCGAATCTTTTCTTTAAAGAAATCGTCAGTAAATGCGATGTAGGCATCGATCTTCATACTGGCGCAATACACCGTAGTAACTTGCCACAAATCAGGGCAGACCTTGATGACCCTGAAGTATTAGCAATGGCAGAAGCCTTCGGCGTGCCAGTGTTACTTAATGCAGAAATTCGCGAAGGTTCACTTCGTCAGGCAGCAAGCGACAACGGTGTTAAAGTGCTGTTATATGAGGCTGGTCAAGCACTACGTTACGACGAGTTTTCAATTAGGGCTGGCGTAAAGGGTATTATTAATACCATGCGCCATTTAGGCATGCTGAATAAAGGTAGGGCAAAAGGCCACAGTATTTCGCGTTTTGTTGCGCGTCAAAGTGGCTGGGTTCGTTCACCTGAAAGTGGTTTTGTAACGCATTTGGCGCAATTGGGCGACCACGTGAGTAAAGGCGATAAATTAGCCAGCGTTGCTGACCCTTTTGGTGCCCATTTGGCAAACATTATTAGCCCTGCCGAGGGCGTAGTAATAGGAAAACAGAATATTCCGCTCACCCAAGAAGGTGAGGCAATATATCACATTGCTTATTTTACCCAACCTGACACGGTAGCTGAGCATGTTGAATTACTTCAAGATAACCTGCTTCCACAAGAGCAGCTAGACATTGAGTGAGAATACAGTGAAAGACAAAAAAACTGTTGGTGTCGTAGAGCGTTGTAACCTTCCGGCACTCGCTATAAAGGGGTTGCATGTAAGAGTAGACACAGGGGCGGCTACGTCCTCTTTGCACGTTGATAACATTGAAGAAGTAGAACGAGATGGTGAACTATGGATTCAGTTCGATATTCACCCTGATATTCATAACGTAAAAAATGTGGTGCGAAGAGAAGCAAAAGTCGAAGCCAGAAAACGCGTAAAAAGCTCAACGGCAACAAGAGAAAGGCGTTATGTCATAACTACGTCTATAATTATGGAAGACATGCAGTGGGATATTAAACTAACACTGACAGATAGGTCGGAAATGACGTATCTCATGCTTCTTGGGCGTGAAGCAATGGAAGGCCGGTTTGTCGTTGACCCAGAATACGAGTATTTACTAACCAGTATCGATTAAGAAGGAAGAGTGGGTGAAAAGGAGCATTACCACAACTGTTTTTTTAACATCTTTTATCGCGCTTGGCGGCATTAATAGTAGTGTCTGCGCACAAGATAATGATATCACCCTCCCCGACGCCAATGCACATACCGAACTTCGTTTGCCGAATGTGCATCCTGGCCGCGATGGCGTGTTTCTGTATGCAAAATCATTGCTAGAAATGGCAATGATCGCCACGCAAGAGCGTTATGGTACATTTGAATTTGTCATTTCCGAGAGTGAACTCGCACAAGAGCGCCAACTGCGCAGTTTAGAGCATGATTTACTAGATGTAACGTGGAGCGTAACGTCTAAGGATAGAGAAGCCCAGCATCTTGCAGTGCGCATCCCCATTATGGCGGGTTTATTCGGAAAACGCGTT
The DNA here is from genome assembly GCF_057539655.1 of Alteromonas sp. 4NH20-0056. NCBI lineage: Bacteria > Pseudomonadati > Pseudomonadota > Gammaproteobacteria > Alteromonadales > Alteromonadaceae > Alteromonas > Alteromonas sp. 4NH20-0056. The sequence goes on along the minus strand of NZ_BAAJLS010000011.1, from coordinate 9,768 downwards.
CTTCTGATAAACGAAAGCGCGACTACCTTTAATACCCCGCTCACACTTTCACAGCTTCAACAACTACGTGCCGTGCAAGGATATGACTGGCCAGACACTAAAATTTTGCGTCACAACAATATCGGAGTCTTAGAGACAACCTACCGCGCCTCTTTTCGTATCGTAGCTGAAGGGTTCGCCGACATGTATCCCCGCGGTATTATGGAAATTGACGGTGAAGAGAGTAATAAAGCGTTATCTCGCAATTTAGTGATTGAGCCTAACCTCGTACTCTCCTACCCTAGCCCTATGTTTTTCTTTACTGGAATCGATAATGCTTTGCTTGCAGAGCGCATTACCGAAGGCCTACTTATCCTCATTAAAAACGGTGAATTCCAGCGCCACCTGTTCGCTCAAGAGTTGTATAAAGACAGTATGAATATGCTAAAAGGTAGAGCGGTTATTCCACTCGAAAACCCACTATTAAGTGAGCCGAGCAAACAGGCAATGGACACATTTATGCCGCACTTTGCAAACGAAAATAATGGCTTGCATGATGTAAAGCAATAACATCACCCACAGCGTAGATAACCTATGCTATCTGCTCGTGGGGGGCTCTAATTCTAGTTGCGAGGCGATTAATACTGCTTGCGTTCGGTTGTTGATACCTAGCTTTTTGAAAATGGCAGTTACGTGCGCTTTTACGGTTGCTTCAGCGATATCTAAATTATAACCAATCTGTTTATTTAACAGCCCATCACGCATAAAACATAACACTTTGTATTGTGACGGCGTGAGCGATGCGACATTATCAGCCAATGCAGAAAATGCCTCATCAACTTCGTCAACACTGTCACTTAAATTAGGCGGTAACCAGACATCGCCATCTAAAATGGCGTTGACCGCTTCAGCGATATCAGACGAACTAGCGGTTTTAGGAATAAACCCTAACGCACCTGCACTCATGATCTTAGTAATGAGTAACGCGTCTTCAGTTCCAGACACAACCGCCACGGGTACATCAGGATACAGCTTGCGAATGTGAAGCAAACCAAACAAGTCGTTGCTGCCTGGCATATGTAAATCAAGAAGCAGCAGGTCGACATCGTTTTCATTTAGCATGTCGACCGTACTGGTTAAGTCACCAGCCTCAAGCAGCGTCAAGGCTGGTAAAGACAATGATAACGCCCCCCGCAGGGCATCCCGATACAACGGATGATCATCGGCAATGAGTAAAGTTATCATTGATTTATCCTTTCACTTATTCAGTCGCTCCTTAATGAGTGTATCAACAACTGATGGATCCGCCAATGTCGATGTATCACCTAATTGCTCATGCTCGTTCGCGGCAATTTTGCGCAATATACGACGCATAATTTTGCCAGACCTTGTCTTAGGAAGGCCGTTCGACCATTGGATCATGTCTGGTGTTGCAATTGGGCTTAATTCTTGGCGTACCCAGGCTTTCAGCTCTTTAGTGAGTGCATCGTCGACCACTACGCCTTCGTTAGGCGTCACGTACACATAAATACCCTGCCCTTTAATATCGTGGGGATAACCCACAACCGCAGCTTCAGCCACTTTAGTGTGTGCGACCAATGCACTTTCAATTTCAGCCGTACCCAAGCGGTGGCCCGAAACATTTAATACATCATCTACGCGCCCGGTTATCCAATAATCGCCGTCTTCATCACGTCTTGCACCATCGCCGGTGAAATAGACGCCTTTATAAGCACTGAAATAGGTATTAATAAAACGTTGATGGTCGCCATAGACCGTTCTCGCTTGGCTTGGCCAGCTTGCCTTAATAACTAAGTTGCCTTCAGCGGCTCCATCAAGTTCATTGCCATCAGCATCAAAAAGCGCAGGTTGGATACCAAAAAACGGACGTGTTGCCGAGCCAGGTTTCAAACTTGTGGCCCCAGGAAGCGGTGTAATCATGTGGCCACCAGTTTCAGTCTGCCACCATGTATCCATAATCGGACAACGGCTTTGCCCAATAACACGGTAATACCACTCCCATGCTTCTGGGTTGATAGGCTCGCCCACTGTACCTAGCAAGCGCAGCGAAGAAAGGTCACAACCTTCTGCCGGTTTGTCACCGTGTGCCATCAGGGCTCGAATAGCAGTGGGGGCAGTGTACAGGCTACTAACCTTATATTTTTCGACAACCTGCGCAATACGTCGCACATCAGGATACGTTGGCACGCCTTCAAAAAACACCTGCGATGCGGCGTTAATCATTGGCCCATAAACCATATAGCTATGGCCCGTGATCCAACCTACATCCGCCGTACACCAATAAATATCATCGTCTTTGTAATCAAACACATATTTAAATGTCATCGCCGTATAAAGCAGATAACCACCGGTAGTATGAACAACGCCTTTAGGCGTGCCGGTTGAACCAGAGGTATACAAAATGAATAGCGGGTCTTCGGCATTCATGACCTCAGGTTCACATTGAGCCGAGCAATCGTCTATCGCGTCATGCCACCACACATCATGGTCACTATTCCACTCAACGTTTCCACCCGTTAGCTTCTGCACGACAACATGCGTAATCGACGGGCACGCATTATTGGCAAGCGCCTTATCAACATTGGCTTTCAATGGAATTGCGCGGCCCGCTCGGCGTCCTTCATCGGCGGTAATGATCACTTTCGCCGCACTATCATTGATTCTGTCGGCAATGGCATTAGGAGAAAAACCACCGAAGATGACAGAATGAACGGCACCAATGCGTGCACATGCCAGCATGGCATAAGCCGCTTCCGGCGCCATAGGCATGTAGATCGCAACGCGATCACCCTTCGTAACACCCATTTTTTTAAGGGCATTAGCAAGCTTGCACACTTCATAGTGTACCTGCTGATATGTGACTTCCTGACTGTCTTCTGGCGAATCACCTTCCCAGTAATAGGCCACTTTTGTGGCATGCTTGGCAAGGTGTCGGTCAATACAGTTATAGCTTGCATTTAAGCTACCGTCTTCGAACCATTTAATTGAGACATCGTCAGCACCAAAATGCGTATTTTGCACCTTTGTTGGCTTACTGTACCACTCGAGCATACTTGCATGTTCGCCCCAAAATGCATCAGGGTTGTCAATTGACTGCTGGTACATCTCGTCATATTGCGCCGCTGTTAAATGCGTCGATTGTAAAATAGAATCTGGTACAGGGTAGGTCTTACTGGCAGTCATAATGTTGCCTCCGAAATCAAATAGATAAAAGGTTACGCTTCATACTAACCACTCTAATCATTCAGTACTAAAGAAAAATGAGACTTTGGTCTTAACGGCTATTTTTACTTCGCGAATTGGTGGGGAAAGACACGAACACATGCTGACCATCTTTACTCATTGATAGTCAGCATATGACGTGTGTTGTGCGTTGGATTAGAACTTAAATACAACCCCGGCACGGGCTACCGTTGCAGTAAAGTTTTCATAGTCAACACCATACTCAGTGTCGAAATGAGTAAGCTGGGCGAAGGCGGTTAGGCCTGTTGTCACTTTGTAGCCATAGTTAATATACGCAGTAGTATTCTTGTTAAGCTCGGTAAGGCTTAACCGGTCACGTTCGCTGTCATCGACAGAGGCACTGGCGTACCCCACTTTCACGTTACTATCAGGGCTAACGTTCCAGCTTACAAAGGTAAAGAACCCGGTCTCGCTGAAACTTTCTCTTACTTGTCCATCTGCATTCAGCCTAGCTGCAGGCGCTATACCCAAAGCGTTTTGGTTATTTAACGCTTCACCTGAATAGTATTCAGCATTAACGCTCACGTCGCCAAAATTAAGGGTGGTATACACCTTAAATAGATTCGCATCTTGGTTTTCACCCGCACCAAAATTCGGCTCGTCTTCAAATTGAAGGCTAGCAACGTGACCAGCAAAACCTACCGTATGGCCAGAAAATTTGTAGTTAACATCAACAGCAAGGCCCGGCATGCGCCCTAACTCGTTAGCATTAATACCTCCCGCGGTTGCATTACGCCCTTTTCCTGTCAGCGCACCGGTAATGGTTAAGTCGTCGATTTTATACGTTGCCCCAACCTCCATCGCTAAGAAACCCGTGTTACCCGCGCGAAACGCATTACCAATCCAGTTATAGCTTCCGCTCGACTTGATACCTGATGCGGTTGACCATTTCTGACCACCGAAAATAGTTAGGTTCTTTGAATAATCATAATAAAGTGTGGCTAGTCGTAACCTTGCCTCTTGCGCCTGAATAGCAGTTTGGTTGGTAAAACCGTCTTCACCATCAATAAAATCAAACTCCAAAACACCACGAATCTTTTCATGCTTCATGTTTAGCGAGAACCGCGATTGGGCAGCTTGGAAAGACGTAGATTCAGATTCTAAAAAGTTAGTCTGCTGTTCGGTTGCAGGAGCACCTCCAAAAATATCCGTGCGTAATGCATGGGTTGGCGCCACTTGACTATAGGTACTGCCGTAACTTGCAATCCCCTGACTTGAGGTGACCGCTTCCGTTTTTATCATTCCTTTGAAACTAAACTCAAAAGCGTCAACCGGTGTGTTTACTAATACTAATGCAACAGAAGCTGCAATTCGCTTTAACATGTGATTCTCCCGTATTTACAATCATCAAAATCAGATTCGAACGTCTGAATTATTCTTTAGTGGGAAAACAAGAGACGTAAACAGCATTGGTGCTCGCCCTCAACCCGCTAACGAAAACTTAACATTTATTAAACAAGTTAATTGTGAGATAAAAATTAGAAAATTACTCTACATATCACGCTCGGTGCGACCAAAGTCTTACGATTTATAGTGTTTTCATAGGCTTTTGAACGGTAAAGCTTATGCTTAATCTAAAAATCGATCTTGTGATCGCAACTAAAAGAATGAAACGCGGTTAAGTAACTAACGCCTTCGTTACTACGTAATGGAAGAATAAGTATAGGTGGTGTTGTGAGAAAACGAGCAGTTAAGCGAGGGAATACCGCTAATCGTTTAAAGAAAGTGGTATATTTAAAATGATGAAGACTGTTACGCACCTATTCGCCTTTTCATGTTATTGCTTACAGCAGTGGCTTCATTGAGAGCAGCGCTTCGTGTTCTGCCTTATCAATACCGTCTTTGCTCCAATGCAACCAATGGTTAAGCGACACCGTAGGTTCGACAAAATAGGTGTTGTTACGCCCCGTATTTTTCACCTTATACAGTGCCCAATCGACTAGCAACAACGAGCGCTGCCATGTTGTTACATCGACAGCACCCTCACCCCAAGGGATATAAGTAGCCCCCGCAGAGAAAGTAATTGGCGTAGGTAATTCCAATGAAATATGAATATTGGCAAGTGCACCGTGTATTCGTTTATTAAGCGTGGTGATGTCTGACATTAATATGCTGGGAACAATAAATAAAAACTCTTCTCCGCCCCAGCGCAATAAGCAATCGTCTGCTCGGCTTACGTGCTTGATTGCATTTGCAGCACTTATTAACACCTCATCGCCCTTATCATGCCCAAAAGAATCGTTGATACGCTTAAAGTTATCTAAATCTAGTAGAAAAATTGCGCATACCACGTCGTGTTGATTGCCCTTATCCAGCCGCCTGTTTATCAAGTTCAGTAAGCCAGGAAGAAACTCTTTGATTGCACGGCGATTATTTAACCCTGTCAACAAATCGGTATTGGCAGCATGCTTCAGTACGACATTCTTTTCTTCCAGCTGACGGTTAACATTTTCATACGCCGATGTGCGCTCTTTAACAATATGTTCTAGACGGGCATTCTGCGCTTCAAGCGTCTTGGTTCGTAATAACACCAACCCATAAAGCAAAAGAATGGCTAAGCCAATGAGTATCACTTTCGCCCACCACTGCTCCCACCAAAATGCATCAGCGTTAATTATAAGGTGTGCGGGACTTCCCCAGTGGATACCATCAAACGTTGCTTGAACCTCAAAAGTGGACTCCCCGGGCGGAAGGTTTGTGAAATAGGCAACGTTTCGTTCACCTGCATAAATCCATTCATTTGCACTGTCGGTCAACCGGTATCGGTATTTTGCAATGTCCTCGCTGCCGAATATGGGCTGGGTGAAACCAATTTCAATATGTCGATTTTTACTTTCTAGTTGAATAGCTGAATCTTGCTGAATGCGAATGCCATTTTGAAATGTGCCCGTAATGACAACTCCTGTCGACCTTATCTGATAGACTTGTAGCGGTAGTGAAAGTACCCCCTGTAAAGTAGGAAAATAGACCCGCTTATCAAACACTACGCCTCTTCGATTACCCGCCCCATTACAACAGCGTAGTGCATCTCTAGACACAAATGTACCATCGTCGCGTAACAACATAACACGGTTTATTTCATTGTCTTTGAGTGCGCTTAAATCTAGCGTAAAAATGCCGCTAGCACTACTAAGCCATACTTGCTCCTCAGCAACATTAACACTGAACAAACTTTGAAACGGCAATCCGTTAATACCCGAATATTGCACCCACGCTCCAGAATCCGGCTTGTAGAAAAGTCCAGCACCGTAAGTGGCAACATACACGCCTTTTTCGTCATCTTCGGTAATGCTAGATACAAAGGGGCGATTTGGCGTGGGTAGCATGGATTCTTGCCATACGGTTCCATCGTTATAATAAAGCCCTGACTCGGTGCCTACCCATAATCTGTTGTCAACTGCACGGTAAACACTACGTACAGCCTGATTAGCAAAATAAGGAATGCGGGTTACTTGCCGCTCAGGGTCTATCGTGAATAACCCATTATTGCTGGCAATATAAACGCCGTCAGCATCGTCAACGAGGGAATTTATCTGCACATTATCGACGCCTTTCTGCGGCAAAAAAGCCATAGCATTGTTACGTGATATATACAGACCATTTCGCGTTCCTACATAATGCGTGTCGTCTTTTATCAAAAAACTGTAGGCCTCTTCACCCTCTATGAGTGCTGGCGAAATATAGTCGCGCCACTCTCCTGATTCGGACTTTTTAAAAATCCCCAAATCCGTTGCCGCATAAACCGTATCAGACACGAAGAACGACCATACTCGGGCGTTAGCTAGCGCTGAGTTAGTATTTTCTCGCTTAATTGGCGTGCTCCAATAACTTATAAGCCCCTGAGTTTTCGTACCGAGCCAGATGACATCGCCGCTACTATATAAACGAGGATCATCACGGGTAATATTATCGGGCAGTGTTATATCGAGTGGCACTAACGCTATTTCTGGAGATTGAGTAACGCGAAAGAGTCTGCCATTAGTATCAAGCGCAAGTATTCTGTTCGAATTAGCATGAGATAGACGCTGTATATCTTGAGTAACGTTATGCGTAGCATAACGTAATTGGCAATTATCGTTTGCATATTGAAGCGCATATAGCCGGTTTGAAGCGACGAAAAAAACCTGCGATGCAGTCACAACCGTATTTTCAATGCGAATATCATCGGGAAGTTGAAAACGACACTGCTGCGAACCACTTTGCTCAGCCTGAAGGTTTACTCGTACTAACTGGTTAGTACGTTCCAGCAACCATAAATTATCACCGTGTGCGTTAACGGAAATAACGTCATCAGTGGCAAAGCCAGCTTTGCTGAGTGACCCATCGTGGTAGTGCCATAACCCGTTGCCTGCCAGCCAAATGTCACCATTGCGCGTTTGTGCAATACTGGTGTAGGTGTTCTTATTTCCAGTCAGCGGCGAAAATGTGTTTCCGTCAAATATCGCTACACCATCAGCGGTTAGCACCCACACTTTTTCGTTATCATCGCTGTATAGCTGGGTAACCCAGTTAGACGGTAAGTTAGGTGCATTGATGGTATTAAAAATTTCAAAATGCCGCCCATCAAAACGGGCTAAACCATTTTCAGTACCTATCCACATCAGCCCGCTTTTATCTTGCACCATCGCTTTGACTGAAATTTGTGGCAACCCGATGGTTGCCACTCTCTGCCCATTTTCGATGGTATCGCTATTAGCCACTTCCCATTGTTCAGACCGATAAGAGGCTTGCGTAGAGGCAACGACGGTATTCACAAGAAAGCATTGAGCGATTAAAAAAAATAGTAAACAGCGCATAGTCGCGATAACAAAACCTTTTAGGCTAACACGTGATGGTCACATCATTAATTATGGCAGTCTTCACTATGCTGTAAAGACTGCTTTGCTTATGTCTAAAATCCGAGGGGATACTGCTGCAATACTTCACCAATGCTGGTCAACGTATCCTCACTCAACGCAACGGAGAAACCATCGATGTTTTCTGCCAATTGTGCGGTTGTTGTTGCTCCAATAATTGTACTGGTCACGCCCGGTACCTGTTGACACCATGCAAGCGCTAATTGAGACGGTGTAATTCCTGCACGTTCGGCAATTTCACAGTAGCGCGCTGTGGCCTCATGGCCGGTTGTTTGATTTCGAAACAAACCTTGGCGCTGCGTCATAGTCCAGCGCGAACCTTCCGGGCGCGCATTATTTTGGTACTTACCACTTAACATACCGGTTGCTAAGGGTGACCATGGTAAATACGCAATGTTTTCTAAGGTGCACATTTCAATTAAATAAGGCCAATCTTTAGCGTGCAGTAGGCTAAATTCATTTTGTATGGAAACCGGGGCAGGAATGTTCATCTCGCGACAAAGCGTTAAGAATGTATGTATCCCCCATGGCGTGTCATCTGATAAACCCCAATGACGAATTTTTCCGCTATCTAACGCCGCCTTGATACCGGTAAGAATATCGCGCATGCCGTCGATTTCTTTCTCTGGAGAGATACGAGTAGGATCGACTTGATTTGGCCAGTGCTTGCCAAAATGCGGTGTCATACGGTTAGGCCAATGAAGCTGATATACATCAACGTAGTCGCTATTTAAACGTTTCAACGACGCATCGAGTGCAGTGGCAACAGCCGTTTGAGTAATGGGCTCACCTTCACGGATATAAGAAAGCCCGGCTCCCGCCACTTTCGTCATGACCACGAGCTTATCTCTTAGCGCACTATTTCTCGACAGCCAATTACCGAGTATTCGTTCGGTATCGCCATAGGTCTCTTTGTTTGGAGGAATAGGATACATTTCTGCAGTATCAATAAAATTAATACCTTGGTCTATTGCCATCGCTAGTTGTGCATCAGCGTCTTGCTGAGTATTTTGAATACCCCATGTCATTGTGCCTAGACAAATGTCCGACACTGAAAGCTCACTTGCCCCTAGCTTATTGTATTGCATACTTTCTCCAGCTTATTCTTGCTTGTTAGCGCGGTTTTATTTAATGCGTTTATCACTATACGCCAGTATTGCAAGAACATACCAAAGCAAGAATAAAAAATCTCGAAAGTGATGATTAACACAAGATAAAATAAGGTAAGTATCGACCCCGTTTCAAGCGTATAAGCCTAATCGCAGGGTTGTACAGGACATCAAGAGATGAGGGAGACGAAACGCATTTACACATTGCGTTTCGTATTAATAACCTCTTAGCACATTATGTAGCACTGTGGTGCTATGACGACTTAACTTTGACGCACACTTGGTCACCATAATAATTATTGGTGTAATTACATTGCGTACGCACTTGCGCGTTAGCTTGGGTGGCAATCGTTTTCTTTGTTGATAGTTTTTTAATGATAGTGTTCATATTCGCTCTCCTTTTTGGTTGCAATGATTATCATAAATCTACAAATAAGATTAAAGCGGCAAATATCAATCGCCATTATCGTATAAACAAATTAAGAATGCGGACGACTAACGTAATCAGCAAATAGTAGAGAGGAATACCGTCTGACGGTAACGGGGGAAATAAGATAAAT
>NZ_BAAJLS010000010.1:0-151562 GCF_057539655.1 Alteromonas sp. 4NH20-0056 | reverse complement strand
CTTCTAACGCCCGGCACAGCGGCAGCCGTAACGGAGCGGTTTTGTGTTAATGTTTGAGCGCAGCGAGTAACACAAAACCGCGTAGTGTAGGCTGTCCGCCTGCTGCCGATTGTTAGATGCCAGTGCCACTTAATGAACGCTTGCCTTAGAAAGCAAATTTAAAACCAATACACCGCAAACTATTAAACTAATACCCACGAAACCCCATGCATCAATCTTTTGCCCGTAAAGCCCCCATGCAAAAGCAGTGACTAATACTACGCCAAGGCCAGACCAAACTGCATAGGCCACCCCTACAGGAATAGACTTCAAGACCAATGAAAGGAAATAAAATGCAATTCCATAGCCAACAATTACGATGAAAGATGGTACGAGCTTCGTAAAACCTTCACTGGACTTTAATGCAGATGTTGCAACTACCTCTCCAAGAATCGCAATAGTAAGAAATAACCAGCTTTTCATGATCCGCCTCCAATATGATTCGAAGGGAGTATATGTCTTTTTCTCTTAAAATTGCAGTCTTGAAGAAAAAAATTATTCGTGCGCAACTTTCCGGTTAATTACATCTAACAATTTAGTGTACGGAAAAAATCCTTTATGCAACGTGGATATTTTCCATTTATCATAATTTTCATAAACAATAACTTACAAGAAAATTTCCAATAAACAAAGTGTTAAATTATCAACGCAACGTCTGCTGTGCTAAATGCGGAATATTTCCTTTTTATTTTCATCACACCAAAAAAATACAGCAACCAAACGGTGTGCTGTATTTTTTTTACTAACGTAGCGGGTGTTTTTTTGTTTGTGTTCTTTTACACAACCTTACATAAACGGCGCTAGCGCTTTCACTTCTTTTAACTGCGGCGTTACGGTGGTGGTGTCGCCTACAATGGTTAAGTGCATTTTGCTTACGTCTAGGTATTTTTCAGTTACTTCACTAATGTCTTTTGGCGTAATGGCATAAATGTTTTTTACGTAGTCTTGTAAGTAGCTTTTATCTAACCCGTGCAATTCAATAAATGCTAATTGGGAGATAATGGCGCTACGCGACGAGTTACGTAATACAAAAATACCCGATAAGTAATTTTGAATACCGGCAAGTTCTTCTTTGCTAGGCGCTTCAGTGGCCAGTAGGTTAATTTCTTTTATTATTTCGTAAAGCGAGGCGCCGGTAGACTCAGCCGTAACGTCGGCAGCTTGATACCACATGCCCGTTCCCACGCGGTTCACTACAGCTGAATTTGGCGAATATGTGTAGCCTTTGTCTTCACGAATGTTAGAGGTGATACGGCTTGAAAAAGCGCCGCCTAATAACGTGTTCATTACGCTTAACGTCATGTAGTCGTTATGGGCAGGCGAGAGGGTGGCTAAGCCTAATCGAAGGGTCGATTGTGGTGCGTTTTCTCGCTCTATAACCGTTAGGCTTGGGCCTGCTTGGGTAAGCACCATGTTGCGTTCAGGCATTGCACCTTTCTTCCAACTGCCGAAAGCTTCTTTTACCGCGTTGGCTACTTGGTTTTTGTCAAACACGCCCGACACATATAAGTGGCTTCGGTTTGGTATAACATTGGTTGCAATAAACTGTTTGGTGTTGTCGGCGCTAATTTCGGCCAAACTTTCTTCTGTGGGAAACAGCGTGCCGTAAGGATGGTTACCATATACCGATTGGTAAAAGGCTTCCGACGCAATAGACGAGGGGCTCGATTTATCTACCGCTAATTCGCGCTGCCTGTCGGTTTTAATGCGCGCAATGTCACTGTCGGCAAAGGTGGCATTGAGCACCATATCGGCAAGTACCGTTGCCGCATCGCCGGTAAATTCAGACAACACGCTCATGCCTATGAAGCTTGAATCCATACCCACCGAAGTGTTTATTTCGCCGCCCATGCTAGCAACGGTTTCAGCCAATGCTTTTGCTGAGCGGTTTTGAGTGCCTTGTCTAAGCATTTCATAGCTTATATCAGACAACCACACATGGTTGCCGTCGTCTATGTTGCCGGTATTAGTAACTAACCTAAGGGTGGCTTTAGGTGTCGAGCCATAAGGAATAAAGGTAACGGTTAACCCGTTATCAAGTGTCATGGTGTCGGTAGCTGGTACAGCAAATGCTTTAGGTGTCGCGCCTACCGGTGGTGCTTCTTTGGCGGCGGCGCTAAATGCGCCAATGGTGCAGCATGCAACAATCGACGAGGCAATAAGTGATTTAGTAAACGTCATTGTTATTCTCCTTTTTCCGTAGCATTGGCTGGCGTCGCTTCGCTTGGGGCTTCACCTGGCGTTACCGTTAAAATGGTTCGGTTAGTAGGGCGAAGGTATTCTTGTACGGTTTTGGTGATAAGCGCTGGTGTCACATTCTTAAACTGCGCTTCTATTTCGTTGATTTTTGCTGGATTGTCGTCGAACAGGGCAAAACTTGCTAATAAGTCGGCACGGCCAAAGCCGTAAAACCCATCAATGGCATCAAAAAGGCTAGAGCGTATTTTTACTATTGCCCGGTCCATTTCTTCATTAGTGAGTGGTTGTTCACTGAGTTTGTTAATAACCGTGTCGATAGCCGAGGTGATAGTGTCGCGGCTGACGGTGTCGTCATGCGTAAACGAGCTGGTCCACAGCATAGGGCCGTTATAGTTAAACATGTTGCCAAGCGCGTAGTTAATGCCACCGCTAACGCTGCCGGTAATTTGCTTATTCTTTACCAATTCTTGATACAGCAAGCTGTCTTCACCTTGTACCAAAATTTGGTCGATAATGCCCATGGCATAATATTCAGGGGTGTTTCTAGGCGGCATTTTATAGGCAAACGCATAAGCAGGTTTAGGTGCTAGTTTGTCGAATTTATTGAATACCTTTTCTTTTTCTTGGCGAAGCTCGGTTAGGTCGGGCTGAGGTGCAAGTTCGGCCGATGGAATATCAGCAAAATACTTTTCTACTAAGGCTTTAGCATTGTCTACGTCAATGTCGCCAACTACCGCTAGTACGGCATTGTTAGGCGCATAGTACATGTTGAAGAAGGCATCTACGTCTTCTAAATTCGCTGCATCAAGGTCGGCTAAATCGCCGTAAAAGTTATGGGCGTTGTACCAGTTGTTGTAGGCGTACTGAGGCATGTCTAGCCATGGAAAGCCGCCATAAGGGCGGTTAAGTACATTAACTTTAACTTCGTTTTTTACCACGCCTTGTTGGTTTGTCAGGTTCTCTTGGGTAATGGCAAGGCCCTTCATGCGGTCTGCCTCTGCCCACAAGAAGGTTTCTAACTTATGCGACGGTACAATTTCAAAGTAATTAGTAAAGTCGAAGCGGGTTGAGCCATTTAACACGCCGCCGCTGTCATTAACCAGTTGAATAAACTCCATTTTGCCCAAGTTTTCCGAGCCTTGAAACATCATGTGCTCGAACAAGTGCGCGAACCCAGTTCTGTCACGAGGCTCGTTTCTAAAGCCAATGTTGTAGTACACCGCTACGGTTACAGTAGGCGCGGTGTCGTCTTTCGACAGTACCACTTTTAGCCCGTTATCTAGCGTAAAGTAGTCGATAGGTACTTGGTACGACACGCCCATATCTACATTCTTTGCGGCGTCTACAATTTGCTGTGCATTGTCTACGCTTGCTGCACTACTGGTTTCTTTTGAGGTCGGTGCCGGGTTACAACCGCTTAGCAGTACGGCCATTACGCCGGCTGCAACGAGTGAAAGCTTCTTCATAGTATTCTCTTATAATAGGTTGAAAGTAAACCGTGCAGCACCGACGTCCTTGCCGACTAAAATGCGAAATACTTAGCAGGTAACCTGATGAAGTACGGCGTATAACAACAAGCATGCTGCTTGTTGGTGGTGGGGTCAAGCATTAGGGGGTCATAAATTAGGCAGTGAATACGATGAATATCATCGCTAGTTTCTGTTTTTGTTGCGGCAACGTACGTACTGTAAAGCGGCAAAAGTTTTCCGTTTTATTAACAGGGCTGTGAATTCTTAGCACGTGACGGCAATTGCAACGCCTTTATAAAAACCTAAAAACCACGTATACACAGCGCTGCAACGGTATATTCAGGTTTTCATGAGTTATTCAAAATGTGTTGTTCTTATTGGTGTAAAAATTGCAAATCCAAAAATAAAAGTACATTACATGGCTGCGTATAGTGTACGCCGCATGTTGGCTGTTACACCGCCCGTTGCGCTTAAAGGGCAACGATTACAAGGGCGTTGTAAACGCAATGAGTGCAATAACTATTCGGATCAACATCATGTCTCGTTTTAAAAAGACACTAGGTTTATTACTTGTCACCACCGGCATTTTGTCGGGGTGCTCGTCATCGCAAAATGCTAACGAGCTTTCTCAATCACAGCTTGCTACCGTACCGGCCCTTGGCAACGTGGAATATCACACGTATTTGTTAGCCAACGAACTATTTGCCGATGTAGGGCCCGCAAGACAGTCGCGCTATGCGGTCGTCGGTTTTGTGCCAGTAGACAGTATGAAGCACAACAGTGAACATCAGCACCCGCTAATGTTATTAGGCCACCAGTTAGAGCAGGGGCTTATTACCGAAGCAACCAAGCGCGGATATAGCACTCAAGAATTTAAGCTTTCAAACGATATAATAGTAAATGATACGAGCGACAGAATTTTAACCCGTGATATCGACCAGCTATCTAACATTGAACGGGTCGATTTTTACATTACGGGCACCATGGTGTATCAGCAGTCTGGTGCCATGGTGAACGCGCGCATTGTTAACGCTCGTAATAAGAATGTAGTAGCGGCCGCAACGCGCTTCTTTCCCGCAGAGCTATTTTGGGAAGAAGAGCAAATCACAACGCGTGGCGGGCTTCTCTATCGCACGCAAGGTATGAGGTAACGGGATGAAAAAATTAAACAACGCCATAGCATTAGTAGTTGCTGCGTCGTTATCGACTTTAAGCGGTTGCGCAATGATGGCGGGTGACGAAGAGGTGGCTGCTGTCGAGCCAATGCGCCCCGCAATGAATGTTATTGATATTACCGCACAAGATCGCTCTCCATCGATGATGGAAAAAAACGATGATGAACCCGTAAGTCAAGGTATGGACGCCTACGGCGCTATTGGCCAGCCACCGCTGTATTCTAGTGTGCAAGGTGCGTACAAAGGTCGCCCGCTTACCAAACACATTGGCGATTATGTAAAAAACATGACGCAAGACCTTATTGCCAATATGGAGTACGTAAACGAAAAAACGCCAATTGGTATCACGCATTTCGCATTACTCGATACCGACTTGCAGCAAACCGATTTGTTAGGTCGCCAAATGGCTGAGTCTTTTCTGCACGAACTTCATAAGTTTCGCGTGCCGGTAATCGACTTTAAAGCCACCGAATACATTCGCATTACGGAAGCGGGCGATTTCGTGCTTAGCCGAGACTATTTAGAGCTTAGCAGCAGCTTACCTATCGAATATGTATTAACGGGCACCATGACTAAGCACCAAGGTGGGGTACTGGTAAACGCGCGTATATTAGGTATGGAATCAAGAGCCGTTGTGGCCAGCGCACAAATGCTTGTGCCTTTTTACGTGGTTGACGCGCTTATCCCAAGCGATGGAAGCGAGCGAAACGGTATGCGCGATGGTGTCAAATTAAGCCGAGGGTAGCAGTATGAATTTTCGCTTGATTATCGGCCTTGTTGCGTTAGCCTCAATCACGTTATCAGGGTGCACGAATACCGCGTCGATGGGCTCGTTTTGGCTAGGTGACGACGGCACAATTACGCACGATGCCGAACCCGTTCAGGTACCAAACCGCTCTGGACTGGTTTATACACCCGATTCTCGTGATCGCCAGTACCAACAGCATGTCGCGGTTGACCCAGGCTACAAAGATCCAATGCACCACGGATTTTTCCCGTCTCAAACCCACAAGCGGTTAAACGATTATGCGTCTCAACTAGCCATGGAGCTAATGGACAACGCAACCCGTTTAACCCATCAAGATATGGTTGGTGTTGCCAGTTTTGTGCGCCTTAATCATACGTTAGACGACGCGCCTATTTTGGGTAACCAGTTGTCTGAATACCTTATTGCAGAACTGCAAGATTTTGGCTTGGCCATTGTCGACTTTAAATTGGCCGGTGGTATTACGGTAACGCCAATTGGCGATTTTGTGTTTACTCGCAAGGGCGAGCGCTTAGCCAAACAAGTTGAAATGGACCATGTGGTTACCGGCACCATTATTGAGGATGACAGAGGCGTTCGCGTGAACGCTCGTATTGTGTCGCTTAACAATAAGCAGGTGGTTGCCAGCGCCAATGTTTATATTCCGGCCTTTATCGTTACCGACTTAAACAAAATCGACAGCCAACAAGCTAACGCGTTTTAAACCTTCTTTTTAGTTTACTAAGCGCCGAGTTAATGCGAATTGACTCGGCGTTTTGCGTTATGTATTCAGTGTACCTGTTATGCTTTTTACGCGTTGTCTTCAAACAGGCCGCGTATTGCGTCTCTTGTCATAAACCGTGAGGTGTTAAGCGCATTGCTAAGTGTGTTTTCAACTGGCAAGGGTTCGTGACATAAGCTACTAACCAAGAGTTCTGCCATTAATGGCGAGGTAGTAAGCCCACGAGAGCCTAAACAGGCTAGGGTACTCACAGGCGTATTGGGCAGTGTGGGCGCCGAGGTTAACGGTTTGCCTAACCCCAACATTTTATAGTTCGTTTTAAGCCCGATAAAGTCGTCTAGCATACCTACCACAGGGTGGTGATCGGGCGAGCCTAAGCGAATGGCTGCTCTGGCCGTGCCATCGTGCTTAAGTGTGCTAATGATGTCGGTTTTAGATAACGCCTGCTCGTGCATGGCTAAATTATCTTGGGTTTCTTTTGGCCGTACCTGCGTGTCTAAATCGTCTTTCACGTAGGTAGACCCCAGCGCATGACGCCCGTGCAGAGCCGGTGTCATATAACCCTTGTGACATAATACCGTTGTTAACTGTGATATTGGCGCTTGCGTGGCAATGGCTTCTACTTGCCCGCGTACCGGCCTAAGCGGCATAGCACTGAACGCCTGGGTATTAACCGCGCCCGCACCCGTGGCTAAAATAAGATGGTCTGCTTCAATCGACGTACCATTTTCAAATGACACCGTTACGGGTGGCGTGTCGTTCTCACTACGTAGATGGTGCGTAACATAAGTATGGGCGGGCAATAAGGTTAGGTGCCCACATTGTGCCGCGCGCTCAATTAAGGCCGTTACCAGTTGTGGCGGAGAAATCCACCCCCCTTTTTTTATGAATAACCCAGGGTAGGGCAGTGAAAGGTTCGCAATGTCAGACGCTTGCGCTGGGGTTACATAATCAATGAGTTCTGTTGGCCATACGTCAGCCTCGGAAAGCTTTTTGTGTCGCGCTAGCGATTTATCGTTAAAGCTTAGTTGTAATACGCCACAAAAATCGTGTTCAACATGCTGAATATGCGTGAACAACTGCTGATAACACTGGGCGGCATACAGAAACCCATGTGCTTGAATTTTGCTGGCAACGCTGGCTTCGCTATGAAGCTGCGGGTAGAAGCCTCCTTGTGGGTTGCCAGATGCACCAGTAGCAAGCGTGTCCTCGTCAAAACAAAGTGTTACACGAATACCCCGCTTTACTAGCGAAAGTACCGTGGTCGCAGCAGCAAGACCAGAGCCCACCACAACCACATGGCTGTCGTGGTTTAGCGCGGCTCTATGATAGCGATAGTACGGCCCTTCTGCTGCCCGAAGGCGTTGGTTGGTATTGGGCGAGTTCACATCAAACGTACCGGTTATCATGTCGCGTTTTCGGCCAAACCCTTTGCGTTTTTGAATAGTAAAACCCACCGCCGCAAGGCCACGTTTCACTATGCCTGCCGCCGTGAAAGTGCCAAAGGTGGTGGTGTGTTTGGAAAGCCTCGCCATTTGAGAAAATAGGGCGTCGGTCCACATGTCGGGGTTTTTACTGGGGGCAAAACCATCTAAGAACCATGCATCTACTAATCCATCGGTAGGGGTAGACCACTGCGGAAGTAAGTTATGTACATCACCAATCCATAAATCCAATGTGGTATTGAATTCGTCGAAGTGAATGCGGTGGCACCCTTCAAGGTGCATTGGGTAACGTTCGCCTAATGTTTTTGCTTCTTCACAAAGCGAAGGAAACGCACGTAGCGCTTGTTGCATATCGGCATGTGGAAGCGGGAATTTTTCGGTGCTAAGAAACTGTAATCGGGTTAAACAGTGCGAAGGGTTCTGCGCTTTAAATTGTGCAAATGCTCGCATGGCCACTAAAAAGTTAAGCCCAGTACCAAAGCCGGTTTCAGCAATCACAAAAACAGGGTGTTGCCATGTAGCCCACCGCTCAAGTAAGTCGTTTCCATTGATAAACACGTGTTCAGTTTCGTCAATACCACTGTCGTTTGAAAAATAAACATCGTCAAAATGGTCGGCAACGGGCGTACCGGTTTCGTTAAAATGAACTTTGGCTTGTTGTGATTTCACTATTATTGCTGCTCTTAAACTGCCGTTACGGGTTACGTTGGTTTGGGTGTTGGTACGTCGTTATTCTACATGGTTACTACGTGAACGTGGCACCTTGAAGCAGCGCAACCTTCGTTAAGCTTTTGTGAACTTATTCAATTGCACTAGTCATTGATCATACCTTTCATGCTACATTGAGAAAAGTAAGGATATAAATGACGTACATCATAATCAATCGAACAATAACAAAGATGTGGCCCATAAAGTTCGAGGAGTTCATGCAAAGCAGACCACTTCGTCATTTAAAATCATTACCATAAGCCGCATCAACGCAAAGGGTAAACTATGAGAAGAGCAGTTATCACCGGTCTTGGCATTGTCTCAAGTATCGGCGCAAATAAAAATGACGTACTTGCTTCATTAAAAGCAGGTAAGTCGGGAATCACATTTTCTGACCAGTTCGCAGAAATGGGCCTTCGCAGCCAAGTGTGGGGCAACATTGATATCGACTTGAAAGAACATATCGATAGAAAGGCAATGCGGTTCATGGGCGACGCCGCTGCGTATGCCTACGTTGCAATGCAACAAGCTATCGACGATTCAGGCTTAGACGCCGCTGATATTTCTAACGACCGTACGGGCATTATTGCTGGGTCTGGCGGTGCGTCATCAGAAAACCAAGTATTGTCGGCAGACATTTTGCGCGAAAAAGGCGTTAAACGCGTTGGGCCTTACATGGTGCCACGTTGTATGGCGTCTACCGTTTCAGCGTGTTTAGCTACCCCTTTCAAAATCCGTGGTGTTAACTATTCTATTGCGTCTGCATGCGCAACCAGTGCGCACTGTATTGGTAACGCGTTAGAACTTATTCAATTAGGCAAGCAAGATGTTGTGTTTGCTGGTGGCGGTGAAGAACTGCATTGGTCACTTTCAAGCCAGTTCGATGCCATGGGCGCGCTAAGCTCCAAGTACAACGACAACCCATCAGTGGCCTCGCGTACTTATGATGCTGCACGTGATGGCTTCGTTAGTTCTGGCGGCGGTGGTATGGTTGTTGTGGAAGAGTTAGAGCACGCACTTGCACGCGGTGCTAAAATTTACGGTGAAGTAGTAGGCTATGGCGCAACGTCTGACGGCTTCGATATGGTTGCCCCTTCTGGTGAAGGCGCCATTCGTTGTATGAAGATGGCAATGCAAAATGTAGAAGGGCCAATCGATTACCTAAATACTCACGGTACGTCTACCCCTGTTGGCGATGTTAAAGAGCTGGCTGCTATTCAAGAGGTATTTGGACAGTCTGGCGTACCCATCAGTGCGACAAAATCACTAACCGGTCATGCACTTGGTGCCGCCGGGGTAAATGAAGCAATTTATAGCATGCTAATGATGGAAAATAATTTCATTGCGCCGTCTATCAATATCGACACACTTGATGACGCAGCGGCAGGCTTAGATATTGTTACCGAAACCCGCAACGCCGAGTTAAACACGATTATGTCGAACAGCTTCGGTTTTGGTGGTACTAACGCGACGTTGGTCATTCAAAAATACAAAGGCTAGTTGCCGTTTTGTAAACTGAGCGAGATTACGAAAACGCTGCCGTTGGCAGCGTTTTTTATTTGTGCAGCAAAATAATAAAAACACCACATTTGCTGGTTCTTTGAGGCTCACTACCTACGTTAATACCAGCGTTAATACTTACGTTTACACTCATTATTATGGCCTGAGTGTCTGATAACTTGAGAATTATGAAATCTGTCATATGCTTGTTTTGTAATGTTACAAAAATGTAAAAACAATAATCAAAACAGGAAACACTATGAGCGGTTTGAAATTAGTTCGTCAATTAACATACGTTGCAGCAATAACCACAATGGGGTTTGTGGGTGTTGCTAACGCAGAAGAAGAAACGTTTTCGACAGAGGCTTATTGCCTACTGCAAAAAGAAAATGTAGATACCCGTTATCTTGCGGCGTACGCCGATAAGTTGGGCTTAGTGCCCTCACGTAAAACTTGTCGATCGTTTTTAGACTTTGCCGAGTCTGTTACCCCGAAAGAATGGAATTACCCTCAAGGACGTCCCTATCCGGGAAGTGTAATCCGCTTATCCCCTGAGCAACTTAAGCGAATTCGCAACGCGAAAGAAAAGTAGGCAAAAAATAGCGCACTGCCTACGATGGCAGTGCGTGTCAATTGGCACCGCCCAATTTACACCGCTATGTCTATGTCTATATAAGCATTATAGCTATTGTGCATAACGGCAACGTTATCGCTCGTTGCTCGCCAATAACGAAAATAACGCTGACGGATCAGGTACAGTAATTTTTCCGTAATGCAGTGTCACCAGCCCATCGTGTTGCAATGCGCGTAAAATTTGGTTCACGGTTTGTCTGCTGCTATTAATCATTTGTGCTAGCGATTCTTGCGACAACGTTAATGTAATCGATGCGTCTTGCGGTAAATGCTGACCATAACTGGTGGCTAGCATCAATAACCGGCGTACCAATTGATGGGTTAATGACAGCCCAGCAGTAGAGTCAATAAACTGGAACGCGCTTCTCACGCGCGAACATAAAAGGGTAGTAAAGTGCCGATACAGTTCTGGGTGCTTCGCAAGCAGTGCGGTAAACGAGGCTTTCGGGATAATTCCTATCTTACTTTTGCCCTCGCTGTAATTGTCGTGCGTGCGGGGAAGGTTGTCGAATAAAGATATTTCACCAAACCATGTTCCCGGCCCCAGCAGGGCAAACAGCATCTCTTTGCCATCATATCCCGGTGTGACTACGCGCAATCGGCCTTCAATAACGCCGTAAAAACCCACGCCGTCCTCGCCTTTAGCATGAAGCTGTTGGCCTGGTTTCAAGTGCTTAACCCGCACTTTATCAAGTAGTGCGTCTTGCAAATGTTGCTCGATAGCGGCAAACCACGTGGAGCTGGCTAAACTAGAAAGGTCTTCCATTATTAACAAATTTCTTACAATGTCGTAATTACGACAGTGTACCGATGATTTTGCCAGTAAGGTAGAGAAAACTAAGTGTGGAGAGTGTAATGAGTGAATCAGTAAAGCAACAAGTATCAGAAGCTGAATGGCAAACCCGTGTCGATCTGGCTGCGTGTTATCGGGCAGTGGCTATGTATGGATGGGACGACCTTATTTTTACGCATATTTCTGCACGTGTACCTGGTCCAGACCATCATTTTCTTATCAACCCCTACGGCATGATGTTCGACGAAGTAACAGCGTCAAGCTTAGTTAAAGTCGATTTGCAAGGCAACAAAGTGATGGAGAGTGACTACGATATAAACCCAGCGGGGTTTACTATTCATAGTGCTGTGCATGAAGCGAGAGACGATGCGAAGTGTGTCATGCACCTTCATACCACTGAAGGGGTAGCGGTCTCTACATTAGAAGACGGGTTGCAAGCGTACTCGCAACAGTCGTTGTTTCCCTTAGCTTCACTGTCTTACCATGCGTATGAAGGGGTAGCGCTTAATCCCGACGAAAAAGCACGACTAGTGAGAGACTTAGGTGATACTCAATTTATGATTTTGCGTAATCACGGCCTGCTTACCTGCGCAGATACTATTTCGGATGCATTTCTTTTCATGTTTATTATGCAGCGTGCTTGCGAAATTCAATTAAAAGCGCAAGCAACTGGTAAGCCTATGATCCCCATTCACTCGGCTATTTTAGCGGGTATTCGTGCGCAAGCTTCTGAAGTAACTAAACAAGCGGGTGGTGCGTTAGCATGGCCAGGTATAAAGCGTCGTGTTGAACGCCGCTTTCCTGGTTTCGATGCGTAGAATGAAAAAAACGCGTTAAGATAACGGGAGAACAAACCCCCGTAATATATTGTGGTGCTAAGGTTACTAATTGCCAATATTGGGGTAAACTTAGCGCCATGAAAATACTCTTCGAAGACACAATCCCGTTCGGATACGAATACTTAAGTGAATTGGCCGACGTAACACGTTATGCGTGGCAATCGCTAACCCCAGACGATGTCGCCGATGCTGACATTATGGCTATCCGCTCTACGACAAAAATAAATGCTGCGTTATTAGGTAACGCGTCGTCGCTGTCGTTTGTCACTACGGCAACGTCGGGTACAAATCATATCGACGCTGGGTATCTAAATCAGCGTGGTATTGCGTTTGACGATGCCGGCGGTTGTAATGCCGTTGCTGTTGCAGAATATGTGCTTAGCACGTTATTTAATGCACACAATGCTAAAAAACTATCGTTGCCCAATATTACGGTAGGTATTGTTGGTGCGGGCCATGTGGGAAGCGCGTTGTGCGCTCGGCTGGTTGCCCTTGGGGTTAACGTGAAACTGTGCGATCCCCCTTTACAGGCGGCCGGTGATAAACGCGAGTTCTGTTCGTTTGAAGAAATACTACAATGCGACGTAATCACGCTGCATGTGCCTTTTGTTCCGTCAGGCCCTTACGCTACTGGCAAGCTAATTGATGAGCAGGTTCTTGCTTCGTTAAAGAGGTCTCAACTGCTTATTAATGCATGCCGCGGTGAGGTTATCGACGAGGCCGCGTTAATCGCAAGGTTAAAACAAGACAATGCTCCCACCGTAGTGCTTGACGTGTTTAACAACGAACCGTCAATAAACCTCGATTTGCTCACGTACTGCTGGATGGTAACCCCTCATATTGCAGGCCATTCCGTTGAAGGCAAGGTACGTGGTACACAAATTATCTATGAGCAAATTGCAGCGCGGTTAGGGAAACCGGTTTCCAAAAGTCTCAACGACTTCTTGGACACACTACCGGAAAAAAATGTTTTGTTTTCAGCTGCTTCATCACAAATGCTAGATATCAACGATATCGGTCAACTCTTTCTTAGCGTTTATAATATTGCCGACGATGACAAGAAAATGAGAGAGGCACTTGCCGCGGCAGACACCGATATTGCCAGTACGTTTGCATCACTGCGCAAAAAATATCGTATTAGGCGAGAGTGTACTGCATACACACTTAACCCTGCGTCGGCATTGTCGAGCCCGGCGCAACAAACACTTATGCAATTAGGGTTTGGCTTTGTTGGCCATACGGTATAATTGCTATTAACAACGAATTATCAGTAAAGGAGCACACCATACTATGTCACAAGCCTTTGATGTTGCCGTTTTAGGAGCAACAGGTTTAGTAGGCCAAACGATGATTGAACTACTTGCCGAACGCGGTTTCCCAATCAACCGCCTGTACCCACTGGCCAGTGAGCGTTCAGCAGGCACGACCGTTTCATTTAAGGGCGAAGAGATAGAAGTACTTGATGCGGACAACTTCGACTGGTCGTTAGTCCAGTTTGGTTTTTTCTCAGCAGGTGGCAGTATTTCCGCGAAATATGCGCCACTCGCCGCAAGTGAAGGGTGTATTGTTATCGATAACACCTCGCATTTCCGTTATGACCCAGAAATTCCACTCGTGGTGCCAGAAGTTAATGCGCACGACTTAGCCGACTTCAGAAACCGTAATATTATCGCGAACCCGAACTGTTCAACCATTCAAATGATGGTGGCGCTAAAGCCTATTCAAGATGCCGTTGGTATCGACCGTATTAACGTGGCAACGTACCAGTCTGTTTCAGGCGCGGGAAAAAATGCGATGGAAGAATTGGCGAAGCAAACCGCTGGCTTGCTTAATGCCAGAGAAGTAAAACCTGATGCATTTAGCCGCCAAATTGCGTTTAACGTTATTCCGCAAATTGATGATTTTCAAGATAACGACTATACCAAAGAAGAAATGAAAATGGTGTGGGAAACACAGAAAATCATGGGCGACGACAGTATTTTGGTGAATGCAACCGCGGTGCGTGTACCAGTATTTTATGGTCATGCCGAGGCAATACACTTAGAAACACGCTCACCAATTGACGCCGAACAAGTAAAGCAATTGTTAGCTGATGCACCAGGGGTAACCGTGTATGAAGGCGCCGACCAATTTCCGACACAAGTGTCCAGTGCCAGTGGTAACGACATTGTGCATGTTGGGCGTATCAGAAACGATATTACGCACCCTTGTGGCCTGAATTTGTGGGTGGTATCAGACAATATTCGTAAAGGGGCCGCCACGAACAGTATTCAAATTGCAGAAACGTTAATTAAAGATTATCTATAAAATTTGGGTATAACTCGTGCAAAAGTGGCCAGATAAGTAAACATTTTTATCTGGCCGCCGATAACAAAATATAACGATATTCAACAAATACATAGTGCTAGCTAGATTGCCTTCGTTAACTGGTTTATAGTTTTGTTAACACAGTATGGAATCAATGTGTGGCAAGGCGCCAATAAAGTACGGTATTGTTGATGTCAGCTACCTAGTTAAAATGTAATACTGCGCTGGAATTTGCTCATACATTAATGAGTAATTTCATACGATAAGAATAAGGTTTTGCACCGCGTAATTATAAAGATAGTGCACAAACTATGAAGGCCTACGTGCAAGTAGGAATGACGCTTGAGGGCATATAGGAACGCTATGAAACTGCATTTGACGGGCTTACTTCTTCTGACGTTTTTTTTGTCAGCCCCCCATTTTAATGTCCATGCTCAGGAAACCGCTACGCAGTTAAGAGGCCCTAAAGACGCCACTACTCAATTTTCTGGTCTGGAATATGGCCCAATAGACTCTCAAGATACGCTATGGCGTATTGCCGATAGATACAGACAAAACAATAATTTATCTGTTTATCAGGTCATGAACGCTATTTACGAATTAAACCCTGATGCGTTCGAAAACGGGAACCTAAATTTACTGGTTAACGGTGCGGTATTAAAACTTCCCTCTGAACGTTATATTGCACGAATAGACGCTGAAAAAGCACGAATGCGCGCAGAGCAAGACGATAGACGATTTGCCGAACTGGCTAATGAGCCTGGCGCAAGTGTACGCAACATAAAGCCCCCGTCGCCGCTTGTTAATCAAAACGACCTGAATGCCACACAAACCAATATAGAACAAAAAATTACGCGTTTAGACGCGGAACAAACACGCCAGTTTGACGAGTTGCGCATGCAGTTCTCTGCATCGTTAGATAACGTGCAGGCCTTACTTAATGAAAATAAGAAGTTGTACGAGCGAGTAGACGCCGTAAATACCGAACTTGAAAGCTTGCGTAATCAAGTAGAAGGCGATGTAAGCGCGCAACTAGACATGCAAGTTGCTTTGCAGCAAGAGCTGCTTGATATGATTAAAGCCGACCAAGCTGCTCGCGATGCAGAAAATGAGCAATCGATATTAAAAGCGCTGACCAGCCCAATGAGTATGATCATTGGCTCAAGTATTCTTACGTTACTTCTCGTTGGTGGGCTTATTGCGTGGTTGCTTAAACGTAAACCTTCTGATGCACCACAGCCTGCGCCAGTACAAGACACAAGCGACACAGTGCCTATTCCTGACGCCGACATTGACGACCTGTCTTCCACAATGGTGCCCGACCTAGATGATGGCGGTGATTTATCGGACGATGAACTATTTAACGACGACGAACTGCTAGATGACGTACTAACCTCAGAACTCGATGACGACCTAGATAGCGAATTAGAATCGTTTACCGATTTAGACGATGACATGTTAGTGCCTGGCGACGACTCTGATGATCTGTTTGAGTCTGGCGCTGATGAGCTTGACCAAAGTGATTTGGATAGCTTATTCGACGATGATGATTTGTCAGATAAAGTACTGGGTAGTGATGAAGACAGCGATCTAGAAGGGTTTGATTTATCGGCCGATGATGATGATGTATTAAGCGAGTTTGAGAGCGACGCTGACACTGAAGAAACTAACGATGACTTAGACGCTGGTGAGAATGACGAGCAGCCCGAAAGCGCCGAAGCCAGCAGTGATAGCGCCGATATTGATGACTTTGATATTGACGACATTTTAAATGATGTTCAATCGGCCGAAGCAGCGCCAACCGAGGCGCAAGAAGATGACGCACCTTCGCTCCCTAGTGTTGAAGACGAAGACGACACACCAGAAATTGATATTGATGATTTATTGGAAGCCAACAGCGCAGAGCCAACGCTAACCGATGAGCTCGACAGCAAAGATGAGCTTATCAACGAGGATATGCTTGAAAAGTTAGATGATGAGATTAATCAACAGAATCAAGAGCTGAACAGGATAACAGACGATTTGCTTAACGAAATCGAGCAAATTGAAATGATGGGCGGGCTAGGCGAAGAGTCGTTAGATGATGATGAAGACGATGAAGTTTCAACGGGGGCTGCGTCGCCCCAATCAATCCGGAGTCTTGATGATATTGTTGATGATCTAGATGAAATAGACGTTGATGATATTGAGAATGCCGACGACTTCTCAGACCCTTTATCGGATGATTTGATTGCCGAGTTGCAAGCTGAAGACGAAGAAAGCAATGACAACAGCGGTGAAGACACGATTAGCAACGAGGTTGCTTTCGATGAAGACGTTGATGATCCGCTAACCGATGAGCTGCTGTCAGAACTTGAAGCAGAATTAGAGCCTGAAAGCGATACAGACGCTGAGCCGAATGACGACATAGGCGATGACACAAGCGAAGTAGCAGGTGACACGGATGACTTTGAAGACCCGTTAACTGATGAATTGCTATCAGAGCTTGAAGCTGAGCTAGAGCCGGAAAGTGATGAAGACGCTGAGCTGAGTGACGACATAAGCGATGGCACGGATGACTTTGACGATCCGTTAACTGACGAATTGCTATCAGAGCTTGAAGCTGAGCTAGAGCCGGAAAGCGATGACGACGCTGAGCCAAGTGACGACATAAGCGATGACACAAGCGAAGTAGCAGCAGATGACACGGATGACTTTGACGATCCGTTAACTGACGAATTGCTATCAGAACTGGAAGCTGAGCTAGAGCCAGAAGCTGAGACGGAAACGGAAACTGAAGAGCCTCCACTGCAAGAATCAGAAACCGTTGAAGAAGATACAGCTGAAGAGCTAATGGCTGAACTTGATGCCGAACCAGACGTTGAGCTAGAGCCTGAACCAGAAATCGAGCCTGGCATTGAAGCTGCCGTAGAGGAAGAACCAGAAACAGCAGAAGAAGATACAGCTGAAGACACTGCTGACGAGTCGCTAACTTCCGAAGACGACGTAGATGACGCGCTAGCTGAAGAGCTAATGACTGAACTTGATGCCGAGCTAGACGCTGAGCCGGATATAGAGCTTGAGGCCGAGCCAGAAGCTGAGCTAGAGCCTGAACCAGAAGTTGAGCCTGAAGTTGAAACTTCTTCAGATCAAGAATCAGACACCGTTGAAGAAGATACAGCTAAAGACAGTACTGACGAGCAGCTAACTTCTGAAGACGACGTAGATGACGCGCTAGCTGAAGAGCTAATGACTGAACCAGAAGTTGAGCTAGCGCCTGAACCAGAAATCGAGCCTGACACTGAAGCTGCTGTAGAGGAAGAACCAGAAACAGCAGAAGAAGATACAGCTAAAGACAGTACTGACGAGCAGCTAACTTCTGAAGACGACATAGATGACGCGTTAGCTGAAGAATTAATGGCTGAACTTGATGCCGAGCTAGACGCTGAGCCGGATATAGAGCTTGAAGCCGAACCAGACGTTGAGCTAGAGCCTGAAACAGAAATCGAGTCTGAAACTGAGACAGAAACTGAAGCTACTGTAGAGGAAGAGCCAGAAACCGCTGAAGAAGATGCTGGGGAAAGCGCTACTGAGGTTTCAAGCGAAGAAGAAACCGGCGAAAACGCTGAACCTGACAATGCCTCTGAAACTGAAAGCTCAGACCCGCTCGATGACGCGCTAGAGGCATTCGACAAACAGATGATGGACGACATTCCATCATTCGGTGATGTAGATGCGGCACCAAAAGACAGCAGTAATGAGCCGCAGGAAGACGTGCAGGTCGATGACGACGCAGATGCCGATGACTTTGATGACAGTATTCTCAATGACGCTTTCGATGACGTAGATGACTTTTCATTAGCGCAAGAAGTGGATGGTGTTGAATCGGAATCTGAGCCTTCACAGCCATTAGGCGATAAGGAAAGTGCTAAGCCTGAAGAAGATATCAGTGAACTAAAAGACGTACCTGGGCTAGATGACTGGTTATCTGGGCATGAAAATGATGATATCGACGAAGATGAAATCTTCAACGAATTAGAAGGGGCCGAGTTTGATGAGCTTCTTGAGTCTATAGATTCTGACAGTGAAGACGTTGCGCTACCGATTGATGAAGATAGCGATCCTCAGCCAGCGTCAGATGATGCTCAAACATCAGCGCCCTCGATGCAACTAGATAATCCTGATTTAGACTTAGAAGCATTATTAAGCGAAGTTGCGCCAACAGAAGCTGGCAGCGACGATAAAGTTGCGCCAGAAGATTTTCTTGATGTCGACGCGCTAATTAATGACGGCGACGACGAGAACGATATTGACCCTGACGATGCCGAGCTTGATTTAGATGTCAGCCTTTCTGACTTCACTGGCGTAAGTGATGACGACGATGTTATCGACATTGATAAAGATGCTGGCCAAAACGCCAACCTCGATTTAGCACGGGTATATCTTGAAATGGACGATGTTGATTCTGCAAAAGAGCTACTCGACGAAGTGATGTCATTGGGCAGTGATGAGCAGAAAAAAGAAGCAGATGAAATTTTGAAGTCGATAGGGTAATTGCAACTTGTTTTATGTGCGACTAAACTTACCGACTTTTCATTTCGAGGGTAAGTAGACCATGGGGCGAATTGCCTTAGGCGTTGAGTATGATGGTGCAGCCGTTTTTGGATGGCAACGCCAGCGAGAAGTGCCCAGCGTGCAGGAACATCTTGAAAAGGCACTGTCTATTGTTGCCAACACCGACATTGAAGTTCAGTGCGCTGGCCGCACTGACGCAGGTGTTCATGCAACTGGACAAGTTGTACATTTTGATTGCGACATTGAGCGTCCAGCACGAGCGTGGACGTTAGGTGTTAACGCCAATCTTCCGGATTCTGTTGCCGTAACATGGGTAAAAGAGGTTGATAGTGAGTTTCATGCTCGCTTTTCAGCAACCCACCGTCGCTATCGTTACGTTATACATAATGACAAAATGCGCCCCGCTATTTTGCATAATGGAGTGACGCACGAGCACCGCCAC
Organism: Alteromonas sp. 4NH20-0056; assembly: GCF_057539655.1. Taxonomy (NCBI): domain Bacteria; kingdom Pseudomonadati; phylum Pseudomonadota; class Gammaproteobacteria; order Alteromonadales; family Alteromonadaceae; genus Alteromonas; species Alteromonas sp. 4NH20-0056. Next base: position 131,972 of record NZ_BAAJLS010000010.1, on the reverse strand, counting down.
CTTGACGAAACTAAAATGCACGAAGCAGCCCAAGCGTTGCTCGGCGAGCAAGATTTTACCTCGTTTAGGGCATCGCTATGTCAAAGCAAAACCCCATTTCGCAACGTGACCAATGTCAGTGTATACCGCTATGGCCGTTATGTTGTTATTGATATCAAAGCCAATGCATTTCTTCACCATATGGTGCGTAACATTACCGGTTCGCTTTTAGATATTGGGGCAGGCGAGCAGCCTGTTGAATGGATTGCTGAGCTACTTACCTTAAAAGACAGAAGCAAAGCGGCAGCGACGGCAAAGCCGAATGGATTGTATTTGGTAGATGTCACGTACCCCGAGCATTTTAATTTGCCAACACACGCGCTTGGGCCGTTGTTTTTGCCTGAATAATAGACAGCATATATAGGGTATGTGGGCCTGCAAGCGCACGTCAGCGTTCGCATACCAACTTCTTAGACCAGTTTTGTTTTTTCCATTTTCCTGTATTGTGGTCTAATAGCGCGCTATATTAAGTGGTTATACTGTTATGTCGCGCTTTTTTAATTGGCATCTCGGGCAGTAACTCAGACATTCATGCAGTACTGGTAATAAGGTCGAACTAAAAACACCGCCAGTGCGCTAAAAAAACAAGGGATTCATTTTTCATGAGCTGGATTCAAAAAATTCTTCCGCGTACGCAAACATCGACAAAAGGCAATGTGCCTGAAGGTATATGGACAAAATGTGGTTCTTGCCAATCGGTGCTTTATAAAAGTGAATTAGAAAAACTACAAGAAGTATGCCCAAAGTGCGACCACCATATGCGTATTACGGCTCGCCGACGCATCGACGCCTTTTTAGATGAAGGTGATCGTGTTGAATTAGGTGCAGAGCATGAACCTCAGGATATTCTTAAGTTTAAAGATTCCAAACGCTATAAAGACCGTATTGTCGCTGCGCAAAAATCAACGAATGAAAAAGACGCATTGGTTGTTATGCAAGGCAAGCTGAAAGGTATGCCAGTGGTGGTGGCGTGTTTCGAATTTGCCTTTATGGGTGGGTCGATGGCGTCGGTAGTAGGCGCACGTTTTGTGGCTGCTGTGAATGCCTGTTTAGAACACAATATGCCGTTAATTTGCTTTTCAGCAAGTGGTGGAGCCCGTATGCAAGAAGCACTCATGTCGCTTATGCAAATGGCGAAAACCTCTGCTGCATTAGCAAAGATGAGCAAAAAAGGTTTGCCGTACATTTCTGTACTTACCGACCCTACGATGGGTGGTGTGTCGGCGAGCTTAGCCATGCTAGGTGATGTTAACGTTGCAGAGCCCAAAGCACTAATTGGTTTTGCCGGTCCTCGCGTTATCGAACAAACCGTACGCGAAAAGTTACCTGAAGGTTTTCAGCGCAGTGAATTTCTGGTTGAAAAGGGCGCTATTGATATGATTGTTGACCGCAGAGATATGCGTGATAGATTACACGGCTTGTTAACCAAGCTGCATCATAAGAATTAGTGACTATAAAACATAATAATGAAAGTGGCTCAGAGCAGCGTTCTCTGAGCCAATGGCTCGATTACCTTGAGTCTATTCACCCTACCGCTATCGACATGGGCCTAGACAGAGTAAAAGCGGTTGCAGACAATATGTCTTTGCACCTCGACCATGCGCTCGTTATCACCGTAGCTGGCACAAACGGTAAAGGCACCACCTGTTGTTTTCTTGAGCAAGCGTTAATTGGCCAAGGCAAGTCGGTTGCAGTATATAGCTCTCCTCATTTGTTATCGTATCGCGAACGGGTTCGTTTAAACGGTGAACTTGCGCAGGAAAGTGCGTTTTGTAACGCCTTCGAAGCCATCGAACAAAGCCGTGGCGATATCAGCCTAACGTATTTCGAGTTTAGTACGCTTGCTGCCATAAAAATGATGCAAGACTGGCAGGTAGACGTCGCTATTTTAGAAGTTGGGTTAGGAGGGCGACTTGATGCCACCAACATTATCGACCCTGACTTATCGGTCATCACAACTATCGACCTTGATCACCAAGACTGGCTTGGAAATACCCGCGAAAAGATAGCACGAGAGAAAGCGGGTATCTTGCGCGCGAATGGCAAGGCGGTTATTGGCGACCTTTATCCACCGGCATCGCTTTACGATGTTGCTAAAACACTTAATGCCAATGCAGTTTGGGCAACGCAAGATTTTCTGTACGGCCAAGACAACGACAATAGTACCTGGTCTTGGAAGGGGCGTGAGCACACGTTTTCGGCGTTACCAATTCCGAATATTCCGGTACAGAACGCCTCAACGGCCTTGGCAGCACTGGAATGCATTGATATGCTCCCAGATAACGATGCCTTGGTACGTATGCTCAAGCGTCTTCAGATGCCCGGTCGCCAACAAAAAATCAGCGAATCGCCATTAGTGGTGGTTGATGTAGCGCATAACCCACAAGCAACGGCTGCTATGGCGGCATGGTTAGCACATTATGATGCAACCAAGATACGTGCGGTTGTTGGCATGTTAAAAGACAAATCGATTGTTGAAACCCTAGCTAATCTGTCATCATTATCAGCACAGTGGTATACCGCCACTACGCAGGGGCCGCGAGGCTGTGATGCAGCGGTGCTTAGTGATGCGCTTAAACAGGTAGGGGTTGATGCTAATGCGATTGTTACTTGCGATAGCGTGAAACAAGCCTACGCTAACGCGCGGGAAGATTACAAAGACGGAGAACTCATTTTAGTTTTCGGTTCTTTTGTTACCGTCGCTGACGTACTGGAATAATTACAAAATAAGTCTTTGTAGACAGGAGAGTGATGTGACATCGGCCTTAAAGAACAGACTAGTGGGCACCATAATTGTTGTGGCGCTTGCTGTTATCTTCTTACCCGACTTTTTAAACGGCAAGAAAGAAACGAATAAAGAACCTTTTGTTTCTGTTCCCACACCGCCGCAGAAGAAGCCTATCGTAGAGCCAGAGCCTTTCCCATCAGAGCGGGTAGCTAACGCGTCACAGCGCCCTGTTGAGATAACCGATGACGTTGCCATAGACGATATGCCAGAAGCGCGCACCATTGTTGAGGCCGAAGTAGCGCTAAACAATGAAAGTGCTGAAGTAGATGACGATGCAGATGATCTCGCCAATCAAACGGTGGTGGATGCACCTGCCACCGCTGAAGAAGATGCCGGGTGGGTTATTCAGTTGGGAAGTTTTAGGCACGAAAAGAATGTGAAAGGCTTATTGTCAAAATTGGAGAATGCGGGCTATCGTGCGTTTAGTCGTCGTATCCAAACCAGCTCTGGGCCGTTAAATAAAGTGTTCGTTGGGCCAGACCTTGATAAAAAGAAACTTGAAGCGGCGCTCCCACATTTAAAAGAGCTGACAGATTTACGCGGTAAAGTGACGACGTTTAAGGTGGGGTAATGTTTACACATTGCACACCTTCTAAACAATTACATACTGGTAATCTTTGAAGCTTCTGTTAGAATGCGCGCCATCTCGCCACCGGCATGTTGCTACAAAATGCTACGCAACGACAACGCAATGAAGAGACGATGAACTGGGTAGACTTTTCCATACTGGGTATCATAGCGGTATCTACCTTAATAAGCCTGATAAGAGGGTTTGTTAAAGAAGCCATCTCATTGGTAGTTTGGTTTGCTGCACTGTTTGTTGCCAGTAACTTCTATGCCGAGTTAGCTGTTTATTTTACGGCGATTGACGATACATATATAAAAAATGGTGCAGCAATAGCTGCGCTTTTTGTAACTACCCTCATTTTAGGCGGAATGCTTAATTTCGCGATTGGACAACTTGTCCAGATAAGCGGCCTCTCTGGTACAGATAGAGCCCTTGGAATTGTATTTGGTGCGCTTCGTGGTGTACTCATCGTAAGCGCCTTACTCTTTTTTATGGATACTTTCACCAGTGCTGCATCGTCGCAGTGGTGGCAAACTTCGGTATTAATTCCAGAGTTTGGTGTCATTATTGAGTGGTTTTTCACATTTGTGAAAGACAGCTCCAGTTTCTTAACTCCCGCTTGAAATAGGTAACGCACATGTGTGGTATTGTCGGAATAGTTGGTAAAACGCCCGTAGCACAGTCACTTTATGATGGTTTGACGGTCATTCAACACCGTGGGCAGGATGCTGCTGGTATCATGACTATCGACCAGAATATGTTCAATTTGCGCAAGGCGAACGGATTGGTTCGCGATGTGTTCCATACGCGTCATATGAAGCGTTTGTCTGGAAACATGGGGATCGGCCACGTTCGCTATCCTACTGCCGGAACGTCGAGCTCAGCTGAAGCACAGCCGTTCTATGTTAACTCTCCGTTTGGTATTGCATTTGCGCACAACGGTAACCTGACTAACGCTCACGAACTGCAAGAAGAAGTCTTTAAAATTGCGCGCAGACACATTAACACGACGTCTGACTCAGAGTTGCTATTAAATATTCTTGCGCACGAGCTTCAGCAAGTTGCAGGGCTATCGGTATCAGCGGATCACATTTTCGAAGTTGTGACCAAGGTGCACAAAAAGATCCGTGGTGCTTATGCAGTGGTTGCTGCCATTATCGGCCAAGGTATTGTCGCTTTTCGCGACCCAAATGGTATTCGTCCGCTTGCGCTAGGTAAGCGTATGACTGAGATGGGTGAAGAGTGGATGGTTGCGTCTGAAAGCGTGGCATTAGACGCGGTAGGCTTCCAGTTCATTCGCGATGTAGCCCCGGGTGAAGCGGTTTACATTACCGAAGACGGCGAGTTACATACCAAGCAGTGTGCCGAGAACCCGGTAACCTCACCATGTATCTTTGAATTTGTTTACTTTGCTCGTCCAGACAGCTTTATCGATGGCATATCGGTTTACGCATCACGCGTAAACATGGGCCGCAAGTTAGGCGAAAAAATCAAGCGCGAGTGGTCTGATTTAGATATTGATGTTGTTATTCCTATCCCTGAGACATCAATGGATGTTGCGCTTCAAATTGCCAATACGTTAGAACTGCCTTATCGCCAAGGTTTTGTTAAAAACCGATATATTGGCCGCACCTTCATTATGCCCGGCCAGACAATGCGTAAAAAATCTGTGCGCAAGAAACTAAACGCAATATCGTCTGAGTTCAAAGGCAAAAGTGTACTGTTGGTCGATGACTCTATTGTACGTGGCACCACGTCAGGTCAAATTATTGAAATGGCCCGTGAGTCGGGGGCAAAGAAAGTGTACTTTGCCTCTGCAGCACCAGAGATTCGTTTCCCGAACGTGTACGGTATTGATATGCCTTCTGCCAACGAGCTTATCGCTTACGGTAGAGAGATTGATCAAATTGCCGAACTGATACAAGCCGACGGCCTTATCTTCCAAGATATCTCTGATTTGGTTGATGCGGTGCGTGAAGAAAACGATGCTATTCAACGTTTTGAAACGTCAGTGTTTGACGGTAACTACATTACTGCCGACGTGAATCAGGAATACCTAGAGCGTATTGACCAATCACGCGGTGAGCAGTCACGCAATGCGCCAGTGGTGCAAGCAGAGTTAACCAACTTAGATGTGTATAATATGGATAACAACGATTAAGTTGTTACGTCATTAAAAACGAAAAAAGCCGCTAATTAGCGGCTTTTTTTTGGCAAAAGAATAGGGGCTAATGCACAAATACCGGGCCACCCGATAAACCCCATATAAGTACTGAGCCTGTCATTAATATTACCAGTAATACCAAGCCGCAGGTGACTACCGAACTTGAGTAAATGAAGCCCTTGTCTTCATGCATGTGCATAAGAATTGGTACGCCTGAATACAGAAGGTAGACAGAATATGACATACCCACTAATAGCGCTGTCATAAGTACCCATAGCTCGGGATAAAGCCCTGCAAACCCAACCATGAATAAGGGCGTTGCAGTATATGCGGCCAACTCTAAAGACTGTGTGTAGGTAGGCGTGGCGTCGAATGCCTTTGCTAACTCATGCACGAGAACGGCAAGCCCAACCACACCGGCAATTAACCCAAAATACATGCCTATGGCCATAATGGTCGCGCTGCTCTCGCTTAGGCGAATAACGTCGCCCGCACCAATGCTCCAGCCGGTATGCGCACTTGAATAATAAGCTACGATAGAGGGAATAAGTGCGATAACCGCAATGTGACTTAACGCATAAAAATAGGTTTCATGTTTAGTATCAATATCCTGCCATTCTTCACGAGGATGCGTATAAATACCGATGAGATGGTTTAAGATCATAGCTGTTCCGCCTTTTAACCTACGTACTTATTATTATAGTCAGAAATTGAAATTCTGAATTTGTTAACATAATGTTTACAAATTCAGTCTGCTACAGGAGTGAAGGCGCGTCAATGAATATTTGTATAAAAATCGATCTTTGTGATTGTTTTTTAAGCTGAATCGCCTTTGAAAGCGAGAAAGGCAATGGCAGCGCTAGGTTGCGCTGCACAACTACATGGGCGTAAGGTTCTTATGCTGCTTCAGGGGCACCTGAGTGAAACCTAAATAATGCATCTGGGGTTTCAATTAACGACCGTTCTACCTCGCCAAAGTGCTCGACTCTGTCGTTAATATCGTCTTTTGATATTTGTGCCGCAAGCGCTAGGTAGTCTTCAAAGTGTCTTGCTTCTGAGCGCAGTAGTGAAATATAAAACGCGCCTAATTCGCTCGATACATGTGGCGCTAACTTCGCAAAACGTTCACACGAGCGGGCCTCAATATAGGCTCCACAAATTAGCTTATCGACAAGTTTCTCTGGTTCGTAGGTGCGAACATGGCGAAGCAAACCATTGGCGTAGCGGCTAGAAGTTACTGATTTATAGTCAAAGCCTAGCGTATGCATAATTTCTAGCACTTGATAAAAATGATGAAGCTCTTCTTTAATCAGCATGACCATTTTATTGAGCATGTCTTTTTTAACATCGTCTAAACCGTCAACATTAAAAATACTTTTAGACAGGTTTTTCGTGTTGAGCGATTGCCAGTCACCCTCATGACGATAAGTAAACGCTTCGTAGGGTTCCAGCCATCCCAATAGCACGTTGCTAGTTTCTTTATCCGCAACGTAACGGCGCAGTAAGTACATAGCACTCTGCGCGGCCTTCAGCTCACAAATAAGGTGATCGGTAAGCAAAATACGTAAATTTTCTGGTTTTTTAGCTTCGTCTAGCCATGCCTGTGGGGTTTCACAGTGCAGAAATTGGTTAACGGGTGACAGCAGGGCGGTCACTTCAGACATAGAAATACCAGACATGAATAATACTCTTGAATAAAACCGAACAATTTAGGGCGCCAAGGTACGACGCAAGCGTTAATAACGCAGCAAAAGATACGTGCAACGTACCTTTTCTCAGGCCGGCAATACTACCGAACGGGCTTCTTGCATACAAGCGACAATAGCGCTTTAGTAGCAAGGCTAACGGTAGTTTAATGAAGTAACCCAGGTAGCTACCGCAACATAAGCAGCATACTAAGCCATGAGCCATAGAATTAGGCTATATAATTGCTTACACTCGTTACATGAATTATTTTGCCCACCTTTATTTTGCACAGCCGACCGTCCCGTCTCATATCGGCAATCTATTAGGAGATTTCCGTAAAGGCGTCGACGTTGCTAGCTTATGCCCCGAAACGAAGCGAGCCCTTGATAATCATTACGTGGTAGACCGTTTTACCGACAGCCATGAAGATATCAAAGCTGCCAAAGCATTATTCTCAGGGCATACAAAACGGTTTGCTCCGGTGGCTATCGACATGCTGTTTGACCATTTTTTAATACGTCACTGGTCATTATTTTCGTCACGCAGTTTTCATTTGCACTGCGAAAAAACGTATAAGCGACTTGAGGCAGGCTTGCCCTTAATGCCCAGTAGAATGTCAAAAACGGTATCGCATATGGTTAAGTACGATTGGTTCAGCGATTACGCTAAGTTAGACAATATGCTAGATGCCATCGTGATGGTGACAAAACGTATAAAGTTTGAAAACCGATTTGCTGACTGTGTGGATGATATTACATGTCATCATGATGCACTTAATCACCATTTTTTATCCTTCTTCCCGCAACTCATTGACCATATGCGTGAACATAGTTGTGAGAAATAAGCATGAGCATGCCCAGAACCGTTTTTAGTCGACGGGCAGGGCAAGTTCATCGCGGCTTCTATTATTCGTTGTCTAAGAACAGCGTATAGTGAAGTGGACGACAATTCATTGTGTATTGGCTACATTCAATACAGAGATAAGACGACAATAAAAGATGATGCCACTATGATAGCGAAAACCATGACCAAACCGCTGGCTTACCTTTCTATGCTAGTGATGTTCTTTAGCGTAACCGCCGCTCATGCGAATGAGCATGGCAGAGCCATAGATATAGATGCTAGTGTGATCACAGAGCATGAAACTAAAATTCTAGGGAAACGAGTAAAATACAAAGCGACAACAGGCACGCAACCAGTATGGAATGATAAAGGCGACGCAGTGGCCTCATTGTTTTATACCTACTATCAACGTACAGATGTTAAAAATAATGCATCGCGCCCTTTGATCATGTCATTTAACGGCGGCCCCGGTTCAGCATCGGTATGGATGCACGTGGCTTATACTGGCCCACGTATTCTAAATATTGATGATGAAGGGTATCCAGTGCAGCCTTATGGCGTGCAGACTAACCCTTATTCGGTGTTAGATGTGGCTGATATCGTCTTTGTTAATCCTGTAAATACGGGCTATAGCCGTGTGCTTGAAGATAGTGAAGGTAACCTGCCTTCTAAAGAAAGCCAAAAGCAGATGTTTTTTGGCGTAAACGCAGACATTAAATATCTGGCTGAATGGTTAAATACGTTTGTTACTCGTCACAATCGCTGGCGTTCACCTAAGTATCTCATTGGTGAGAGCTATGGCACAACCCGCGTGTCGGGGCTTGCGCTTGAGCTTCAAAATAGCCAGTGGATGTATTTGAATGGCGTAATTTTGGTGTCGCCTACCGATATAGGTATTGAACGTGATGGCCCGGTAAAAGCGGCGAACCGTTTACCGTATTTTGCTGCCGCAGCGTGGTATCACAATAAGCTAGATGCTGAGTTACAAAGTAAAGACTTAGAAGCGCTTTTACCTGAAGTTGAAGACTTCACCATCAACGAACTTATTCCAGCCCTCGCAAAAGGCGGCTTTGTATCGCCTGAAGAGAAACGTATTGTACTGGCTAAAATGGCGCGTTACTCAGGGTTGTCAGAGCAAGATATTGCACAGAATAACCTTGATGTGAGTACGATGTTTTTCTGGAAAGCACTGCTTCGCGATGAAGGAAAAACATTAGGTAGATTGGACAGTCGGTATTTGGGTATTGATTTGAAACAGTCGGGCGACCGACCTGATTACTGGGCAGAATTAACCTCGTGGCTGCACTCGTTCACGCCCGCCATTAACTACTACCTGCGTGAAGAGTTAAACTACAAAACCGATATGAAGTACAACATGTTCGGCCCTGTGCACCCTTGGGACAGAAGCAATAATAAATCAGGGGAAAACCTTCGGTTAGCAATGGCACAAAACCCGTATTTGAATGTGATGGTACAAGCGGGCTATTACGACGGTGCGACCAATTATTTTGATGCCAAATACACTATGTGGCAGCTAGACAATAGCGGCAGAATGCGTGACCGTTTAAGCTTTAAAGGGTACAGAAGCGGGCATATGATGTATTTACGTCGTGACGACCTTAAACAGTCAAACCAAGACCTTAGAGAGTTTATTGAAGCGTCTACGCCTGATGAAGGTGTGCCAGCGCAATATAAAAGGTAGTAATGCAGTTAGGCGCATTGTCAAAGACGGTGCGTTATTACAATAAAAAAAGGTGCACATAATCGTGCACCTTTTTTGTTTGCAGTGTTTTATTGAATTTGGAGGTTAGTTTTTCTCTACCGCTGAAATGTTTGAAGCTTCTGCGCCCTCTGATGCTTCTTTGGGCGAGGGCATAGGCTGCGAACGCATTACATTGCTATTACCCGTCAATAAATCTTCCAACGTACCGTTTTCGCTATTCACCAGGCCAACTTCTCTTAACATAGAGTCTACCAACGGCGCATTGGCGCGATAACTTAGCGCAGCCTGTGTTACCTGGTCGGCAAGCCCGCCGGATGACAGTGTTTGCCCGTTGCCCGATGATGAACCGGTTCCACTGCCATACCCCTGCAGAATTTTTATGCCCTCAATATTTTCAAGTGGCTTAACGGCTTGCGCCACCAATTCTGGCAATATTTTAAGCATTGCCAATGATTTTTGCAGGTCAATTTGTTCGTTTTTAAGCATGTTTTCAGCTTCGTAAAGCGCTTGTTTACCCGCAGCTTCAACGGCTAATACTTTTTCATCGGCCTCTGCTTGCAGCATTTTAGCGTCGGCCGTTGCTTTTGATTCGGTGAGAATAGCTTCAGCCGTATTCTTCGCCGCTTCTCGTTTTGCTTCTGCTTCAACGGTAATACTTACGGCTTCTCGTTCTGCTTCTTTACGTGCATCAATCACTTCGATTTGTTTCTTACGTTCGGCTTCTGCTACCGAGCGAGCAGTAAGTACCGCTTCTTCTTTTTCTACTTTTTGTTTTTCCGCTTCAGCGGCTTTGGCACGCGCCGCAGACTCTTCTTCGGACTTCGTGGCAACAGCAATCTGCTTAATTTGCTCCGACACTTCAACTTCTTGTTGCTGGCGAATGCGAGCTTGTTCAAGCGCCTGGCGTTTTGCAATTTCTTGTGTTTCTATTTCTCTCGACTTCTCAATTTCAGCCGCTTCAATAGCACGGTTTTTAGCAATTTCAGCCTCTCGCTCTTCACGTTCTTTCATTTCGCGTTGCTTAGCAATTTCCGCTTTTTGTTCTTGGCGTTTAAATGCCAGTACCTGCTCTTGGGTTAAGCGCGCTTCCTCTTCATCACGTTTAACATCAAGCGATTGCTTCTCTGCGGCTAAGTTGCGTTGTTCAATAAGAATACGGTTTTCTTGTTGAATATCGTTGGTTTCTTTTTTCTTTTCTTCGATAATTTTTGCTAAGCGAGCACGACCTTCAGCATCAAACGCATTGTTCTCATTAAAGAACTCTAAATCGGTTTGGTCAAAGCCAGTTAAGCTAACAGACTCAAGCTCTAGCCCGTTCTTTTCAAGGTCGTTTGCCACGCTTTGTTGCACCTTTTGAACGAAATCGGCACGTTGCTCGTGCATTTCGGTCATGGTCATTTCGGCAGCGACGGCGCGTAATACGTCGACAAACTTAGACTCCATCAGCTTTTTAACTTCTTCAGCACGGGTAGTACGCGTGCCGAGCGTTTGAGCAGCCATTGAAATGCCGTCTGAATTGGGCGCTACACGAAGGTAGAAATCGGCTTTCACATCAACACGCATTCTGTCTTTCGTGATCAGCGCATCTTTTTGCGTTTTTTCTACTTCAATACGAAGCGTATTCATATTTACCGGAATAATTTCGTGCATCACCGGCAGTACAATTGCGCCCCCGTCTTTTATGACCTTTTCTCCGCCCAAACCGGTACGTACAAACGCGGTTTCTTTTGTTGCGCGTGTATACAGTTTGGCAAATATCAGGCCTATCGTTATGAGGGTAACAATGACAATACCGGCAAGAAATAATATCGACGGTAAATTTGAAGGTTGAATAGTATCCATACGTTTATATCTCTACTTATTGATAGCGGGTCGCTAACCAGCTGTGCTGGCCTTTTTTAACGAGAATAACGGCCTCTCCTTGTTTGAAAAGTACGCTATCTTCGATGGGTTCAACCAGCACATAGTGCGGCTGAGAAAAACGGTCTGTGAATTTAGCTTCTGCTGGGTTGTTTTTAGACGCATTGCCAATGGTGATAGTGGCGACTGCACCAACAAAGTCGTCGTTAGCTTGGGCGCTAGTTTGTATGCTCGGCAATAGGCTTGCGATAGCCAGCGCGGTTTTAGACGTTGTAAATAACGCTAAAACGCTTGCGATAGCGACCGACACAAAAATAGGTAATGTGATACTTAACAGGCTGCCGGTTATACCGTTTAACAAAAATCCAAGGGCGCAAAACCACGACAGGAATACGATAAACCAAATCAAAAACGGGACTTTATTAATACTTAGCCAGCTGGCAAATTCAGAACCCATTAACCCGTCTGAGGTGAGGTCGCCCGCATCATCGCTTAGGCCAAGTAAACTGATCCCAAAGAGCATACTGACAACTTCAAGTAGACATACAAAAAGCACAGCTGAAAGCGCAATGCTAAACCAAAAATTTGAAGGGGAGAGGAGAACATCAAACATTTTCACCATCCGTGATGCAGTTCATAACCGCTTATATTTATATCACAGGAAAAAATTTAAGCTAGTAAATACGGTTCAATGTTTCACCGCGCTTTACCGGAGAATGCGCTTCTATTGATACCACTACTATTCGAACGTTCTGCTTTGTAAGTCGACCTGCTGCTCAGTGACTTTCAACACACTGCCTTGGTCGTACCAATCACCGAGAACAATGCGCGTGGCGGGTTTATCGTTTGCTACCAACGCGTGTATGTCTGGCCTGTGAGTATGGCCGTGTATCATGCGCTGCACATTGTGATGCTCAAGTGCGTTAACAACTTCTTGCGGTGTAACATCCATTATTTCAGGCTTAAGCGCGGCTTGATTTGCTTTACTTTCGGCACGACCGTTCCGGGCCACTCTGCGTCGATACCATAGCGGTAACGCTAACATAAGCCTAGGCCACCACCATCCGCGCGACTTCTTTCGAAATTGCTGGTAGGCCACGTCTTTGGTACACAGTTCATCACCATGGGTAAGCAGTGTCGGGGTGCCGTACACGTCAACAACTGTTTGCTCTTTTAGCAAGGTCATGCCCGCCTTGTTAAGCCATTTTTCACGTATGGCGAAATCTCTGTTGCCGTGCATAAAATAAACGGGGCAGTGTTCACTGGCTGCCTTAAAAACGTTGGCGATATCGGTGTTGAAGGGGGTGACATCATCGTCTCCAATCCATACTTCAAATAAATCGCCTAACACGTATAGCGCGTCGGCGCCTTTCGCTTCGTAGTCTAAAAAGGTTTTTAAACATGCTGTAATATCGGGGCGGTCTGCACTTAAATGTAAGTCTGCGATGAAGTAGGTATAAGACATAGTTGGCTTACTAAAAAAGGTGGGAGAAGGGCGCTAGCGACAAGCATAGCGCCTTTGCGTATCGATTAAGCCATTTCTGCTTTTTCGATGATCACTGATTCAACCGGTACGTCTTGATGGAAACCGTTGTTGCCGGTTTGAACCGCTTTGATTTTATCAACCACGTCCATACCTTCTACCACTTTACCAAATGCACAATATCCCCAGCCATTTACTGACTCGCTAGTATGGTTAAGGAACGTGTTGTCGCCTACGTTGATAAAGAATTGTGCGGTTGCTGAATGTGGGTCTTGCGTACGCGCCATAGCAATAGTACCAACTTCATTAGCCACGCCATTATTAGCTTCGTTTTCAATCGTCGCTTTGGTGTCTTTTTGTTCCATGTCTGCTGTGAAGCCGCCGCCTTGGATCATAAAACCATTGATTACGCGGTGAAAAATGGTGTCGTTATAAAAACCGTCTTCAACATATGAAACAAAGTTCGCAACGGTTTTTGGCGCTTTGTCTTCAAAAAGTTCTAGTGTGATATCACCAAAATTCGTTGTTAATTTAACCTGCATGATGTGTCCTTAATGTATTCAAAAGATTGTGCGCCAATGGTAGCGCAAAAGCTGAGATTGTGGAAATTATCCTATGTTTTACGTCATGGTTCCAAAGTGGTTTACATCATGGTGAAATTAGCATGCAAAGGCTTACCATTTGCCAGCGGACAATGCTAAACTTTGCGGCCAAATTAATTCGAAGGAAAATACGATATGCTACATCTTTACAATACCCGAACCCGTGAAAAAGCGAAGTTTGTGCCGCTTGAAGAAGGGAAAGTGGGCTTGTATGTGTGTGGTATAACGGTTTACGACCTAAGTCATATGGGCCACGCCCGTACGTATTTGAGCTTCGATGTACTCGTGCGTTATCTTCGCCACCTGGGTTTAGACGTAAAGTACGTAAGAAATATTACCGACATTGACGACAAAATTATTGCTCGTGCAAATGAAAACGGTGAAAGTTTTGAAGCACTTACGGCACGTACCATTGGTATGATGCACGAAGACTTTGCTGCGATTAACTTGCTTGAGCCCGACGTTGAGCCTACCGTTAGCGGTCATATGGACGAGATTATCGCCATTATCGAACGTCTTATTGAAAAAGGCGTGGCATATCAGGCTGCAAGCGGCGATGTATTGTTTGATGTCAGTAAATTCCCAGAGTACGGCAAACTGAGTAAGCAAGATTTAGAACAGCTTAATGCGGGGGCCCGTGTAGAAGTGGCTGCGGGTAAAGACGATCCGTTAGACTTTGTATTGTGGAAGTCGACAAAACCTGGTGAGCCTGCATGGGCATCGCCGTGGGGTGAAGGCCGTCCGGGTTGGCATATTGAATGTTCAGCCATGAACTACAAGCATTTAGGCGCACATTTTGACATTCACGGTGGCGGTTCAGACCTTATTTTTCCGCACCATGAGAACGAAGTGGCACAGTCATGCTGCGCATACGATACCCAGTATGTAAACGTATGGATGCATACGGGGATGGTGCAAGTTAACGATGAAAAAATGTCGAAATCGCTCGGCAACTTTTTCACCCTGCGTGAAGTGTTAAAAGAGCACGACTCTGAAACATTACGTTTCTTTTTAATGTCGGCGCATTACCGCAGTCAGTTGAGCTATTCGCAAGACAACATTACACAAGCGAAAGCGGCGCTAGAGCGTTTATATACCGCTTTGCGTGATGTGAAAATTGATACTGACACGGCGTTAAGTTTTGGTGGTTACCAAGCGCGTTTTGAAGAAGCGATGAACGACGACTTAAATGTTCCAGAGGCGTTTGCTGTGCTGTTCGACGTTGCACGCGAGCTGAATCGCCAAAAAGACAATGCAGAGCAAGCCGGAAAACTTGGTGCAGTGCTGAAGGGGCTTGGTGCTATCTTAGGGATGTTACAAACCGACCCTGATGAATACCTAAAAGGCGGTAGTGACGACGATGAAGTGGCAGAGATTGAAGCGCTGATCAAGCAGCGTAACGATGCAAGAGCCGCTAAAGACTGGGCAGCAGCTGACCAAGCGCGCGACGCACTTACCGCAAAAGGTATTGTGCTAGAAGACGGCGCTGGCGGTACAACCTGGCGTCGTAACTAAGCCCTTAGTTAAATACGGTAAGTATTCTAAGCAAGCGTCAAAAGCCTTGCACTGAACAAATTAACAAAGCCTGCCATCGAGCAGGCTTTTTTGTGTGTTTCCTTCAACAATTCTATGCTAAAGGCTATGCGTATCCTTAAGACAACCTTAAGTTTCGAGTGCTATAATGTGAAAAAATGCAGTAAATCAGAGCACTATGCGAATACTTCTTGTTGAAGACGACAAGCCTTTATCTGACGCACTCTCTCGCTCCCTTCGTGAAGCGAACCATGCTGTTGACTGTGTATTTCGTGGTAAAGATGCACTTAACGCGGTACTTGATGAGCAAACCGACCTGATCATTCTTGATTTAGGGTTACCCGATATAGACGGTTTGGATGTGCTCAAATCGGTGCGCCGAAAGCGAAAATCCATGCCTGTTATCATCTTAACGGCTAGAGATAAAACGACCGATAAAATCTTAGGATTAGATGCCGGGGCTGATGATTACTTGCCTAAGCCTTTTGACATAGAGGAATTACTCGCTCGGTTGAGAGTGATTGAGCGCCGACAAGGTACTGCTGCCACGTCAATAATAGCTATTAATACCGTGTCTCTTGATACACAAACGCTGGACCTTCGTGTAGGAGAAACTACGGTAACGCTGCCGCGACGCGAATTGATGCTGCTGAAGGCACTCATGGAAAATGCTGGGCGTATCCAATCGAAGCAAAAATTAGAGTCACGCTTATATGAGTGGGGGGAGGAAGTCGCGAGCAATACGATTGAAGTGCACATACACCATTTACGCAAAAAGCTCCCTGAAAATTTCATAAAAACAATCCGAGGGGTTGGTTACTCTATCCCTCAGTCAGGAACACAATAATTGCAGTCAATTAGGCGCTTTCTTACCCTTATTTTAGTGAGTGCGTTGATACTCATTATCTTTAATGCTGCTATCCACGGTTACCGTTCTGCAGCGGCGGTTTCTGCAGACCTTATGGATAACGAGCTTAAAAGTGTTTTATATGCGTTAACACTAAGCGAAGGGGAGCCACCGAATAATCCATCGAGTAGCCAGTTGGCCTTTCAAATTTGGCGAAATAACAGACTGATTTCGCATAGCGGCATTACCGAAGATTTGCCTTCTTTAGCAAGTAATGATGGATTTTTTGACCAAAACTTTGGTGGTCAGCGTTGGCGTGTATACAAACAAACAGTAAGCAAAGAGTTGACGATAATAGTGGCACAGCCACTTAAAAACCGTGTTTTACTGACCGAGTCGCTTACGGTAGCGGCCATTATTCCGTTTATCTATGCGGTTCCACTGTTGGCATTGGTCATATTCTTAGTGGTAACAAGAGGGCTGTCTCCCTTAAAAATGCTCTCTACTAAATTAGCGGCGAGAAAGGGCAAAGACCTTTCACCTGTTGCATTAACGTCTACGCCTACTGAATTGCAGCCTGTCATGGATACCCTAAATACAATGTTCAACCGCCTCAACGATGCCTTTGAGCGTGAACAGCAATTTGCATCGAACGCAGCACACGAATTACGTACGCCGCTAAGTGTGATGAAAATTAATCTGCATAACTTGGCAAAGGGTATGACAGAAGAATGTGAGGCGTTAGAGGGCATTCAAAAAGATACCGACAGAATGATACACGTCGTCAATCAAATTTTACTGCTAAGCCGCACGAGCCCTGAGCTGTTTAAAATGCAGCTCGGAAACGTCGATGTTATTGCGGTTGCCCAAAAAGTGATCACCGACCTTTACACTAAAATTGAAAACAAGCAGCAAGAGATTAGTTTAGAGGGCGACAACGTCTTTTTGATGAGTACCGAGTTTACCCTGTATACGCTGTTACAAAACTTGATAGCGAATGCTAGCGCTTATTCCCCTGTAGCTGCAGTGATTCAAGTAACGATTACGCAACTCCATGGGAATACGGTTATCCACGTCGACGATTCTGGCCCGGGTATCGCACTTGAAGAACGCGACAATGTGCTTAAGCGTTTCTATCGCGACCAACAAGAAGATAGGTATAAATCTACGGGAAGCGGCTTAGGGCTTGCCATAGTGGGGCAAGTCGTCACTATGCATAAAGGCACTATTTCGTTAGATACGGCCACTATTGGAGGCTTGCGAGTGCAAGTAACCTTGCCGAACTTGGATAAATACGAGTGACGTTTTTTTCACGGCGTTCCGTTTTTTATTCTCTGCTCTTAATGAATGGCCTTTTCGCTGGTCTTTCGTATGCTGCTTTACCCGAGGTGGTGGTTGAAATTCGAAATCATTTATTTACGCCCCAAACCATTACTATCCCTGCGAACCAAAAAGTACGCCTTGTGTTTATTAATTACGACAGCACACCGGAGGAAATTGACAGTTTTGATTTAAATCGTGAAAAGGTCATTTTTGGAGAAAGTCGTGGTGTTATTTTTGTCGGCCCGTTGCCAGCGGGCGAGTACGGTTTCTTTGGCGAGTACCATCCTAATTCCGCGGTGGGTAAGGTGATCGTCACTGACGACATGTCGTCACCACGTAGCAGTGATAGCAACAACGCGAGCTTACCCCATGATTAATTCTGTCATTCTATTTATTCGTGACACCTTACCCATATTTCTGTTGGTGAGTTTACTGCTGAGCCAATCAGGCATACGCCTTATTCATTTGCTTACTGGTGTGCTAATAGGGTTAATGGTGGCGGGTGGTTTGTACATAAACCTCGCGACGCTATCGGCGTTAGCCGAGGGTGGGGGGCTTGAAATAGTAAAGGCCGTGGTGTTGCTGATAACGCTAATCATATTGTGTTTGCTAATAAGAGACGCGATTGCGTATAACAAAAGCACCTCACGATGGGCGATGTTGTTAGTTGTTGGCATTACCATTACCAACGCCATTCACTTCTTAATCTACTCTTTTGCTTATTGGTCATCAGAGCGTGCAGACATCAGCTTAGCGATGGGAAGCATAATCGGGCTTGGCATTAGTTTAAGTGTCAGTGTTTTACTGCACGCCATAGTCAGCGCAGTGAACAATGCGTATGTGAAATTAAGCTTTCTTTGCGTATTTTGTGCTGGCCAATTTGCCGGTATTACGCTTTTGCTTGAACAAATCGATTACTTAGATGTGACTGAAAGAGTGTGGGATTCTTCTGATTGGGTTGCCGATGATAGCGAATACGGCCATTTAATGAATGTACTGTTCGGTTACGAAGCCACGCCAAGTATCGCATACATAAGCGTTTATTTTATTGCGATAACTGTACCGCTTATTTATGCCCTTTCGATGAAAAGGATAGCGACAGCGCCACACGTTGAGGGGGCGTCATTATGACTTGCAAAAAGACATTGTACGAGAGATTAAACATGAAGTACTGGCTAGCGTTATTCCTAACCGTGCTGCCGCTACGTGTTGCCCTAGCCGATAATTTTGTTGTCGATAAAGTGTATCACCCCTACGTACTGCCATTTGAACGAGAGTTTGAATGGCGCCTTACGTCGCGTCAAAACGATGATGGGAATTTGCTAATGCAACGCATATCTGCCGGACACGCGTTATCAGAACGCTCAATTCTAGAGTTTTACGTAGTGGGCGGCAGAGATGAAAATAATGATTTCTCGGTTGCTTCTTACGAGCTTGAATTGCGCACGATGCTAACAGAGCAGGGGCAATATTGGGCAGATTGGGGTTTGCTTTTCGAGCTTGAAAAACAAAACGATAAGAACGATTGGGAAATAAAAGGCGGTATTTTGACCGAGAAAGAATTCGGTCGTTTCTCACTCACTACTAACGTAACTTTGGTATACGAATGGGGCGAAACCATTGAAAACGAATTTGAAGGAGAGTTTAAAATGAAGTTTCGTTATCGCTGGATCCCTGAAATTCAACCAGCTATCGAACTATATGCTGCGGAAGATTTTATAGGTGTAGGCCCTGCCTTTATGGGGATTCGTCGTTTTGATGGTCAAAAACAGCTTAAATGGGAGCTTGGGTTTATTGCCGGGTTAAATGGCGACAACAAAGACCACACATTGCGTATGGTACTAGAATACGAATTTTAATTTATCGGTATAACTCAAAAATTATTGATGGCTTAAGTTTGACTTAATATTCATATTTCATAATCGGCTTAACAGTTAACAGAGTTGTTATTTATGTTAAGTACCGAATCATTACAAGCTTGTCCTACAAGCACACACACCGCCAAGACGACTTATTCTCGTCAAACGCAAATGCAGTTATTTACAGGTGCACATTCAACTGAGCATCGACATGCACTTCAACAGTTCATCAAAGGCGGTTTTTCTCGTTCTTATCACGCAACGCTTGAAACATTTATGCCGGTATTACTTGGTATCGGTGGAGACAAACCATCAGCGGCGCTAGGGATTCGAAGCGGCGTATCACCCCTATTCGTTGAAACGTACATGCCTGCGCCGGTAGAAGATATGTTGGCGCAGGTCAACTTCTGCACTGATCGCTCACGTATTGTTGAAATTGGTAATTTGTACAGCCAGAACGGACGTTTCACGCAGCCTCTTTTGCTATTAACCGCACTTAGCTTACTTCAACTCAATCATGCCGTCATGGTATTTACTGCCACGTCGGCGCTACGGCAGTTAATGGCAAAGATAGGCCTACCACTGACTTTTTTATGCGAAGCGTCAAAGCAAAGCTTATCGAACGAAGGCGCGGAGTGGGGAACATATTACGAAACACAGCCTCAGGTGGTGGCACTGCGCACCAGTGAAGTATCAAAGCTAGTTACATCGTCGGAAAAGGTCGCACAACTGTTTAATAGTGTGGCGCCATTATTACCAAACATCACCCATACGCTAGAGGTATACCTATGATATTAGAGCCTAAAACGTTTAAGCCCAATGGTATCGCCTTAAAATGGAACGGCGGTAGTATGTGTTATGAGGACCTAACCGCTCAAGTGAGAACCGTTTCACACTGGATGTTGCAGCAGCCTGAAAAGCACATTGGGCTAATCGCTGATAACTGTGCTGAATGGGTTGTCTGTGACTTAGCAGCGCGCGAAGCTGATAAGGTACTCACTCCAATACCACTTTATTTTTCTGAGCAGCAGCGCGCTCATGTGTTTGAAGAAGCGGGCATTGGCCTGGTGATCACCAACAATAAACACATGTACGACTGCAAAAAAGAGGTTGTGTCGCCCCTCGAAACACTTCAGGTATTCAAGATGAATGCAGTCCGCCAGCCATGTATCCCCGCGGGCACCGGAAAAATAACGTTCACATCAGGCTCAACAGGTACGCCCAAGGGCGTGTGTTTGTCTAACGTTTCGCAATACAAGGTGGCGAAAAGTGTATCTATCGCAGTGGGACTAAAGCATGTGCGTCACTTATGCCTGCTTCCATTGCCAACACTCCTAGAGAATATTGCGGGCGTTTATGCCCCCTTGCTAGTAGGCGGAACGGTTGTGTTGCCCTCAAGCAACGAGCTTGGCTTTTCCGGTGCGGCGCTTAGTAACCCCGATGCCATGCTGTCTCAAATTAGCACTCATCAGCCAGAAACTCTGATACTGGTACCTGAATTACTGATGTTGCTGGTGTCAGCATGTCAAAAAGGTTGGATACCACCGTCTTCACTGTCGTTTATTGCTGTTGGTGGCGCACATGTATCGCCTGAATTGCTAAACAAAGCTAAAGCATTAGGGTTACCTGTATATGAAGGGTATGGCCTCTCAGAAGGCGTGTCGGTTAACACATTGAACTTACCAACGCACCAGCGTGGAAGTAGTGTAGGTCAGTCGCTCGGCCACAATCAGTTGTCTATTGAAGATGGTGAGCTTGTTGTGAAAGGAAATATCTTTCTTGGTTACCTAAACCAACCTGACTCGTTTTACCCATCAAAAGTGTATACGGGGGACGTGGTATCTAAAGAGGGCAGTTATTTTTACGTTCATGGACGTAAGAAAAACATCTTTATAACCAGTGTCGGTAGAAACATTTCACCCGAATGGGTTGAGAGCGCTTTGGCTGCCACAGGTTGTTTTCAATATGCGTTACTCGTGGGCGAAGGGCAAACAAAATGCAGTGCGATTTTGGTAAAACGAGACAGTTCGTTAAGCGCACAACAGATTGAAGCCATTATCGTCAAGGTAAATGAAAGCCTACCTGAATATGCACGCATTGCGAATTGGCATGCGATAGATTCGCTACCACCTAATGCGTCACTACTTACCGCCAATGGCAAGCTTCGTCGAGCTCAAGCGCTTGATTATTTTCACACCATTATTAGCCAGTTAAACAACCAACTTGTTGCTTAAATTAAGGGTACATCATGAAATTATTTGAAAGACTTGAAAATGAAACACAGAACGAACGTGCTTATCTCACATCATCGCCTATTATTCGTCGCTGCTTTGAAGGCAACATATCAGTTGAAGACTACACCGCATTTTTATCGCAAGCCTATCATCATGTAAAACACACGGTACCCCTGCTTATGGCGACGGGGGCTGCATTGCCTGAAAGCAAAGAGTGGTTGCGTGAAGCGGTCGGTGAATACATTGAAGAAGAAATGGGCCATCAAGAGTGGATTTTAAATGATTTGGCAGCCTGTGGCGTAGATAAAGAAGCGGTAAGACAAAGTGCGCCGGCAAGTGCAACCGACTTAATGGTATCTTATGCGTATGATGCAATTCGCCGTAAAAACCCATTATGCTTTTTTGGTATGGTGTTTGTGTTAGAGGGCACCAGTATTGCGCTTGCTGATAATGCAGCTGCGTCAATTCAAGATGTTCTAGGGCTTCCAAAAGCTGCTTTTAGCTATTTACGATCTCATGGTTCGCTTGACCAAGAACACATTGTTTTCTTCAAAGATTTGATGAATAAAATTGACGATAAGGCCGAGCAAGACCTAATTATTCACTCCGCTAAAATGTTCTTTCAACTTTATGCGAATATCTTTAGAACGTTACAGTGCAATGAGTTACTAACGGAGGCAGCATGATGACCGTAACCTTCGAAAAACAGGTGTGCTTGTTAACCGGCGCATCGGGCGGAATAGGGGAAGCCATTGCGCGGCAGTTAGCAAACCTAGGTGTGTCGCTTATTTTAACAGGCAGAAACATCAATAAACTAGGCGCCTTGGTTGAGTCGTTACCCGGCCAGCATACAGTGGTATGCGCTGATCTTACGCTGTCAGAAGATATGGATAACGTGGTGGCGCTGTGTCGTGAAAAGTCAGTGACCATGCTTATTAATAACGCGGGGGTCACGGAAACTGGCTCAATAACAACCACGTCATCAAATAATATTGAAGCGATACTTAGGACAAATTTGTTGGTGCCTATTTCGCTAACACAACGGCTTATTCCTATATTGCAACGGGCCAGCGATGCGCATATTGTAAATGTAGGTTCAACATTTGGCAGCATTGGTTTTGCCTATCACTCTCTTTATTGTGCATCAAAGTTTGGCCTTCGGGGTTTCACCGAATCGTTGATGAGAGAGTACGCGGGGTCGGGGCTGCATCTTCACTATTTTGCGCCCAGAGCCACAGAAACCGCTATCAACTCCGCACAGGTAATGTCCATGAACAAAGCGTTGGGAAATGCGGTTGATGATCCTAACGATGTAGCGGCAATGCTGGTGGATATGCTGAATAAAAAGCAGCGCCGTCGTTTTGTTGGCTTCCCAGAAAAGCTTTTTGTAAAGATTAACGGCGCATTTCCCGCCATTGTTGATATGGCGTTAAAAAAACAATTACCCACCATACAGCGATATATGAAAACGCGGAGCGAGGAAAAATTATCATGAAACGATTAACCATGAGCGTAGCATCACTATTATTCCTTTTTTCGGCTATTGCATATGCCGATGAGGGGTTATTACCGATTCAGCATAAATGGGCAGAGATAAACTACTCTGATGCCAATAGCGAGCAAAAGGTAGAGGCGTTGCTTGCGCTTGCCTCTGACGTTGAAAACCGCATAAACGCAAATCCACAAAGTGCAAATGAGTACACCTGGTTAGGTATTATTCAGTCTACCACTGCCGGTGCAGAAGGCGGAATTGGCGCATTGAAGTATGCTAAAGCGGCTAAGAAGAGCTTTGAAAAGGCGATGAGTATTGATGAGTCTGCGTTACAGGGCTCGGCGATGGTAAGCTTGGGCGTGTTGTATCATAAAGTACCGGGTTGGCCGATAGGGTTTGGAAGCGATAAGAAAGCAAAGGCCTTAATGACCCAAGGGCTGACGTTAAATGCTGACGGTATTGACCCTAACTTCTTTTATGCTGAATTTTTGTTTGACGAAGGGGAATACAAGCAAGCAATGATATATCTTGAGCGGGCTGAAGCCGCGCTGCCACGACCAGACAGACCGCTGGCAGACAAAGGGCGTCAAGCTGAAGTCCAACAGCTAAAAGGCAAATTGCTCGCCAAGCTTAATTAGTCATCGCAAGCAAATTATTTTGCCCACACCCTGCAGCGCTTAAACACGGTGCGGGGTGTTATTTAATGTCTAGCAATTCAACATCAAAAATTAATAACGAGCCTGGTGCAATTTGGCCCGCCGCGCTGTCGCCATACGCCAAGTGCGACGGAATAAAAAATCGAAATTTATCACCCTCTACCATAAGCTGAACACCTTCTGTCCAGCCAGCGATTACTCTGTTCAATGGAAAGCTGATAGGCTCGCCTCTATCTACTGAGCTATCAAATACAGTGCCATTGAGAAGCGTGCCGTGATAATGCACCTTAACGGTTGATAATGCAGTAGGGTGCTGTGTGCCTTGCCCTTGCTGTAACACCGTGTATTGCAACCCTGAGGGGGTTTCATTTACGTCAGGGTTGGTTTTGTTTTCAGTAAGAAAAGCACTACCTGCTTCACTGTTTTCTGCCGCAACCTTTTTGTTCGTTGCGCTTCGGGTAAACAGAAATATGGCTAGGCCAATGATGATGGCAAAAATAATAAATTTCATTGTATTCACTCATTTATTTAGATTTTTAGGCAGTGTACCACTCGATGTTTATAACGCGTATTTTTTCTTAAACCCATTGTTTTTATTCAGGTTGAGGGCTGTTTATCTTGTTACTATCCCTTCTATTTGGCTACCGTAAATTATGAACGTGTAATCCAAAGCGACTTTGTGTTCCAGTCACTAACAGTTTTCCCGTTTCAGCTAACGTGTTATGCGCTTGTTTAGATAAGCACATATCGATATCTTCTAGCTTATCTGTCTCGATAATTTCGATTCGATGTCGGCAGTGCTTTCTGCCATTTCTTTTTCTATAATCCATATCAACGCGGACATTTTGTTGGTCTGCTACCTTATGCAACCCAAACGGCAGCGTCTTATCGACAAATATCCAGCTAAACATCAAAAACAACAAAGGCATGACGATGAGGGAAAGTTTGCCTCGCCAATTATGGGTAAGCCGCTTCGAAAACTTTTCATCTAGGGTCAGACATGTAAACCATAACACTATAAGCGAAATAGACAGCAACCAAAATAAGCCCACTGTGTTACTCGACCAACTTTTTGCCACCATAAAGTCACAGAACATACCCACGAGTCCCGACACCAATATCGCAAAAAACGATATCATCATTACGCGTGTAGCCACATGTTGTTCAGACCACTTAAGGGGCGGAAGCTCCGCGTTTTTCTCCTCATCATCATGAGGCTGTTGAGGTTTCGTTTTTAGTTGTTCTGACAGCGCCATGTTTGCGGCATCAAAACGTTCAGGGAATTGCGCCTTGTCGATATTGGCAATGACATCTTCAAGTTCTTCAATGGTGTACTGCGAATAATCAGGAGAGTTATTGTGGTTGTTTTGCATATCCAAATCCGTGGCGAGCTCGTCTTCTTTGTGGCTTTTATTTATAGCGTATTGTCTGGTGGGGCAGGTACGCTCGCTTCCTTTTCCATTAATTGCGATTTCCAGCGCTGTTGCGATACATGGGCCTTTACCAGCTCTAAGCATTCATTCACAACGCTCAGTACTTCTTGGTCCAGTGCGTCGGCTGCCGAGGTGTAATCGTGTAGTCCTACCGATACAAAGTGATCTATACGCTCAGCATCTAAGTCGCTTAGCAGGTTCACAAGCGACATGGTTACAATATCGGTTACCGATTCTTCCAGCGTATTTTCAATTGTTTTACCAATAATAGGTAGGTAATTTAGGGTAGACACTTGGGCATTACTGCGTACCGCTTTACCCACGCTTTTTCGCACGTGTTCACGAATAGCTTGGCCGTGCTCTTCGCTAGTAATAGATTTGCCAAGGTGATTAACCACCCCTGCTAGCCACTGTGTTATCACGGGGCGTCTGGGGGCTAGTACCTGCGCGGTAATATCATCAAGCAGGGGCGAGCCTGCGGCGATATCCTTTTGTGCGTCGCTCAACACCTTTACTACTATTCTGTCGCTGAGCTCTTCTACAAAAACGTCGTAGTAAAAGGCTAAAAACCGAAAAATAGCAGTTTGGTTTAAGTCGATTATTTCATACTTATGAAGGCGATGAAGAATAGAGAATATGCGTAAAAAGCGGAAGAGGCGTGTGGCACCTAAAGGGATAAGGCCAACAATATCGTACCAGTGTAAAAACGGGAAAAAGTACCAACGAAGATGTTCTTTACGAATAATTGCCACTATCCACCGAAAACAGAACTCGGTTAAGAAAATAGCAATAAACACCAAATCGACAAAAAGAAAGTTGTTGTGAATAGGGTTGTAAGCATTTACAAAAGCGGGGAAGTAGTCGCCTAGCACACCATAAATAGCGTCGCTTTCATAAAGGGAATCGAAAATAAGCCATGCTAGGTTGATAAAAAGCACCCCTAGCATGACTAAATCTAAAATTAACCAGGGCGTTTCGTGGCTATTGCGTAAATTATCCCGGTTAATCTTAAACATGGTTCTATCCTGATACGTCTAAACGCGTTACGTCTACATGCAACTGAAGTTTTTGGCCTGGTTGCAGGTAACGTTTGGCATTTAAGTTATTCCATTTACTAATGTCGCTAACACGAACATTGAATTTATCGGCAATTCTAGACAGAGAATCACCGTTTCTTACGGTGTAAGTTACTTTCTTAACAATGCCGCTGCTTGCTTTTTGGGTAGAGGTTGACGGTTTCCATATCACCAAGTCTTTACCTAAACGTAGGGTGTCGCCTGGCGCCATACCGTTCCATTTCGCCAACTGCTTGGTACCGACGTTATATTTACGCGCAATATCCCATAACGTATCACCTGACTTTACAGTGTGCATTATTTTTTGCGACGATGTTTTCTTGTTTTGAATGCGTGCTAAACGTTGGTCTTGTGATAGCGCATAATCGTTTAGGGCCTTTAATGCCACAGGAACCATAACGTATTGACCAACGCGGATCATGTTTGAGTCTAACTCATTTACCTGTTTAATAACGCCAACCGTGGTGTGGTATTGGTTCGCCAATTTAATCAAGCTATCACCCGATTTTACCTTGTGACGTACCCAATTTAATCGGTCTGTTCTATCTACTTTGGCAAGTTCGCTTATAAAGGCGTCGGCTTTATCAATTGGCAGTAGCAACCGATGCGGGCCATCAGGCGAGGTTGCCCAGCGATTAAAGCCTGGGTTAAGTGCATGTAGGCCTTTTAGCGTCATACCCGCCAGCTCAGCGGCAAAAGCGAGGTCTACCTGCGAACCAATATCTACCGCTTTAACCACCGCTACGTTTTCCACTTCTGGCCACGAGTAGGCGTAGGTATCTTTGTGTTTTAAAATGTCGGCAAGCGCAAGCAATTTTGGTACATAGGCACGGGTTTCACGGGGGAGTGCTAGGTTCCAAAAATCAGTTTCTTTTCCTGCTCGTTTATTTTTGCGAATGGCTTTTGATACGCGCCCTTCACCGCTATTGTATGCCGCAAGCGCATGAAGCCAGTTGCCATCGAACATGTTAACGAGGTAGGTGAGGTAGTCTAGCGCACCTTGTGTCGATGCTACCACGTCACGTCTGCCGTCGTACCACCAGGTTTGATCCATACCAAAGCGTTTGCCTGTGCCTGGGATAAACTGCCACATGCCAGCGGCACGGCCATGAGAATAGGCAAAGGGGTCGAACGCACTTTCTACAATAGGGAGTAATGCCAACTCCATTGGCATGTCGCGTTTTTCAATTTCATTAACAATGTAATAAAGGAAAGGTTTAGCGCGTTTGACAACGCGTGCCATGTATTCAGGATGCTTTAAATACCAGTTTCGCTGAACGGTAACGCGATTATCATCGGGCACCGTAAATTGAAAACCGTTGCTTACACGCTGCCATACGTCGGTTATTTCAGCTTCTACTTCAATTTTTTCTGGCGCGGGCAGTGCTTCCGCTTCTTCAAGTACGTCATCGTTAGGGTGCAGTACTTCAATTACACCATCTTGTGCAATGTCGCACGCGTGTTGTTCGGTTTCTGTTTCGTGGGTTTGTTCGCACACCTCACTATTTGGCTGATTTTCTGTAGTGTTAACAAGCTGCTGCCCTGTTAACTGACAGCCACTAAGCCCTAGCACCAACACGAATGGCGATAATAAAAACAACTTCAACTGCATTATGAAGAGACCTCTTGGTGCAACTGCAAACCACACATTGTACGCAAAATGGCGTGATGTTGCATTAAAACTCATCTTTGTAACGACGAACCGCGGCGAAAACGGCGGCATTATCGCTGAGACTGCTATTCGAAAATGATTCGGCTGCTTTTTTCACAGAAAGTTCATGTGAGCGAAGAAACGGGTTGATGTTTTTTTCTTTTTCGAGGGTTGAAGGCAGCGTAGGCAGATTGTCGTTTCGCTGTTGTTCTACCCATGCTGAATACTGTATTAGTGCCTCGTTATTGGGCTCAACAGCGCGCGCAAAGGCTACGTTAGCTTGCGTATACTCGTGTGTGCAATACACCAATGTGTCATTAGGTAAGCGTTTGAGTTTATTCAATGAGTGCAGCATCTGCTCTGGTGAACCTTCAAATAAGCGTCCACACCCAGCTGAAAACAATGTATCTCCGCAAAACAATACGCCATGACCGAAAAAAGCGATGTGATCGAGCGTATGGCCTGGCACTTCCATCACTTGAAGCTGCATATCAAAAATTGGCAGGCTGACAGTATCACCTTGCGATACTGATTTGGTAATGCCTCTAA
This sequence comes from Alteromonas sp. 4NH20-0056, assembly GCF_057539655.1. NCBI lineage: Bacteria > Pseudomonadati > Pseudomonadota > Gammaproteobacteria > Alteromonadales > Alteromonadaceae > Alteromonas > Alteromonas sp. 4NH20-0056. The sequence continues at coordinate 103,563 of NZ_BAAJLS010000010.1, read as the reverse complement.
TGTGATTGCCTCTAGGCCCGATAATTGGAAGCTGCGGTGCTATGGCAGCTAGCTTTGTAATACCGCCAGTGTGGTCGCGGTGGTGATGGGTAATAAGAATAGCTGCCAGTGTTAGGCCATGTTGCTTGAGGTGGGCAAGCACCGGTTCGGCGTCACCGGGGTCGACAACAACTGCATGCGTCGCGTTGTGTACGCACCAAATGTAATTATCGGTAAACGCGCGAATAGGCGTTATAGCAATGTCGTTTGGAAGCGTCGTTGATGTCATTGTGCACCTATTTGTTTAAGACTATTTGTCAGCTACTATAAGAACTTGTTGTAAACAGAGCAACCTTGGGGCAGTCTGCTTAACTATGAGATCTGCATTTCGACCTAAATCGCCACGTTACCCGCACTCTTGGGATGACTTCCCTGCGGGGGAGCATATTCGCGACACTATATCTGAGGTGTGCGAAGAATATGCACAGCGCATTTTCGGTTATCACTTCGTTAAATTAGGCAGCTTGAGTGCCAGTATTCCGCTTACCCAAAGCCCTATTCGTAATATCATAACCCAAGCGCCTCATCGGGTGTCTAACAGTATCGTACAGGCAAACACCAAACCGATTGTCGCCAATGAAAGTGACGGTGGGCAAGCGTATCGCAAAAGCCCTTCTAAATTCCTGACGACACCGCAAGTTATTGGACAGTCGCACGTGCTTCCGTATTCTGAAAACAGTATCGACGGTTTTTTACTGGCGAATGAATTAGATTTTGCACAAGACCCTCACGAAATATTACGAGAAGTAGACCGCGTGGTTACGCAAAGTGGTTATGTGATAATTAGTGGTTTCAATCCGCTCAGTTTAGCGGGGATAGGGAAGTTTCTGCCCGTTAAGCGAAATAATATTTTGCATGACGCCCGCTTTTTTACCTCTTATCGAATTAAAGATTGGCTTCAATTGTTGGGCTTTGAAATTGTAGAGCAGCGACAAGTCATGTTCTCGACGCTTTTTTTTCAACCCAGAAGTAAACATGCGCTCACGTTGCAGCGCTATTTGTCTGAATACCTACCTTGGTGTAGTGCGGTGTACGTGATCCTTGCGCGAAAACGAGAAATCCCTATGACAACCATTAGCCTGAAGCGTAAAGCAAAACCACAGTTTGCGCCAATGGGGGCAAGCGCAAGAACGCCTTCATTGCGGCAGCGATAACAGTCATATCAAATATATATAGCCAATAAAAAAGCCGCGTATAAAACGCGGCTTTCGAGTATGTAAACGGTGTTACGCCAAAGCGTTACTTCACTCGCATACCAGGCTTCGCACCTTCATGAGGCTCAAGAATATAGAGCTCGTCGCCACCTGGGCCTGCTGCTAACACCATGCCTTCGCTTAAACCAAAGCGCATCTTACGTGGAGCGAGGTTTGCCACCATAACAGTGTGCTTGCCAATAAGTGCTTCAGGCGAGTAGGCTGATTTAATACCAGCAAATACTTGCTTGGTTTCACCGCCTAAATCTAGCTCTAAACGAAGCAATTTATCTGCTTTTTCAACATGCTCGGCATTGGCAATGCGTGCAATACGTAAATCGACTTTGGCGAAATCTTCAAACGATATGGTGTCGCTGATAGGGTCTTTTGCTAGCGGGCTTTCAGGGTCGATAGCCGGTGCTTGTGGCGCTAGGCTTTCCTTTGAATCTTCAATCATGGCGTCTACTTTTTCCATTTCTACACGCTGCATCATAGGCTTAAACTTATTAATAGCGTGGCCTTTCAATAAGGTTTGCAGTGAATTCCAGTTAAACTCGTCGTTTAAAAAGGCTTCTGCTTTTTCCGCTAACACCGGCAATACCGGCTTCAAGTAAATTACCAATAAGCGGAACATGTTAATACCTAACGAACACACATCGTGGGTAAACTGTTGTTTGGTGTCGTCTTTAATCGTTACCCACGGCGCGTTGTTATCAATGAACTGATTGGCTTTGTCGGCCAATGCCATAATTTCGCGCACGGCTTGATGGTACTTACGCTTTTCGAATAACGCGGCAATGGTGTCTGACGCGTTTTGGAACTCGGCAATAAGCTCTGGCTCGATAACGTTGTCAGATAACTTTCCGTCAAAGCGTTTGGTAATAAAGCTGGCACAGCGGCTAGCAATGTTAACCACTTTACCTACTAGGTCAGAATTTACTTTCTGTGCAAAGTCGGTGAAGTTAAGGTCGATGTCGGTAACACCGTCGCCTAACTTAGACGCAAAGTAGTAACGTAAATATTCTGGGTTCAGGTGGTCTAAATAGGTGCGGCCTTTAATAAATGTACCGCGCGACTTAGACATTTTTGCACCATTAACGGTAACAAAACCATGAATATTAACCCCCGTTGGCTTACGGTAACCCGCACCTTCTAGCATGGCAGGCCAAAACAGGCAGTGGAAATACGTAATGTCTTTACCAATAAAGTGGTAAAGCTCGGCATCTGAATCAGCTTTCCAGAAATCGTCAAACTCAAGGCTGTTTTGGTCGCAGAAGTTTTTGAAGCTGGCCATATAGCCTACTGGCGCGTCTACCCATACATAAAAGAATTTATTTGGGGCACCTGGAATTTCGAAACCAAAATAGGGAGCGTCGCGGCTGATATCCCACTGCTGAAGGCCTTCGGTGAACCATTCTTGAAGTTTATTTGCCATTTCTTCTTGTAGCGCACCAGAGCGTATCCACGTTTTTAACATGTCTTCAAACTTAGGTAAGTCGAAGAAGAAGTGTTCAGACTCTTTAAGTACTGGGGTTGCACCCGACACCACGCTACGTGGGTTCTTCACTTCTGTTGGGCTGTATGTTGCGCCGCACACATCGCAGCTATCGCCGTTTTGGTCTTCTGCACCACAGCTTGGGCATGTCCCTTTTACGAAACGATCAGGTAAGAACATTTCTTTTTCGGGGTCGAACAATTGGTTAATAGTGCGCTTGCTAATGTAACCTGCGTTATCAAGGCGAGTATAAATTTCTTCGCACAACGCCTTGTTTTCTGGAGAATGGGTTACATAGTAGTTGTCGTAATTAACGTGAAAATCAAGCAGATCCTGATGATGCTCAGCACGCGTTCTTGCCACCATTTCTTCCGGAGTAATGCCAAGTTCCTGCGCTTTCAGCATAACGGGCGTACCGTGTGCATCGTCGGCACAAACACTGTAACATTCGTTTCCGCGTAGGCGCTGAAAACGTGTCCAGATGTCGGTTTGAATGTGTTCAAGCAGGTGACCTAAATGAATAGAGCCGTTTGCGTAAGGCAACGCGCTGGTTACCAGAATTCTACGTTTTTCTGACATAATGACGTTAATGATTCTTTGCGTTTCAAAATGGTTGCAAATACTAGCGGAAAACCGCGTTTTTTGCATTACGTAATTCACACAAATCTTTAGGTAGTAGGGCAATTTATGTTCTTTTCTCGAAAAGCCGAACCAGTAACGCAAAAGGTTGCTGCTATTTTAGCCAGCTATTTTAGTCTTGATGTGTCAGACACCTTACCGTGGTGCACAGTGTCTGATAGTGACAACGTTGAAACCATTACCGTAACCTTACCGTTTTGTATGGACACTCAATTACCGACATTACACGCACATGTTGTTGAACAAATGAAAGGTAAGGTGCAGCACGAGCACCTTGCCTTCAAACAGCGCATTGAAGTAGGCGAAACCGCCAACGCACCGGTCACTAATATTAAAAATATTATCGCTGTGGCGTCGGGCAAAGGCGGCGTAGGAAAAAGCACCACCAGTATTAATCTTGCGTTTGCGTTAATGCAAGAAGGTGCAAAAGTAGGGGTGTTAGATGCAGACATTTATGGGCCATCTATTCCCATTATGCTCGGCAACCCAGATGCACATCCTCATAGCGACGATAATAAGCATATGCAACCTCTGTCATCACACGGCATTGTGTCTAATTCTATTGGCTATCTGGTACCCCAAGATGATGCTGCCGTATGGCGTGGCCCCATGGCCAGTCGTGCGCTTAAACAATTGCTAGACGAGACACTGTGGCCCGTACTTGATTATTTAATTGTGGATATGCCACCGGGAACCGGAGACATTCAGCTGACAATGGCGCAGCAAGTTCCCCTTACAGCGTCAGTGGTGGTAACCACACCGCAAGACTTAGCGTTAGCTGACGCGCAGAAAGGCATTTCTATGTTTGAAAAAGTCAATGTGCCGGTGCTCGGCCTTATTGAAAACATGAGTTATTACCAGTGCCGAGCATGCGGTACCAAAGATTATATTTTCTCGAAAGATGGGGGAGAGGCATTGGCAGAACGTCATGGATTACCCCTATTAGGGCAACTTCCTCTTGATATAGGCATTCGTGAACATGCTGATGCGGGTACGCCGTTACTTGTTTCATCGCCAGATTCACCGCTAGCCACCTGCTATCGCGAGGCGGCACGGGCATTATCGATGCAGCTTGCACTCACGGTGCCCAATGCCAAGCACGGCGCATCGCATATAAAAGGTGACCAAATAGGGTTTGTAGCACGTTGAGCTACTGTTTTTTCAATTTGTGATGGTTACGTTTCGCATTTTGAGAAAGTCAAGGGTAGAGATGCAGCCTAAAATTTTAATTGCTAGTAATTACATGTAGATACAAGAGCTATTTGATTTGGCATACAACTTGATACGTAACAGTAACGAAGTTGTTAAGGGCAGCACTATGTGTAAATTTATCACGCAAGTTTTTTTTGTTTTGTGTTTTACAGTGGGTAATGCGCATGCTGCGCTTGTCGAATTTGGCGATATTTTCCCTAGCCTGCTTGAGGCGCAATCGGCGTTGAATACTGCAGATATGACAGTAGATTCATCTATGCTAACGCTAAAGCATGACCACAATGTTAGTGTATTTTTTATAAGCGAAGGCGCGGGTTATAAAAATAGCTTCGGTTGGTATGATGCATCGACAAACCCAACCAACGTTGATAACCGAATTATGCTTTGGGAAAATGCATCTGGCACAGGTGAGGGGCTTCAAGGCGGTGGAAGCTTAAGTACGGGGGATAGTATAACGCTTGGCAATCTATCTGCCGGAACAACGCTTGGTTTTTTTATTACTGCCAACGGTTTTTTCACTGGAAGCAATGGCACGCATTTTTTCACTGATGAAATTTATAACCCAGACGACATGCAGCATGTAATTGCTGGCGTTTATCCCGAATTTGGTATTGTTGCACTAGGCTTTGAAGACATCTACGGCGGTGGTGATAAAGACTACAACGACTTACTCGTCGCTATCGATTTTGGTGTGCCAAATACTCGTCAATTACTGTCAGCATCTGTGCCTGCTCCAAATACGTTCCTACTGCTTGTCACTTCTTTCGCTATTCTTATATTTGTTCGTTGTCGGCATAGCAACGACGAACGAACCGACTTGCGTGATAGTTTTTAAGGGGGCCGTTGATTCGTATTAGATGAAGCGAGCCAGTATCAAAACGTCGAACAGCAATAGTTCGCACGTTAAATCAAAAAAACAAGCCCGCTAGCAGTTGATTGGGCTGGCTTACATACGCATAATAGCGGCCTAATGAATTAAGGAATTCCACCATGCGCTTGTGCGACCGCGATATTTATCAGTATTTACAAGACGGCAAAATAGCCATCGACCCTAGGCCAGATTATGACCAAATAAGTGGTGTAACGGTAGATATTCGTCTTGGAAACAAATTTCGTGTATTTGAAGATCACCAAGCCCCTTTTATTGATTTAAGCGGCCCTAAAGCGCAGGTACAAGAAGCGCTTGACCACGTTATGAGTGACGAAATTGAACTTGAGGATGGCAAAGCGTTTTTTCTTCATCCGAAAGAATTAGCACTGGCGGTGACGCTTGAGTCGGTTACGTTACCCGATAACATAGTGGGGTGGTTAGACGGTCGTTCTTCGCTTGCTCGACTGGGGCTGATGGTGCACGTAACGGCCCACAGAATCGACCCGGGTTGGTCTGGCAACATCGTGCTTGAGTTTTATAACAGCGGAAAGTTGCCTTTAGCGCTTCGCCCAGGAATGAAGATTGGCGCGATCAGCTTTGAAGTACTCTCTAACCCCGCAGAAAAGCCTTACAACGCCCGCGTTGATGCTAAATACAAAGGCCAGGACGGGGCGATAGCCAGTAGAATTTCCTCAGATGATGAAGATAAATAAAACATAAACGTTTCAATAGGATGATTTACGGCGTTATTACTGATAAAAGTATATAGGTGAACGGACTAACACCATTAAACGCTTAAGGTCATCCATGCCAATTACTCCAAACAGCCCTGCGCCCGAAAGCAATACGCCAGTTAAGAAAAATAGCATTATCGCGGGGGCGTTTATTGCCTCTGTGTTAACGGCGCTTGGGCTGTTTTGGCTTGGGCAGCCTGATGACATTGCCTATACCGCTGCAATTACGCTGTTTGTCGCCACCTTATGGGTAACAGAAGCCCTACCTATTCCCGCTACGTCTATTATCCCTTTTGCGTTATTTCCAATGTTCGGTGTGTTGTCACATAGTGAAGCAGCTTCCTCTTTAGGTAGTCATGTTATTGTTTTACTGATGGCGGCATTCATGTTGTCTAAAGCGCTCGAGCGCGCGAATTTACACAAGCGCTTTGCCATTTATATGTTAAGAGTAACGGGCTCGGGTAGCCCACTGAAAGTTATTTTAGGCTTTATGCTAACCACCGCCGTGCTTAGCATGTGGATAAGCAATACCGCTACCATACTTATGATGTTACCTATGGCTATTGCCATTATAAATGCGCTAGACAACCCGCGTTTTGGCGTAGCCCTTATTTTAGGCATTGCCTATGCCGCCAGTTTAGGTGGGGTAGGTACACCCATTGGTACACCGCCCAATATTATCTTTATGAGTGTTTATGAAGAAACCCAAGGGGTTGAATACAGTTTTATTGAATGGATGAAAACGGGTGTACCTATTGTTATCGTGGCTATTCCGATAATGGCGCTGTGGTTAGCCAGAGGAATAGATAGAGTTGGCGATATTGATTTGCCAGCGCCGGGGGCATGGACAGATGCCGAGAAGCGCGTATTGGCTATTTTTGGCACGGTCGCAATGGCATGGATATTCAGACCATTTTGGACAACATGGATTGGCGTTACCACCATAAGTGACAGCACCATTGCGGTAGCGGGTGTAGTGGCCATGTTCTTGGTTAACAGCGGGAACGACAAGGGCGTTACCGACAAAAAAGGCAATAACGACAAGCTTCTCGATTGGAAAACCGCAAACGATATCCCTTGGGGGATGTTGCTGTTATTTGCCGGTGGCATTTGTATTGCCAAAGCGTTTATGGCGTCTGGCCTTAGTGTGTTAATGGGAACTTGGCTGACAGGCCTCTCAGCATTGCCTATATTGCTATTGGTATTATGTATTTGTTTATTTGTAACGTTTCTTACTGAAATAACCAGTAATACCGCAACGGCAACATTGCTTATGCCCATATTAGCCGCGGCAGCGCTAGCGGTAGGCGTAGACCCTAAATTACTGATGATCCCAGCGGCCATTAGCGCCAGCTGCGCGTTCATGCTTCCTGTGGCTACTGCCCCGAATGCTATCGCATATTCAACCGATAAGTTCGACATTAAAACCATGGCGAGAGAAGGCATTGCATTAAACGTGATAGTGGCATGCGTGGTAACGATAGTGTGCTACGCCACACTTACTTAGTCATGACTATACAAAAACATTGGGGAAGTAGGGCAATGAGCAACAAGGTTAAGCGTAAACTGGTTATCAATTAATCGCTTAACGCTGCTTTTACGTAATATCCGTTGCAATGTGGATAAATTTGAGTAAACTCGTTGGCTCTTTCGGTCGGTGTGTGGCGCAGCTTGGTAGCGCACTGTCATGGGGTGTCAGGGGTCGGAGGTTCAAATCCTCTCACACCGACCAACTTCTCTTCTTGATACTCCCTTACTCGGCCTTAACCATCCAATAAGCAACGCTTCCTCACAATTTAATCTCTATCGGTATATTCAATTTGTGATATAACAATTTAAGAATTTTGTTGTATAAACATTTTAGGAGTACATAAATGGAATTAGAGACACTACTCGATTACGTATTTTCGTATCAAATTATTCTCCTCGTGCTGATTGTTATTGGCCTGAAATCGTCTATTAAATTTGTCCCGCAAAACAGGGCTTTTATTATCGAGCGTTTCGGAAAATACAATACAACCCTAGAAGCGGGTTTGAACTTTATTGTTCCCTTTATTGATACCGTTTCTGCCGATCGCTCGTTGAAAGAGCAGGCGGGTGATGTACCAGAACAATCTGCAATCACGAAAGACAACATTACGTTAAGCGTAGACGGCGTGCTGTATTTCAAAGTGGTAGACCCTTATAAAGCCACCTATGGTGTCGAAGATTATGTTTTCGCTGTAACTCAGTTAGCGCAAACAACCATGCGTTCTGAGTTAGGCAAAATGGAGTTAGACAAAACTTTCGAAGAGCGTGACCTACTAAATACCAATATTGTGTCGGCGCTAAATGAGGCGGCCTCACCTTGGGGCGTGCAGGTGTTACGTTACGAACTAAAAGATATTAACCCGCCAAACTCAGTGTTAGATGCAATGGAACAGCAAATGAAGGCGGAGCGTTTGAAACGAGCGCAAATTCTTGAGTCGGAGGGTGATCGTCAGGCGGCCATTAACCGCGCAGAGGGTGATAAGCAAGCCATTGTATTAGCAGCCGAGGCAGATAGAGAACAGCAGATATTAAAAGCAGACGGTGAAGCGCAAGCCATTATTCGTGTTGCCAAAGCAGACGCAGAAGCGATTGAAACCGTGGGTAAAGCGGCTGCCACGCCAGAAGGCCAAAAAGCGGTTCAGCTAGATTTAGCAAAGAGTGCCATTCTGGCGAAAGAAAAGATTGCGAAAGAGTCTTCAGTGGTGCTGTTACCCGATAGCAGCACTGAGATAGGTAGTGTGGTTGCGCAAGCAATGACCATTGCAAACACTATCGGTAAGAAGGCTTAGCTATGGACAATATGTTAACTAACTTGCCTCATTTTCTTCTTGGTTTAGGGTTGGTCCTGCTTATTCTTGAAGTGGTTATGGGCTTTACTACTATTTTGCTCTTAACGTTAGGCATATCAATGATGCTAACGTCTGGGCTTATGTACTTGGGTATTCTTGATGAGTCTATGCTGTCGGCATTTGTTGTCATAGCTATTATTGATGCTGTGCTAACGCTAATCGTATGGCGACCGCTAAAAATGCTTCAGCAAGACCGCGCGCCAAAGGAAGTAAAGTCAGACTGGATTGGTACCACCTTTGATATAGACACCGCTATTGCACCGGGTGAACCAGGTGCTGCACGCTTTTCAGGTGTGATGTGGACAGTGAAATCAGCCGTTCCCATACCAAAAGGCACAACGGTGGAAGTGTCAAAAGTAGAAGTGGGTATTTTGTATGTTAAACCTGTCGAATAGCTTGGCACTGCATTCTAGCTTCTGATAAAAAGCACCTCATGGTGCTTTTTTATTGCCAGTACTTCTAATCATATCGATTAGTAACGTGACGTTGTTTAATAGCCAGCATCAACGGTATGCGTTGTTGGGCTTAGGGCAAATATTTCTTTAACGTTTGAATCAATGCTTCTTTTTCAATGGGTTTAGTCAGAAATTCATCCATGCCGGCATTCAAACATTCCTTTTTATCTTCTGGAAACGCATTGGCTGTTAAGGCGGCAATCGGCGCCTTAATTTTTAAGTCGTTTCTTAAAATACTCGATGCCGTTAATCCATCCATTATGGGCATATTGCAATCCATCAATATAAAGTCAAAGTTATGTTTCTTGCAGGCATTAACAGCTTGCTCACCGTCCTTAACATGAACAGTCTTGTAACCTTCCATAACAAGCATAGCTTTTACTATTTCGGCATTAATCTCATTGTCTTCTGCCACAAGTACTCGATAAATGTTGTCGGATTGCTTTTCATTAGGCGTATTGTCCGGGGTGCCTAGCTGCTGCAGATCAAGTTCCAAATCATTTCGATTGAGGGGTTTTGTATGCGTTCTCCAGATGAGTGAGTTAACGGGGTCATCGCTCTCTAATTGCTCTAATTCCGCAGAAACTAAAATAACAGGGGGGAAGGGGGTTACATCTCGCTCTTGTAACACCTTGAGTAAATCGACACCACTCATTTCTGGCATGGCTAAATCTAGAATAATAACGTCATAAGCATCGTAATCGGCATTTAAAAAAGCGCTAGCGGAACTGAATGTGGTGGCTGAGTACCCCATACTCGTAACAATGTGAGAAAGATATTCTCGACTTGTTTGGAGGTCGTCAACGACTGCGCAGTTAAGGCTTTTTGATGTGTGCAGATGAGCCGTGGGAAACTCGCTGGGCACCATTGGCATTTCAAAGGTAAACTTACTGCCATGGTTTAAGATTGACGTAACTGAAATATCACCCTGCATAAGCAATGCAAGCTGTTTAGCGATACTCAAACCCAGCCCGGTTCCACCATATAGTCGGGTTGTTGATTGGTCGGCTTGCTCAAATTTCTGGAATACTGCACTAACTTTTTCAGGTGCGATCCCTATGCCCGTATCTTCGACACAAAACGAAATAAAACTTTCATCTTGTTTTTTGAAGGTGTTTACCGTGAGCGTTACCGAGCCTCGTTCGGTAAATTTTATGGCATTACTTAACAAATTATGGAGAACTTGAGATATACGGGTAATGTCACCCAATATAATGGGGGGAAAGTCACGCTCTTTAACGTAATGAAAAGTGATGCTTTTGTTTTGGCAGTAAGTACGCTGCAATGAAACGACGTCGTCAAGAAGTTGATGTAAATCCATTGGGCTGTTTTCGATGCGAATTTTGCCCGCTTCAATCTTTGAAAAGTCTAAAATGTCATTAATTAGTACAAGCAATTGCCGCCCCGCGCTTTTCGCTTTTTTTAGATAATTAGTACTTTTTTCGGGTGAATCTATGGCAAGCTCAATCATCCCAAATAGCCCATTCATTGGGGTGCGTAGTTCATGACTCATGCTGGACAAAAATTCTGACTTAGCTTTGCTAGCTTGTTTCGCTTTAAGGGCTGATGCTTCTGCTTTGTTTTTAGTCGCGATTAGCTTTTTGATAGAGTCTGTAATCTGTCGCTCCATGGGATAAAAAATAAAGATCGCTTCTATGAGTAATAATGCTAATGTTGCTACCCATAGATAGAGTTCTATGTTGGAAACTTTATCGACCCGCTCACGCGCTGATAATTCAAATGCGTCAACGGTATTGTTCAGATGGGCTAAAATCAAAGACGCTTCTTCAATATTAATTCTTCGTTCACTGGGACACTGTTGAGTAACAACGGGCGTTGCACGTTCAATATACTTTTTCACTCGTGAGTCTAGTTGGTCTCTACCAAAGTAGATTTTTGTAACACTGTCGGGAAGGTTGGGGAGTGAGGTTAGCGCTAAGTGGTTTTCAGTAAACTTGTTAAGTGCTTCGCCCAATGCTAACTGGCTATTTCCCGTGGTGTCTTGGCAGCTATGAATTTTTTCTACCAATAATGCAATGCGTTGAGAGAGCATCCGTTGTTGCCCTGCGATATTAATGATGCTCGCGTCAGCACGCTGCTCACTAAAAAGACCCCTCATAACAAACACTGTTGTGGTAACGAGAGAAGCAACTAAAAACAACGCGAGCACATATCGGAGTCGGATGGACATAATTCAGCGATTTTAAATCCGTATTAAAAAAAGATAATATATACTTGGCTTTTACGCAATCTGAAGGGATTAAGTTTATGATCCTTTCGCTCAAGCGCGCCAAACAACGTGAAGTTATGACGTTCGTATTTGTAGTGAATATTGAAAGTACTCCGAAATTGAACTATATTTGTTATTAATTCAGTAGTAGGAACCTCGTAATGACTGCCCTAGAAAGTAAGGTGCTAGCGCAAAATCCAAGTAAAACGGCCCAAGTCGCACTTAAGGTGTTTTTTAACATCATGAATGAGTGGAACGTTAAAAACCAAGATCAAATCACCTTGCTTGGTAAGCCCGGCTCGACAACGTTTTATAATTGGAAAAAAGGCCAGGCATCTAGCCTGTCGGTAGATACAATGGAGCGAATCTCTTACATTATGGGTATTTACAAGGCGTTAGGTATTCTATTTCCAACACGAGAGCAGGCTGATGCGTGGATTAAAAAGCCTAATAGCTACTTTAATAATGAATCGGCGTTAGCCTATATGCTAAAAGGTAGCATAGTGCATTTGAATGACATGCGGAGATACCTTGATGCACAACGAGGTTAATACGTTACTGCCTGACTGGGAAAAGTTGCACCGTTTAGTCCCTAGTCACTTTCCCCCCATCGATTTATTCGAAAACGTAGCGTCGCCAGATGAACTTGAGATTGTTTTTGCCATCGAGTCGATGACGAATGACAGGCTCCGTGATGAAGTAGGTAATTTAGCGCTGGTACCCGCTGAAGAAAGAATTTCAGGCCCAGGCTCGACGTCTATAATGGCGGCATTTACACATATCTCTTTGCCTAGTCGTTTTGCCGATGGCGTTGAATATGGTGTTTACTATGGTGCAAGAGATTTAGATACGGCTTTTGCTGAAACTATCTATCATCGCGAAAAGTTTTTGTCAGCAACGAACGAGCCTGATACTGAAATAACGATGCGCTGCTATATCAATAAAGTGGCGCTGGAACTTCATGATGTTAGGGGCGATGCGTTCGCGCATTTATATGCTGACGATTATACCGCTCCCCAGCAATTTGCGAAGACTATGCGCACGAATGGCAGTAATGGCTTATTGTATAAAAGCGTCCGCGATGAAGGCGGCGAATGTGTTGCTGCATTTAAGCCAAAAGCCGTTACCATCCCCGTTCAAGGTGGGCATTTTAAGTATGTATGGAGTGGTAAAAAGCAGAAGATTGAAAATATACTCGAAGTAAACCTCATCAAATAGGTTTTCATTACGTAAGTAACCATTGCATATAAGGCGCATCAACGTAAGGTTACGTGATGCGCTTAAACAGAGGTTACAGCGTTAAACTTGCCATATCGATAACAAAACGATGGGCCACATCGCCTTGTTTTAAATGCGTAAAAGCATCATTGACTTGTTCAGCTCGAATAACTTTGCATTCAGGGTGGATACCGTGTTCTGCACAAAAATCCAACACTTCTTGGGTTTCTTTTATACCACCAATGAGTGAGCCTGCTACTCTGCGTCTTCCCATCACAAGTGGCGCGGTCATTGGTTCTTCCATTGGCCCAATTTGACCTACAATAACCAAGGTACCGTCTACATCAAGCAGAGGGGTATATTGATCAAGAGAGTGTTTTACCGGCACAGTATCAATAATAAGGTCAAACGATGATGCAGCGGTTTTCATTGCTTTACGATCGGTCGACACTAAAATGCTTTTAGCCCCGCTGTCCATGGCGTCTTTCTCTTTAGAGTTTGAGCGGGAAATCACAATGACTTCTGCACCCATTGCGACGGCGAGTTTGACCGCCATGTGACCCAGTCCACCCATGCCTATTACACCCACACGGCTTCCCGCTTTTACGTTCCACGTTTTCAATGGTGAATAAGTGGTGATACCCGCGCAAAGAATCGGCGCCGCTTTCGATAAATCGAGGGCATCAGGTACAGAAAGTACGAATTCTTCGCGAACGACAATGTGTTTTGCATACCCTCCTTGTGTGGTCTCGCCTGAAATGCGATCGGGTGCACCGTAGGTTGGCGTCATGCCATTACGACAATATTGCTCTTCATGATTATCGCATTGATCACATGATTGGCAGCTATCAACCATGCAGCCAACAGCAACATGGTCGCCAATATTGAAATGGTTTACCTTTGCGCCAATATCGATAACTTTGCCAACAATTTCGTGGCCTGGCACAAGAGGGTATGGCTGCGGGCCCCAATCTCCGTTAACCGTATGAAGGTCTGAATGACAGATTCCACTATAAAGAATTTCAATAGCGACATCATTATCACGCAACTCACGTCGTTCGAAATGGTAAGGCACCATGTGTGCGTCAGTAGAATGTGCCGCATAACCAATTGTTTTCATATGAACCTCAGTACGTTATGGATTGGGATTAGTCTTCAGCATAACGTATTTGCAATGTAATTAGCACATTTGATTAACTTAACGTAAGGCTAATGAGAGAGCGCTGTTTTTAACGATAAACATAGAGATTGTCTGGTGAACCGTTTACAGAGTATTTCTTTCGCGCGAAATACGGCTAAAAAGTGAAACAGAACGTGTTTTTTGTGTCGCTTCGGTAGTAGTTAACCATTCAAATAGATACTATAGAGAAAAATATAAAAACCGTTATTTATGCAACTACACACTTCTTTCATTATCTTTCTTTTTATCAGTCTATATGTGCTTTCATCGGCTGTGTGTGCTAACGACGATATTGATGCTGTCATTGATACGATGCGGTCGCCGTCTTACGACTGTCCTAACGACGAATTATTTCCCGAATTAGAGGCGGTGCTTGCCCGCGACACGTTAACCTCGCAGCAACGCTTTGCGCTAAATGCTGCCAAAGGGCAGTTTCTTATTTGCCAAGGTGACTACGCCAGCGCACTTACCCTGCTAAAAGACATTGTTGAGCAAGATGATATAGATAAAGAGTCTTATGCTTACGTGTCTGCCATTCACCAAATCGGTTTTGTTTACGATGCACAAGAAAACCCTGCTCGCTGCTCATATTATTCAAAAGCACAGACGCTTTCTTCACCAGAGCGCCATAGCGATGTGTTTACAAGCGCATCGCTTGGGTTGATAACCTACTGTTCTGACTCAATGGATGTGGCCGAGCGTTTAGGTAAAATGTTTAGTGTGCTAGAGCGCTATTCTGATATTGGTAGCCCTGGTGAGTTAGCGCATATTCACAACTCAATCGGCTTGTTATACGGCAGTTTAGGGCAACACTCGTTAGCTGCTGAACAGTATCTAAAAGCCCATGAAATGGGGCTTCAAGTGTACGAGGGTAGTAACAAGCTAAGTATTTTAATTAGTGCGATTGTGTCACTACTGGGCAGCGGGCAAACTGATGAAGCCTACAAACGTATTGCTGAATACGGCATGCTTAATAACGAAATTGATACGCCGCTGACGAATTACCTTTATCAGTACGCGCTGTCTTTTTATTATCGTAAAACGCAGGATTATGAAAAGCTTGCGTTGACGTTGCCAGATTTAAAACTGGCGGTAACTTCTATTTCTAGTCGCTTTGGCATGCTTATTTATAAGTGGCATGAGGCTGAAGTATGTTTGCAGAAAAACGATCTAAAATGTGTGCAAAACTATCTGAACAGCATCGAAAATACAGATAACTTCATTCCTGCGAACTTTATTACCAACCTTGATTATTTAAGTTTCAATTTAGCGATGCATTTAGCAT
Organism: Alteromonas sp. 4NH20-0056; assembly: GCF_057539655.1. Taxonomy (NCBI): domain Bacteria; kingdom Pseudomonadati; phylum Pseudomonadota; class Gammaproteobacteria; order Alteromonadales; family Alteromonadaceae; genus Alteromonas; species Alteromonas sp. 4NH20-0056. The sequence continues at coordinate 88,133 of NZ_BAAJLS010000010.1, read as the reverse complement.
TAGGAGATATTGAAAAAGCTCGAGTTGCCAATCAGGTATTCTCCAAAGAAGCAGAGAAAAAGCGAGTTAAACAGCAGGACTCTGCTCGCGTATTAAGTGCAGCAAATCTATACAACCGAATTTATGATTTAGAGTCGGAAATAGAGGCAGCCGAGCAACGCCGCAATAATATGCTGATGGTAATCGCTGTTATTATTCTTATTCTCACCGGGGTTGCGGCGTATGTATTGCGCAAGAAGTTTCTAGCAGCAAAAGCTATCGACCCAGTAACGCAGCTACTTAATGCCCAAACCGCGATAGGGCGTATTGATAGGCTAGCGCCTCCTAAGTCTGAGCGCGCTATCGCTATCGCCATATTCGACATAAGTAATTTGCGCGAGATTACACGCAAATTGGGCTCGACGAAAGCAGACAGTGTACTTCGTCAAATTGCACAAGCACTGCAAAAAACCACTCGCGGGAATGATATTTTAGGGCGTTTCGGTACAGAACAGTTCATTTTATGTTTGCATAACATCGAAGAGCGAAGCGCACGTGTTTTCTTCGAGCGTGTTCAAACGGCGTTAAATAACACGTTTGATGGTAAAGATAATGAGCGCGATATTGCGGTAGAGTCGAAAATGAGTATTTTTATCGCACATGAGAAGATTACTGGCCTCAACGATATTTTAGATGACATGGTCCTCTCTATCGGTATGAATACCCAAAAGCGTTGATGCCGTTACTCTTCAAAAATGCGCAGGCGAGAAGCCTGCGTTTTTGATTTTACCCTAAAGGTAACTGTGCAAATAGCCAAATTGCAGCGTAGGCCCTCTATCGTCGACGAAAGCGTAAATTACTTATTTATCTCATTAAACTCTAATTACCTACTTTTTATCGCTTAAAGTGTTCTTATCACATCAAAACCCCGTATCTTCTGCACAGAATAATAATGTTAGTTGTGGTGTGTTCGGAGACGGGAATGGGTAATAACAATAGTAACGAAGCAACAATTTACAATAAGAAAGCGCCATGGTTAGTTCACCTTGTTGTATCTATTCTTATCCTCATCGTCGCATTTTTTATTGTTACCGCGATGTTTTCGAGTAAACCCGAAGCTAAAAAGTGGGGAAGTGCGCAAGCCGCGCCAACCGTAGCTGTTGATGTGATGGACCTTTCTATTGATAACTATGAAGTATGGATTGGCTCTTACGGCACGGCACAACCGCTGACGCAAACGCAATTGGTTGCCGATGTATCAGGAAGAGTGATCGCGGTATCACCCAACATCCGTGCAGGCGCAACGTTTAAAGAAGGGGATGTGCTGGTTCAACTAGAAGATCGCGATTTTCGAATTGAGGTAGATATCGCCAAATCAGCGGTTGCTGAAGCGAATGTAAATTATCTGCAAGAACTTGCCGAGGCAGACTTTTCAGCGCAGCAGTGGAATAGACAACCGAAAAACGAAGCGGCGAAGTTGCTTGCACTACGCAAACCACAAGTTGCCGCAGCCGAAGCCGCGCTACAAGCGGCCGAAGCACGATTAATGGGGGCACAGCTCAATTTAGAGCGAACAAAGATAAAAGCGCCATTTGATGGCATGGTACTAAGCCAATCAATTGATATTGGGCAAGTAGTTACCCCTTCACAAACCATTGCATCGATATACAGCACAGACGTTGTCGAAGTGCGCTTACCGATTAAAACCGCCGAATTAGAGTACTTTGTTTTAGACCAAAACAGCGCAGGACAGTCATCGAATCCTAGGGTCAAATTATTTGGAGATTTAGGCACCAAAACGTATCAATGGGAAGGCGAAATAGTAAGAACGGAAGGGGCGTTCGACCCCACCACCCGTATGCTTTTCTTAGTAGCACAAGTGAAAAATCCGTTTAGTGCTACCTCTCAAAGACCTGCATTGCGGGTTGGACAGTTTTTGCGAGCTCAAGTGGAAGGGCAGCAGTTAAACAGTGTGTTCGTTATTCCACGCCAGGCTGTGTCGCAAAGCAACCGAGTCAGTGTTGTAGATAACGGCATTCTCCGTAAACGCGCTATTACGCCACTTTGGACAGACAACGATAATGTAATCGTGTCAGCATTGCCTGATAATACAACTCACATGCGTTCAAACTCACTTAAACCAGAAGATAAGTTAATACTTACGCCTACGGCGAATATCCCTGATGGTACTAAAGTAAAAACACTCGAAGACACGTTACCAGAGTCATCTCGCACCACTGCGGTCAATGCAATTATGACAAACGCAGCAGATACCGCCAACAGCACTAACGCATCTAAAGAACAGTAGGAGTTGCCAACATGATTGCATGGTTTGCTAAAAACGATGTTGCCGCAAATATTCTCCTGGCCGTCATTTTAATCTCGGGCTTGTACGTAGTTTCTAACCATATACCTGTCGACTTATTCCCCGAGTTTGAGCAGCGCAGTGTGCGCGTATCAATGTCACTTCCAGGCGCATCGCCGCAAGAGGTGGAAGAAGGAATAACAATCCGCGTAGAAGAGGCGGTACAAGATTTAGAAGGCATACGTGAACTGAACTCGTCAAGCAGCGAGGGAAGTGCCTCTATTACTATAGAAGTAGAGGAAGGGTACGACGTTCGACAAATGCTCGATGACGTAAAAATACGCGTGGATTCTATAAATAATTTTCCTGTCGATGCTGAAAACCTGCTGATTCAAGTGCCGCAATGGCGTCGAGATGCTATTGGTGTGGTGCTTTATGGTGATTACGATCCTATTACGCTTCGCAGGCTGGCCGATACGGTAAGGGATGAGTTAGCGTCAAAACGTGAGATTTCACAAGCGGAGGTTGGCGGAACATTACCGTTTGAAATTTCGATAGAAATTCCTGAGCTAGTGTTAAGAAAATACGACCTTACCTTAGAGCAGGTCGCTACCGTTATTCGCCAAAATGCCACCGATGTGTCGGCGGGTAACTTGAAAACACAAGGCGGCGATATCTTCATTCGAAGCCGAGGCCAGGCTTACAATGCGTTGGAGTACGCCAATATTCCTATCGTAACCACCCAAGACGGCACCATGATTAAATTGGGCGACTTGGGTACGATTATCGATGCGTTTGAAGAAACGCCCCTTAAAACGCGATTTAACGGTATGCCTGCGGTAGAGGTTGAAGTGTTCCGTACCGGCGATGAGAGTATTATTGAGGTAACGCAAGCGGTTAAAGATTACGTTGCATTAAAGCAAGGGCAAATGCCTGAGGGGCTAAATTTAGATTTTTGGAGAGACAGAAGTGAGCCGATAAAAGCGCGCCTTGCAACGCTCTCAACCAGTGCATGGCAAGGCGCTTTATTGGTTATTACCTTGCTAGCATTGTTCTTACGCCCATCGGTAGCCTTTTGGGTATGTTTGGGTATTCCAATGAGCTTCATGGGCGCATTCTTACTGATGCCTGTCTTTGATATTAGTTTGAACTTAATGAGCCTGTTTGCCTTTATATTAGTGCTCGGTATTGTTGTGGACGATGCGATTGTGACAGGCGAAAACGTTTATGCTCATTTGGAACGAGGCGAAAACCCGCTTGATGCCGCCATTAAGGGTACGCAGGAAGTGGCGGTGCCGGTCACGTTTGGTATTCTCACAACTGCTGCTGCATTTCTTCCGCTTGCCTTTCAAACTGGTCGTGGAAGCTGGTATGCCGCCATTCCGTTTGTCATTATTCCCGTGCTGTTGTTTTCCTTAATCGAATCGAAATTTATCCTTCCAGCGCATTTAAAACACGTAAAACCACGCGGCGATAAACCGGCCTCGAAGTTGTCTGAAATTCAAAAGAAAGTAGCAAGGTCGCTAGAGGTACTTATCGAACGGGCTTATCAGCCAGTGTTAGCGCGCGCAATGAAATGGCGATACGCGAGTTGGATATTGATGTTCTCGGTTTTGATTATCATCATAGGCTCTATTGCCAGCGGACAAACTAAGTTTGTGTTTTTCCCACGGGTTCAAAGCGAGGTGGCCACCGCCACGCTGGTTATGCCTGCTGGAACGGCATTTGAAAGTACAGACCGTATTGTAAAAGCCATAACTGGCCATGCTCAGGCGTTAAAAAATGAATACCTCGATGAAGATACCGGTGAGTCGGTAATTCGAAATATTTATTCGGTAAGCGGTGGGAGGAACGCCACCACCGGGCGTGTGCAAATAGACTTAGTTCCTCCAGAAACGCGAACAATTGACGTATCCACGCGTGAGATAGTCAATGAATGGCGCAAACGAGTGGGGCAAATTGCAGGTGCTGAACAATTGAACTACCGTGCTGAAATAGGCGGGTGGGGCGGAGCTCCGGTTGATGTCGAACTGAAGGGGCGAGATACCAACGCCTTGAGCCAGTTAGCAGATAAACTTAAAGCTAAAATGGGCGAGTATGCCGCCGTTTTCGATATTGAGGATTCGCTCTCCGATGGTAAAGAGGAATTACAGTTGGCGCTAAAACCAGAAGCGAGGTTGTTAGGCGTTGATTTAAACACGGTGGCTCGTCAAGTTCGCCAAGCTGTGTTCGGTTTTGAAATTCAACGTATACAGCGCGGGAGAGAGGAGGTACGTGTTATGGTGCGCTACCCACTTGAGGCTCGCCAATCTATTGAAACACTTGAACAAATGATGATCCGCCTTGGCCCCAATCAAGAAGTGCCATTGTGGCAAGTCGCTGATATCTTACCGGGTTTTAGCCCAGACAGTATTTTGCGTGTTGATCGCCAGCGAACGTTGTCTGTAACTGCTGACTTCGACAAGCAAAATGGCGACTTAACCTTAGTGCAAAAAGAGATTGATACTTGGCTATCAGAGCAACTTGGCCAATACCCAGGCGTGACCTTCGAAATGGCCGGGGAAGCGCGCGATCAGCAAGAATCGTCGCAAAGTTTGATGGTTGGGGGAATTGGCCTGGCAATTCTTATTTATATTCTGTTGGCGATACCGTTTAAATCGTATTCGCAACCGCTGATTGTTATGTCGGTTATTCCTTTTGGTCTTGTGGGTGCTGTAATGGGGCATTGGATCATGGGAATGGATTTAACCTTGTTAAGTTTTATGGGGATGTTGGCGTTATCGGGCGTTGTAGTGAACGATTCGTTAGTGTTGGTTGACTATATTAATCAAAAGCGCCTTGAAGGTGTGGCACTGAAAAAAGCGGTTTATGACGCAGGTGGCCGCCGGTTTAGGCCGGTTCTATTAACATCGTTAACTACATTTGCTGGCCTAATGCCGCTGTTGTTCGAAAAGTCTACGCAGGCTCAGTTTTTAATACCCATGGCCGTCAGCCTAGGTTTTGGAATATTATTCGCCACATTAATCACGCTATTTATCGTGCCTATCAATTATTTGATCCTTGAAGACGTTAAGCAATATTTCAGAGGGTATTGGACAGACATTAAAGGCGCGCTTAGCGCTAGGAAGTGATTGGGGATGGGTTAATGAGCAATCCATTAACCCAGCGCCAGCCAAATGCCAACGGCGGCAATGAGTGAGCCCGCGATGCGGTTCATAATACGAACGTTACCACTTTTCAGCAGCACCGAGCGTAATGTTCTTCCGCCAGACGCATAAGTGAGTAAACAACAAAACTCTAGCGTTAAAATGATAGCAATTAAACTTGCGAGTTGGGGCGCTAACGGCTGTTCAGGTAATAAGAATGGCGGAAGTAAAGCTACAAAAAACGCCCAGCCCTTGGGGTTGGCTATCGCGGTAACGAAGCCCTGAGTCATTAACGCTGAACGTGTGGTTTGGTGCTCATTGCCTTCGCTAGCAATAGCCATTTTTCCGCGAGACAACCACATTTGAATGCCTACGTATAACAAGTAAGCACCACCGACATACTTAAGTGCTATAAACACCGAGGGGTAGTTAAGCAGTAGCGTCGCCACACCAATGGACGATAGTGTCGCCACTAGCCCTACGCCAACAAGTTCTCCTATCATCATCCACAGCGCACGTTTTACCCCTATGCTCATGCCTAGCGTCATTGCTAAGGTCATACACATACCAGGGGTGATAGATACAAAGAAAAAGGTGGGAATAAACACAGACAACATGCCCCAACTCATAGCGTAGTTCCTACAATTAATTTTCGAGCGCGAAAATTGCCAGAAAATGGGTGAGTGCGCAAGTGTGTGAGTGTCAGGCATATCAACATTAGTATGTGTTGTCTGATTGTCAGGTTTTTTTACAAGCTGCCCATGAAGCTAATTTAAGTTATTGATTTAAATTGTTTTAATGGTTTGGCGTAATGTTTGCATTGGTTAGCTTGGAATTTCAATGATGTTTAGGTTGTGTAAATTAAATGAGCAGTAAAATCAAAAGTATTATCCTTGGTCTCGCCCTCGCAGCGTCTGCTTTCTCAGCGCAGGCAAGTCTTATTTCAACCACGCTTGGGCTTGATAGCTTCATCACTACCGCAAGAAATGGCGACGCTCCTGCCTCGGCCGCAAATTTTTCGAGTTCTGGCGGTACAGACTTTTTCGTTCGTGGGCGAAGAGGCGGTGCTAGTAACAACAACCCTCAGCTTGAGACTCAGTTGTTTTTCATGTTCGATTTAAGCTCTATTGCTTCTTATCTGGAACTTGGCAGTGCCACATTGTACTTAAATCAAAATAATCGCTTGAACTCTGTTAATGCTAACGCAGACTTGTTTTTGAGTACGGTAACACAGAGTTGGGACGAAAGTGCAAATGCCCCAGTATTCAATACAACAGGCACAAAAGATGAGTTTAAGTTTGGCACCAACGGTCCGAGCGGTTCGGCAGCTTACAGTCAAGCGTTTGAAATTGATTTAACGGCGTTAGTTCAAGCATGGTTAAGTGGCGCTCAAGATAACTTGGGTTTGCGTATGAGAATAGAAGACGATTTTGTTGCAGCTTCATTTTCTCTAGACGGCCAAAGCGCACCTCGTTTAGTGATAAATCAAGTACCTGAGCCTTCGTCACTAGCAGTGCTTGCGTTAGGGTTGATAGGTTTAGGCGCACGTCGTTTCATCAAAAAATAGTATAAGCTGTTCAAAGTTATACTGAAAAGCGCCTCTATTATGAGGTGCTTTTTTTTACCTTTCTTTACCTATGTAAGTTGACAGCCGACCCCTTACGTTTTCGAAAAACAGGCATACATCACGAAAATTTACAGCGGTAATTCATTCACTGCTATACATTAACGCTCTCAATATTCTCTCATGCATTATACTGTCTATACAGCGCACACTCGCTGGCGTGTTTTATTTTTACATCACGACTAACTTTTTAGGGTGCGAAGGATTTACGCCACTGTCTGAATACTGGTAGGGTAGGAGTGAAGATGTTGGGCTATCCGCCTTATAAAACAAAAAAAGAGAGAAGTGTCTATGAACATTCGCAGTAAGTTAATTACCGCCTTTTTGGTTGCAGTTACGATACCCATTATCGTGTTGGTGGTAACCACAGCGGTTCAAACGTTCAACCAGTCAAGACACTATTTCATTAATAGCGCCACGCAAGAGATAAACCAAATTGATAATGCTTTTGAGCTGTTTTTCGAAGGCATGAAAGAGCACGTGCGCTATATGGCAGATGACAAGCGTCTTACAGCTGCGGGTGATGTGTCAATTACCAGTTACGTAGGCAGAGAAGCCGATATGACACCGTCGCAGAACGGTGCTGTTGAACGTGCTATTTTTGAATTTCACGGTCAGTTTCGTGAAAAGCACCCTAATTTGTTAAACGTTTATATGGGAACGGAAACCGGTGGGTTTATTCAGTATCCTGCCGAGCCAATGACGAACTACGACCCCCGTAAGCGCCCATGGTACATCCAAGCGAAAGAAGCCAAGGGTAATGCGATAATCACTTCACCGTATCAAGGTATATCTGGCGGGCCAATGATTTCTATTGCTGTCACAATCGCTGGCGCAAGTGGCAGTGTAGTCGGTGTTCAATCTATTGACGTTACGCTAGATACCTTAACTAAGTTAGTCAATAACGTGAAGTTGGGTGAAAGTGGCTATGTGATTTTGGTCGATCAAAATGGCGTAGTGTTAGCCGACCCGCGAAATAAGAGTAATAATTTTAAGAATATCAGCGAGCTACGTGGTGACCCGCTTTATAGCGCATTAAGCACTGAGCGAGAAACAAACTTCACGGTGGATGGAGACGACGGCGAATTGACCATAACACGCTACCGCTCACCCGCGTTAAATTGGCAGTTCGTTGGCGTTATCGAAAGCGCCGATATTGAAGCTCCTGCATGGAACATTGTCACAACAATGATGGTTGTGTTAGTGGTTATGTTGGTGCTTTGTAGTGTGTTGGGGGTGCTATTAGCGAATCGCATTGTTGCGCCCATTATTAGCATTAGTCGTAGTTTAAAAGGTATTGCTGATGGCCGTGGTGATTTAACGCAGCGGTTAGAAGTACGCGGCCATGATGAAATTAGCGAGCTGGCCAATTATTTCAATGCGTTCATGGACTCCATTGGCGACCTCATCACAAGAATTAAATCGCAAGCAGAAACCCTTTATCAATCGTCTAACGAATTCAGTGCCATGGCAACATCGTTAAAGCAAGCCAGTGAAAAGCAAGAAAACTCGATAGAACACGCTGCTACGGCGACTAATGAGATGGCCGCAGCGGCGCAAGAGGTCGCGCAAAATTGTGTGTCGACACAAGATGCCACCGAGCAAACCGATAAAGCAAGTCACAGCGGTCGCACCATTATTCAAGACACGGTAACGCAGGTTGACCAACTCATGCAGCTTACCCGTGACTCGTCGGTGGCAACCAAAGAGCTTGAAAGTGAAAGCGGAAATATCAACCAAATATTGAGTGTCATTAGAAGCATTGCAGAACAAACTAACCTACTTGCGCTAAATGCTGCTATTGAATCAGCGAGAGCAGGCGAGCAAGGGCGCGGCTTTGCTGTAGTAGCCGATGAGGTTAGAACCTTAGCCCAACGTTCTCACGGTGCCACGGAAGAAATAGAAGGGATGTTATCGAAGTTAATTGACCGCACGCGGTTTGTTTCTGGAAAAATGGATACCAGTTTGCAGCAGTCTGAACGCGCGACTGAACAGTCTAATCAAGCCAGCAAAACGTTTGAAGATATTAGCGCACTAGTGCAGCAGATAATGAACCAAATTACGCAAATTGCGACGGCAGCTGAACAGCAGTATCAAGTATCAGAAGAGATCAGTAGAAACATTGTTGGCATGCAATCGTCCACAACCGATATTGGGCATGCGTCGAGAGGGCTTTCTGATAATGCCGACAGCTTACTTGTGCTCTCACGAAACCTAAATGAGTTAGTCGGGCAATTTAAACTGTAATAAGCGGTAGGTTGATGTTGTTATTATCTTTGTAATAACAACATCAATGTTAAATGCGCCGTGTACATACATATCTATAAGAATAAACAATCTATCAACCGTTCCTATTTGTTGCATCCCAAACGGGCTGTGTTTACTCTATTTTAACAATTAAAATAAACACAACGCGTAGAAGGAATGCATATGAATTTCGCTGAATTTGCGGCATCACGAAAAAGTGTAAGAGGGTTTACTAAGCAACCCGTATCAAAAGAAACAGTTGATGCCATCATTAATGCCGCAAAGTGGGCGCCCTCGTCTTACAATACGCAAACATGGAAAATTCACGCCGTAACGGGCGATGTGCTAGATAACATTCGACAAGGGAATACCGAGAATACGCTAGCAGGCAAGCCTCACGTACGAGACTTTCCTTACAAAGAAGACTATGAAGGTATTCATCGCCAGCGCCAAATCGACGTTGCTGTTCAGTTGTTCGATGTCATGGGCATTACTCGAGAAGATAAAGAGAAGCGTATGGACTGGATGATGCGCGGTTTTCGCCAGTTCGATGCGCCGGTATCGTTGGTTTTAACTTACGACAAATCGTTAGAGCCTGCAGGGATCACCCAGTTCGGTTTAGGATCATTGGCTTACGGTATTGTACTCGCCGCATGGGATTTAGGGTTAGGTTGCGTTATTAATGGCCAAGGAATTATGCAGTCTGAAGTGGTGCATAAATACGCCAATATTCCCGATGACGAAGCCATTATGATATGTATTGCCCTTGGTTATCCCGATCACGACTTTCCTGCTAACGATGTGCGTTCGACCCGTGCAGACAATGACGAGTTTGTAACGTACCACGGGTTCTAATTTGTGCGACAGAAGAGGGTGTGTATACCTACCTACGCAGAATACACACCTTTTTATTGCACAAAATATGATAGGCTATCGGCTACTATTGCGTTAGTTTAAGGCTGCTATGTTCCGCTATTCTCCGTGCGTTTTATTGATTTGTACCCTTTCTATTTTCTTTCCTGCCCATGCAAAATGGTTTTGGGGTGAGGAAAGCATTATGGGCACCAATATCGAAGTGCAAGTGTGGGCAGAGACTAACGAGCAGGGCAACAAGGCGCTGTCACTTGTGTTCGATGAAATGGAACGAGTTAACCAGCTCATGAGCCCTTACATTGAAACCAGCGCTTTAGCGCGTGTTAATCGCGATGCTAGCGCAGCGCCCGTTGTGGTAGATGCTGTTACCTATCAGGTAATAAAGCAGGCCATCGAAGTCAGTGAGCTCACCAATGGCGCGTTTGACATTACGTTTGCAAGCGTTGGCTTTATGTATGATTACCGAGCCAGCACAAAGCCCAGTGAGAAGGTTATCAATGAACACCTTGCGGCAATTAACTATCAGCACGTGCAATTAGACGACGAATCTCAATCAATCTTTTTCTCACACCCTAACGTTAAAATTGATCTCGGCGGTATTGCCAAAGGCTATGCGGTTGATGCATCTATTGATGCGCTAAAAAAAGCGGGTATAGCGCATGCGCTGGTTACCGCTGGTGGCGACACAAGATTACTCGGTGATAGACGCGGGAGGCCATGGGTTGTTGGTATTCGCGACCCCAGAAATGAAGAGAAACAAGCGGTTAAGCTGCCGCTGGAAAACACCGCCATTTCAACTTCAGGCGATTATGAACGCTTTTTTGAAGCAGACGGCAAACGCTACCACCACATACTGTCACCTAAAACCGGTAAGTCTGTGTATGAAGTTCAGTCGGTATCGATAATAGGGCCTATCAGCACCATGAACGATGCGTTATCTACATCGGTATTTGTTTTAGGTGTCGTTGATGGAATGAATCTCATTAATCGCTTACCCGATTACGAGGCAATTATTTTGGATAACCAGCGTAAACTTCATTTTTCAAAAGGCTTAACGCAATAATTAACGTAAAAAAGAGCCAGCTTCCTCAGCCGTAATGTAGCAGATTACAGAAGAAGCAGGCTCGTGAAAGATGTTGCGCGGCGCCTACATTGTGCCGCTTACAATCGGTTCAAAAGCAGTCAGGCTGTCCATCAGCGTCGTATTACCCAATCCATTGCTTGGGAATAGTTGTGAAAACTGGCCTTGCTCTCCGTGAAGGGCCAAATAATTAAGAATAATGGTTTCAACCAAAAGGTTGACGTTGTTAGCGGCAGGGGTCGATGCCGTTTCTACTGCACCATCACTACGCATAAAGCCCAACTGTTGGTGGCGAGCTTGAATATCTGGGGTGGCGCCAATCAATTGTGGTGCGCCGCCTGGGTTGTATACTAAGAAAAACGATGCAGACGTTGACGAATTATCACCGGTCCATACGCCTTTTCCACGTCCATTTTCAGAATCGTCTACCATACCGTTACTGAATACCGACCCATCGCTACACACATACATCATGACCGGCACGCCTAATCGTGCTGCGTATTCTAATACTGCACCCATGCAGCGGCCTGCGCGACGGTCGCGCACTTCGCCGGTGGCTCGACTGCCATCGTGATAATCATAGCCTCCCATGGTAATAGTACCCGCGCCAGCGAACCCATTCATAACCAGTTTCATGACAGATGCCGTTTTACGAAACTCTCCGTCACTGCCGAACTCCTCGTCGCTAAAAATACCGCTTGCTCCAACAATGAGTGGGTCAAGGGCAGGGTCGAGCGTACTTGGATCGCCAAATCGGTCGGTTATGTCTGCACTTTTTACGTACCCACAGCGCACCATATCTTTAACCACATCGTCGGTGGTTATTTGCGTATTAACACGGTTTAGCTTCATATCGCTAATACGTTGGATAGACTCCATTACGGCAACCGAGTCTTGCTGACTTAACAGGCCTACCAAGTCACCAGTATCAACCAGACCGGTAACGTCTGAAGGTCTATCAATTTTGGTCGGCCGTATTCCGGTGTCAATCATCGCAGCAGGAGCCATCGAATTCCCCCCAGAATCACTATTACGTGAGCCTATAAGGGTAAGCAGCGAGCCATCTGCTCCTGCGCGATTTATGCCGTACATAGGATTGTGAGGGTTGTTGCCCGTATCATTTTCTGAGCGGGCGGGAATAACGGCCCCGTTGATGTTAGCGCGATTAGTGACGCTTACTTTATCTAAAATGCCGTTTAAAAACGCGCTATCGCTGTGAAAGGCTAGCCCTAATTCGTTATTTACAAAATCAGACAAACCGGTGTTGGGGTTGGCAATGCTTGGCACCATATCGCCGGGTAAGCCTTGGCGGCTATATCCGGCGGTACTGAGAAAGTCTAGCTGACCGCCGCGACCACCTACCAGCACATTAGACCCCGCAATATTGGCACCGCCAGCAAGATCAAACACAATGAATGGAATTTTCCCCGCGCCTTGCGATGCAATGCCGCACGTTGCTTTAAGGGCTTCTAAATCAGGAGACAGGGTTGCGTGCGCGTGGTTTGGGTTTGCAAACATACTTAAAATAGAGCCGCCTGTTACCGCAGCCGCGCCGGTACAAAACCCTTGTGCAATGAATTCTCTGCGCGTCATAGGGCGGCTGTGATCTAAGTGATACAAAGGGGCGTCAGCATTTGGCGCTCCGGTAGGACGCTTTTTGAAAAAATGAGAAGTTAGTTTTGCCATGGTTTGTTCCTACTGTATCAACATCGTTGCGCTACCTAGCACCGCCGCACAACTCGCTTTTGCTACGGTTCGAGTGTATTGCGCTGTGCATGATGTGCTGTTGTCACACGTGGTAAGGCGGTCAATGAGCGCGTTCACTTCAACGCGTACGCTATCGGTATTTGCTTGTGTGGCAATATTGCTGCCTAACATAGTGCTAAGTATTGGCTCGACAACATTAACGCGACGTTCTGGTGAGTAGGCCGTACTTGCCGGCAACGTAAAGTCAAAGTCAGGAAAATAAGCGTTACGCAGCGAATCGGTCTCGACTAGCGTGTCGCAGTATCGAATTGCCAGTTGTGTTATGGCCATCTGATTTGCCGCCAAGAAGCTAGTCACATTTGTCGTAGATGGTAGCTGCTGTTTAAGTTGGGTGAAGGTATCGTTCACAGTCGTTGTACTCATAGGCACACCGGTTAAATTTGCCATGGACGCATTGATTTCAGCAAAATGACGCACGCCAACTTCAGCTTGTGCAGCAATATCTGCGCCTGGCGCCGGGGCAGGTGGACGGGCCTCAACACGCACATCCGTGTTATCCCCTAATACTTCAAAAGTCAGGAAGAACTCGTCAAGCGCTGGGCCTTTTTCAAGTGGAATTATCGTACCTTGTCTCGATAACGGCTGACCGCTTCCAAGTGTGTAGCTATTCGCACTTATGGTTGTATTAAGGGTTGCAAACACTTGCCCAGCAAAAGATTCTCGCCCATTTACACCAATGCGCATTCCCTGAACCGCAACGTCTGAAATAGCGGCATTGGGATCTAAGGATACAAAGAAAGGTTCTGCAAATAGATAACTAAAACTATCGAATTGACTTACCTCAAATACAATATAGCTTTCAGGGGTATCGATAAGCTCGCTAATACCAAACAGTAAGTAATATTGTTGGCCTACACCGGCATCAAAGTTTTGTAGTATCTCGTCTTCTGCTAGCGTTCGATTATGAATAGCCACCATGCGTATCGTGCCTGCCCATGGCACATCACCCGATACTTCATTACCCAGAACAAAGGCGAAGCTATCGTCCCAATCTAATAGGCTACCGCCTTCAACCGTATCCATATCGCCGGTAAATTCACCGTTTACAAACAATCGGCGTCGATTGTTGGCATCAAAGTTTACAACCACGTGTTGTAGTGCGGCTTGTAACACCTCATCAGCATCTGCGGTTGACAGCGCTGGCTCTCCATTTGCATCGGTGTTGTCTTGTCGCAGCAATACATCGTAGTTGTAAAGCGTTTGTCCCAGGGTTACGTTTCTCCGGTCACGCCCACCTGAATAACTCACAATACGTGCTGGGCCTTCTTGCGTAACATTTGCTGGCGCGACCCATGCTTCTATTGCGAACTCTCCACTGCCAAGAATAAGTTCGTATAATTTACGGCTATTCGTGGTGCTGCCTTGCGCTTTGCCATCCTGTAGTTGAATACCATAACCGCCTACCCAGTTATATTCGCCTGATAGGGTTAAATCGAGCGCTGGGTCGACACCTGACGTATCAAAGGCGGTATTGCCACTGCCTGTCTTAAACTCCCATTTAGCAATGGTGTTCTGTTCAAATCGTCCGCCACCACTGGCTAACGTGCCATCGAACAATGATAGGGCGTTTGAGTTTACTAGGTTGTCTGCAAGCTCAGTCAAGGGAATATTATCTGCCAATGATTCAATAGCTGCGCGCAACGCTTCACCATCTTGTTGGCAATCACTCCAACAATTGTGGAATTCGTCTCGAAGGCGAACTACAAAGCGAGAATCTTCAGGTCTATCAAGATTCATCCTGTCTTTTGCCGCTTCATAGGCTTCGTTAATATCACTAGAGGAAAAGTAAGGAGAAATAGGGATCGTTGCACTGTTGGTATGACAGCTCACGCAAAACGTTTGAAGCATTGGGTACACATTTGCCTCAAATAACGCCGGACTATCGGGAAAGTTGCGAGTCGCACCAGGCACTTTGGCGATGGGCGCTTGTAATTCGATTTCAGTGGCTTGATTTTGTGCCTGAGATTGCCCTGCCCAGTCCGTTATCCATGTTGTCATAATGTCTGCACATGCACTGTCGCTCGAGAGCCAGCAGTTATGTCCTCCACCTACTTTAGTCACCAAGCGGGATTCACTAGGACGTGAAAGGTCAACGAGGCTTCCGGTATCAGAATAGGCCAAGTTAATGTCGTCATTACGGGCAAAAGTGGGAGACTGCTTCCCCTGAACGTGGCAAGCACCGCAACGTTCAGTGGTTGCCATATTATCCCACAAGGCGCGTTTAAAATTGGCGACATCGTCGGTACTCGCCGCGGGGCCGGTGTAATTAACAACGGGCTGCTCTGTTGGAGGTGGTAAAGGCGTTGATGTAACCTCAGCATCACCGCCACCGCATGCGGTAATAGCGCATGTTAGCGTGGCAATGCAAAGCAGCCGAAGACGCAAACGAAGGGGGGGCAGGGTGTGCATTCTTATTCTCCCTTACAATAATCGGCTGCGTGCGCGAATACTGTCTTTATTTGGTAACCGCTTGAAGCAAACTGGGCAGCCATGTTTGAAAGCTGTGCTCTGTCGTTGGCATCTTGTGCCTTTCGTAAGCATACTTCCTCGAATACTTTCGTTACTTGGCACGAGGCAAACTGCTGACTGTTTGCTAACTCTTCGCCCATCGATTTGGCGCCGTTACCACTGCCAGGCAATGCGTCTGACCAACCTAAATTAAAATTAGGGCCCTCACGCCAGTAGTTATCCCAGCCATCATCGGTGGTGACATAACCGTGAACAAAATTGTTGCTGTTTATCCAGTATTTTTCCTGCACCCGTAAACCGGTTGCTGTATCTATCTCGCCGCTACCATTGTATTGCAACGCTCCACGTTCGCCGTCGGGATCGCCGTTTACATCATAGTTGTAGTTGTAATAGGCGAAAGCTTGCGCGAGCGGATCCATCCCGGAATGGCAGCTTACACAGTTGTTGTGGAATAGCCGGCTGTCACCACCGGGACTGCGGCTTACATCTTGCCTAATACGATCTGGTGGTCGCGTAATATCTGCAACTCCTTCTAGGTCTGTGCATAAGTGATTTATAAGGGTGAAGCGGAACATGGCGCGGTTCGTACCATCTTTAAAAAATGCTTTTGCTGCGGCGCGAGTCGTTATTACGCCGGCTGTCGCACTAGCCGGTAATCCAGTAACCGTCGACTGTGTGGTGCGAACTAAATGTTCGTCAAGGTCGGTAACACGCTCTTCCATTGCCAAGTAGTGATCGTTATTGTTATTGCTGTAAGCAGGTAAATTTAGCGCGTCGTCGCCCACGTACAAGATATCGCCGCTTAGCAATTGCCTAAAATCAACATCATCTCGTGCCATTCCAATCACGGTAGCAATGTAGTCGTTAAGGGGTTCAAATTTATCAAACGCTTCGTTGGTCCAAGGCGCGGCCCATGTTTTGAGTGTTACGTTATAAAAAGCTGGGTTATCCATTGCTAGGTACGCGGCCTGCTGACTATTACCTGCCTCTATATGTGCCTGCATAGCATCAAGCACTGTGGTTGATGCCGGCACACCTGCAAGTCTATTGTGCATTTTATCTGCCTGCTCTCGAGGGCCTGCCGTAGCAGTATTCATGGTAATTATTAATAGGGCGATTTTACCTGCAAGCGTTGCAGCCGCTTTACATGACCGCCTATGTTCTGTAATGGCAGTTTGAAAAAATGGGGTGTGCACAGTCTTTGCTCCTGATAACGGCAACCTATAGATGAAAGCAATGCTTGCTTGAACAATAAAGTGTGACGTTCTTTCTTACGTGTTAGATTTCATAACTATCAGCCAGCGTAGTAACTGTGCCGATAAAGCAAAAAAGCGCTGATTTTTAAGTAAAAAGCGCAATACTTCTTCACGTCTCCGTAGACGCCAATGTTGACCAGTTTATTTTAACAAATGCCGTCTGGCGCTTACTGCCGTCAAGAAAGAAACGCTTTTTCGCTTTTGGTTTTTAGCACAACGTTGTGCCAATGCAGTAATTTTACGATTGAAGTACGTTTACAAGAATTGAGCCACTCCCGAAAAACCTCGGAAAAACAGTCGTTCGCGCACGAGTGTAGGGTAATCGAATGCAAGTATATGAACTTAACGTGTCGTCGTTTTACAACAGCAATCTTCTTTTTTGGTCATGATAGGGTGGTCAGAAGAATTGTTTCTGTTTTTAATTGCCTATTAATCAATGCTTTAATTTGATATGTGTCTTATTGGTTACGCTGGGAAGTATTGCCTCGTAGACATAAAAAGAATTAAGAAAAATTTTTGTCATTGGTGGCGATCATTTTTCTATAATTTCTCTCATTCATTCCGATAACGTATCTAAAGTTATTCCTTTTGATGACTGTTGACCTTGTTTTAACAAAGATGAAGTGAAATGCTGATAGCATACAAGAACAGCGTGCCCGGCACGTTAACATGAACTGAGTGTCTCGCTTTATCCACACTTACTTAGGGTTATAGCAGGTTGGTATACTTGTTTCATTATGTTCTACACCGTAGCAAAACTGTGGCATTTATAGGTAGCCTTATGTCGGCAAATATTTCAATCACACGTATTCAGTGCAAGCTTGCAGCCGTTATTGTAAGTATGTTGCTGATTACCGCCTGTGGTGAATCGGTGGTGTCTCAACGCTCCGATGAACCTGACCCTGTGGTGGTTGATATACCTATTGCATTCGTGAAGCGCACGCTACCGGTTGATGAGAACGGCACTCCACTTGCGAGCGATTTACGAGAACCCAGCCAGTTTTTACCTGGCGCGGCGCTTTACCTTAAAGCGCGAGCGTCTGTCAGCAGCGAAGAAGTGAATATCACCGATCGTGCTTTTTTAGAGGACTCTACGCAAGATAGTAGTGATGAAGACGTCGATCGTCCTCAGTATGATGTGAAAGATGTCGAGGTGTCTTACGACGGCTCAACGCTTTTGTTTGCAATGCGTGCGCCTACTATCGACAATGCTGATGACGATGAACAACCTACATGGAACATATGGGAATACCATCGTGTCACTGACGAGCTGCGTCGCGTTATTGCTTCAGACATTATCGCTGAGGCTGGTGATGATACCGGCCCCGTTTATTTGCCCGATGGCAGAATTATATTCAGTTCAACCCGCCAAAGAACCAACCAAGCCATACTCGTTGACGAAGGGAAAGCGCAATACGCTGGGTTAGAGGAAAGTTTGAATGTACCCGCGTCTGTGTTACACGTTATGGATGCAAATGGCACCGGTATAACCCAGGTGTCTTTCAACCAAAGTCACGATATTGATCCTATGGTTATGCCTAACGGAAAAATACTGTTTACCCGTTGGGATCAAGCAGCTGGTGACAAGGGGATGCATTTATACCAAATGAACCCTGACGGTAGTGAATTAGAAATAGTCTACGGCCGCCATAGCCATGAACTTAATGGCCAAAACGTTCACTTTGCACAAAGCCGGGTCACGCCTGACGATAGAGTGCTGGTGGCAGTAAGGGCGTACGAGCGTGATACACTAGGCGGGAACTTTTATCGTTTAGATACCGCAAATTATATTGATGTAAATAGCCCCGTTGCCAGCAGCGATAGCTTGACAGGCCCCGGTCAAGAGGCGGCGCTTTTCGATAACATCGACACACAAAGCGTATTGTCACCTGGCGGCTATGTTGCCGCGTTATACCCGCTATTTGATGGTAGTTCACGCCAACTTTTTGCGTGGAGCCAATGCCGTGTATTCGACCCTGACCAAGTGGTAGAAGAGGGCGTAACGCGCACTATATTGCCATGCAACGATACACTACTTGCAAACCCTGATATCGAGGCTGCGCCCTTATTGTATGGTTTGTGGATTTATGATCCTCAAACGAATACACAGCAGGTTATTGCGGCGCCTGAAGAAGGCGTAGCGTATACCGAACTGGTCTCAATGGAATCTCGCGCGTTTCCTGCCGATTATGCGCAAACTGAACAGCTTGACTCTTCTTTGGCTGAGCAGTCGTTAGGCCGAGTACATATACGTAGTGTCTATGATTTTTCCGGTGAAGATGTTACCCCTAGCGGTATAACCGTTATGGCTGATCCCACGCTGACTTCAGCAGAGGCACGCCCCATTCGGTTCATGCGTGTAGTAAAAAGCGTGTCTATACCTGACGATGATGTTGTTGATGTTAGCCGCAGTGACTTTGGTCCTGTTCGCAACATGTTGATGCGCGAAATTATAGGGTATGTGCCTGTCGAACCAGACGGATCGGTGCTAGTTGACTTACCGGCCAAT
Source organism: Alteromonas sp. 4NH20-0056 (assembly GCF_057539655.1). Taxonomy (NCBI): domain Bacteria; kingdom Pseudomonadati; phylum Pseudomonadota; class Gammaproteobacteria; order Alteromonadales; family Alteromonadaceae; genus Alteromonas; species Alteromonas sp. 4NH20-0056. The sequence goes on along the minus strand of NZ_BAAJLS010000010.1, from coordinate 68,877 downwards.
GTTCCCCTGTCGTTTAGTTTTTTAGACCGCAATGGAAAGCGTATCTCACAGCGCCATGACAACTGGTTACAATTGGTGCCAGGTGAGGTAAAAACGTGCAATGGATGCCATACGTCAGACAGTACATTGCCACACGGTAGGGCAGAAGCAGAGTACCCTTCTATTAACTTAGGCGCACCGACGACAGGCGGCGCACACCCTGGTGCTAACCCAGCGTATTTTACCGATTTGGGTGAGACCATGGCGCAAACAAAAGGGCGCATTGATGGTATTGCTTATCCATCGCCAGATATCGAGTTTGACGACGTGTGGTCAAACCCTGAGACTACAGCAGCTGCGCCTTCGATCCGCTATACCTACGGCGATCTAACGTCCGCAATTCCTATTTCACAAAGTTGTGCACAGCGCTGGACAGTGCAATGTAGAGTGATGATTAATTATCCCGACCATATACAGCCGTTATTTGAAGTAGACCGAACCACAGTCGACGATGCGGGGATGGTTGTGAACGATAATACCTGCATCAGTTGTCATACGCCTTCAAATGCCGATGGCGAGACGCAAGTGCCGATTGCGCAGCTTGATTTAACGAACCAACCATCACTTGATAACCCAAACCAGCTAACAGGCTACCGTGAATTATTGTTTACCGATAATGAAGTAGAGCTGGTTGAAGGCGTGTTACTTGATAAGCTCGTTCCTGCGTTTGACGCGAATGGCAATCCAATATTTGAGCGCGACGAAGACGGAGAGTTGATATTAGACCCCGAGGGCAACCCCATACCTGTTATGCAAACCGTGCCGGTTTCTGCGTCGGCAAGAGCAACGAGTGCAGCGGCAAGCAATACTTTCTTTAACGCGTTTACGACAGGGTCACATGTAGGCTATTTATCTGATTCTGAATTAAAAATGATTGCAGAGTGGCTAGATTTAGGGGCACAGTATTACAATAACCCTTTTGATGTGCCTCAGGACTAGGTAAATGCGTGTAATCGTTTTTGTTTTCGCTTTTCTATCACTCTGTCAATTAAGCGCTGTGCGCGCCGAATCGGTGGTGGTAAAGGTTGTTGAGCCCTATGCCGATATGCACACCGGGCCTGCATCAGAGTTTCCAATATTCCACGTTATTGAGCGTGGAGAACGCATTACCGTGTTAAAGGAGCATACTGGCTGGTACAAGGTAGTGACCGAAGACGGTAAAGAAGGGTGGATTGCCAAAGCGGCGCTTGCCAGCACACGAGACGTTGATGATAGACCTTTGCTGTTGGCCCAAAACAATTTTGAAGGTTATCAGGGCAGAACGTGGGAGTTCGGCATTTTTGGCGGTAAACTGGATGATGTTAATGCCATGTCGGTGAGTGCTGCGTGGATATTAACAGAGAACATCGCGGCAGAAATTAGCGCGACGCAAGCGTTAGGTGACTTTTCTGATAACCGTATGTGGCTAGTTCGACTACAGCATTACACCTTTCCCGAGTGGCGACTAACACCCTATTTTACGCTAGGAGCCGGACAAATTCGCACCGAACCCAGCGCGACATTGGTGCAAAGCGGAGCCGATACCCGAACTAATGATTTATTAGAAGTAGGGGCTGGCGTGAGATATTACCTAACAAGAAATTTTGTAATGCGCGCAGAATACAAACGATTAACCGCGCTTACAGAGCGAGATGAATTTGAGGAGTTAAACCAATGGACGCTAGGGTTCTCGGTCTTTTTTTAGCCGGTACAACATTAATTACAGCAGCACCTGTCGCTGTTGGTCAGGAAACGCCACCGCCAGTTATCGAGCCTGAATTAGACAGACGGGACATTCGAGAAGCGGATATTGACAGTGAAAACTTCGAAATAGGTGTGTTTGCAGGCCAAATCAGTATTGAAGACTTTTCGTCGTCTTCAATTATTGGCGTAAGCCTTGCCTATCACATCACTGAAAACATCTTTGCTGAGGCGAGCTACGCACAAGCTGATGCGGGGCAAACCAGCTTTGAGATATTGTCGGGTGGTGCGCCGTTCTTAACGGATGATGAGCGGGAGTATACGTACTACGACCTCTCGGTGGGCTACAACGTTAACGGCGAGTTATTTATTACAGACAGCACCGTATTCAATACCGACTTTTATTTAACGGTAGGTGGCGGAAGCACTGAGTTTGGTGGCGACAGTCAATTCACACTCACGTTGGGTGGAGGCTATCGCGTGCTATTAACCGACTATTTCGCGTTGCGTCTAGATGTGAAAGATCACATCTTCAGCAGTGAAATCATTGGTGAGGAAAAGGACACTCACAACATCCAGTATACCCTGGGTGCCAGCTTCTTTTTCTGAGGACTTAGCATATGAAGTTTAAGCTAATAAACAGTTTTACCGGTTTAGCATTGGCAGTATTTGTACTGCTTGCACTGACCGTATCAACCGCATCTGAGGCCTCTGCGCCAGTTAAAAATCAACCCGCGTCTGATTTTACCCTAAAAAGTCGTGACGGTGACAACCGTCGCCTAAGCGAAGAGCGGGGTAATATCGTTATTGTTAACTTCTGGGCATCATGGTGCGGACCGTGCCGAGAAGAGTTGCCCGCGTTTGAAGAAATGTATCAAGAGTACGCAGATTTAGGCGTGACGATATTAGGTGTTAATGTGGATGACGACTCGAGTAAAGCCGATGTGTTGCTTAATGATATCGATATTACTTTCCCTGTGCTGTATGACCCAAATGGGGAAGTGAGTGAGCTTTACGACGTTTCCGCCATGCCGACCACCGTTATGATAGATCGTGATGGAAACACGCGACTGATACACAAAGGCTACAAGTCGGGCGATGAAAAAAGCTATGAAAAAGCAATAAAACTATTGTTGCGAGAATGATGATGAAAATACGTTCACTAGCCACTGTGCCGCTCGTCCTCGGTGCACTCCTAAGTTCAGGGTGTGTAAGTACGATAGCCAGTATTCAAGATATAGAGCCATGGGTAAAACCCTATGAGCGAAGCAATTTAGCCGACCCTATCATGAGTGCGAACAGAAACCCCATTGCACTGGCTTACGTGAAGCACGTATTTGAAGCCCGAGAAGGCGCCAGAGGAGCGGACGGCGGTGCAGGGGGCGGTTGTGGCTGTAACTAAATACCGATTACTGCTATTAATGGTTATTGCATGCGTGAGCGTGACATCGAATGGCGCAGTACTGCCACAAGACCGCTCAGATGCCATGTACCATAGTTACTCGGGCGATGGTGTAACCATTGACGGGCCGTCGGTGTTGCTGCGTAAAAAAGTCGGTAATAACGTGTCAGTATCAGCGAACTACTATGTTGATACCATCTCTGGTGCGTCTATTGATGTAAGAGCGCAAGCCAGTGAATACCAAGAAGAGCGCAAAGAGACAACAGTAGGTGGCGACTTTCTTCACAACAAAACACTGATAAACGTCAGCTACACCAATTCCAGCGAAAACGACTTTGAAGCAAATTCTTATCATTTGGGTATCAGTCAGGACTTCTTCGGCGATTTAACAACGCTGTCGCTCAGTTACTCTCGAGGTGATGATGAAATTAGACGCCGGGGTGATGAAAGCTTTCTTGAAGAGGCGAATCGCCAAAAGTTTGGTTTGGGGTTAACGCAGGTTGTGACAAAAAGCCTAATTGTCGGCGTTAACGCTGAAAACGTATCAGATGAAGGGTACCTAAACAACCCCTACCGAGCGATCCGCTACCTTGATGAAAACAGTGCGCGCGGGTTTTCATTTACCACCGAGGTTTACCCTACTACCCGAGTGAGTAATGCATTCTCGGTTAACGCTAATTATTATTTACCTTACCGTGCAAGTATTTATGGCAATGCTCGCTATTACACCGACACATGGGGGATAAGGGCGACCAACGCAAAGGTGGGTTACATTCACACTATTGGCGACGAATGGATTTTGGATGCGCATGTACGCTTTTATCAGCAGGATCAAGCCGATTTTTACCGCGACTTATTCACTCGTGCGGACGAATTCAACATTATGGCTCGCGATAAAGAACTGTCGACATACTCTGGCGTCTCCGCTGGTGTCGGTGTCACTTACGAGTGGGCATTTTCTGCGGCATCATATTTGAAAAAGAGCACGCTAAATTTCGAGTATGATTATATGAACTTTGACTACGACAACTTCAGAGACGCCACGGACGATGCACCAGTAGGTGAAGAAGCGTTATTTGGATTTTCTGCAAACGTAATTAGAGCCTACGTTTCGGTTTGGTACTAAGGACCCTGTAATGACAACGGTGCATACACAACAAAAACAAAATAAACAGTCGCGACTTCACGAGCTCGGTATAACCAACTGCATTATGCTGGTAATGCTTTTTGCTGCAATAACCTTAACGGTCGCTTCATTTAATGCGAAAGCGCAAGAAGCGCCATTAACCACCCAAATCGAGACCCTTAAAAAAGCGCTTATCGAACTTAATAGAGATTTATTTATTCTTGAGGAAGATTTGTTGTTTCCCTCAAGCACTCAGGTAGCCGTTTATTTGTCGGTTGATGTGGGTACCTATTTTTCTTTGGACGCCGTTGAGTTGAAAATTGATAACGACACGGTTACCAACTACTTGTATACCGAAAAGCAAGTAAAGGCATTGCAGCGAGGGGGAATTCAGCGTTTGTACATGGGGAATGTAAGTCAAGGTACTCACGAGCTTACGGCGTTTTTTATTGGTTACGGCCCGGAAAATCGAGAGTATAAACGTGCGGTGACGTTGCAATTTGACAAAGAGGACGACGCCCAAGCCGTAGAGCTTAAAATTATCGATTCTAGCGCCAAGCATCAGCCTGAATTTTCTGCTGTTGTGTTATAGGTCGCGGCGCAAAATTATGCAAAAACGCTTCTTACTGTTTTATTTTGTTGCCTGTGCTATTGGCGGCACGTCGGCATCCACAGCCGCAACGTCGACAACAGCCGAGCAACACCACGAGGCCCTGCGGTTTGGCGAAATCGTATATTCACTTTACACGGATGACCCGCTAACAAGCTTAAGCAAAATGGCAAAAGCGAGGCAGGAAGGTGTCAGTGACGAGCAATTAAAAATAGTGTCATTGCTAGAAGGTGGTGTTGGTCTTAGTTACGGTATGCCCGACTTAGCACAGCGAAACTTAGGTCAAGAAGGGCAACTAACGGGCAATAGTAAGGGCCCCCTTGCACTGTACTGGTTAGCACGACTGCATTTCTCTCAGCATAATGCCGAAAAAGGGTTAGATGCGTATCACGCCTTTTTGCGCACCGTTGAGGCCCGTGATATTGATATTGATGAATTACTCACGCCTTCTCAATGGTACGACGTTAATTATGAAGCGGCGCAAGCATCGCTGAATATTGGTAGACCAGACATTTCACGTTTTGAGCAGGCGCTTCCTACTGACCACGTAACCCGCCAATACTTAGACTATAACGAAGCCGTGCAGGCATATTCAAAGGGCGAATATGATACTGCCATTAATGGCTTTGCCGCGGTAGCGACATCACTGGCAAAACAGCTTACCACCACGACCACAAAAGAAAGTTGGTTACAATGGATTGGTTGGTGGCAGGACCGAGAGCAAGAAGCGGTTCAACGAGCAGAAATACAAGCGCTGCTAAATCAAGTTCACCTTTCCCATGGTCAAGCAATGCTTGCGCGAGGACGCTTTACTGATGCATTGGGCGAGTTTGGAAAAATTAATGGGCAGTCATTGATAAGAGATGAAGCATTACTTCAGTACGGCTGGGGGTTAGTCCGCCGTAACGACTGGCCGCTAGCAATGGGTGTGTGGGACTTCTTATCGCAACAACCTGATAATCTTTACACGTTGCAAGCAACTCATGCATTGGCGCTAGGTTATGCCGAGCAAGACGGAGAAGTACAGGCTTATGAAACACTGGTTCGTCTTGTTAATAAATTAGATAATGTGGTGCGAGAGCTTGATGTACTCAGTCAAAATTTGTCTAAAACTGGGTATTGGCAGTCACTGGCGTCAGGCGTACGCTCGTTAAATGTTGATGATGTAGACCGCACGGGCGATAGTGATTGGAAAGCCTTGTGGCCCGCTGCTCACCAAGACTTGCTTATCTCCCTTATGCTTACCGATGTTGAACAGCAGGATCAACTGTCGCAACTAGAAGAGCTCTATACCTTAAAGACACAATTAAATGAAAGATTAGGTACGTTAGAACGTTTTACATTGCTGTTAAATGAGCGCGATCAAGCACATGCATTACGCACAGCGGCATTTGAACAGAGCCCTACCAAAGCACGACTGTCTGATATTGAAGAAAAGCTACACGCGCTCACTACGCGCTTAGCGCAAACAGAACAGACTTTAGCTAATGAATCTGTGATAGACAGCGCTGACGTGATGTTTGACGCGCTTAGTATCTATGCCGATAGGCCGCAATTAGCCATGCTCGAGCGATTAGATAACGCGCAAGCTCGCTTCAATCGAATAAAAGAGGCGCGTACATTACGACCCACTTACGAGCAGCGATTAACACGGTTAAAGGGAATACTGTTGTGGACGCTTTCAGAGCAGAGCATTGACGCTCAATGGACCTTAAATAAAGCAACCAAGCAAACGCAGGCTCTGCTCGAACAGGCAAAAGCCCGACAAACACAGTTTGAAAGTTTGCTTAGACAAAATAACCTTACGCGTGCTGAACGCGAGCGCATCAGTGGTATGAAAACACGCATTGCGTTACACGCTGCCACCACAACGACGCTTATTGAATCACTAGAGCAGCAGCTTACCAGCGAAGCCACGTTGGCCATTGAGGCACGTCGCTACTACCTTGTTCAGCAGCAAAATTTAAGTAAATTAGCGATTTTACAGCTTAAAGATCGTTGGCGACAGGGCTCACAGAGTAGGCTGTCAGACGACGCACTCGTTACCCCAACGCGAGCAAACGAGAGGGGCGAAAATGATGAATAAATCACGATTGCCATTTTCATTTTCGGGAACGGCGACAGCGATATTGTTATGCTTATCTGCTTCAGGCTGTAGCAGTATGTTCGGTGAAGAAATTGTCGTCAAAAACGTTGAACCCAAGACAACGTCACTTATTACATCGCTTGATGTGAAGCCCATTTCTGTGGAAAAAACCACGTTATCTCCTGGTGCAATTGATGTTATTCGCGATGGCTATGCAGAGCTCGTTGGGCAGATTGATAACCCGTCCTTGTCGAGACAGCTAGCGTTACGACTGGCGGACGTTGAAATGCTACTGGCCGAAGAGCTTCAGGTATCTGGCAGTGGCATGGAACGTGATGAAGATGTGCTCTATCAGCGTGCTATCGATGCATATAAAATGGTACTAACAAATTATCCTGGTGATGTGTCTGAAGCGGAAGTCTTATACCAATTATCTCGTGCCTATGACTTGCAGGGAAAAAGCAGAGAGAGCGCGATAATACTGGCAGAATTGTTAAAGCTTCAGCCTGACTCTATACATGCTAGTGAAGCATGGTTTAGACAAGGTGAGGCCTATTTCAGCGAAGGTGATTATGCCAATGCGGCAAGTGCGTACAGCAAGGTGCTCGACGTACAACAGTACGATACATTTTACATCATGTCTGCTTATATGCAGGGATGGTCGTACTATAAATTAGAAGAACAAGAAGCGGCGCTAGTGTCGTTTGACGCTATGCTGGCAGCAAGCTTTTCACATTTGCCAGATGCCAGTAGTGACTTTCTCTACGGGCAGCCAGAGGTGAGCGATTTATCTCAAGGGCAGCAAAAGCTGGTGCAAGATAGCTTGCGCGTTATGGCACTGCTATTTTCATACAGAGGAAACGGCGACGCCGTTGTCGATTTTTATAACTTCTATGGCGATAAACCGCATAGTTACCTTGTTTATAACGAACTGGCTCAGCAGCATATTGATAATGACCGTTTTTTAGATGCTGCCGAGGCATACCTGGCGTTTGCTAGCACACACACTGACCACGGCGAAGCGGTGCCTTTTTACGTTAAGCACATCGACGCGTTTATTTTAGGTGATTTCCCTAGCGAGGTGATGAACGCGAAAGCAGGCTTTGTTAGCACATTCGGTTACGAAACAGGTAACTACACACGTTTGAGTATGATAAACCGGGAAAAAGCCAACCCATACCTCTATCAATATTTGCAAGAACTGGCACAGTCTAACCATAGCTTTGCACAACAACTCGTTGATCTGGACAAGCGTAATACGCTGCCTGATGCGCTGCAATTGCTTGATGATGATGCGCTTAACGACCAAGCATCTTTGGCATTTTCTGATGCTGCAGCCTATTACCTAGAGTTCATCAGCACCTTCCCTGATGACGAAAAGCGGCCTCTAATACAATTTAATCTTGCGGAAAGCTATTTTCAAGCGCAGCAATACGCGCTCGCGATAACGCAATACGAAGACTACGCCTATCGGTATGTGAACCATGAATCTTCAAGCGATGGTGCTTATACTGCGCTGCTTGCCTACGATGCATTACTCAACGACCTGAATGACGAATCCGACAAAATCGACGACACAGCTTTATCGTGGTTAGAGAAGCAACGGAAAAGTCGCGATGACTTCATCATAACGTTCACTTCTGACCCCAGAGCAATATCAGTGACACAAACGCTTATGCAAAGTCAGTTTGATAAGGCGCAATTTGCCGATGCGTTGTTTTATAGTCAGTGGTTGTTAACGCCGCCAGACGCTGTCACGCAAGAGATAAGTGCATCGCTACGTTATTCCGCAAACCTAGTAAAAGCGCATAGCTACTTTGGTTTAGAACAATACGCCGACGCAGAACAAAGTTATGCCTTTTTGCTTCAATCGATTGCGAGTGACAACAGCGATTATGACGCGCTTGTACGCAATTATGCGGTAAGCATGTACAAGCAGGCAGAATATGCGGTTGCCAGTAATGATCTGGAGCAAGCGATTGGCCATTTAAAACGGATTATCGATAACACTCCCAATGTCGATGTCCGTATTAATGCCCAGTATGATGCGGCGACCTATTTACTTACCTTATCTCGATTCGATGAAGCGCAGCGTATGTTTCAAGATTTTGAGGCACGTTTTCCTGATAATGCATTAACCTCGACGATTGAAAGTAAATTGCTATACATCTTTGAGCAAACAGAGCAATGGAAACCTGCAGCGGATATTCTTTACCGTCAATGGACGTTAGAAAAAGAAACTGATGCAGGGAGAGAAGCGTTACTTTTAGCGGCTGAATACTATGACTTAGCGGGTGACAGAAGCTTATCATTACCTGCATATCGCACCTATGCACACGCGTATCCCGAGCCATTCGATACCGTAACTGAGGTACGATTATTGATGAGCGAGTTTTACAAACAAAGTGGCGAAGAGGAAAAACAGCGCTTTTGGTTGAATAAGCTTATTGCAGGACACGACAATGCGGGTAGCAGCCAAACTCCTCGTTCGTTAACGTTAGCAGCAATGTCAGCCATGGTATTTGCTAACGATGCAAAGCACACGTTTGCTGCCATAAAACTTGATCAACCCTTGCGTGACAGCATGAGCAAAAAGCGCGTAGCGTTAGAGCGGGCCGTTCTGGCTCATAATAAAGTACTTACTTATGGTGTACGTGAATATGTGACGGTAGCGAACCATCAGCTTGGCGAATTGTATCTTACATTGGCATCAGACTTAATGGCTTCTGAAAGACCGACCGAATTATCAGCATTAGAGCGTGAGCAATATGACCTGTTACTTGAAGAGCAGGCATACCCGTTTGAAGAAGAGGCGATAACGGTTTTTGAGACGAATGCACAACGAAGCTGGAAAGGTGTTTATGACGAATGGGTGCGCGCAAGCTTTGATAAGCTGTCTTCCTTATCACCTTCTGCATATCGTAAGCCTGAAAAAGTGGAGGCGCTTGATGTTAACCGTTATTAAGTTCACCGAAACGTGTCGACGATATTGGTCTGGCTTTTTCATTATACCTATTTATATATTGATGCTGAGCGGCTGCAGCGTGATGCCGTCTTTTAATGAAAGCACCGAGCCGGAAGTAGCCCAAAGCAGTGAAACGCAAGAAACCCTCAGCATGTCTTCACAAGATATGTTGGCCAACGCACTGCTTGAGGCAGAAAACCGATATGTTCTCGCAAAACGCACAATGACGGTTGAGCAAAAAGAGCAATTTGAAAATGCAATTCGCCTTTTTAATAGTGGCAATGTTGATGATGCCAGTGAGGCGTTGGCACCGTTACTTACTGGTAACAATGTCTCGTCAGCGGTGTGGGTGCTTAACGGTGATATTGCACTTGACGCCGGTAATACAAAACAGGCGGTGTCTGATTTTCACAATGCACTGGGCGCCAACCCGTTTAATTATTTTGCGTTAAACCGGTTAGGAATGTTGTACCGCGAAAAAGGGCAATTCACAACGGCAAGTAACTACTATAAGCAGGCCGTTGCGGCATGGCCAGGTTTTGCAAATACCTATTACAATGCGGGTATTCTGCACGACTTGTATTTGGGCGAAAAGCAGACTGCGATAGCGATGTATGAAAACTACTTAGCGTTGATTGCTGTTGATGTCGCCACGCCAGAAAAAGAGATAAGAACGATTGAACGCTGGATTGCCGATGCAAAACGCAAGTTGTCCAGCAATAACGATTTAAAGGAGCAATAATGCGGTTTCATACTTATCGTCTGTCGCTGATGTTACTTTCTTCTTTTGTCGTGTCGTTAAGTGCAAACGCACAGAACGTTGATGAAGCGACGCCCGACACACCACTTCGCTTAGAAGCCACAATTCGAGGTAACAAAGAGCAGCCAAGAGTACTGAGTATTGTGCCATGGCAATTACCGAAACACAGAAATATTAGGGGCGCGTTATTGTGGACCCCCATGAATACCCAGCCACAGCCTATTGAGCGCAATCGCTTTTTACGCAGAGTGGCATTGAATCAACATTTCAGTGACGTTGATGAAATGAAAGTACCGCCAGCTACACAAGATAATTAATACGTATTAATCACACGTGATGTGTGGGCATCCAGATAACCAAATTACAACAAAAATGCGGTACAACACTATTACGGGCAGCCAATAGGTAGTTGCTGCAACGAGATAAAAGGAAAAATTATGCAAGTCTTCGACGTTATTGTTCGCTTCTTTCAAGAAGGTGGCCCTTTCATGTTCCCCATCTCTATTGTGTTAGCAATAGGGTTAGCGATTGCCATTGAACGATATGTATTCTTAAACTCGGCAAAGCGCGTTAATAAAAAAGCGTTTGCAGAGTTAGAGCCATTGTTACGCCAACAGCATTACGACCAAATCGTGCGAATTGCCGACCATAATGCAGCGCCGATCACCCGAGTCATTGGGGCGGGTATCGCGCGGCTCCAAGTTAGCCCGCGCAGAGAAGATATCGAGTATGCAATGGAAGAAGGCTTGATGGAAACCATTCCTCGCCTTGAAAAGCGCACACCGTATTTAGGAACACTTGCGAATATTTCTACCCTACTGGGGTTGTTAGGGACCATTATCGGTCTTATCGCCGCGTTCTCTGCGGTAGCAAATGCTGATCCATCAGAAAAGGCTAGCCTTTTATCACAAAGTATTTCTGTGGCAATGAATACCACCGCATTTGGCTTGATTGCTGCGATACCACTGCTAGCGTTTCACTCGCTCCTGCAAACCAAAACGACAGAGATTGTTGATAGTATGGAAATGGCCGGTGTGAAGTGTCTTAACGTGTTAATGGCGAAAAAGACAGTGAGTGCCCACAGCAGACAATCTGACGAGTAAATTATCATGTTAGGCAGACGTAAACGCCTTAAGAAGCAAGATGTAGAGTTAGATATCACGTCGTTCCTCAACCTGATGATTGTGTTAGTTCCTGTATTGCTGATGATGATGGTGTTTTCACGAATTACCGTGGTTGAGTTAACGCTTCCTGGACTTGAAGCATTAGGCGAGGGCGCCGATGTCGAAAATCAGCAGCTTGAGTTATTTGTGACGCCTGAGGGCAGCGCGGTGTATTTTCCATCAGGGTATTTAGTGAAGCAAATTTCAACGGTTGCTGACAGCAAAACCGGCGTTGTGCAACAGGATTGGGATACCCTTCAATTTGTTTTGAAACAAATGAAGCAAACGCTACTAGGTAAAGGGGTTGAAAAAGACGACATTGTTTTGATGATAGACGACCGTGTTGACTATCAAAGCCTAGTGACGCTGCTGGATAAAACCCGTTCTTACAAAGATGTGGTTGCGGCTTCAGTGGTCGACGCTGCGTTATTCCCTGACGTTTCATTTGCTGAAGTTCCTGCTGAAATGACTAATCTTGATTGGTCAGATGCGGCAATGGCAGAGGGGGAGGAAAGGCAATGAAGCAGTCAGTAAGAGCAAAGCGTATGGCGCGTAACCATAAGCGCAATGCAAGACAAGCAAAGCTAAGCCTTGTGTCGTTGATGGATATTTTTACTATTCTTGTTTTTTTCTTAATGCTAAATGCATCAGACGTGCAGGTATTAGATAACCACAAGTCTATAACGTTGCCTGAGTCACCATCTGATGTGGCCGCTAAAGAAACATTATTGATAATGGTGAACAACAGCACCTTAGTATTACAGGGGCAAAAACTGGCGAATATCGATGAAATTTTAAGTAGCAATGAAGAGACCATCGGAGTATTGGCTGATGAACTTGCATTTCGACTTCAGCAGGCGTCAAAGCGTGCGAGCGTTGATGCAAGCGATGAAAGCGCAGTGCAAGGCAAAGCTATCACGATTATGGGCGACCGTAGTGTGCCTTATGCATTGTTAAAGAGGATCATGTATACCTGTGCGCAGGCTGGGTATACCGATGTATCGTTAGCGGTTGAACAAAAAGCATCGTCGACAAACCAGGAGGGCGCTGCATGAGTAGTACGTACATGCAAACGCAACTTCCTTGGGCTTCAAGTGAAAAAGAAAACCGTACGTTTAGTTTCATTACGTATGGAACACTAGCGTTAACGCTAATGTTAGCGGTGGTGGTAAATCTCATAGAATTGCCTGAGCAAACACGAGAAGAAAAAGCCACATTGCCCCCGCAGCTTGCTCGTATTATTCAACCTAAAGTACCGCCTCCGCCGCCAATCGTAGAGCCTAAACCAGAGCCTATCGCTGAAGAGGCGCCGCCTATAGAGGTTAAAGAAAAGCCCAAACCTACGCCAAAGCCTGTTGAACCAGAGGTTGTTAAGCCTAAGCCGAAACCGGCACCGCAGGTACAGCCAACAGAGGCTGAAAAAGTGCAGCAGGCAAAGGAAAATGCAAAGCAAACCGGTTTGTTAGCGTTTCAAGATGATTTTGCCAGTATGCGAAATACCCTGAGTCTTGCAAACGTTGCCGACACCCAAACTGTCGAAGGTGCGGGTAAAACAGAAAAGACTGCGCGCAAGCGTATAGGAAAAGAGGTTGTGGCGAGTGACAGCGGAGGCTTACAAAACGCTGAAGTCAGTCAAAATATTGGTGCCCGCGGTGAGCTTGCCGGGCGCAGAACGACGGAATTTAACGCGCCGGAAGAGGGGGCAGCCTCACTAGCAGCGAAGCGGATTGAGCAAGAAGCGGCGGTTATAGGCGATAGAGATGTTGAGTCTATTCGTAAAACGTTAGATGCAAATAAAGGCGCGGTTTATGCGCTATATCGTCGAGCGCTGAGAGCTAACCCTGATATAGAAGGTAAAGTTACGGTAAGACTGACTATCGAGGCCAATGGAGCACTTTCCGCGGTAGATTTACTTAACAGTGAACTTGATGACGAGGCGTTAGAAAAGAAATTGCTAGCCCGTATTAGCATGATCAATTTTGGCGCGGCAAACGTTAAGCAAACACAACTTGAGTATGCGTTTAACTTCTTACCATATTAAGATGGTTGTCGCGTTACACAAAAGCCGAGACTAACGATGTTAAGCTCGGCTTTTTCATAATGGGCTCATTTCCCTGAAGCAAAAGGTGAGGTGAGGAAAAACAACATAACCGTTACGTTACGAACTTTTTAAGAGCTGGTGGGCGCTATGAGACGGCACGGGTTTTGACCAATAATAACCTTGCCCAAATTCACAGCCTAACTCCATCAATGTGGCCAACGCTGCTTCATCTTCGATGCCTTCGGCGACAGTTCTTAATCCAAGACTCTTAGCCATATTAACAATAGCTGCAATGAGCGGCTTGTCGTATTTATCTTTTCCAAGCGCCCCAATAAATGAACGATCTATTTTCAGTGTCGTGGCATTAAAACTTCGCAGATAATTTAAGTTTGAATAACCCGTTCCGAAGTCGTCTATCGCAATAGCGATCCCTAATTCACGCAGCTGGTTAATCTGCTGTGCAATACCATCTTTGTCGTTAATAAACAAAGATTCAGTAAGCTCTAATTCTAGCATAGAGGCAGGAATGTCATGATATTCTAGTGCGTCGGTGACGACTGTGACTAAACTGTTGTCTCGGAACTGAACGGCAGAGATATTGATGGCAATACGAAGGTTGGTATACCCTTTCTTTTGCATGTTTGCACCAAACTTACAAACCTCGTTAATAACCCATTGTCCTATTTCAACAATAAGGCCACTACTTTCAGCAATCGGGATAAAGTTATCTGGAGAGATAAACGAGCCATCATCTTGCGGCCAACGAATAAGTGCTTCAAGTGCGGGGGTAGACCCATCATTCAGGTTTACGATAGGTTGATAATACATTTCAAATTGCGACCCTTGCACCGCACTTCGTAACATTTGTAATAACGAAAACCTGTCTTCACCTTCGTTATCTAAGTGAGCCTCGTAAATATGAAATGTATTGCGCCCGTGTTGTTTCGAATGATACATGGCGACATCGGCTTTTCTGCACAGTTGTTTAAAGTCTTCACCATGCTGTGGTGCAATCGCCACGCCCAACGAAGCGGTAATGGCTACTTTTGTATTCTGAATGTCAAACTCAGACTCGCATGCTTGCATGATAGTTTTAGCTAGCGATTTAACTGACTCGGTATCCTTCTCGCATGGCGCTAATATAATAAATTCATCGCCACCAAAGCGAATTAAATGATGCTCCTGAAGCAGTGATGTTTGGAGTTTTTCAGACACCATTTGTAGCAGTGTGTCGCCGGCTGAATGGCCTAAAGCATCGTTAACGGGCTTAAAGTTATCCAAGTCGAGAAAAAAGACTGCAACGTTTTTTTCTTCCGGATTAGCCATCATAAATAGGTTGGCAAACAGTTGCTCGCCATATAAGCGATTAGGTAGGTTAGTAAGCGGATCATGATGAGCAAGGTGTTGAATATGTGCATGACTTTCTTCTACTTTTTGGTTCTCAAGTTGTAAAGAAAGCATGAGTTTTTTAATGTCTTTAACCAACACGTAAACACTAAACCCGGTTACGCTGAATATAATTGTGATAAACATAACGTGTACCCATCGTAGTGATGGTACATGGGGTGTTATGAAACCCTCGATGGCAAGCCCTGAAAGTAAAAACGCTTGAAGCATTGTCAGCGCAAGCGTTATTGAGAATAGCCTACCTCCTCCCAGTGTCGCTGCAAACACCAATAAGCCGGGGAACCCCAGCGCTGCCAAGTCGAATATTCCCGCGCCTGTCAGAGCAAGGGCGAATAACATCAAAGAAAGCGTGCTGATCAGTAAGTAGATTGCTGCAGATAGTTTGCGTTTATAGGCAAGAAAATAAGTAACACATAGGGCAAATAACGCCGTACTGAAAATGGTGAATGTCACGTCTCTGGCGACAAGCAAAGCGAGCGCAACGCCGAAACCAGTGACCGCACTGATTTGCATCACACGGTTTCTTCGTAAGTGTGAAAGCGCCTCAAAAACTAAAGCAGATGGTGTTTCACCAAGATGATCAGCGTTAATAGTAAAGCCCTTCTTAAATTAACGTAATGTCTATACTCTACCTTTTGATGCGCCAAAGGCAATATATTCATGGCACTAATTTTGTACGGGCAAAAAAGGGGCAATGGCGTATTGCCCCTAGGATAGTAGCGTCGTTTACGCTGCCAGCGTTAAAATTTCTTTCGCTTTTTCAAGATTGATGTCGCCATGTTCACCAAGGGCGGTCATCCCATTTTTTTCAAGGTTTGCGATAATGCGGTCTATCGCACTCTTTTCGATGTCATAGTCAGACAAACGGGTTTTCACTTGCATAGACTCAAAGAAATCTTGAACGGCTTTTATCGTTAAATCGATAGCTTTATTTTTATCTTCGTTTTCGATACCAAAAACACGCTGGCCAAGTTGAAGAATTTTATCTTCTTTCTTTTCGCGCTGAACGTACATAAGTGATGGCAGTACGATTGCCAATGTCACGGCATGATCTAAACCGTGAAGGGCGGTTAACTCATGGCCAATCATGTGAGTTCCCCAATCCTGCGGAACCCCTTTTCCAATTAAACCATTTAATGCCATGGTCGCTGACCACATGACATTAGCGCGCACATCATAATCTTTTGGTGTTTCGAGTGCTTTAGGCCCTTCTGCAATGAGGGTTTGTAAAATACCTTCGGCAAAGCGGTCTTGAAGTGGTGCATTCACCGGATAAGTCAGATACTGCTCGATAACATGCACGAACGCATCAACCACACCGTTTGACACTTGACGAGGAGGAAGCGAAAAAGTGAATTCCGGATCGAGTACCGCAAACACGGGCTGTACGCTTTCAGACGAAAATGCGCGTTTCTGTGATAACGCAGAGCGGTTAACGACTGAGTTGCCATTACTTTCAGAGCCGGTTGCCGGCAGTGTTAATACTGCACCAATGGGCAATGGATTTTCAAACTTAGCGCCAGAAATGAGAATGTCCCACGGATCACCTTCAAAATTTACCGCCGCGGCTATAAATTTTGCACCGTCAATAACGCTGCCGCCACCTACGGCAAGAATAAAGTTAACGTCGTTTTCGCGAGCCACATCAACCGCCTTCATCAGCGTATCAAACTCGGGGTTTGGCTCCACGCCTGAAAATTCAACAACGTCCGCACCTTTCAAACTTGCCAATGTGCTGTCGTAGATACCATTTTTCTTTATAGAACCGCCGCCATAGAGAAATAAGACTTTAGCGTTTTTTGGCAGGCGAGGGGTAATTTCGCTAAGTTGGCCTCTACCAAATAAAATTTCAGTTTGGTTCTTAAATGTAAAGTTTAGCATGGTTCTTTTTTCTTCCTTTTTAACATTGCCTAGGTTTCTGATAATAGGCATCGACGTGCACAAAAAGGCGATATCGATGCTGCAATTGTGTCTTTACGTGGCGAGAAGATTTTCTACCCTGTAAATTGTGTTGGCTATCCTAGAGCGCTTGGATAAAAACAAGAAGTCAGATAATTTAGTGTAAGCCATCACAAATCTGATAGGTACACATCAAGTGTCATACCTTACCCAGCTAAAAACCTTTGTTGAAGTTTATCGGTGCGGAAATATTACCAAGGCAGCGATTAGATTAAATATGTCTCAGCCCGCGGTGACATCACATATTCAATCGATGGAATCGATTGTTGGAAGAGAACTGTTTATCAGAAAAGCGCGAGGCGTTGAACCTACGCCAATTGCTGATGACTTGGCACTGCAAGTGTCCCAACATATCGATATGCTAGAAAGCAAAGTTGACTCGATAAGGAGTCGTTCTTCTACTGTGCATGGAACGCTACACCTGGCAGGTCCTGCGGAATATCTAAGTTTCGTTGCGGGGCCAACGCTTGCTAATTTACTGCAAGCCGACAAAATCAACCTTGTGATCCATACGGGCAATAAAAACAATATCTACACGCTGCTAGAAAACGGTACCGTTGAGTTGGGCATCACAGCGTCTATGCCGAATGAAAAAATGTACGATTATCAATGTTTGGACAAAGAGCGACTGCTATTAGTAATGAACCGAGTGCAGGGGCGCGAACTTGCGGGGCAGTCGGTTAACGCGTCAATGCTGGCAGATTACAAAGTGATTACTTACGATGAACAATTGCCTCTTATCAGACAATATTTTAATAGCGTATTTAATGCGCGTTGTGAGTCACCGGTGGCAGCGGTTTGCCCTGATATTCGGGCGATAGCAACCATTGTTAAATCAGGGGTAGGGTACTCTGTGTTACCAGACTATCTGTGCAAACAAGCGATTGATACAGGCGAGTTAGTGCAGCTTGGTAAAGAGGGGCCGGAAAATGAAATATTCTTAGTGTGGAAGAAGGGAGCGCTTAATCACCCAAGAGTAGGTTATGCGAAAGATGTGATCATGGCCTTTGCCAATATGAATGTGATTACGTCGCGCCATGACAATTAAATCGCAGATATAAAAAAGCCCCAATGTATAGGATGGGGCTATTTAGCGATTATGTCTGCAGGGTTAGAATGTGCTGACCACTTTCACCGCATCAGTCACTAAACTCTCGTCAATAAAACCAAGTGTGTTTGGGTTGGTAGCAACAAGCTGAAGCATTTCTTCTTGTGAAGATACCGACTCAGGTGGCGTTCCTCGCCCAGTGAATACGAGCTTGGACCAAAATGCAGAATATTGGCTTTCAGATTTTTCCAACACGCCGCCGTTGAAGCTAGCTCTTACCGCTTCGCCTTGCTCATACGTTAAAGGAAGGGCTTTGCTACCGTCGGGAAATGTTTTCGATTTTCCCAAGTAAATACGTTTTACAGCGTCTAAATCTACGCCAGAAGCGTTTCCTGCATTAACAATAATAACATTCGCTGCGGTTACAGGTAGTGTAAATACCAAGCACAGGAGTAGGATATATTTCATGTTTAAGCACCTTAAAATACCAATTCTAATGAAACTGCACATGCAGTTGTGATAACGCTGCCAACGATGGTACGACACAATGTTTTACCACCTCTAGTGGGGGTATTATCGCAAAAGTATGGCCCACCTTCATATTGTTCGATAGTAGTGATTGTATATGACATTACTGAATTTGCTTGTTAGATTGCGAGAATATTCCTTTTATTTTAGTCAATTATTTTAAATAACGTGTAATTTTATTGTCGTTAAGGCGCGGCGAACTTATTGCCGAAACGCAATAGTACAAAGCGCGCTATGACCAATACAACGTTGTCCATACTGTCGCTATTGTCAAGTTTGTGATTGTAAACGGTATGCTACCGGAGGTGTTACATCGACTCACATTGGCGTATGCGTAAGGAGCACAATAACCACGATGGCAAAACCAAATAAAAAAGGGCCGGTAAAAACGGTCGATATTTTTTGCGCTAAATGCAAAACCCCGTTATTTAAATATAAAAAGGGGGGCAAAGGCGCATTAGTGAAATGTTTTATCGCTCGAATCGTGCACGATTATACAGCGACCCCTTGTATATGTCCGTCTTGTGGGGTTCAATTTTCCCGCGAAGCAATGATTAGAGGAATGCCGTCCTACAAAATGATGGGTGGAAAAGTAATCGTTAAGTAAGTACGCAAAATAGTTGCTGTAATCAAAAAACCGCCTACATTTAATATAATCTTGAATATCAAACTCATATGGATGTGAGCCTTTCCATTGTGTGGTGGATTTGTTTATGTCTATAAAAAGAAAGTTTCTATTCGCCATTTCTGCAGTTATTGCATTTATTGCGCTGGTCATTGCTGGCATGACGCTATTCACCACGTCAGAAAGCGTAAAAGAAGAAATAGAGCAGCAAAAGCAAAAAACAGCTGACAGGTTAATCAATATCCTCTCTATCACCGACACTATCATGCAGGAACGGGTGGTGAGTAGTATGGCTCTGCTAAAACTGCGTGGTAGTGAAGTGGGTACGCCACGCCAGAATGGAACGGCAACAGTAAAAAACACAACTGCTTCGCAATTGTTTCTGGGTTCGCAACCCCAAGCCAATGACTTTACCCTTGTTGATGGTCTTACCGACGTCATGGGGGGAACAGCCACGCTGTTTAGTAAAACAGGCGATGATTTCATTCGAGTAAGCACCAACGTAATTAAAGATGGCCAACGCGCTATTGGTACTAAGCTCGCTCCGAACGGAAAGGCGATGGCCAACATTAAGCGCGGAGAACCTTACTATGGCGCGGTAGATATTTTGGGTAGCCCTTATCTTACCGCCTATGAACCCATGAGAGATGCGGCTGGCACGGTCATCGGTATTTGGTATGTGGGATATTCTGCTGACATGAAAATACTAGAGGAAGTGATAAATGAAAGTCACTTACTCGAAGACGGGTTTGTTGCACTTAGAGACAGTAAGGGCAACATTAGAATGCATTCTTCTCATATTAATGATGCTGACGTAAATAAGGCGCTTAGTGACCGTGATGGTGAGTGGATAACCACCGTGGTTCCGTTTGAAGCGTGGGGATACGACATCATACTCGCGGCGTCTTCGTCGGAAAAGTCGGCATTAGTCAGCACCGCGGTTTTGGCCCTATTACTTAAGATTTTACTAGCCAGTATTTTCGTGCTCGTTACCGTGGCCATTCTTATTTCTAAAATAGTGGGTAAACCACTGGATGAGTTCATTGCCGTACTAAGCAATCTCGCTTCGGGTGAAGGGGATCTTACCTTTCGATTCAGAGAAACAGGAGGGGATGAATTTGGAGAAATGTCGCGCGGATTTAATCGGTTACTGGCTCAGCTTCAAGATACGTTGCTCGATGTTGACGAAGCAACCGAAGCGATGCTTCATAAATCTAAGGTATTGTCTTCAACCGCTGATGCGTCCAATAACACGGTAGCCTCGCTGAGTGACGAGACACAAGCTATTGAAATAGCCATTAATGCGTTGCGAGATAACGCTGATGAGGTTGAGCGAAACATTTTAGAGTCGAGCGAGGCGGCTGGTAATGCGGATGCTGATACTCGGAAGAGTACTGACGTCCTCAACGCTACTATTACTGACATAGAAACGCAGGCTAAAGATGTTGATGCATCGGTAGCAGTGATCACTGAACTTGCACAGGCTAGTGAAGAGATAAGTGGCGTAATGGAGGTCATTAGCAACATTGCGGAACAGACAAACTTGTTAGCGTTAAACGCGGCCATTGAGGCGGCAAGAGCCGGAGAACAAGGGCGAGGTTTTGCGGTTGTTGCCGATGAGGTTCGGTCGCTGGCAAGTAGAACGCAAGCGTCAACAGAAGAAATTCGTAAAATGATTGATAGGCTGCAGCAGGGCAGCCGGCAGGCTTCGTCAAAAATGCAGAGTAATAAAGACAATGCCTTTAGAACGGTAGAAGTAACAAAAGAAGCTGGTGCCTCCCTTGACCAAGCGTTGCGTGCAGTAGCCTCTATTACCGCATTAAATAAAATGGCCGCAGATATCGCGCAACAGCAAAAAGGCGTTACCCATGACGCGCACGCACGACTATCTAGTATTCGAGACGTGGGTAATAGCAACAGCCGTTATGCCAATGAAGTTGTTCAAAACTGTAATGATTTAGTTGAACAGATAGGGCGCATGCAGGGGCAATTACGTAAATACAAGTTTTAGGTTTGTTCAGGGGTTTCAGGGGTTATCAGCATATAGCCTGTTGGTAACCGACCACTGGTAAATGTTAATAAAGCAATGCAGTACTATAGTGTTGTGCCCAATTAACACGTTATGTAACAAATTAAAGTGGGTAAACATCGTGCGGCCCCTTGTGTTGCAAGCTGAGCCCTTTTATTCTCGCTGTTGAAAAGAAGAGATCTCAATCTTTCAACAACGGAATAAACATAATGAAACGAGTTACCGCGCTTTTTAGCGCTGTACTAGCGTTGTCTTCGTCATATGCATTTGCCGAAGATGTCGAGTACAGATTGCCCTCATCAGTTACACCTACGTTCCAACGTATACACCTAAATCTAGACCCGGACGCACCAGGCTATTCGGGTTCAACTTCTATTGATATTACTGTGAATGAAGCCACACAGAAAGTGGGCTTTTATGAACAGGATTTAGTGATATTGAATGCATCACTGTCGTTCAATGGAGAGAAAATTCCGCTTACCGTATCTGGAGGGGAATACGATATGAATTGGGGCGAAGCAAGTGACATGCTTAGCCCAGGAAAATACACGTTAGACATCAATTTTGAGGGCACGGTGAATACGTCTTCAGATGGTATGTATTTATCTCGCTTTGAAGATAAAAACTATATCTTCACTCAATTTGAAGATATGCATGCGAGAAAGGCGTTCCCAAGCTTCGACGAGCCTATTTTTAAAATACCTTATCAAATGACCATCAGTTCGCCAGCACATCAAGTGGTGGTATCTAATACGCCGGTTGAAAATGAAGTCACCAACGACGGTATAAAAACGGTAACGTTTGAAAAGACTAAGCCGATGCCTACCTACCTTATTGCATACACAGTAGGACCATTTGATAGCGTTGAAATGACAGGGCTTCCCGTTCCTGGCAGATTGTATGTGCCTAAAGGCTACGCTGATAAAACCGCATTTGTAGTAAAGCATACGCCTGAAATATTGGCATCATTAGAAAATTTCTTCGGCATTAAATACCCGTACAAGAAAATGGATTTTGTTGCGGTGCCTAACTTTACGCACGGTGCCATGGAAAACGTCGGTCTTATCACTTATCGCGATAGCTTATTGTTGTTAGAAGACGAGCCAAGCTTAACTGAGCGTTCTAGACCATTAAATGTTATTGCCCATGAGCTTGCGCACCAGTGGTTTGGTAACTTGGTAACCATGGCGTGGTGGGACGATTTATGGTTAAACGAAGCGTTTGCTTCGTGGGCTGCAAGTTATGTTATGAAAGAGCTTTACCCTGAGCTCAACTATGCAGACCGCATTGTTCAAGAAGGTGCTTTTGGCGCAGATGCAAGCCCAACGGTAAAACCGGTCAAAAAAGAAGTAAGAACACAGCCAGATGTAATGGATGGTCTGGGGCTTAACTACTCAAAGGGCGAATCGATTCTGCAAATGATCGAGTCGTTAATTGGTACCGACAAATTCCGTGAAGGTGTGCGTGCTTACATGAAAGAGCATGCATGGGGCAATACCGTTGCAGATGACTTGTGGCGAGCGCTTGATGGCGTGTCTGACTTTAACCTAAGCGCTATGATGAAAGCATACTTAGAACAGCCAGGTTATCCACTGATTCATATCGGCACAGACGGCAGCGTTGTGCAGTCTCGTTTCCATTATGCAGGCGCAACGGTTGAACCTCAAACGTGGGCTATTCCTTTAAAGCTTACCTACAAATCAAACGGTAACATCAAACAAGAAGTGGTATTCATTGATAAGAAAACCACGACACTTCCTCAGCTCGCTGAAGCAGATTGGGTATATCCTAATGATAATGCCACTGGCTATTTCCGCTGGGCCGTAAGTGCAGAGCAACTAAATGCGTTGTTGTCTGACATTGGTGCGCTCAATAAACGAGAAAAGAAAAATGTGCTCTATAACTATCAAGCGCTATTAAACGCTGATGAAGTAGGGGTTGATAGCGTTATGAAAGTGCTTAATGCACTAGCTAACGACCAAGACCCTGCCGTTATTCGTGCCGCCGTAGGTGTACTTGCCGAGTTTGATTACCTGGTTAATGATGAAAACGAAGCCAACTTTGCCGCACTGCTTAACGACAAGTACCTTCCGCTATTAAATCGCCTCACGCTAACGCAAAGCGATACCGATTCAGCAGACGTTATTCGCCTTCGTAATTTGTTGTTCGGTGTTTTAGGGATATATGCAAACAATGAAGAATTGATTGCTAAAAGCGAAGTAATCGCAAAGCAGTATATTGCAGACCCAACCAGTGTACCCTCAGGGATTGCGGGAACGGCTATTGCTATTACTACCAAGTATAGTGAAGTAGAAGACAACGCGAAATGGTTCGACACTATCGTAAAAGCCTTTAAAGATGCGCAATTGCCAAACGTTAAAAGAACCTTGGTGTATTCAATGCGATTTAAAGACAAAGCATCTGTTTTCAAGATGCTTGATTTAGCGCTAACCGACGACATTACACCGGCAAATACGGTATCGATGGTAATAAGTGTGGCGCGTAGTCTAGACGATCATACATTGCTTTATACTTGGTTAAATGAGAATAAAGATGCACTGATTGCTAAAATGCCAGACTACCATGTGTCTCGTATGCCTGAATTTGTCTCAACGACATGTTCTGCAGATAATCTTGCAATGGCAAATACCTTCTATGCACCTATTCATGGTCAGCATCAAGGTATGTCTCGTGGTGTTGAAATCATGCAAGATGAGTCAAATCAGTGTTTGCGATTGAAAGAAGCATTCCAAAAAGACTTTGATGCTTTCCTAGCAACCGCTCAGTAATACATTATTCTGAAGTGTAAAAAGAGCACCATTTTGGTGCTCTTTTTTTTGCCTTGTTACTGAATCTACTTACCCTCACGCTGCGCCTCAGAATTCATTTATAGCGTACCTCGTTCAGCTACGACTCAATTTATACCCAAATATTACAGTTTAGCTTTACCTGAACAAAGGTATAGCTGAGTTGTTCATCAAATAAGTTTATTTTGACGCGCTAACGTCATGAAAAATAACACATAGAATGTTTTTAATATTATTTTTATCAAGTTCTTGTTGTGTATACCTATGTATAAGAAATTATACCTTCCTACACAATGTTCAGGGTAAAAAAATGGTGAAGCTAGTTGGTAACAAATCGCTAAGACTGACAAAGTCAGCGCTAATGATTAATGCACTAATAGGAAGCACATTATCGTTTGGTGTAATGGCAGACACACTGTGGCAAGAAAATTTTGAGGCAGCAGCGCTTCAAAATAAGGGAGCGATTGGCGTCTCTCAAGAAGCACCCGTCACGATTGATATGGACGGCATTACACGTTGGAACATTGATGTTTCGGCAGCTGCACTAACGGCTACAACCGATTGGTTTAAAGTTAATAACAACGCCCTTCAAGCGCGAGACGTCGATGGCGAGGTTATCTGGGAATCTGAAACGATTGATATAAGCGGTCACACTAGCGTAAGCCTCGACGTTCTAGTATCGCAAAGCGGTACGTTTGAAAGTGCCGACTACGTTAATGTTTTTTATTCTGTCGATGGGCAAAGCTTCGAGTTAGTTACCTTAACTGAAGGTGCCACGACAACGGTTAATGATGACTTTGGCAGCGTAACAGTTACTGCCGCAGTGCCACAGGGCTCAACGCTCGTTGTGCGTGTGTCGATGTCAAACAATGCTAGTGGCGAGTATTCAAACCTTGAAAGTGTAACGGTATCATCGGCGACAGTTGATGACGGAAATACTGGCGGTGATGATAATAGCGTTCCAAGCGATGAGCTTCGCATGTTGTCACAAACCTGTTTTAACTGCCCTGATTTACAGGCGATTAACCTAGCAGATGATTTTGTTGAATCTATATATTACGCGTCGCTTAATACTGCGCTAGTAAATCAAGATAATGCTGAGTCGCTAAAAGCGGTTACACAAAACATCATATCAACCGGTCATCGTCCATTAACCTATTCAGAAGCGTGGACTGCGCTTACGTATACCGATGAAGACCCTGCAAATACAGACAATGTTATTCTTTTTTATAAGGGAACATCGCAGTCTAAGTTTACTAATGGCAGCGGTTCACAGAGCACCAATCAGGATAACTGGAATCGTGAGCATGTGTGGGCAAAAAGTCATGGTTTCTCTAGTTCAAGCTTAACGGCCTATACCGACATTTTACATTTACGCCCTACGGATATTTCCGTAAATAGTGCACGGGGTAACCTCGATTTTGATTTCAGCGATAGCCCATTATCAGAAGCTCCAGCTAATCGTGTTGACAGCGATTCATTTGAACCACGCGATGCCGTAAAAGGTGATGTTGCGCGTTCACTGATGTATATGGACGTTCGTTATGACGGTTCTGATAGCAACGATGCAGAAGCTGACTTGGTGCTACTTAACCGCTTAACGACAACCGATGAAGCTGCGCTAGGAAAGCTATGTGTATTGCTGCAATGGCATGAGAGCGACCCAGTCGATAACTTTGAACAAACCCGAAATAACCGTGTTTACGAATTCCAAGGGAACCGAAACCCATTTATCGATAAGCCAGAATTAGCGTCTCTTATTTTCAACGCAAGTTGTGACGGCTCTGGCGGTGAAACAGGTGGTGACACAGGCGGTGAAACAGGTGGTGAAACAGGTGGTGAAACAGGTGGTGAGACAGGTGGCGATACAGGCGGCAGCGTGTCAACCAACAGCATCTATATTTCCGAATACATTGAGGGCGGTAGCTTCAATAAGGGCATAGAGTTATTCAATAGCTCATCGGAAGTAGTTGATTTATCTGACTATACACTTCGCCTTTTCTCAAATGGCGCAAGCGGCGAAAGTGATGCCAGAGAGCTCGTGTTGTCTGGTGTAATCACGTCGGGTGGTGTCGCAACATTTGCTCACGGCAGCGCTGTTGCAGAGATGGTTTTTGATAATACAACTTCTAACAGTTCAGTTATCAACTTCAACGGCGATGATTATATAGAGCTTGCCTACAAAGGCGATGTGGTTGACGCAGTGGGTACGTTTGGTGTTAGGACAAACTGGGGCAAAGATAAGACGCTAGTAAGAAAGGCATCGATTGTCGCAGGCAACCCAAATCGCAATGCTAATTTTGATGCCAGTGTTGAATGGGACAGCTATCCGAAAGACACACTCACGTTCTTTGGTTCTCATAATGGCACTATTTCTTCGCCTGTTGATCCAACAGACCCGACCGATCCTACGGACCCCGTTGATCCTAATGAACCTGTAACCAACGTTACGCTGATTAGTGCTATTCAGGGCGACGGCGACGTTTCTCCATTGGTGGGGAATGCGGTCTTGGTCGAAGCCGTCGTTACAAAAATAACTCCACAGATGAATGGCTTTTTCGTACAAGAAGAAGCAAGCGATTCAGACGGTAATAATTCAACGTCAGAAGGCGTTTTCGTCTACTCAACAACGTATACCACCATGCCTGCGGTGGGTGATGCGGTTAGGATACGTGCTGACGTTGTCGAGTTTAATGGTCTCACTGAGTTAGTGTTAACTGAAAATGTAGAAGTGCTTGGTAGCGGTGATAGCGTGATATCTTCGTCGCTAGCGATGCCATTTTCTGAATCGGTAAATTTAGAAGCTTATGAAGGGATGCAAATTAGCTTTGAACAAACGCTTCGTGTTACTGACAACTACAACCTAGGGCGTTACGGGCAGTTCAGTGTCGCGTCTGAGCGACTCATGATCCCAACAAATCAGTTTGTGGCGGGCTCAGCAGAAGCGATTGCACTTGCCAATAGAAATGCGCGTAATTCACTTATTGTTGATGATGGCTCTAATGTTCAAAATCGTGACGATGTGCCGTTTCCAGTTGGTGGGCTTTCACACGCCAATCCTTTACGTTTAGGAGATAGTGTCGAGAACCTAGAAGGGGTTGTTCACTTTGGGTTTGGTTCTTATTACCTGATACCGGTAAATGATCTCCAAACAGTAAGAACAGGCGCAAGATTGAGATATCCAGTTCTCAATGCAGTTGGAGATGTAAAAGTCGCCAGCTTCAACGTACTTAACTACTTTAATGGCCCTGATTTCCCAACGGCTCGTGGTGCAGACTCTGAAAATGAACTTGCACGCCAGCAAGCGAAAACAGTCGCAGCAATATTAAGTATGAATGCTGATGTACTTGGTTTGGTTGAAATTGAAAATGATGGTTATAGCGCTGATTCAGCTATTGCAACACTGGTCGACAGCGTAAATGCTGAGTTGGGCGAGGATGCCTATGCCTATATTGCACCAGATGCCCAATTGGGTGGCGATGCAATCACAGTGGGTATTATCTATAAGCCTTCGGTGGTAACCCCAATGGGTAATGCTGTTTCGTCGTCTGACGTGCCATTCGATTTTGGCAATCGACAGCCTTTGTTACAGGGCTTCACCGTTAACGCTAACGGAGAAGACTTTACGCTTGCAGTAAACCACTTTAAATCAAAAGGAAGCTGTGGAAGTGCAACGGGGAATAATGCTGACAGCGGTGATGGGCAAGGGTGCTGGAATGGCCTGCGAACAGAAGCAGCTGAAGGGCTTATCTCTCTTGTGGCACAAAACAGTGATGTGCTGTCTCCTCGCGTGTTAATAATGGGTGATTTAAATGCTTACGCAAAAGAAGCACCTATCTTAGCCATTGAGTCGGCGGGTTATACCAACCTTGTGAATGCCTTCGACGGTGATGGAGCTTACTCATACAGCTTTGGTGGCGAGATTGGCTATTTAGATCATGCACTATCAAGTGCGTCATTAACTGAGTATGTCGTTGATGCCACAGTATGGCACATCAATGCAGATGAACCACGGGTGTTCGATTATAACGAAGAGTTTAAATCGCAAACACAGTTGGCAAATTACTATGCCCCTGACGCTTTCCGCTCATCAGATCACGACCCCGTGTTGGTGGTTCTGAACTTTCCGGAAGAAATCGTTATTGGTGACTTAGACGGTGACAACGATGTTGATTACAACGACGTGATGGCGTTTTACCAAGCGTTCTTGTCTGGGCAGGCCCTTGATAGCAGCTTTGATTACAACAGCGACGGTATCGTCAACTTTTTCGACCTTCAAGCGTTAATGGCAATGTGTACCCGCGCTGGTTGTGCAATTTAATTTTAAGGAAACAACAACATGAAAAAACTATTTTTACTTCTTGTGGCAGCCGCCACCTTTAATGTGAATGCCGCTTTCATTACGGTGTCGACTGACAAAGCAACGTACAACGTGGGTGATACGATTGTTGCCACAGTAAGTGCGACTAATTTAGCGTTACCTGGAGGCTTTCAAACATTATTTAGCGGTTATTCAACGCAGTTGACCTTTGATGCATCGTTGCTTGATGCTGTCTCTGGTAGCGTAATGTCGCTTGCACCTTTCGGGCCAGAGCTGGCGCCGTTCCCTATTGGACCTCTTTTCAATCAAACCATACTTGGGAACAGCGTTACTGTGAATTCTTTCCTATTTCCTTTTGATCCAACAAGCCAGCTAGGTAGAAATACCATTGGGTTATTTAGCGTAAGCTTTACTGCTAAGGCAATTGGCGATGCAGTATTGGCAATGGGGCTCAGCTCAGTGTCTGAGCCCGCATTTCAAGCTCTTCCTCCAACACAGGTGGGAACGCAAAACACAAGCTTTGCAATCACTCAAGTGTCAGCGCCTGGTACAGGCGTACTTGCTGCCCTCGCGTTAGCAGGCCTTGTTGTAATGCGTCGCCGCGTAAGCCGCTAAAGGCAAGCCGACATTGATAAAAGCCCAGCTAACGCTGGGCTTTTTTTTGCCTTCTTATTGAGGAAGAGTATTACCAAAGAGGCTATTTACACACGACTTAAAATAAACCACACTGGGTAAAAATAACTACGGTGTGATTTCTATGTTAGATACGCTTTCTTATGCCCAACGACAACGCTTAGCGTATATCGACTTTTGCTTACTGTTTAAGGGGGCCATTCATCGCCAAGACTTAATTACTCGCTTTGAAGTGGGGTTGTCGGCGGGTTCAAGAGATTTTACGGTGTACAAAGAGCTTGCGCCGCATAACCTTTATTATGATGCGAGCGTGAAACGGTACTTTCAAACCGACACGTTTTCCCCTTTGTTTAACCATGATGCAAAGCGGACGCTCGTTAAATTGGCCAACAATATTTCAGATGGATTTGATGCTATCGGTGATATGCATTTTCCTGTTGAAAGTGCATCTTCGCTAAATGTGCCTGATATTTTCGTGGTAGCCAAAGTGGTGCAGGCCATCATCAACAAAAAAGCGATAAGTATTATCTACACCTCGTTAAGCAGCGGCTCTGGCGCGCGCGAGCTTGTACCTCATAGCATCGTTGACAATGGACAGCGTTGGCATGTTCGGGCTTTTGATAGAAAGTCGGGAAGTTTTCGTGACTTTGTACTTACACGCATTAGTAAAGTATCGATAAAAGACGAACCGCACAGCAGTGAATGCATAGCGCATGACAATGCATGGTGCCGTATGATAACCCTTGAGCTTGTTCCTCATCCTAAAAATGTTAAACATCCTACAGCAATAGAGCTCGATTATGCCATGGACGCGGGCGTCCTTGTGCTAGAGGTTCGAGCAGCCATGGCAGGGTATCTGCTTCGCCGCTGGAATGTCGATTGTACTAAGCATGCAAGTTTACGGACGGGCGAGTACCAACTTTGGCTACGCAATCAAGAGTCGCTACTCAATACCGACAACCTCGCAATTGCGCCGGGCTATATTGGCGAGCAAATAGCGTACGAATAAC
Source organism: Alteromonas sp. 4NH20-0056 (assembly GCF_057539655.1). Taxonomy (NCBI): domain Bacteria; kingdom Pseudomonadati; phylum Pseudomonadota; class Gammaproteobacteria; order Alteromonadales; family Alteromonadaceae; genus Alteromonas; species Alteromonas sp. 4NH20-0056. The sequence goes on along the minus strand of NZ_BAAJLS010000010.1, from coordinate 38,638 downwards.
CACGCAAAATAAACCCATTACATAACCATCTTGCGATACTTTTTAGCGATACGTGCAGCGCTTGCTTTGTATAGCGCGTAACGTATCGCTAGTCCTACCATCACATTTGCTAACACTCAGTAACTGTAAGAAATTCTTCAATTTAGTGTCAACTCACTGTCACCGAACGTTCATAAAACCACTTCATTATCGTTGTCGCTAACATGACGCAACGGGAAGCAGAGCGACGTCGTTTCTCGACATAACTCCAAGGAAAAATAATGAATAACGGCACATTTAGAAACATTAAATATTCAACTATTGCACTAGCAGTGGTATTCGGTTTATCAGGGTGTTCATTGGAAGGCGATGACGGTACTGACGGCATTGATGGTGCCACTGGCACACAAGGCCCAGTGGGTGCACAAGGCCCAGTCGGTGCACAAGGCCCGCAAGGCGACGCCGGCGACACGGCGGGTAAGCTCACTCGAATTGCAACCGTGCCCTTAGGCTCAGAAGTGACAGGGATCTTTTTGACAGAGGAAGGCGACCTATTCTTCAACGTTCAACATCCGTCTGGCGCCAATACACAAACCAACAACGTTAACACTATGGCAATCAATACCGGTACTGTTGGGGTATTGGCTGGGGTTAATTTTAACCAATTACCTGCCACCCTTCCTAATTCGCCTGTACCTGCATCAGACGTTGAAAAAGAGTTGGTGATCTCGGCCATTGGGCAATATCAAATACTAGGTCAAACTGGCGATACCTTTGGTAGCGAATTACCTGAAGGGTTAGGTCATATTTACACACTCGACGGTGAAGAGTTAGTACTTGAAAACGATATGCCTGACTTCAACGGTTTTATCTCTACAGCCGAAGGAGAGGGCTACCTTTTCTCAAACTGGGAAGAGTTGCCAGGTGGGATGAGTCGTATGAAAATTAAAAAAGACGACATGGGTATGTGGCAAGTTACTGAAGCCATGATGCTTGATTTTTCGCCAGTATGGGGCACCGCAGCTAACTGCTTTGGTTCAATGTCACCTTGGAATACGCCGCTTACGTCAGAAGAGTGGGTAGTAAATTCGTCGGTCGATTCAACGACATCACCAAGCTGGAACGACCCTGCGGCCGTTAGCACCGAAGCGCGTTTGGGTCGCATGTGGCAGATGACTGCGCCAGATGCCCCCAACCCTTATAACTATGGCTACATTGCCGAAGTAACTGAACCATTAGCCGATAGCCCCGTCATTGTAAAACACTTTGCCATGGGCCGTTACGAGCACGAAAATTCAACCGTCATGCCCGATGGTAAAACCGTTTACTTATCACAAGACGATACTGGTGGAGTGTTGTTTAAATTCATCGCTGACACAGCTGAAGATTTATCGGCCGGTACACTGTATGGCGCTAAGTTAACGCAAGATGTGGGACAGAACGACCCCGCTACGACCGGCTTTGCTGTTGAGTGGGTTGAACTTGCAAGTGGCGATAACCTGACTATTCGTGCTTGGATTGACGAATATAACGGCTTAGGAACAGATGATTATGTCGAGGGTGAGAGTTCGTTTATCACCATGGCTGATGTACAAGCCTGGGCTGATGGTGATGCAACGTATCCGACAGTAGAGCAGGGTGGCTCTCGCGTAACAGCAGGTCAACCGATGGATGACCGTGTTGCATTCCTTGAGAGTCGTGCTGCGGCGAAATTAAAAGGTGCTACGGCAGAGTGGCGCAAATTAGAAGGTATTTCTATCAACCAGAAACGTGCGCAAGAGGCCGTCGAAGGGATTGATACGATTGCTGATGAAATCGTCGACAATGCCTACCTTTACATTGGTATTGCAGATATCGATAACACCATGGTGGATGACGAAGGCGATATGCAGTTGTCGGCTCGTGTAAAAGATTGTGGTGGTGTGTATCGTGCAAAACTTGAAGCGGGGTATGACATTACGCGTATTGAGCCGGTTGTCATGGGCGGAACATACCGCTCAAGTTTAACAGGCGCAGAGCGCTGTGATGTAGAGCAACTGTCGCAACCTGATAACGTCATTGTAATGAACGATGGTCGAATCTTAATTGGCGAAGATGGCTTCCAAGAAAACAATACGTTGTGGATGTATGAGCCTGCTCAAAAGTAACGTCTTTATTGTTTAATGTTAACCGAGCACTTAGTTGCTCGGTTTTTGTCGTTGAAGTGATTATGAAAAAACTATCCTTACTAACCACGCTTTTGTTTTTACTTGGTGCGATTTGCGCATGTGACTATTTAGAAGATACGGGCGCTATTAATACAAGTGAAAGCGTAACCGCGCAGAAAGATTACCCCTATGAACAAGGCGATAACATACCCGCTTTGGCATACATTGAGCACGGCGAAATCTATAACCCTGAGTCGGTTATTCCCCCCCAGTGCTACACCAAAACAGAGGGGACAAACAACCCATGTTATGCCTGTCATCAAAGTTACGATGGTAATGAAAAACGACCTAACCAGATGGGAGATGGCACCTTACAGGGAAATTACGAATTCTCTGATGTAGGGCTAACCAACAGCTGGAAAAACCTATTTATTGATAGAAGCCAACTCATAGAGGCAATAAGCGATAACGAGATTGCCCGTTATGTTTCTCAGGACAACTATAGTGAAGCTACCGCAATGCCAGACACGATGAGAGTGAAAGGATTAGCGCTAGCAGAAAAAGCGTTTGATGAGCAGGGGATGGCGAAAGATGGAAGTGGCTGGGTTGCCTATAACTACAAGCCATTTCCAAGTACATTCTGGCCTACTAACGGCTCTACTGGCGACGCAATGATACGGTTACCGCTTTCGTTCAGACAACAAAACGGTGAGGATAACCCCGCTGTGTATATGGCGAACTTAACCTTAGTTGAAATGGCGATAAAAGATGTCCAGACTCTGCCTGTAAATGGCGTAGATGAAACCCTGTTAGGTATTGATATAAATGGGGATAACGCCTTAACGTCATCGGTAAATGTCATGAATAGGCAAACCCATTACCTTGGCGATGCACGCGGGATCCCATTGGTAAAAATGCTCTACCCTGAAGGCGCTGAATTTTTACATACCGTTAGGTACATTGGGGTTGATGATGAGGGAAATATTTTCAACGCATCACGCATGAAAGAAGTGCGTTACATGAAAAAACACCAGTTTAGAAGCCGTGAAAGTCTGGCGTCAGCGTATTACGCCGAAGCGAAAGATAAGCACTTTGAGAAGCTACCTCAAACACGTTACCTCGGCGAAAGGGGGATAGACAACGGATTCGGCTGGACCATAAACGGGTATATCGAAAATGAGGATGGCGAACTTCGCGCACAACACAGCCAAGAGCTGGCGTTTTGTAATGGCTGTCACAAAACGATAGGCTCTACCTTTGATCAAACTTTTTCATTTGCGCGCAAAGTGCCAGGCAGTAAAGGGTGGGGCTATATTAATCTGCGTGAAATTGAAGATGTGCCCAATATTAACGAAGAAGAAGGCGAGTTTCTTACGTATATGCGCCGGGTTGGTGGTGGTGATGAGTTCAGGCAAAACGCGGAAATGTTAGCAAAGTGGTTTACTGAAAACGGTACGCTCGATGAGCAAAAGTTGGCCTCTGCAAAAACTGTGTATGACATCATCACGCCGAGCCCACAACGTGCAAAATCACTTAATAAGGCGTATTTGACGATAGTCAAAGAGCAAAGCTTTTTATTTGGTCGTGACGCAACTATCACCGAGGCTAAAAATGTATTATCTCTTATCGACAAAGCACAACGGCCGCTGAAGCCTGAGAAACGCTTTGAGTGGGATATGCGGCTTGATTGGGATGTGACTCCTACCGCTGTCGAAAAAGTGGTTTACACTAAGTAAGTTAGGCTCTAAATACGGCGCACGCGAGAGACAAAGAGTGTGTGCCTTATTTTTTGCTTCGCGCAATGTTCATGTTGCGGTTTGGGTACAATCATGCGGTTGCATTTACTGTATTAGATGGCTTTTTAGACATCTGTTTTAGCAGTACAAAACACTGAAGAAGAACTGAAAGTGTTACCAAGCTTTCCATCGTAAAATCCTTTGATTATCGTAAAGTCCATTGTGACGCTTATTTAAAAAGTGATGCGTATATGTTGCACCGATACTGTCACGCTGTTGTGTTGCAATAAATTAAGCATAATGTATGCCACTTGTAAGTTGTTGTAATTATGTTGTTTTTTGTTTTTTGAGAAAGCCAGCATTAGCGCAATTACACACCTTTTGGCAATTTTACATACGGCCAGATTGCGAATAGTCAAAAAGCGTATGATGGCTAACGCACCGGTAGCATCATTCAGTGATATGATAATGACGCGATGTTAAACTTTGGTGTAGTTGTTTACGTATAGTTACTAACGTAAAGTGCTTAAAAATAGATGGAGAGAGTTGTGGATACAGAGTCACCGGTAGTGCTTCGTCAATTTGACAAGGCAACGATGCGAACGGTAAACGTAATAAGTGGCATCTCCCCTAATGCCATGAGAAGGGTGTTTGGCGCTTGGATTTTGTTTTCTGCCATTGTGGGCGTTATCGTTGCAGTTGCACCAGAGCTTAGTCTTCAGTTTATTCTGCTTACTATTTTTGTTCTCGTATCATTTACCCTCGCAATGTTTGGTCAAAGCAGGATCTCAGAAGGCTGGCCTTCGATTATATGCATAGACGATTTTATTGGTGTCGTTAGAGACCCAATGAAAAGAGAGTTTGTTTGTGTGCACAAATCACTTGTAAAAAACGCGACACCAGGCCTTATAAAGCCAAACAAGAAAGCGGTCGAAATTTTGCTCGACGAACACAAGCTTACTACGCAAGATGAAGAGGTACTTAAACAGGGAGTCTGGCCTAGAAGCGATAGGTTGGTCGGTTTAGCGCATTTTAAAAAGCGAGAAGATGTCTGCCAGCGTGTAATGGCATGCTTAGATAATAAAGCGGCGGTTAACGCCTCCACTAAAGAGGCGTGTGTTAGTTAGATGTTTGTTTGCTTTAAGCTTAATACTGTCAGTAGCGGAAAGTGATCTGAACCAATGTTTGGCAGCTTTTTAACATGAACCAGGTCAAAATGATTTGAGTGAAACACGTGATCTAATGGCCATTTCACTAAGGGGTAATGGGCATGGAAAGTATTATAGAACGCGCGACCGATTCTTGGATCTAGTAACCCACTTATCTTTTTAAACTTTCTTGTTGTTGGTGACCAAGCCACGTCATTTAAGTCTCCGGCAACGATAACCGGACCGTCAATATTCGATACTTCTTTTCCGACAAGCAATAGCTCTGCATCTCTTGGCCCCGCTGTTTCATTTTCGGTAGGGCTTGGTGGTTTAGGGTGAAGGAAAAACAATGTCACTGTTTGATTGTTTTTGGTAAACGTTAAGCGAATTGAAGGTACGTCATCTTCAATCAAAAACCGTAGGCTAACCTCTGAAAAAGGGTATTTACTATAAAGGTGCATGCCATAAAGGTTTTCTAATGGGCAATGTTTCGTGTAGGGATAATCACCTTCGATACTTGCAACGTTCTCTTCCCAGCGTTTGTTCGACTCAAGCATCACGAGAAAATCGGGCTTATGCTTTTCCACTTCAGTGAGCAGAGCATCGTACTTGTCATTTGGCATGAATACATTGCTTGAAAGTATGCTTATTGTATTATCGCTGTTAGGTGTCTTTTCACGGTGAACCTCTCTTTTATAGAATAACGTGTATGGAATAATCCATTTAAGTTGATAAAGCAAAGTAAGCAAAAGGCACGCTAGTGCGGCGTAATCGTATAAGGGGTTGCCATCGGCATCTGCTAGGTTGAATGTCCACGCTTTTGCAACGAGCGCAATGAAAATAAGTGCTGCTATTTGGAGGCGTGGAAATTCCCATACCCTGACTACCCAGTGCTTAGATGGCAGTAAAGGTGCAACGGTTATCGCAACAAGTAATACGATAAATAGGTTAAGTGCAGTAGTCATATAGTCCCTTAGTAACGAAAGTTATCTGCCAATACTGGTGCGTAGAATGGCATTAATTGGCGAATAACAATTTATGTAGCGTCTGCGCTATTCCCTTTTTAGAAAACGTTGCGGTATCACCCATTGATTCTGTTGTTCAACAGGCCGCTTGATAACAAATACATTACATGCTCAGGTATGCAATATTTGAGAACGACTCGTAACATAAATACTATTATTAACAACATTAAGCTAGCCAATCCACTACTAGTAATTAGTAACGATAGTGCCTAAGAAGCAATGATAGTGCCGACGACGTTATTTCTTGCACTCTTACTTCCGACAATGCAACCCAGTGCTATACAGGATGCGGCGCGGCGCATGGGGCAACAACAAGAAGCTGAACAGCATATCACCTATGCCAAAGCAAAGGGCACGTAAAAAATGCGTGACGCGTGAATAATTTTTACATTAATTAAAAAAGTCAGAAATGTCGATTTCTAATTTTTCTATTTTAATCAGTGTTTTATGTTGTTGGCATTGGATTCGCATTAGTATTTACGAGTTTCAACAAAAGGAGAAATGTTATGAAACGCACATTACTATCAATGATTGTTGCTACAACACTATCGACTTCAGCACTTGCTGGCGATATGGATACCGACAACAAATGGGAAAAGAGTGCTAAAGACGCATGGATAGATGGCAAAGCCGAAGCAACGCTATTGTTCAATGGCAACCTAGATTCTTTTGATATCAATACCGACGTTAAGAACGGCAACGTTGTATTAACGGGTAGAGTAGACAATTCGGTCGAGAAAAAATTAGCAGAAGAGTTAGTAGCTAACATCGACGGTGTAGTATCTGTCGAAAACTCTCTAACGATTATTGAACAGCATAATTTAGATGACGATGAAATGGTGTCTTCAATGTCAGATGACGTGGAAGACGGGGTTGATGAGGGCACAAGTGAACTCACCGACGCAAAGATAGCGACCGTCATCAAAACAAGGTTGCTGTTAGATAGTGATATCTCTGGATTTGATATCGATGTAGACGTAGAAGCCGGCTACGTATCGCTTACCGGTAACGTTGATTCAGATGCCGAGCGTCAACTAGCATTAGAAATTGCAAAAAACGCTTCTGATGTAATCGAGGTAAAAGATAATCTACGCGTAGTAACAGAAACAGCGATGAACTAGCCCGCGCGGCACGTTTATCAGATAGGGGCCTAAAGGCCCCTTTTTTATACTTGCCCTAAAACGTCTGAGTAAAGCCCTTACACCAGAAACTCGATACAAGCGCCCTAATCTAACGCTTATATCTAAATACTAAGCCGAAATACTATATCACTCAAAACGACATCCTAGACGTCTAAAAGCTGCTGCCCCAACAATAGCGAGTTAACCTCAAATTTTGCGACACCGTAACGCCACTCTACAAGCCTTGCTAGCGCAGCGTTAAATTTACGCAATACAGTGTAGGACTTGCAGATGAACCCTATTCTGATGATTGAATGCATCAATAAGTAATTGAAATTAAGTGTTATTTTATTTGGCATGATAGCTGCAAATATTAAACGGTATAGAGTGATTAGTTATGCGATACACAATGACGCTTTAACGTCTTAGCAGTGCGAACCGATTACCGTTTTCCAATTATTATTAAGGGTATAAAGATGGATTTTTTACGTTGGTTATTTTCAGGAATATTGTTATCAGCGTCTATCATAGTAGCTGGCGTTGTGGGTAACGGCTTCGCGTTCATGAGTCAGGCAGAGGCGGGAAGTGGTGAAGCACAATTTCATACCGGTATTGTAAACATCGAGCGTGCATACAAACTAACTGATTTTGATGTTTCTAAAAAGCAACATTTGCTAAGAAAAACGCGCGTAGAATATTACATTGCAGAGGCGAAACAGGCAGATATTCGAGGCTGGACATACAAAAGAGAGCAACTAGTAGAACGTGCCCAAGGTTTGTTGTCGTATCACCAAAGCCGATTTACGTTTAGCGAGCAAGCGTAAAAATGGCGCACGTGATGAACATAGAAGGCGAGTGACTCCTATCACTCGCCTTTCGTTATGCTTATTCTATATCAACAATTTTGAGCGTATTGGTGGCACCCACTTTTTCCATCTCATCGCCGTAAGTAAGAATAATGCTGTCACCACTTTTGACTAAGCCTTTCTCTTTAAGTACAGCAACAACATCGTGCTTTAATTTACCAGGCTCACTGTTCGAAGAATCGAAAAACACTGGCTGAACGCCACGGCAAAGCGCCATTAAATTCAGTGTTTCTTCATGTCGAGACATCGCGATAATAGGAAGAGAAGTCGTAATGCGCGACATCAACTTCGGTGTGGTACCACTTTCGGTTAGCCCGACGATCGCTCTCACACTTGGGAGATGATTGGCCGCGTACACTGCCGACAGCGCGATAGATTCGCTGGTTGAAGCAAATAGCTCATCCATACGGTGTTTCGAGATTTTGACGCTAGGGTGGGTTTCAGCGCCTTCACACACTCGTGCCATTGCCTCTACGGTTTCGATAGGGAAGCTACCTGCAGCGGTTTCCGCCGATAGCATGACCGCGTCTGTACCGTCTAGAACGGCATTGGCAACATCCATCACTTCGGCACGCGTTGGCATAGGGCTATCAATCATCGACTCCATCATCTGCGTTGCCGTGATCACGACCTTGTTCAATTGACGAGAGCGAGCGATAAGTTTCTTCTGTACACCAACAAGCTCAGCATCACCGATTTCTACGCCTAAATCACCACGTGCAACCATGACGGCGTCTGATGCGCTTATGATGTCTGTGATAGCTTCATCTGTTGCTACCGTTTCGGCGCGTTCTACTTTCGCGCAAATTTTAGCGTAACAGCCAGCTGCTTCCGCTAGCTCGCGCGCGTAATGCAAATCTGCGCCGCTGCGAGGAAACGATACCGCTAAGTAGTCGACACCAATTTTAGCTGCAGTTTTGATATCTTCTTTATCTTTTTCCGTAAGCGCTTCAGCAGATAAACCGCCGCCTTGACGGTTTATGCCTTTGTTATTACTTAACTTACCGCCTACCGTCACTTCGGTGAGCACTTTACGGCCTTTCACTTCCGTTACTTTAAGCTGAATACGTCCGTCGTCTAACAGTAATATGTCGCCAGCAGATACATCGTCAGGTAATGCTTTGTAATCTATGCCTACTTGCTCAGCGTTACCATCATCTCGACCTAACTCAGCATCAAGAATAAAGGCAGCACCAACCTTTAAATGTACGGCGCCATCGACGAATCGAGCAACACGAATTTTCGGACCTTGCAAATCACCTAATATGGCAACGTATTTTCCAAGGCTCTTAGCGGCTTCTCTAACGCGCTTTGCTCTTTCAATGTGATCTTCGGCCTGACCGTGAGAAAAGTTCATACGTACTGTGTTAGCACCGGCTGCGATAAGCGCCTTAATTTTTTCTAGAGAGTCAGTAGCTGGCCCAAGGGTGGCAAGAATTTTAGTTCTTCTGGTCATGTGAATCCGTCGCTCGTTTTTTAGAGTGAAACGCTTAGTAAGAACATGTGCTGAATTGATTTACGGCACATGTAATCGCTTTACGTAATTTTATTACAGAATAGTAGATGAAACTGACTGAAATGTGAATTAAAGAAAGAAAAACACACCACTGGCTCGACCAGTTGTTGTCATTTGGGTCACTCACACAGGGAGTCTCTCGTTTTTATATCAGAAGCAAAGCGTAGAATACGAGGAGGTGATTATCAACCTGCTTGCTGAAAGCAGGTTGATAGAAAAGAAAATGTGTAGTGCGGGTTAGCGTTGCTACGAGTTCGGCTTTTCGTAGCGTGAACCTCGAAGCGTGTCTTTAACACGCTTTAAGTTTTCTCTGAATTTATTGCCTCTTCGCAGAGTAAACCCTGTCGCCAAAACATCAATGAGGGTGAGCTGTGCAATACGAGACGCCATTGGCATGTACATGTCGGTATCTTCCGGTACTTCCAACGACAATACAAACGTACACTCTTGTGCGAGCGGGCTATTTGCTGAGGTGATACCCACTACCGTGGCATCATTCATCCGCGCGATCTGCGCAATCTCAACTAAGCTCTTCGTACGCCCGGTGTGAGAAATCAGTACTACCACATCACCATCTGAGCAATTCATGCAGCTCATACGCTGCATGAGTATATCTTCAAAGTAAACAACGGGCACATTGAAGCGGAAAAACTTATTGAGCGCGTCGTGGGCAACAGACGCTGACGCCCCTAATCCAAAAAATGAAATCTTTTGCGCTTGAGTCAGTAAATCAACGACTCGATTAACAGTTTGTACATCAATGGATTGCTTGGCTACCTCAAGGGAGGCCATGGTCGATTCGAATATTTTATTGGTGTACTCGCCAGGACTGTCGTTTTCATCGACATGCCTGTTTACGTAAGGTGTACCGTTTGCGAGGCTTTGTGCTAAATGTAGCTTGAAATCGGGAAATCCTTTTGTATCTAGGCGCCGACAAAATCGATTCACAGTTGGCTCACTAACATCAGACATTTTAGCTAATGTTGCTATACTCGAATGAATCGCGGTTTGCGGGTTCGCTAGAATAATTTCAGCAACCTTACGTTCCGATTTACTAAAGACTGCTTTGTTTTGCGTTATTTTTTCTAAAATATTCATAAGGTTGTAACAAATTTCAAGAGTGATTTGATTTAATGTTCAACTGTAATAGTACCCAATGTGACGGAAGTAACAAGAAAAATGTAATTTTTTGACATTTTATTGCTGTAAACTTGCTGAACTGAATAAGATTTCGTGCTAAATGTGCGCCAAATAGATGTTAGTAAGGTGAAAGTTGTAATTTTACTACATTTAGTGTTAACTATATGCTAATAACACTCGAAAGACAGCCGAGAAGCGTGATGAGTCTTTCGTATATTTATATTAAGAAGGTCGACGAATATGGTATTGGAGAATTCCTACGAACCCTGTGACTTCGTGCTATTTGGCACGTTAGGGGATCTTTCAAGACGTAAGTTATTACCGTCTTTATATCAGCTCGAGAAAGCTGACTTGATGCACCCAGAAACCACCATTGTAGGTGTTGCGCGTCAAGAGATGTCACTTGATGACTATATTGAAGAAGTCCACAAAAACTTAGTTAAGTTTGGTGAAAAAGACTTATGCCAAAAGACCTGGGGAAAAATGAAGGCGCGTTTGCATTATGCGTGCGTCGACATGAAAGATGTAACCAGTTATAGCGTATTAGATGACCATGTCGACCCATCAAAGACAATGGTGTGCTACCTAGCAACACCTCCCGCGATTTATGGCGATATCTGTCAAGGCTTGCACAGTTGCGAGATTATCGATTCTAGCGTTCGCGTTGTACTTGAGAAACCGATTGGTCATGACCTTGAATCATCAAAAGTTATCAACGAACAGGTAGCGGAATACTTTGATGAAAAACAAATTTATCGTATCGACCATTATCTAGGCAAAGAAACCGTTCTTAACCTTGTTGCTCTTCGTTTCGCCAATTCTATCTTCGCGACAAACTGGGACCATAACTGCATAGACCACGTACAGATTTCTGTCGCAGAGTCGGTCGGCATCGAAGGCCGTTGGGGCTACTTCGATGACGCCGGTCAAATGCGCGACATGGTTCAAAATCACCTTCTTCAAATTCTTAGTTTAGTGGCCATGGAACCGCCAACGACACTCGATGCAGACAGCATTCGTGACGAAAAGCTTAAAGTGCTTAAAGCGCTGCGCCCAATCAATTCATTCAATATCAATGAAAGTACGGTTCGAGGTCAGTACACAACGGGTTTTGTGAAAGGCGAAGAAGTACCGGGTTACCTAGAAGAAGACGATGCGAATAAGCAAAGCCGCACCGAAACCTTCGTTGCTATTAAAGCGGAAATAGATAACTGGCGTTGGGCGGGGGTTCCTTTTTACCTTCGTACCGGTAAACGTATGCCAAATAAAGTAAGTGAAGTGGTTATCTACTTCAAACGTCAGCCGCATAACTTGTTTGGCGACAGCTTCAAGAACCTTCCGCCCAATAAATTGGTTATTCGTTTGCAGCCTGATGAAGGCGTAGAAATCACCGTAATGAATAAAGTACCAGGGCTGACCAATTCGGGCTCAATGGATCTTCAAAAATCAAAGTTAAACCTTAGTTTTTCTGAAGCGTTCGCTGATGAGCGTATACCTGATGCTTACGAGAAATTGTTGTTAGAAGTGATGTTAGGTAACCAAGCACTGTTTGTTCGTCGCGATGAGATTGAGCAAGCATGGACGTGGGTTGATTCAATCTTAGAAGCATGGAAAGCATCAAGTGAGCCGCCAGAACCTTATCAAGCGGGGACATGGGGCCCGGTTGACTCGATTGGCTTGTTAGCTCGAGAAAACCGCAGCTGGTACGAAAGTAAAACACCGAAGAAGAAATAGCATGGCGTTAACAACATTATCATTTGATAGCCCTGATGCGCTTACCAGCGCCTTTGCGGCCGATTTAGTAAGCATCTTAAAGACCGGTATACAGACTCGTGGTCGCGCATCGCTTGTTGTCAGTGGCGGAAGAACGCCGTTGCCACTTTTCAAGCAGCTGAGCGAGACAGATCTTGAGTGGGATAAGGTTGATATAACCCTTGCTGATGAGCGTTGGGTAGAAGAGGGGCATGAGGCGAGTAACACTAGTCTTGTTAAACAAAACCTTATTCAAAACAAGGCAGCTTCAGCGCGCTTTGTTGAGCTAAAAACTGAAGGTCAGGACGCTAATGACGGCGTTTTGGCTGCGCAGGAAAATGTCGCTAGCATGGCACAACCTTTCGACGCGCTTATTTTAGGAATGGGAGAGGATGGCCATACGGCATCGTTGTTCCCTTGTTCTGAGCAAGTGCAAGCTGGGTTAGACATGAATAGTGGTAACACGTGTATTGCGGTGCAGCCAACCACAGCACCTCATCAGCGTATATCCTTAACGTTGCCAGCGCTGTTGAACAGTAGAAATATATTTTTGCATCTTACCGGTGAGAAAAAGAAGCAAGTGCTTTTAGACGCTATCGAGAATGCATCAGAATTGCAAAAGCCCATTACCGCAGTCGTTAACCGCGCGCCGGTTACCTTGATGTGGGCGCCATAGGAGACAACCATGAACCCGAAAATTGCAGAAGTCACTCAGCGTATTATTGAACGCAGTAAAGATACGCGTAAAGCCTACTTAGAGAAAATCGAGACCGCGCGACGTCAAGGTCCACACCGTGGTGCATTATCGTGCGGGAATCTCGCGCATGGTTTCGCTGCATGTGGTACGGCTGATAAATCTGATCTTCGTTCAATGACAAAAGCCAATGTTGCCATTATTTCTTCATACAACGACATGCTGTCAGCCCATCATCCTTACGAAACGTACCCTGCGATCATTAAAGAGGCAGTGAAAGAGGTAGGCAGTGTGGCACAGTTTGCTGGTGGTGTTCCGGCAATGTGTGACGGCGTAACGCAAGGGCAAACGGGCATGGATTTGAGCCTGATGAGTCGAGACAATATTGCACAAGGAGCAGCCATTGCCTTGTCGCACAACATGTTTGACTCGGCGTTAATGCTGGGCATTTGCGACAAAATCGTGCCTGGGCTGCTTTTAGCATCATTGACGTTTGGACATTTACCTACCGTATTTGTGCCGGCAGGTCCAATGCCGTCGGGTTTACCGAACAAAGAAAAAGCACGTGTACGTCAAGAATATGCTGAAGGCAAAGTAGGTCGTGATGCGCTATTAGAAGCAGAATCACAGTCTTATCACTCAGCGGGTACCTGTACATTCTACGGCACAGCAAACTCAAATCAGCTAGTGGTTGAAATGATGGGCCTTCATTTACCGGGATCGTCGTTTGTGAACCCAGGTACACCATTGCGTGACGCGTTAACCAAAGCCGCTGCCGTTCAGGCGACTCGCTTAACCGATTTAGGTGATAACTATACGCCAATTGGTCATATTGTTGATGCTAAAGCCATTGTGAACGGTCTTGTTGGACTATTGGCAACGGGCGGTTCTACTAACCATACTATGCACTTGATTGCGGTTGCGCGCGCGGCGGGTTACATCGTTAATTGGGACGATTTCTCAGACATTTCAAACGCCGTGCCGCTACTAACACGCATTTATCCAAATGGTTCTGCCGATATTAACCATTTTGTAGCTGCTGGCGGCATGTCATTACTCATCAGGCAGTTACTTGATGCTGGCTTGTTACACAACGATGTGAAAACTATCTGCGGCGAAGGCTTAGACTTTTATACAAAAGAGCCAGTGCTTATCGATGGCGTATTAGAATGGCGTGATGGCCCCACTGAGTCGCTCGATAAAGAAGTACTTGCGACAGTGGAAAGCCCATTCAAACCAGATGGCGGTTTGAGCGTACTGGAAGGTAATTTAGGTCGTGGTGTGATTAAAACGTCAGCCCTTCGTAAGCCGCAATGCACAATTAAAGCCCCAGCCGTTGTATTTGAAGACCAATTTGAATTAGATGCTGCATTTCAGTCAGGCGACTTAGATAAAGATTGTATCGTAGTGGTTCGCTTCCAAGGCCCGTCGGCGATTGGTATGCCAGAATTGCACCGCCTTACGCCACCACTAGGTGTGTTGCAAGACCGAGGTTTTAACGTTGCGCTAGTTACCGACGGAAGAATGTCAGGTGCATCGGGTAAAGTACCTGCGGCAATCCATGTTACTCCTGAAGCGTTTAAAGGCGGTTTATTGGCGAAAGTTCACAATGGCGACATGGTTGAACTAAATACCGTGACCGGCCAACTTACGCTACACGTTGACGAAGCGACGCTTGAGTCAAGAGAACCGGCACCAGCCAATATTAGTCATCATCATGTGGGCATGGGGCGCGAAATGTTTGGCGGAATGCGTGCCATTTTAACGGGTGCAGAAGAAGGTGCATGCTCGTTGTTTTTCAACCAGGAGCAAGCGCTATGACACACAAGTTTGTGTCTGACGTAGGCGGGACGAATATTCGTGTCGCCCGCGTGACCGACGAGGGTGTAACAGACATTAGAAAGTACCTGTGCACAGACTTTGCGAGTATTGACCTCGCTATCGCGCAATATTTTAACGATATGCCTCAGTACACATTTACCCAAGGATGTATTGGTATTGCGTGTCCCGTGTTAGGTGACCAAGTTGAGATGACTAATCACAGTTGGGCATTTTCTCAAAAAGCCCTACGCAGCCAGTTATCACTTGATGCGTTATACGTTATCAACGACTTTACTGCGGTGGCCCATTCATTACCGGCATTGGGTACAAGCCAAGTGTTACAAATAGGTAGTGGTGTGGCGAAAGAGGGCGGCAACATTGCTGTATTTGGCCCCGGTACCGGGCTAGGCGTTGAGCATATTACGATGACCTCGTCAGGATGGCAGACGCTAGACGGCGAGGGTGGCCATGTTGATTTTGCGCCGGTTGATGAAACTGACGTTATCGTATGGCGTCATTTACACAGTACGCTTGGTCGCGCATCGGCAGAAGAAGTCATGTCAGGTAGAGGGATTCATAATATCTACACCGCGCTAGCGACACATGCAGCCGAACCTGCCACCTTCACCGATGCTGCGCAAGTGAGCGAAGCGGCGTTGGCAGGAACCTGTGAAATTGCGCATGCAGCACTAACACAGTTTTGTCGAATCATGGGAAGTTTTGCGGGGAATCTTGCTCTTAATATGGCGACCACCGGAGGCATATTCATCGGCGGTGGCATAGCTAGCCGATTCCCTGAATTTATTCAAAATAGTGATTTCAGGGCTCGCTTTGAGGCGAAAGGCCAGATGAAGCACTATGTGAAAGATATCCCTACCTATTTAATTGCAGAGCCTGATCATGGTTTATTAGGCGCCGCTGCATATCTTCAACAACATACTACGAGCTGAATTATGACAACGAATTGGAAATATTCACCGGAAGAAATTTTTGCAGCGGGCCCGGTTGTCCCTGTGTTGGTGATTAACGATGTAGAGAAGGCTGTACCATTGGCAAAAGCGCTAATGGCTGGCGGCATTAAAGTGCTAGAGGTGACGTTAAGAACGCCTTCAGCGATTGACGTTATTAAACGTATTGCGGAAGAAGTGCCAGAGTCGCTAATTGGCGCGGGCACTGTGACTAATGCGCAGCAGCTAAAAGCGGTGACTGAAGCCGGTGCTAAGTTTGCGATTAGCCCAGGAATGACTGCGGATTTGTTAAAAGCAGGGATGGAAGCTGATATTCCTCTTATCCCAGGTATTTCCTCAACATCAGATCTTATGAAAGGTAAAGACGCAGGTTATACCCACCTTAAGTTTTTCCCAGCAGAAGCTTCTGGTGGTGTAAACGCGATTAAATCTATTAGCGGTCCGTTTCCTGATGTAACGTTCTGTCCAACGGGCGGTATTGGTCCAGGTAATTACAACGATTACCTTGCACTTAAAAACGTTAAGTGTGTTGGTGGCTCTTGGTTGGCGCCAGACGATGCAATAGAAGCGGGTGATTGGGATAGAATAACCCAACTTGCAAAAGATGCCGTGGCGGGCGTTAAACACGCATAACGATAAAAAAACCTGCTTTACGCAGGTTTTTTTATATCTGATTGCTTCACTATCGCGACGACTATAACGGCACAACCCGTTGGGTTAGCGTATGCGAAGCCCCTGGTGCGACTTCTAAGCCTTGGGTAACCGCAGATTCAACGCATAACATATGTTTGTATCCAAACGCATCCATGTCTGAAATAGATGCGGCTCCTTGCCACGGATTCCAAACTACTAAGCTGTCACTGCCCGACGAGATAACGTCGGTAAACCCTTTACCCTCTTGCTCGATGGTTGCCCTTTCTACCGCACCCAAATGAATACGGTCTGTTTCTTGTGAAATGGTGTATGGTTTGGGCGCAGGCATAATGGCCCAGTCAGCCGTTTTATCTTTGTACTGATGGTTAATACCCGCTAATGCCGTGTCTTTAATATGCGAAACACTAAAGTAGGTATGCAAGGCACAGTTGAAAGTAAAGGGGGCAACGCCTGTGTTTTTAGTGGTAAGGGAAACGTCAAGCGCGCGGCCAATGACAACAGTTAACGTTACATCGCAGTCGTACTCAAACCCTTCAGCACGAGTAAACAGTGGCGATAAGGTAATATGTGTACCCGTTCCATCTTCTGTTGCGCTAATCAGCTTCCATACTTGAGTGCGCAGAAAACCATGAGAGGGCAGCGCACCTTTGTCACGGCCATGATCGTCACTAAACCACGGCCAACAGACGGGAATTCCACCGCGTATAGGCCGCTCGCCATTTAAATATGCATGAGGGCTTACCCATAACCTCTCTGTATTATCGCTTTTGGGAATAAACGAAAGTACATGCCCGCCAAACAAACTAATTTGAGCAGTAGCGAACTCGTTATCGACATTGAGGAAGGTAAGGCCGTTCGCCTCACTTATTGTAACGGAAGTGACCGTATCCATACGTTCTCCATGAACGGACAAAAAAGACTATTGTGCATCTAAAACAAAAAAGGTGCGAATATTATTCGCACCTTTTTTATCGATTGGGTATAAGGCGTGACCTTACGCCACCCTTATTTAGAAACGTGAGCCACTAAATCAAGAACCTTGTTTGAGTAACCCCATTCATTATCGTACCAAGACACTACCTTCACGAAGGTGTCTGTTAGTGCAATACCTGCAGTGGCATCGAAGATTGATGTATTTGGATTACCGATGAAGTCATTAGACACAACCGCATCTTCAGTGTAAGCCATGATACCTTTAAGCTCACCTTCTGACGCTTCTTTCATCGCAGCACAAATGTTTTCGTAGCTGGTAGGTGTGGCTAGATTGACCGTAAGGTCAACGACTGATACGTTGGGCGTAGGTACACGGAAGGCCATTCCTGTTAATTTACCATTAAGTTCTGGAATGACTTTACCTACTGCTTTCGCTGCGCCAGTCGATGATGGAATGATATTTTGGCCCGCGCCACGACCACCACGCCAGTCTTTTGTTGATGGGCCGTCTACGGTTTTTTGTGTCGCTGTCGTTGCGTGTACTGTTGTCATTAAGCCATCAACAATACCGAATTTATCATTTAGTACTTTAGCGAGAGGCGCTAAGCAGTTCGTTGTACATGACGCATTTGAAACAATGTTTTCGCCTGCGTAACTGTCTTGGTTTACACCCATAACGAACATTGGCGTGTCGTCTTTAGAAGGCGCAGACATGACGACTTTTTTCGCCCCTGCTTCTAAATGCTTTGATGCTGTCTCTTTCGTAAGGAAAAGGCCTGTTGATTCTACAACAACGTCAACATCAACCTCATTCCACTTTAGAGCAGAAGGATCGCGCTCTGAAGTAATACGGATTGTTTTACCATTTACAATAAGGTTGTTGTTATCTACCTTTACTTCGCCGTCGAATAATCCATGCGTAGAGTCATACTTGAGTAGATAGGCAATATAATCTGTGTCTAGAAGGTCGTTTACTGCAACCACTTCGATGTCTTCACGAACCGCTGCAGCTCGCATTACTAAGCGTCCGATTCGTCCGAAACCGTTAATACCGATGCGAATTGTCATGGCGTACCCCTATTAATTAGTATAAATGTGAAAATAAATTACGTAAAGTATGGATCAAAATGGCATAATTGGCAAAAGAAAAAGCAAAAGTGTTGCAAAATTACAAACAAATACTTATGCAATCGTATTCAGTTTTCACCGAACGCATGTTTCTAGAATAATGTTAATAAATTGTATTAATACAAAATCGGCATTTTTCGATCGCGTGCCTTTCATTGAAAAACAGGAACAACAAAGATGACACAACAACGTCTGCAACAACTGGTTGAAATGCGTGGAATAGAAACCCACTATGTTGACGCGTGGGGCAAACCAGCAACCATCGCAGAATCGAGTAAAACCAAGTTACTCAATGCGCTTGGTTATGACACGGATAACGATGAAGTGATAGCATCTCAAATGAGAGACGATATCAATTCAGTATGGTTATCTGTACTTAATCCTGTTCATGTTATTCGTACCGATGAAACTATTAATGTTCCCGTTCGATTACCGCTAGAGCTGGTAAACGATGAACATGTGCTAACGATTACACTAGAGTCAGGCGAAACCCTGTCGCATACCTTTACCCCCGTAGATGCTGAAATGACCACAATGGCTCACATCGACGATGTAGAGTTTCATGAATACGTTGTCACCTTGCCAATGGTTCTCCCAATAGGCTATCACACGCTTTCTTTATCGGCAGATGGCGATACTTTCGGCGAATGCCGTATGATTATGGCTCCTAAAGCGTGTTTTACACCAAAAGAAATAAAAGAAGGCAAGAAAGTATGGGGGTTAAGCGTTCAGCTTTATTGCGTAAGAAGTGAAAGTAACTGGGGTATAGGTGATTTTACCGACTTAACGACGCTCATTGAAAATGCAGCGGGCGTAGGCGCAGATTTTATAGGCTTAAACCCTATACACGCTTTATATCCTGCTAACCCCAATGCGTGCTCTCCTTATGGTCCAAGTTCGCGCCGTTGGTTAAATTATTTATATATCGACCCAACAGCGGTTGATGGCTTCGAAGACGATAGTGTTCAATCTATTGTCAAGTCAGAGGCATTTACCGCAACCCTTGAGCATGCTCGAAACGTTGAGCATGTTGATTATGAGGCTGTCGCACAGCTTAAACTTCAAGCGTTACGTGCTGTGTTTGAGGTGTATGACGCCCGCTTTCTAAAAAAGAATACGAAACAAAACAAAGCATTCAAGGCATTTGTGGAAGAGGGCGGAGAGAGCCTTGACACGTTAGCCGTTTATGATGCACTGCAATCAGACCTAAAAGCAAAAGGTAAAGAGAGCTGGGGTTGGCCTGTATTCCCGAAAGAATTCCAAGATTATCACAACGCCGCGGTTGCTAAGTTTAAAAAAGCCAATGCCAAAGAAGTGAAATTTTATCTATTTTTACAGTGGATTGCCGCACAACAATTAGAAGCCGCCAGCCAGAAAGCGACAGACTGTGGGATGACGATTGGTTTGTATCGTGATTTGGCAGTAGGCGTTAGTGAGGGAAGTGCTGAAATTTGGGGTAACAAGGACTTGTATTGTACCGATGCGAGTGTCGGTGCGCCGCCAGATATCTTAGGTCCACTGGGACAAAATTGGGGACTTCCTCCCATGGACCCTCGTAAATTGTACGAGCAGGCGTATCAACCCATTATTGATTTGTTCTCTGCAAATATGGCATCAAGCGGTTCATTACGTATAGACCACGTGATGGCATTGCTGCGTCTGTGGTGGGTATATCGAGGTGATAATGCAAAAGCAGGCGGATACGTTTACTACCCCGTTGACGACCTTCTTGGCATTTTAGCGCTCGAAAGCCATCGTAATGAAAGCTTAGTTATAGGTGAAGACCTTGGAACTGTGCCTGAAGAAATTCGCAGCAAACTTGCAGATAATGGCGTGTATTCTTATCGCGTATTTTTCTTCGAGCAAGCCGAAGACGGTGGCTTCTTTTCTCCTAGTCATTACCCCGTTCAGTCTATGTCGACACTTACCACACACGATATGCCCACCCTTATTGGTTATTGGCATTGTTTAGACTTAGAACTCGGTAAGACGTTAGGGCTTTACCCTACTGATGAGGTGCTACAAACGCTTTACACCGACCGTCATGACAATAAGCAATCGATATTAGATTCACTTCATGGTCATGGCTCAGTAGATGACCGAGTAAGCCGCGATGTGAACAATACGCCAATGACAGAAACGTTGAATTATGCGATGCAAGTGCATATGGCGAAGGGCTCTAGCGCATTGTTGAGTTTGCAGCTAGAAGATTGGTTACAAATGGATAAGCCGGTGAATATTCCCGGTACGTTTAACGAGTATCCGAATTGGCGCAGAAAGCTAACACAGAACGTCGAGGATATTTTTCATAATCATGCTATAACTGGGCTAGCACATCAGCTAACCCATGCACGTAAAAAGGCAGGTAATGGCTAGGGATTACATAGCCATTAAATGCAGAAATAGCGAATAGTAAGCGTGGTTACTATCGCCTAAATTACAGGTAATGAACCCGTGATTAGCGGGTTTTTAACAGGAGTATTTAATGCAGTTAGCACAGCAACTTAAGAACGCGTCGTGTACCCATCCGTATTCGTCACTTGGCGTGACGAGCACAAATGACGGGGATAAAGTAAGAGTATGGCAACCGGGTGCCGACACCGTTTCGTTGACGTGGCTTGAAAAAGGGAAAAAGAAAAGCGCTTCACTTGCATTAAAGAAAGTCAGTGATTTAGGCTTGTTTGAAGGGACAGTGCCAAACACATGCAACGGCAAAAATTATCGCGTAGATGTCACTGCTGGCAGCAATGATTATAGCTATGTTGACGCGTATCAGTTTAAAGACGAAGCGTTTCACGCCGTACACTTTATTGACAGTAAACCAGCGAATTTATACGAACAAGCCGGTGCTCAGTTATTGTCGCTCACACTGTCAGATAACGCGCACCTTGATGTTGTTCGATTTTGTGTTTTTGCCCCTAACGCCTCTGCTGTGTCTGTAATAGGTGATTTTAATCACTGGAACGGAAGCCTTCACCCAATGGAGAAAACGTCCATGGGATATTGGGTATTGGTTGTACCCAATGTTACCGAAGGCGCTCGTTACAAATATCAAATAAAAGATGCAAACGGCCACGAGCTGCCACACAAAGCTGACCCATTAGGCTTTAGTGCGGAACAATACCCGTCACATGCATCGAAAATCTACAACCACGATAACTATGCATGGAATGATGCTGAGTGGCTTTCCTCTAGAAAGCGCGATAAATACGCGCAGCCTATGAGCATTTACGAAGTACACCTTGGTTCTTGGAAGCGCCCAGATGCAGATAGCGATGGACGTTATCTCTCTTATCACGAATTAGCCGATGAATTGATTGGTTATGTGAAAGATATGGGGTATACGCACTTAGAGTTACTGCCTGTTTCAGAGTTCCCATTTGATGGAAGTTGGGGTTATCAACCTGTCGGTATGTTTGCTCCCACTAGCCGCTTTGGTTCACCAGATGACTTCAAATACTTCGTAGACAAGTGCCACCAAGCGGGCATTGGCGTTATTATCGACTGGGTTCCTGCGCATTTCCCAGAAGACGCCCATGGCCTCGCACGTTTCGATGGAACGCATGTATACGAATATGACGATCCACGAAAAGGCTGGCACCCTGATTGGAACTCTTGTATCTACGATTTCGGCAAAGACACCGTAAGGCAGTTTTTGGTTGCCAACGCACTTTATTGGCTAGATAAATTTCATATCGATGGGCTTCGTGTGGATGCCGTTGCCTCAATGCTTTATTTAGATTATTCCAGAAACGATGGAGAATGGATCCCCAATGTTGACGGTGGTAATGAAAACTACGAAGCCATTAGTTTACTGCGGTGGATGAACGAAGAGGTTTACAATGCGTTTCCAGATGCAATGACCATTGCAGAAGAATCCACATCCTTCCCTAAAGTATCAAGGCCCGTGTTTGATGGTGGGCTTGGGTTTGGCTTTAAGTGGAATATGGGGTGGATGCACGATTCTTTGAATTATATTTCAAAAGACCCAGCTTATCGCAACTATCATCATGGCGATATTACGTTCAGTATGGTGTACGCGTTTGATGAAAATTTTGTATTGCCCATTTCGCACGATGAAGTGGTGCATGGAAAAGGGAGCATGTTGCGCAAAATGCCGGGCGACGAGTGGCAACAAGCGGCAAATCTTCGATGTTATGCAGGTTTCATGTATGGTCATCCTGGCAAAAAGCTCAACTTTATGGGTAACGAGCTTGGTCAATTTAAAGAGTGGAATCATGATGCTGGCTTAGACTGGGCGGCGTTAGAGAGTGATAAGCACCGAGGCATTCAAGCGGTGTATCGTGCTCTGAACCATATGTACCGCGATACACCCGCGTTGTACGAACAAGATCACGTTCACGAAGGGTTTGCATGGCTAGACCACGACAATGCGTCGCAGAGTATTGTTTCATTCGTACGCAGTGCGAAGGGAAATAAACAAAAGGTGTACGTAGTAAGTAACTTCACACCTGTGCCAAGAGAGCATTTTAGAATTGGCGTTGATACCAACGAACCTCTCACGCTGTTATTAAATA
Organism: Alteromonas sp. 4NH20-0056; assembly: GCF_057539655.1. NCBI lineage: Bacteria > Pseudomonadati > Pseudomonadota > Gammaproteobacteria > Alteromonadales > Alteromonadaceae > Alteromonas > Alteromonas sp. 4NH20-0056. The sequence goes on along the minus strand of NZ_BAAJLS010000010.1, from coordinate 15,472 downwards.
CCGACTCGAGTGAGTTTGGAGGAAGTGACTTTGCGGTAGAGCAAACCCTTACACCTACATCGGTACCGTGGAATGGGCGCGCGCAATCTGTCGATATTACGCTGCCACCATTGGCAACCATTTTCTACGTGACAGCGTAATTTAAGGATACTGAAGCAATTGATGGATAATGAGCTAGCATTTTCTACTATACAAAATGGTGAACCCACTCCTCTTGGCGCAACGCTAAAGCCAGAGGGGTGTAACTTTGCCATTTACGCGCCAAATGCAAAATCGGTAATGTTGTGTTTGTTCAATGGCGATACGGAAGAAACAATTGCTGAATGCCCATTACCGGAGAAAACCGGTGATGTGTGGCATGGCTTTGTTCCATCGATTCTAGCAGGGCAATATTATGGGTATCGGGTTGAAGGGCAAGATAATAGCCTTCATGATTTCTCGACGGATAAATTGCTTATCGATCCTTACGCTAAAAAGCTCAGTCGCCCGTTACAATGGGACGAACGACGTTACAAGCATGATTCACAGTTTATGGTTCCAAAGGGCGTTGTGTTGAGCGAAGACGAGCTAACGCCGCCATGTGCTACGTTAGTTCCTATAGGAAAACATAAACGCATTATTTATGAAGCCCACGTAAAAGGGCTGACGAAACAACATCCAGACGTACCTGCTGAGCATCGTGGTAAATTTCTGGGTGCAGCGCACCCAAGCGTTATTGCGCACATTAAGCAGCTTGGTGTTACTACCGTGCAGTTTATGCCGGTTAATGCGTTTATGCCTGAGCCCTTTATTACTGATAAAGGATTAACCAACTATTGGGGCTACAACCCGATAAACTTCTTTGCCCCTGAGCCTCGATATGGGGTGAATAATGCGCTCGATGAGGCCAAGCAGATGGTAGCGGCTTACCATGAAGCCGGACTAGAGGTTATCCTTGATGTGGTGTACAACCACACTGCTGAGGCCGGGCACGGGGGCCCAATCCTCTCGTTTAAAGGGCTTTGCCCTTACAACGCATATTTACTAGAAACCACCGACAAAAAAGACACGGTCTACTCAAATCATTCTGGGTGTGGAAACACGATAAACACCAGCGACCCATTTATGATGGGGATGATATTAGATGCTATGCGTTTCTGGGTCTCTACGGTTGGTGTTGATGGTTTTAGGTTTGACTTAGCGGTTGCGCTAGGAAGAGAGCCTCAAGAATATACGAAAACATCTGGCCTGTTACGGGCCATTAGCCAAGATCCTACATTGAAAGATAAAGTATTACTTGCTGAGCCTTGGGATATTGGACCTAACGGTTATCAGGTTGGAAACTTTCCTTCGCCATGGTTAGAAGTTAACGATAAGTACCGAGATACGGTGCGTGCGTTTTGGCGCTCTGATGATGGTGTAACGGCAGATTTTGCGACGCGGTTAATGGGGTCGCGAGACATATTTCACAAAGGGCTGCGCCATATTTCCACCTCGGTCAATAACATTACTTATCATGATGGTTTTACGCTTCACGACATGGTGACATACTCAGAGCGCCATAACTTAGACAACTTAGAAGATAACCGTGATGGTCATGGGCATAACCTTTCTCACAATTATGGCATTGAAGGCGAGACCACTGACACGGCAATCATCCAATTGCGTGAACGCCAGAAACGTAATTTATTTGCGACCTTAATTTTCTCTCAGGGAACCCCGCATATTTTAGGGGGGGACGAATTAAGTCGGACACAAAACGGCAATAACAACGCCTACTGTCAGGACAACCCCATAAGTTGGTTTAATTGGTCCCTTAACAAGAGAAAACAAGATTTCTTGTCGTTTTGCCAATACGCCGTCCGACTGCGTCAAACGTCAAGTTTACTCAGTGAATTAAAGCTCGATGATGACCATTTCACCCTGGGCAGAAATGTTAGTCAGATTAATTGGTTTAAACCAGATGGATCTGACAAAGCATCTGAGGATTGGAACGCAAAACATAACAAAGCATTCGGCGTTGAAATAAAAGGGTGTGCTTCTGCTCATAGCTCCGTGGAGCACTGGTTTTTGTGTGTTAACGCCAGCGATAACGATGTCAGGTTTCACCTTCCTACACCACCAAAGAGCGGAGGATGGACACTGCATCTAGACACACGCTACGCGTCGTTAGATGATCAGCCATCTATTTGCATTCAAAAAGTATTCTTGCAAGCAAATCGCTCGTTAGCATTGTTTAGTTTTAGTGAAATTACGCCGTAAGCTTTACCGTTGACGACAAAAGCGGCATACCGTATCGATATTGTCATGATAAGCTGTTCTTTATTTATCCAGATGGTATCATGCGCACCCATCTGGAATGTGAGGGTGAACCTATGCAAAATGAAGGTGGAAATCAGAACACATCGATCGCGTGCGATATTGGCTTTATCGGATTAGGTGTGATGGGCAGTAACTTAACGATGAACTTGGTTGACCATGGTTATCGTGTTGCTTGCTTTGACTTAGATCAGCAGAAAGTTGACGCTATCCTAACCAAGGATGCGTCTGAAAGAGCCGAAGGAACTGCGCCACGCGTTGAAGGGTGTAGCTCATACACAGAGCTTCTTAGCAAATTAAAAGCGCCTCATCTTATTATCTTGTCTGTGCCGGCAGGCGATCCCGTAGACCATGTTTGTAACCACCTCATTGATGCTGGAATTAACGCTGACGATATAATCGTTGATACTGGTAACTCACTATGGACCGATAGCGTTGCTCGCGAGGAGCAGTACAGAGGAAAATTCGTATTTTTCTCAACAGCGGTATCTGGTGGTGAAGTTGGGGCACGATTTGGTCCCTCTCTAATGCCTTCTGGTAATCCTTACGCATGGACTCGCATTGAGCCAGTATTAAAATCAATTGCAGCGAAAGTCGATCCACAAACCGGTAAGCCAATAGAGAGCACGACACCGGGACAGCCTGTAATTGAGGGCGAACCTTGTGCCACTTATATAGGCCCTATTGGCGCCGGTCACTATGTGAAAATGGTTCATAATGGTATCGAGTATGCTGATATGCAGCTTATTTGCGAGGCCTATCATGTTATGCGCGAAGCGCTTCATATGGCGCCTGCGGAAATAGCAGAAGTATTTAGACGTTGGAACGATGGAAAGCTAAATAGTTACCTTATCGAAATTAGTGCCGAAGTGTTAGAGCAACTTGACCCAGAAACCAAGCAGCCTTTAGTAGATGTAATTCTAGATAGAGCCGGACAAAAAGGGACGGGCCTATGGACGGCAGTCAGTGCGCTTCAGGTGGGCAGCCCAGCACAAACCATCACGTCAGCAGTCTTTGCGCGCAGTATTTCAAGCTTGAAAGAAGAGCGTGTAACTGCAAGCGCAGTGTTAACAGGTCCTGACGCAGTAACCTATTCTGATGAAGAAAAGATGGCTATCGTAAATCAGCTTGAACAAGCGCTTTACTGCTCAAAGATTTGTGCATATGCGCAAGGGTTCCAGTTGATGGCGATGGCAGGCAAAGAGCACGGATGGAAATTAGAGTTCGGCGAAATTGCAAAGATATGGCGAGCAGGCTGTATTATTCGTGCTGTGTTCTTGCAATCCATTTCGAAAGCGTATGAAACCAATGAAGATCTATCAAACCTGTTGATGGACCCATTCTTTGCCCAGCAAATTTCTGAGTATCAATCTGATTGGCGTCAATCTATTGCGCAGGCAACACTAGCTGGTGTTCCATGCCCAGCGATGATGTCAGCACTGAGTTATTACGATTCTTATAGAACAGCAGTATTGCCGGCGAACCTGCTGCAAGGGCAACGTGACTACTTTGGTGCGCATACCTATCAACGCGTTGATAAAGCGCCTGGGAAGAAGTACCACATCGAGTGGAGTGATCCAGCTCGCCCCGAAACGGCTATCAAACGCTAAGATAACCCTTTCACTGATAATGTCTGAAAAGGTGTATTGTTAAATACACCTTTTTTTGTTTGGAGAGAAAAATGTCAAATAATGAGTGGCAAGATAAACTAAGTGAAGACGAATATCGCGTGTGCCGAGAAGCGGGCACAGAGCGACCATTTACCGGTGCATTATTAGATGAAAACCGCAAGGGCATTTATGTTTGTAAATGCTGTAATGCAGCGTTATTTCCATCAGATACCAAGTTTGATGCAGGCTGCGGTTGGCCCTCGTTCTTCAAACAACTTGACGCTGAAAACGTAGGCTATCGTGAAGATAACTCGCTTGGGATGCGTCGGGTAGAAATTTATTGTAAACAATGTGATTCACATCTAGGGCATGTATTTTCTGATGGACCTGCGCCAACAGGTCAGCGTTACTGCGTGAACTCATTGTCACTTACCTTCAACGGTGAGGACAACAGCTTAGTAAAAGGGTAATCGCGCTGAGCAAAGGGTCTATGAAAGGTGAACTTCTGGTTAAAATTTAACCTCTTTGGGCTCGGTAGCGAAAGACCACACGAAAATCCGCGGCATAACCGCGGATTTTTTCATTTTTTTAGCCGTTGAAAGTGTAATTCATTTTCAAAATCACAGTCGGTCAAGCATCAGCGTATCGGCATTAAACTCGCCTGAATTTAATGAAGACACAATATCGTCAATAATGTTATCAAGGATTGAAACCGGTAAATTAAATGCGTCGCCTAGTTGTTCTCGCTGAATAGAAGGCATACGCTCATCAAACGCTTCGCTTACTCCATACCATACGTAAGCCATGCGATAATTTTCGGTATCCATGCCGATTGACGCAAGAGAATGGTAAATACCGATATCAATATTATCGGGGTCATCGTATAAACTTAATGCCCGATATAGCGTTTTGATAGTTCGCACTTGGTCTGTCTTTATCTGTGCCGAAGCTAGTGAAACCAAGAGCTCAGGGTCTCTCACCTTATTGCTTGCTGCGTACCTTTCAAAACGGTGAAAGGCGTCTTTATCGTTGAAGCGCGTCCAATGATAATAAGATAGGTAGGGATCAAGAGAGCTTTTCGTTTCTCTTGCGAGCCGCTTCAATTCTTTTTGCGCGGTAATAACCCCTTTTAGCCGAGTCGCTTCTTTTCCTTTACGCTTAATATGTTCAATGTGCTGCACCTCGTCGACACAGACTAAGTAATCTTCGAAGGCTAGTAACAACGGGTATTTGTACGCGTCCGTTTTGTCATCTTGGTGATAGTAACGTATTCGAATAATATCCGCTCTTTCGTACCTACAGCGGGCATCTAAGCTAAGATCCAGACATAACTCGCTGTTTTCGTCGCAGATTTCACTGATTGTAGGTTCGAAGAAGTCACCGCAGCCTTGCAGTACCAAACTTACAAGCAATACGAAAAGTGTATGTAGCGTTTTTGTTGGAAAATTACCAAACAAACGGCGCGAAGTAGACGTTATTGTTAGTTTTCTGAAATTTATCAACAATTTGGTCATCCTAGGTTGTTTTATTAAGATTATGCCCGTCATCGTCAGACGATAACTCACCGAGTGTACCCTAAGAATAACAATAGCTGACGTGCAAATAACCGTTAATTTTCATCAATGAAGGCAGAAGCATGAATCAACAGTTTGAGCAGGAATTACAAAGTAGCTGGCAGGAGCGCCAAGAATACGCAGAAATGATGTTGCCTTTAATCGGTAAATTATACCGAAATAGAGCAATAGAAATTTCTGTTTATGGTCGCTCACTACTTAATGCTAGTGCAACAGACATCATCAAGGCACACAGAAAAGTACGCTTACACGAAGGCATTAAACTACGCCTAAGAGAAAGCTTTCCTATTCTTGAAGCGTTGAATGACATGCAATTAGCGCCTGCTCAAATAGATATTGGCAAACTGGCTTTTGATTTTAATTTCGGCTCTGCGGTTGACAACACCGACCTAACGGCCTACCTCAAAGAAAAACTAAACGACGTTGTTGATAAGAACGATGAACAAGAACCTCAAGACGTTGTACTTTATGGGTTTGGTCGTATAGGTCGCCTTCTTGCTCGCTTGTTGATAGAGCGTCAGGGTGAGAATAATAAACTTCGCTTACGCGCCATTGTTGTCCGCGGCGGAAGAGAAGGGGACTTAGAAAAACGCGCAAGTTTACTTCGTCGTGACTCGGTCCATGGACCTTTTAATGGCAGCATTTCAATTGATGAAGAAAAGAATGCCTTAAAAGCCAACGGTTCATATATTCAGGTCATCTATGCCAATAGCCCTGATGAAGTTGATTACACGAAATACGGTATCAACAACGCGATCGTTGTTGATAACACGGGTATCTGGCGTGACCGCGATGGGCTTGGGTTACACCTAAAAGCCAAAGGCGCAGCGAAAGCAGTACTTACGGCACCTGGTAAGGGCGATATCAAGAACATCGTTCACGGTGTTAATCACGATGAAATATTGCCTGAAGATACTATTATTTCTGCGGCAAGTTGCACAACAAATGCAATTACGCCAGTGCTAAAAGCGCTTGATGAAGAATATGGTATTGATAACGGTCATGTTGAAACCGTTCACTCATACACCAACGATCAGAACCTTATTGATAACTACCACAAAGGTGATCGACGCGGCAGAAGCGCGCCACTTAACATGGTTATCACTGAGACTGGCGCAGCGAAAGCGGTATCTAAGGCCTACCCTAAACTAGCAGGTAAGCTTACGGGTAATGCTATTCGTGTACCGACGCCTAATGTTTCACTGGCCATTCTTAACTTAAACCTTAAGACTGCCACTGACAGACTCGCGGTGAATGAATTCTTGCGCGATACGGCGTTGTTTTCATCGCTTCAGCACCAAATTGACTACACCGCCAGTAAAGAAATTGTATCTACAGACTTAGTTGGCTCGCGCGCGGCGTCAGTCGTCGATTCGCAAGCGACAATTGTGGCTGACAATCGCTTAACGTTATACGTTTGGTATGACAATGAGTTTGGTTACAGCTGCCAGGTAATGCGTGTAGTGCGTGATATGGCGGGGATTACGTTCCCAACACTGCCACTTTAATATTAAGTGCTGTATAAAAACCGACCTAAAGTGGTCGGTTTTTTGTTTGTGTAAACAAAACCTATACTACTGAGCGCAGAAAACACGAGGCTTCCAATAGTATTTCTACTATTGTCTATGCTAAATTAGCGCACAAATAACAAGGAAAACGACAGTCCATGCATATTTCCAGTCAATTCGATAGCGGTAACATCGACGTTGTTAGCGCAGCATCACCCGAAAAGATCATTCTTTCGATACCCAACGACAATCAATCCGAGTTTGCACAGTGGTTCCATTTTAGATTAGTGGGCGAAACATTCGTTACGCACACCATGACACTGACAAATTTAGCTAAGTCAGCGTATCCAGCTGGATGGGAAGAGTATAATGTGTTGGCTTCTTATGACCGCCAGACATGGTTTCGCGTGCCAAGTAAATTCGACGGCGATAACTTAACGTTCTCGCTTACGCTAGAACAACCTAGTGTTTACTTCGCGTACTTTATTCCTTACAGCTATGAGCGTCATTTAGACTTAATTCATGATGCACAGATGTCCTTAATGTGTGAGCACCGCTTTCTTGGCTTGACTCTAGATGGTCGAGATATGTCAATGCTTGTGATTGGTGAAGAGACGCCTGAAAAGAAAAAGGTGTGGATTACGGCCCGTCAGCATCCAGGTGAAACCATGGCCGAATGGTGTGCCGAAGGGTTAATCTACCGCTTGCTTGATGAGCAGGATGGCTTAGGAAGAAAGCTGCTTGACGATGCTGTTTTCTACATTGTTCCTAATATGAATCCTGACGGCAGCGCTAGAGGCCACTTACGCACTAATGCGGTAGGCACAAACCTCAACCGAGAGTGGGCTACACCGACAGCAGAGAAAAGTCCTGAAGTACTTTATGTCCTCAACGCGATGACTGATATTGGCGTTGATATGTATTTGGATCTTCACGGTGATGAGGCATTGCCATATAACTTCGTTGCCGGTACTGAGGGTAACCCAGGTTATAACGCAACCATTGCAGACCTTGAGAATACCTTTAAAGATACACTGATGGCGGCTACGCCCGAATTTCAAGACGTTTACGGCTACGATAAAGATGAACCTGGTAAGGCCAATCTAACCGTAGCCTCAAACGCGGTTGGTCATAAATTCTCGTGTATGGCTTATACCGTTGAGATGCCTTTTAAAGATAACGCTGACGTGCCTGATGATGTGTACGGTTGGTCTGTACAGCGCAGTAGACAATTAGGTGAAGATTTGTTGATCGCGGTAAAAGCGGTAATCAGCAAGTTAAAATAACAGGAGATTAGGCGGGTTATTATGATAGGTTAATAACCCGTTTTTTATATCCATAAGCATCTTGGTTATCGACGGTCATTACCGAAAAATAAAACATCCAAAAAAAGAAATCATAACAACAAAATTTAGAGGGGAGTCACCTTGGAAGGGTTATACAGTTTTCTCGTTTTACTAGACGGGTTTTTAGGGGGAGCAGGGTGGTTTCCTTACGTGCTTCTTGGCGTGGGGTTGTTTTTCACCATATACCTAAAATTCCCGCAAATTCGATTTTTTAAGCATGCGTGGCAAGTGGTTACGGGTAAGTTTGATAAAGAAAGCGATCCGGGTGATACCACCCATTTCCGAGCACTAACTACCGCGCTATCTGGAACGGTTGGAACCGGTAACATCAGTGGTGTTGCGTTTGCTATTTTCCTTGGCGGCCCTGCAGCATTATTCTGGATGTGGGTAACAGCATTCTTAGGTATGACAACAAAGTTTGTAGAAGTAACTTTGTCACATAAATACCGGGTAAAAACTGAAGACGGCACCATGGCGGGTGGTCCCATGTACTACATGGATAGACGCTTGAACATGAAGTGGTTGGCTGTAGCGTTTGCTATCGCGACCGTCATCAGCTCATTCGGTACGGGTAATTTGCCACAAAGTAACGGTATCGCGCAGAGCATCGAGGCTACATTCGGTTTTGAGCCGTGGATGGTTGGCAGCGTGTTAGGTATTTTGCTGGCGCTTGTTATCCTTGGCGGTATTCAGAGGATTGCCGCGTTTACTGCGCGTGTAGTGCCGGTGATGGCCGTTATTTATCTTATCGGGGCGATGGGCGTGATTTTCGCGAACCTTGAGAATATTGGTCCGTCGTTTGTCTCTGTGATTAACGATGCCTTCACGGGTTCTGCCGCTGCGGGTGGCTTCTTAGGTGCTTCATTAGCATATGCCTTTAACCGTGGTGTTAACCGAGGTCTGTTTTCTAACGAAGCGGGTCAGGGGTCTGCACCTATTGCTCACGCTGCGGCGAAAACTAAAGAGCCAGCATCTGAAGGTATGGTTTCGTTACTTGAACCTTTCATTGACACAATTGTTATTTGTACCATTACCGGCTTAGTCATCCTGTCTTCCGGTGTATGGAAAGAGAAGCACGAAAACGTCTTCGATCGTTCAGATATGCTGTTTGTTGAGGGCAAGTACGATGATAGTAACCAAGCGGATGTAGATAAACTCTACGGTTATCTTAACGACGTAGAAGGTAATGAAGTCAACGCGTTTAACGGCACTATATCGGTAGTTAATGGCACAGCAGTTAGTGGCGGGTTTACACTATTAAACTCTCGTTCAGTCGCTGAAGACGTGAAATATTCGGTGGGTAGCGAAGACTTGTTTACTGGTACGCTTAAAATTGAAAAAGGTAAGCCTGTTAAAGACAATTTGGAAATTAGCGGTAAATCGCTAGTGCATTCAGCTGCGCTGACCACGATTGCCTTTACCCGCGGTTTCTTTGGGGACTTTGGGCAGTATATTGTTTCGATTGGTCTGATGCTGTTTGCCTTCTCAACCGCGATTGCATGGTCGTATTACGGTGACCGCGCGATGACCTATTTGCTTGGTCCCCGTTCAGTAATGCCTTATCGCGTGATTTACGTGGCAGGTTTTGTTTGGGCGGCGTTCTCTGATACCACGTTAGTGTGGGCGCTATCAGCAGTCGCTATCGTTGTGATGACCCTTCCAAACTTGTTCGGCATTATGCTGTTAAGTAAAGAAATGAAAGAAACAGTGAACGATTATTGGGCACGAAATAAAAAATAATTGTCACTAATGAAGGCGTGTTCCGGCATCCGTTAAAAAACGGGTGTCGTTACACGCTTTTTTTGTATCTATTGGCGCATTAAAACCAACTGCGCTTCACAGGCGTAACTAAGTTAAGTATTATTGCGCACCTCACTTATTTAGCGCTACTTGGGTTTTATCTCATGTATTTTCAAACGGGAGCAACATATGGCATTAGTAAATTGCCCGTCATGCAGCAAAAAAACGTCTGATAAGGCAAGCAGCTGCCCGCATTGCGATTTTAAAATTGGTAATGCAAGTGCTGAAGACATTGAACGTAAGCAGCAGTTACAAAAGTTTAAGAAACTTCAGAGTATTCAAAACCAGTCGCTCATTGCTATGCTTATCTTTGTCGCAGGTTTTGGTTTCATGTATTGGGGTGGCACCAAACCTGGTGATTTGCAGCATAACTTAGCCATAGTGGCGAGCGTATCGGGCTTTGTTTGGTATTTGGTTAATCGTGCCCGTATTGTATTAATTAAGCGTTTTAATTCATGAATGTAGAAGTATTAGTTAACAGCATGACGCCAGAGCTTTATGAGCGCCTACGTCTTGCGGTGGAAACAGGTAAGTGGCCTGATGGAAATCCTCTCACTGAGGATCAAAAAGCCAGCTCTATGCAGATGGTAATGCTGTACCAAGCCAAAATTGAAAAGTCGTCGGAACATATGACGGTTGGTGGAAATGGCGAAATTGTGCACAAAAGCAAACAAGATTTTAAACGTGCACTTGTAGATGAAAAAGATGATAACAACACCATAGCGCGGTTTAAACAGGATGATATTTAGTCGGTTATTTGCAGCATCGTATACCAGTTCAAAGCCCGAAAAGCGGTTAGAAGCAATCAACAACCTTTCACCAGAAAAGCCAGCAGAAAAAACAATACTCCACGAGCTTGCGTTTAATGACGACAGTGCGGACGTCAGTGTAGCGGCACTTGAAAAACTCAATACGTTTGTTCTATGGCAGAAAATGGCTCAGATTGCCAAAAATGACAGAGTAAAACGCCTTGCTGAAAGGCGGGTTGAAAGTGCACTGTTACAAACGAGCGATATTGTATTGTCTGACTCAGAGCGAGATGCTTATTTACGTGAAAACGCTAATGCTGAGCTAATTCAACATGTGGCGAGCAAAAACACCTCGATAATTGACAACGCCGTGTTGGCAAAAGCACTTCTCACAAAAGTAGACAAGCCCTCATTTACGCAGTTCGTTCTAGTAAACACGTCGTCTGATGAGTTAAAGGCACATATCGTGTCGTCTATCAACGATATTACTATGCTGCAAAAGCTTGCTAAGAAAGTAACCTCTGAAGAGATGCAAGCTGTGTTGGACGCGCGTGTCGATGCGTTACTCGTTGAAGCTCAAAAGCCAAAAGCGTTGGCTCGCGCATTTACCTTATGCTTATCTAAATACCAAGCGTTAAAAGATAAGCAAGACGTCGAAGCAATTGAATCGAAAAAAGTAGCGCTTGAAACTGAGTATGCATCACTGTTGCAAGATATAAAGTTGCTCGATGATGAACAAGCTAAAGACATTGCGGTAAAGTATGAAAAAATTCATACACAACTTACCCGTTACCTTGCGCAAATAAAACCACAGTGGGAAGCCCAGCAGCGTGCTGACGCGCTTACGTCGCTGTTAGAACTCTACAAACAGCAGATGGAGCATGCACAGCAACAGGTCAATTGGTTATTTGACGAGCGGCTGTGCGAGGCGACGCTGGCAGACGTCGCGGTGGTAAACGAGTCAGTCAGAGGTGTGGAAGCCACCATTGAGCAATTAACGCGCATGTCTTATCAAAATGTTGATAATGCAAAAGCAAAAGCCGCAGCGCTAAATGAGACGTTAGATGCCTTCGCCATGCAGCAGCAGTATGCGCAAAAATTACTTTTATGCGTAGAGCGTGCTGAGGCACTAACGCGGGATGCCGCGAGAGAAGACGGGGCAGATAGTTCTGAGACGACAAGCGATGTTAATGCTAACGAGGTTGATGGCGTGGTCGCGCAATTTGAAGCGCTGCAAGAAAAATACAACAGTATTTCTGCACAATTAATCAAATCGCCAGTGTCAATTGACGCGCGATTTAAAAAAGTACGCCGTGATATTCGTGCAAAACAGCGAGAGGTAACAAGTCGCTCGAAAAACGAAATGAACAGTGTTCGTAAGCAACTTTCAGTCATAGACAGCTTGGTTAGCCAGGGAAGGTTTCGTGCAGCCATGGCGAAGTTTAACCGAGTAAAGGCTTCTTTCAGTGGGCTAACGGTTGAGCAGCAATCGCAATTACAAATTCGTTTTGATAATACAGCAAGTGAAATTGAGCGATTGGAAGGGTGGCAACAATACCTTGCAGCGCCTCGAAAACCATTGTTAGTTGAGCAAGCACAACAACTTGCTGAAAGCGAAGCGGGTGATATTAAAGAACGAAGTGAAGCAATTCGTGTTTTAAGGCAGCAATGGCTTAGTTTAACCGGTGCCGATGACGGTGACGATACAGCGCTGCAAGGCGCGTTCGACGAAGCATTAGAAAAAGCGTTTCAGCCGTGCAGACAACATTACGCCGAGTTAGATGCTCAGCGTGCCGAAGCACTCGCCATCCGTAAAGCGCTAGTTGAAGAAGCTACTGTTTTAGATGCATCCTTGCCAGAAGATGTGTTATCAAAGCAGGTAGACCGTCTTTCAAAAAAATGGAGTGTGACGGGGCAAGTTGAAAAGGCGCAATATGAGACGCTAAAGCAATCTTGGCATGAAGCATTGGCGCCACATCAAGAGAGAGTTAAAGCGTGGAGGCTTTCAAACGCAGAGAAAAAATCTGCATTGGTCGACGAAGCGCTAGCGCTATGTGAAGCGCAAGATGTCTCGCAGGCCGCTGACGCAGCCCAAGCATTGCAAAAACAGTGGAAAGCAATTGGTCATGCTGGGAAGCGTAGTGAAAGCAAACTGTGGAGCGCTTTTAAATCGGCAAACGATACGCTTTTTGCAAAATTGAAGGAAAGCCGAAAAGCTCAAGACCAAGCAAGTCAGGCCCAGGCTGAAGCGCTACTTGAGACGTTGACGAGTATTGCAGAGACTGACAGTGCCACTGAGAAAAAAGCGCGGTTGGACGACTTTGAACGTGATTTGCCGGGTTTAACGAAGCCGCAATTGCAAAAAGTGGAACGCCAAATTGGTGTTATTCGAAAGCAGCTTAACGACAGTCAACAGCAGGCAAAGAACCGCAGGTTGCGTGAACGCGCAACAGCGCTGTTACGCGTATTAGAACGTGGTGAAATACCACAGGTTGATACAGAAGATGGTGAGAAAATAGGAAAGCGTTTACTGGCGTTACTTACCGCAGACACCCCTCATACTCGTGATAGAGCGTGGCTGACGGTAGCGCTAGAAGTGGTTACTGAAAACCAAACACCGGATAATTTGTCAGACATAAGAACCAACGTGCAGCTTACATTAATGACAAATAAATTAGAGCACGGTGAAAGTATGTCTGCCCGTGATGTAGTTAATGCGTGGCTTTCTCACGGTGTGGTTGATACTGAAGAGGTAGCGTTGCTTGCGCGTTTTGCGGCAATTATTGAAGCAAACCCGAAGGTGCTTGATTAGTATGAACAACGAAATTGAGTACGTGTTTGAAAGCGAGATGCGTGCGTATCGGTTTTTAAACACCGTAAAACATTTCGATGCTGATGACTTACGCGTTAAGTTCGGTCGAAGTGACACTCACGTTTATGTGTCTTATCGGTACGTACTCGGTGAGTTCGATACCACGCTATCTAAGCTCGATGATTTAGCCCGTGAATTGGGGGGGAGTGAGGCTTAAGTGCTTCTCGTTCAGTTTGAAAGAACTGCAAATAAAAAAGGGCCGATATAATATCGGCCCTTTTTCGTGTTATGCGTAATGATTAGCAATCATCATCTTTCGCATCGACACCTTCTTTTACGTCTTCACAAGCATCTTCTACTGCATTACCTGCGTCTGTTACCATTTCATCAAGCTCTTCGCCTGCATTTTCGGCTTCGCCATCTCCACATGCAACTACTGACATTGCAAATACTGAAACAGCCGCTAATTTTAAAAGTGATTTTAATGTGATCATATATTTCTCCAAATCCTTTGATGTTTTGAATAGTGGTGTAGTTATGCCCTTGGTGCCTTGCCGCGTAATGCGTTAGCAATTAGCGAAATTACTAGCAATGCTACAAAAATAAAGAATAAAAACTGCGCGATCCCTGTCGCTGCGCCGGCTATTCCGCCGAAACCAAAAACTGCTGCAATAATGGCGATGATAAAAAATGTAATTGCCCAACCTAACATGGTTATCTCCTTGTTTTGCTTCCGTAATGACACAAATACTAATGCGAGTACTGTGCCGCTTTGTTAAGCTTCTAATTATTAAAGGTTTATTTCTTTTTAATGGCTTTTTGTGTTGTTTGAAGTCAGCGGTGTGCTAAAGGTTTACACAACACATTGCATTTTTTACATTGTGCGGAAAACCTAAAATACAAATGCTACTATGCAACAAGCGAACAATAGGGAAAGACAATTATGGCAAATTCTCATTCGGCTTTTATAGGGTTGATGCAGCGCGCAAGAAACGTAAAACGCTGGCCGTTAATGGCACAGTTTCAAGATGAGATGCTATCTACTCATGTTTACGAAGCGTCGGTGGTGGCACATATGTTAGGTGCAATAGCGGCTGACGTATTTAATGAAGAGGTAGATCCTGATCGAGTTGCGGCGATGGCGATATTTCACGAAGGCAGTGAAATTGCTGGTATGAGTGATATACCAAGCCCTGTTAAATATCATGACCCGGAAACGACGGCTGCTATTAAGAAATTAGAAAAGCGGTTTGAGGCGATGTTGATCAAAACGTTGCCAGAAACGCTACAAGCGCGGTACCAACCTTTAATTGAGCAAGATAAAGATGATATTCATGTTCGTTTAGCTAAAGCGGCGGATGTATTGTGTGCTTACCTTAAGTGTGATTACGAGCTGTCAAAGTCTAACTCAGAATTTGCGAACGCCATGCATGAAATGGAAGTTCAACTAAACCGTTATCGTCAGAAGATGAAATCGGTCGATTATTTCTGCCGCATCTTCTTAGAAGACGCAAAAGCGACACTCGATGAGCAAACAAAAGATTTGGAATGGGTAGAGCGCGCCAATAATCTCCATTTAGATACAAAATAATAAAAACATCGTGCTGCTAAACGCAGCGCTATTAATTGGGTGTCACCCCCCTTTATACATAGACACCCACCTTTTCAGCTTACTCCCGTGGACGCAACCAGTAGCCACAAGCCTTTCCTGAACATAGACACCCACAACTGTTAGGCTGAATAACCAGAGTGTAAATATGGAAGCGTAAATATGC